>CAVGEY010000013.1:0-64604 GCA_963628435.1 bacterium
TTAGCACAGAGGGTCCACCCGTTCCCATTCCGAACACGGAAGTTAAGCTCTGCAGCGGCAACAATACTCGGTGGGCGACTGCCCGGGAAGATAGCTCATCGCGAACACCTCTTTTAAGACGTCATTCGTTGACGTCTTTTTTTGTTGACTTTTTTCAATAAATGTGCTAATATTATAATCGGAGTTGTGTAAAATTCTATTTTGATATGTATACCCCAAAAATAAGGAGATTTATATGAGAAAAACCAAAATTATATGTACACTCGGACCCGCAAGCAGTACTGAAGTTGTGCTTCGTCAAATGGTTGACGCGGGAATGAATGTCGCAAGACTTAACTTTTCACATGGTACTCACGAGGAACACCTTGCCAAAATCAGATTGCTTAAAAAAATTCGTGATGATATGAATGTTCCCCTTCCCATAATGCTTGATACGAAGGGACCCGAATTCCGTATCGGTTCATTTGAAAACGGTCCGGTCACACTTTCGGAGGGTGATTTGTTTGATTTTACAGCCGATGACGTGGTCGGTGATAACACTCGTGTTTCGGTTTCATATAAAAATATTGCAAGTCAGATGTTTCCGGGTGATAAAATTCTGCTGAATAACGGACTTATGACATTCGAAGTTTTGTCGGTTGAAGGAAATACCGTTCATACAAGATGTCTTAACAGCGGAAAGCTTTCCGATCATAAGAGTATGTTCTTTCCCGATAAAGAGCTTAAACTTGAATATCTTTCCGAACAGGATAAGAAGGATATACTCTTCGGCATCGAAAACGGTGTTGACTTCATTGCCTGCTCGTTTGTTTCAAAGGCGCAGGATCTCATTGATGTCCGTGATTTTCTTCGTGAGCACGGCGATCCCGATATCGACCTTATAGCTAAAATCGAAAATCGAGCCGGTGTCAATAATCTTCGGGAAATTATGGCAAATTGCAACGGTGTAATGATAGGCCGCGGCGATATGGGAGTCGAAATTCCTTTTGAGGAGCTTCCCGCGATACAAAAACATATTATTTCCGAATGTCGTATAAACGGAGTCCGTGTAATAACCGCAACCGAAATGCTCGAATCGATGATTAACAATCCGAGACCTACGCGTGCTGAAATTTCGGATGTTGCGAATGCCGTATATGACGGCTCATCTGCCATTATGCTTTCGGGAGAGACTGCCGCAGGCAAGTATCCGGTCGGAGTTATTGCCGCAATGAGCAGGATTGCGCTTGAAGCAGAGCAGCATGTATGCTATATCGGAAATATCAGAGATGACGAATTCAAGATCAGCTCAGTCGGCGAATCGCTTTCACATTCCGCATGTGACCTTGCAAAAGGGGTAAAAGCATCTGCAATAGTCGTCTGTACATTAACCGGCAGAACCGCGAGAATGGTGTCGAGATTCCGCCCTCAGGCTCCTATAATTGCTATGACCACAAGTCAAACCGCCTTTCGTAAGCTGTCGCTTTCCTGGGGCGTAATACCCGTTATGGCAGAAGTGTTTGCCTCAACCGATGTGCTCTTCTATTTTGCCAAGAGTAAAGCAAAGGAAATCCTCGGACTTCAGCACGGTCAGAGAATTGTGATCACAGGCGGCGCCGCAAACGATAAAAACGGAACGAGTCTTATAAAAGTCGAAGAAATATAATAAATTAAAATAAAGTAGGAGAGCAGATTATGTGCGGTAAATCTACGAACTTCGGCAGCGGAAAACTGAAAAGAATGTCTTTCGCGAGCCTTCCTCTCGGCAGTATACAGCCGACCGGATGGCTTTCCGATCAGCTTTCACTGCAAAGGCACGGAATATTTGAAGATATGGAGAAATATCCCGGATACGGAGATGACAGCGGATGGCTCGGCGGAGATGGGGAAAGCTGGGAAGACGGACCCTACTATTTTCGCGGTCTCATACCGATTGCCTATGTGACCGGCGATCAAAGTCTTATTTCCCGTTCGGAAACCATTGTCAGCCGTATACTTGACTCACAGACAGAGGACGGAATGTTCGGCCCGCAATCGAATGATGATTGGTGGCCGCGTATGCCTGTTCTCATGATGCTTCGCGATTATTACGAGGCGACAGAGTACCGCGGAAATCCGGACAGCCGCATTATGCCTTTTATGGATAAATATTTCAGATTTCAGCTGAAAACTCTCCCGAACCGTCCATTAACATCATGGGCTCAGGCACGCGGCGGAGATAATATCGACAGCGTATTCTGGTATTATGACCGTGTTTATGATGAGAAGAATCCCGAAGCTTCCGAATGGCTGCTTACTCTTGCCGAAATTCTTCATTCGCAGACCGAAGATTGGACGCAGGTAATGAACAATTCCACTGTCAGATATCATGTCGTTAACACGAGCCAGGCTATGAAAACACCTTCGCTCTGGTATCGTAAAACGGGTGCGGATGAAGACCGCAACGCACTCGGAAACGGTATAAAAAACATTTCAATAGATCACGGCAGAATTGATGAACTTCCGAATTCGGACGAGGCGGCGCGCGATAATATGTCATATCGCGGCAGCGAACTCTGCGGAATAGTCGAAGGTATGCTTTCCACCGAAATAGCACTTCGCATACTCGGCGACCATTGGCTGTGCGACAGACTTGAAAAACTCGCATATAATGCACTGCCGGCCGCCTATGCTCCCGATTATCGCGGCCACGTCTATTTCATTCTTCAAAACCAAATTCTTGCAACAAACGGATGGCACGAATTTGACTGCGATCACGGCGACAGCTCTTCGTTTGCCGCACCGTGCGGATTTGACTGCTGCTTCGCAAATAACCATATGGGCTGGGCTAAATTCATCGGATCAATGTGGATGGCAGACTCGCACGGCGATTTGGCCGTTGCGGCATACGGCCCCTCGACCGTAAATTATACTCTGCTGAACGGTGAAAAAATCAGCATAGAGGAAAAAACCGATTATCCTTTCGGCGATAGCATAAACTTTACCTATCACGGCCCCGAAACTCTCTTTTCACTGAAACTTCCGATACCGTCATGGTGTAAAAACGCCTCGATTTCGGTTAACGGAGAAAAGAGCGATATAATTCCCACAGACGGATTCTGCACCGTAAGCCGTAAGTTTTCAGATAACGATGTTGTCTGTCTTACGCTTCCGATGGAAATAGAATTCTCGGATTGGTATAACCGGTCTGTTGCGGTTGAGCGCGGTCCGCTCGTTTACTCGCTTAAAATCGGGGAGCAGTGGCGTGAATATGATGATAATGGCACCCGCGAGCTTAAAGTTGCGAATTTCGGAAAATCGCTGAAAAGGGAAGTTTTCCCCAAAACCCGTTGGAATTATGGGCTTATTCCCGATAAATCTCTCATCAGAATTGAAAACAGACCGATAAGGAGACAGCCGTTTGAATCGGAAAGCGCACCCGTAGTGCTGCATGCCAAAGGTCAGATGATATCCGAATGGAAACTTGACGGCAATCATGCGGGCAATCAGCCGATAGGCGGTGTGCCGCGTCAGACGGGTGCGGAATGTGATATAGAACTTGTTCCTTACGGCGCAGCAAGATTAAAAGTTACTCATTTTCCGCGTATCGACGATAGTGTAAATTATGTTTACGATAATCCGAAAATATGCAGAAATGACGGAAATGACTATACGAACTTTTCGAATGTGATTCTGCCGCCCGCAGACGATTGGGACCTTATAATAAATTCTTCTCGCGATGCCGACAGACATGTGCTGATCAACAGAAGCGAGACTCTGTCGAACGGCGGCAGGGTCTGCGGACTGAAATCGCTCTCCGAATTCTGCAGAGTCGGAATGTACAATGAAATTTCGATTTCAGGCGATGATATAAGATCGATTGAGATTGTACCCGTTAACCCCATGAATGAAATCAAATTGCTTTCGATTTCTGCCAAAGAAAATTCATTTACGGCAACCGTAAATACCGACAGAAGTAATTTCGCTTATGAAATCGACTACGGAACCGATAAGAAGTCTCTTACCAATCATATACGCGGATTCCGAACGAATATCGCGCATGTAACCGGGCTTGTACCGAATACGGAATACTTTTTCAGACTGTCTACGCTTATTTCGGGCGTGCGAAAATACAGCGAAATTTACTCGGTGAAAACGCTCGAAGAAAAAGGAACAGATGAAAAGACAGACGAAAAAGAATATAATAAAATAATCGAACTGTCCGATTTTGATATTTACGGAGACAGCCACCTGATTTACTGCGATAAAGGATTTATCGGCGCATCGGCCTCTCCGAATATTAAGGCGCTTCTGCATACCGAGTGCGGTTGGACCGATTTTGCGGCCGAAGCGACTCTCTGCATACGACAGCTGAGCGGTAATGCGGGTATAATATTCCGTGTAAATGAAGCGGACAGCGGCCCGGATAATTATCGCGGCTATTATTTCGGAATAGGGAACGGCTGCGCTCTTGTCGGATCTGCGGATAAGGGATGGCATCCCATGTACTCCTGCGAACTTGATATCAAGGCGGATAAGGCGTATAACCTGTCTGTGCACGCTTGCGGTAACAAAATTATCTGCTATGTCGATAATGTTGCGGTTTTCAAAATATACGATAACCGCCACTCACGCGGCAGCGTGGGATTCCGCGCATATCTCGAACCGTTTGCGGCGTCCAATCTTACGGTAAGACCGCTTACTCAAAATGAAATTGACGAAATAGATCGGATAGATGAGCCGAAATACGGCCCGTTCGAAATCTCGGCAGAAACCGCATTCGAAACGATTCAGGTACGCTATCCGAAGCGTATGGATGCACAGTTCTACCGTATAGATTACGGAACGGTTCCCGGCTTTTACCCTAATGCGGTTACCGATATAATGTTCAATCCGTATAAGGGCTCGTCTTGCTTTACCCACGATAAAACGGCATTTACATTTACCGGCACAACCTGCTATCTTAAAATGAGCGCATGGTGCGGTGACCGAATGATAGCATGTTCGGATGAGCTTGCGGTAAAATGCAAATCGGAGGATAACTCGGACTGATTATGAAAAATCGAATTTGCAGAGCGATATTATTTGTATTGACGCTTGTGACGATCATAGGGTATCTTGCGATTACCCCGATATCCGCCGATGAGCTGTTTACGGCGGTAAAACCGCATATCGTGTGGCAACCGAATCGTATGCTTTTCATGCCTCGCAGCAGTCATTTTACAGTCTGTCATGGAAAGCCGTTCAGCCGGGCGGAAAATACGATAACAGCCGCTTCGGACTTGCATATTCGACGGTTGGCACCGACTTTGTCGATATGTTTTACGGAACACCCGTGTGGAACGGAAAAAGCATTGCGGCAAAATATGTTCCTGTTACAACGACGTGCATAACATCGGAAAAAGCCAAAACCGAGCCACCGCAAACGACTTCCTTGCCGCAAACCGAATCATCGATAATAACAGAGACAACCGTTCCCGTAACAACCACGGTCCCGATAACCGAGACTTTGACAACCGAAAATCCTGCGACGAGCTTGGCTCCTTCTGCTACCGAATTGCCGACATCCGAGCCTTTCGTAACATCGATTCCGATTACATCGGCGGCAGTCCCGACCGAAACCTCCGCAGTGCAAACCGCAAAGCCGTCAACAACACCGTTGACAACCACGCAGGCGGGTAATGAAAGCGGTGGGAAAAATACCAAATCGGCAGGCCGACAGTCACAGTATGTCTGCTTGCCGCCGCGCTGATTGTATCATCCTCCGTGATTATCGGTGTATTTATCAAAAGGAGAAAAATCAAATAATGTATTTTACAAACGAAAGACTTGACAGGCACGCCAAAGATCCCGCAGTGATTCATTTCAATGGTAAATATTATCTTTATTATACCGTCAGATATAAAGATCAGAATAAAATCGGGGTCGGCATTGCTTCGTCGGATGATCTTGAAAATTGGACAGACCTCGGTGAACTTCCCATAACCGAAGAGTGTGAAAAGGTGGGGATAGGCGCCCCCGCCGCCATTGTAATCGGGAACAGACTTCACCTTTTTTATCAGACATACGGTGATTTCAGAACAAACGCAATATGTCACGCATGGTCGGATAACGGAATCGATTTTGAAAAAGATGAAACCAACCCCGTTTTCCGCCCGACACCCGATTGGTGCTGCGGCAGAGCGATAGATGCCGATCTCTGCCTGTTCAACGGCAGGATTTATATGTACTTTGCGACAAGAGATCACGCCATGCGAATTCAGAAAATCGGCGGAGCGACCGCTTCAATCGATTCGGACTTTTCGGCGGGAAGCTGGACTCAGATATCGAATCAGTCGCTGCTGATTCCCGAACTCGTATGGGAGGGAGATTGCATCGAGGCACCCGCAACCATTGTAAATGACGGTCGACTGTTTATGTTTTACGGCGGAGCATATAACTGTAAACCTCAGCAGATCGGAGTTGCCGCATCGGACGATGGGATCTTCTTCAAAAGAGTTTATAATGAGCCGTTCGTGAAATGCGGTAAAGAGGGAAGTTGGAATTCAAGCGAATCGGGACATCCGTATGTTTTCCGCGATGATGACGGGAAGGTGTATCTTTTCTATCAGGGATCGTCGGATATGGGTAAAACATGGTACATAACAAAATGTATTGTCGGTTTTGATAAAAACAATCTTCCTTATGTCGAAAAATACGATATAGAACCGTAAAAAAAGGCGGCGATCTTTCGATCGCCGCCGTATTTGTTTTCAGTCAAGAGGATAGTCGTGCTCTTCAAGGTCGGGCTTGTCGCAAGCGAGAACCGTTTTGCCGTTCTTCTCTTCAAAACGGATATTTCCGATTGAAAGTCTGCGCGGATGAATTACTCCCGGTTTGTAGTGTGTGTGATAAATGATGAACATGCGTGAGCCGTCGGGTGAGAATGTAATGCAGTGATGTCCCGCACCGCTGACTGTAACTCCGTCGCCGACGAGTATCGGATTGTCCTCGTATTTGGCAAAATCGCCGAGCGGGGAATCGGATGTGGCATAACATACGCAGTAGAAAGGCGACTCATAGTGGCAACCCGAATATGTCAGGTAGTATATGCCGTCTTTTTTCAGCATGTACGGCGCTTCGCAGACTCCCGCAAAATGCCGCTCATACTCAAATTCGTTAACGATAAGCAGCTTTTCGGTGGAAAGATCGGGAGTGATACGGTCGGGCATCATCTTGCATCCGTATATGCCGTACTGATGTCCCTCGCGCCAGGATACATAATAAATATACATATCATCTCCGTCAAAGAAGATGTGACCGTCAATTGATCTGTCGAACATAAATCCGTTCTGAGGGATAAACGGTCCCATAGGTGAATCGGAAATCGCAAGTCCCAGATGCTCGCAGGTAGTAACAAGCATATAAAATTTGCCGTCTTTCTTTTTGATGTCGGGAGCCCAGTAAGCACTGCTGTATCCCCACGCGTCTTTAAGAACCTCGCCTGTCATTTCCCAGTTGATGAGATCGGCGGAGCGATATACCGCATATCCGTTGTTTATCGACGTTCCGTAGAGCCAGTAGTAGCCGTCATGATAAATGACATCGGGATCGCATACATTGTCGAGAATAGGATTTTTGAATTTTCTCATTTTCTTTTCTCCTTTGATTTTGTCTGTATATTTTAATTAAAATGATGGCTGTATATTTCACCGACCGCGTCCGATATGGCGGAAATCGTGTCCGACGCAATCATGCTTACCGGATTTTTTCGATGTTCGGCGATTTCTCCCGCACGTCCGGCAATCCACGCACCGCATGCGGCGGTCAGCGGCAGAGAAGCATGAGAATATCCGAGCAGCGATGTTATTATTCCCGATAAAACATCACCCGATCCTGCGGTCGCCATTCCCGCACAACCTCTGTCGACAAGATAGACAGTCTCGCCGTCGGTGATAACCGTCGTGGGACCTTTTAACAGCAGGGTGACATTGTATTCGCCCGCAAATTTTTTCGCGTACCCTATCGGATCGGTAAGAGTTTCATTGACGGGTACGCCCGAAAGACGCTCGAATTCTTTAAGATGCGGAGTCAAAACCGTGTTTCCCGCGTTTTTTTTCAGAATATCGGTACCGACAGAACATAGAGCGTTAAGCCCGTCGGCATCGATAAGAATCGGAATTTTGTAATTTTCGAGAATGTATTCGAGAATTTCGCCGTTGTGCTCGCCTCTGCCCCAGCCCATGCCGATGCCGACCGCCGCAGCCTTTGTAAGTGCGCGGTCTATTCCGTCCCTGTCAGATAGCATACTGCCGCGTACATCGTCGATTGTTGTTATCGTTGCCTCAAGCAGACATGGCGCTGTAAGTGAAACGGCGGAACGCGGAATTGCCGCTCTGCATACCCCGCAGCCCGAACGCATGGCAGCGGCGGCATTTTCGGCGAGTTTTACCGCGCCGGTATAATCGATTGATCCTCCGAGAAGGGTAATATATCCGAAATCGCCCTTGTTGCAAAGATTCTTTCGCTCGAAAATAACATCGGTAAAATCTTCACTGCCGCAGAGATATGAGGGCTTTCCGATAATCGGAATGCCGATGTCGAGATTTTTTATTTTTCCGATTGCATCTTTGCCGCAGCCGAGAAACAGTCCGCTTTTCAGAGTCCCTATTGAAAAGGTAAAATCGGAGATAATATGTTCACCGCCGAGACCGTTGTCACCCGAAATTCCGCTCGGAATATCGACCGAAAGAACTTTCGCACCCTTTTTTTTCGCAGTGTTTACCGCTCTGATTATATCAAGACCGACTCCCGATGCCTCACCGTGAAAACCCGTGCCGAAAAGACAGTCTACGATCAAATCGTATCCGTCAAATGATACGCCGTCGTCAAAATCTGTGCAGACAATCTCCGCGTTGCGGCATTTTTCAAGATAAAGCGAATTTTCGCCTGTGACAAAACAGCCCGATGTTGTGACATCACAAATTAGGTCTGCCGATTTGAGAAGAAGCGCAAGCGCGAGACCGTCGGCTCCGTTGTTTCCTTTTCCGCATATTATGACAATCTTTCGATAGGATGAAAAATCAAAGGCATCGAATACCGATTTTGCCGCGCGTGAAACAAGTTCCTCCGAACTCGTCCCCGATGAAATCAGAGCGGCATCCGACTGCCGCATCATTTTTGCGGAAATAACCTCTTTCATTGACTTGTCACCTGTCTTTCGGATTCTTTCGCTTTTGTGTATATAATACAATTAAACAGTCGATATGTCAAGTGCATTTGACCGTCAATTCAAAAAAATAGAGTAATTGACAAACAGTAAAAAGAGGTATATAATGAACCGTAACGATAATGCGGACGGTATCTGTATGACTGAAAACAGGAAGAAAATAGATATATTGTATGACGATAAAGAGCTGACGGTTGCAGTAAAACCGTCGGGTATTCTGTCCGAACATACCGAAAAAAATGACGGCTTTCCCGATATACTTGCCGACTTGCTGCCCGAAAAAGCGGAGCTTTTCTCGGTACATAGACTTGACGGCCCGACGGCGGGAGTTATGGTATTCGCCAAAACAAAAGCCGCGGCGGCGGCTCTTTCGGCCGATTTTTCGAACGGAAAAATAAAAAAGGAATATCTTGCGGTTTTGTGCGGATGTCCCGATGAGACTCACGCCGAACTTACCGATCTGCTTTTTTACGATAAGCGAAGCTCGAAGAGTTATGTCGAACATCGTATGAGAAAAGGCGTTCGTGAAGCCACGCTTGAATATTCGGTTGTTGACACTGCCGAAAAAGACGGATCTAAGCTGACACTCGTAAAAGTGATGCTGAAAACCGGAAGAACACATCAGATAAGAGCCCAGTTTGCCTCGCGACGTCTGCCGCTTTTTGCCGACAGAAGATACGGCGGAAAGGGAAACGGCAATATCGGACTTTTCTGCCGCTCGATTACATTCAAACATCCGTCAAGCGGCAGAACTATGACTTTCGAATCTCCTGTCGATAATGTCTGCCCGTGGACTCTTTTCGGCACACTCGAAAAAAATTTTCAATAAAATGTCAAACTCCGTAATGCAGGCCGAACGGCTGTATTACGGAGTTTCTCGTATGTTTGTTTGCCGAATTTAATCGATTTTACGGTAGATAAGTATTTCAAATCCCGCTTCGGTTTCGAGACTTTCAAGAGCCGAAATGCGTTCTCTGTCGCTGTCGCTTGTGCGGTAATAATAAGGTGTCATCTGAAAGAGCGCATCGATGAGCTCGTGCGACGGCAGCGTAATGCGGTAGGACAGCTCTTTCTTCCCGATAAATTCAAATCGGTCGATTTGATACGGCTGAATTTCATTTTCGTACGGCGTGTCGTATATGGCCGCCTTTAACTCAAAAAGATGCCGCCTTGACGGAATGACTCTGATCATGTATCCGCCGCCTTTCAGCGTGCGTATGAATTCGTCATGTGCATACGGCGAAAATATGCTTGTTATGCCGTCGAATGAACTGTCGGCAAACGGAAGGTGATAAACGCTCGCGACTGCGGCTCTCGGAATGTCAAGATGAGCGGCGATTGCCGGGCGGCCTTTCAAGATTGACAACGCATCCTTGGATATGTCTATTCCGTAGATTTCGGAATTCGGAATTTTTTCGTACATTTTCTCGGTGTAATAACCTTCACCGCAGCCTGCGTCGAGTATGGCGGGATGCTGCGGAAGACAGCTTAGCAGAATCTCGCAGACGGACTCGCGTAAATTTTCGTAATATCCGCCGTCAAGAAAGAGTCTGCGTGCGGCAATCATTTTTTTGTTGTCGCCGTGCCCCGATTTTCCGGATACCGCCGAGTGTGAGCCGTGCGATGTCGGCATCAGATTGACATATCCCGATTTGGCAATATCAAAGCAGTGCATCTTTTCGCATGTAAGCGATTTGCCTTTTGCGTAAAGTTTTGCCCCGCATATCGGACATATAAAAAGCGTTTCTTTATCGGTACCGATCGCCATAAACCGAAATCCACCTGCCTCGCAATTTTTCTTAAACATTATCATTTTATCAGAAAATAAAAAAAAGTCAATAGAGCGGTGATTTCGCTTGAAATCATTTTGACGTTATGATATAATCGAAAAAAAGGAGATGAGACCGATGGAACAACACGATGAGCATTTTTTTGATGGGCTGAACAGCCGCAGCGTTATTGCCGTTGTCGGCCCGACAGCATCGGGTAAAAGCTCGCTTTCGGTGCGTATTGCATCCGAAATCGGCGGTGAAATCGTCTCATGCGATTCGATGCAGGTTTATCGGGGAATGAATATCGGAACGGCGAAAATAACTCCCGAGGAGATGATGGGCATACCTCATTATCTGATCGATGTCGCAGATCCCGATGCACCTTTTTCGTGCGCCGATTATACCGTTCTTGCCCGTGCGGCGATTGATGATATAATTTCGCGCGGGAAAATACCGATACTCTGTGGCGGTACCGGCCTTTATTTGGAAAGCGCGGTTTATGACAGAACAATGGAATCGCCGGGCGGCGATGCCGAAATAAGAGCCGAACTCGACGCGAGAAGCAATGACGAAAACTATTCGGAACTGCTCGAAGTCGATCCCGAATCGGCGGCGGCAATTCATAAAAATAACAGAAAAAGAGTTATTCGCGCTCTTGAAATATACCGCGTTTCGGGAATTTCCAAAAGCGAGTGGGACAGAAAATCCAAAATCAATTCAAGCGGCTATGATGCACGAATCGCGGTTCTTGACGCGTCGGATAGGGAATTCCTTTATAAAAGAGCGGACAGCCGTGTCGATAAGATGATGTCGGACGGACTGCTTGAAGAGGTCAGAAGTCTCTCTCTTAATCCCGCATCCACCGCGGGACAGGCAATCGGCTATAAAGAACTCGAAATATATCTTGACGGCGGGTGTACTCTCGATGAGGCGATTGAAAATATCAAACGCGCAAGCCGCAATTATATAAAAAGACAGATAACATGGTTTAAGAGATATAAATCGGCATACAGGATAGATATTTGCGATCCCGATTCGGCCGATAATTTTGTAAAATTATTGTTAAAAAACCTCCCCTGTAATAAATAAAGATAAAAATGTGCTATAATAAACTGATTAAAATAAGAAAAATCAGATTGTGAAAATGCAGGATTGCAGACCGACAACCGCATAGCGGTATCGAAAGGACGGTGCAGTGACAATAGATGGATAAACGTTATTTGTCACGTGTTGCAATCTATTTGCTGCTCGGAATTTTCGCGGTTGCGATTGTGTGTGAGCTTTGCTATCAGTTTTACGATTCGGCATACGAGAGTGTCGAAACGGTTGATGCCGTGAAACGCGAACTCACCCTTACCGCCGACGGAGTCGGAATTATCTTCAGAGAAGAAACGGTAATCGGCGGAGAGGACGGCAGTTTTTACAGTTATCTCGCATCCGACGGCGAAAAGGTAAGCAGCGGACAGACGGTGGCCCGGATGTCTGCGGGAAGCGACGAGGTAAAAAAGGCACAAGCCGAAATCGACGAATTGAACGATGAGATAAGCTGCCTTGAAAAAGCACAGTCGGCGGCACACGGCTATTCGGTTACATCGATTGAGACGGCGATTGCCGAACTGCGTTCATCGATAGTCGAAAATGCGGCAGACGGCAGTCTTTCCGAACTGAGTTCGAAAACCGACGAACTGTCGGTTTTGCTTGCGGCATCTAAAATTGTTCGCGGTGAGATAAAAAACTATAATGATAAAATCGCGGCACTTGAAAAAGAAATAGATGAGCTTGAAAAAAACATCATAATAACCGGAAAGGTGAAATCGCCGAAGTCTGGCTATTTTTACAGTTATACCGACGGTTGCGAACAGATTATTTCGGTCGATGATATCGATACGATAACGCTTGATGACTGCGAAAAAGCGGTCGAATTTGTCACTGACCGTGACGGCGGCGACTCAAACGATGTCGGTAAGGTTGTAAATTCGTTCGATTGGTATTCGATTTGCATAGTCGACAGTGATCCCAAATTCGGATTTTCCGAAGGAAAAACATATACGGTTGTGTTCGGACAGACCGAAACGGAAATGACTCTCTGTCGCATAATCAAATCCGACGGCTCGGATAAAACGGCGCTTGTTTTCAAATCGGAACGCACGGTAGACGGATTCGACTATTCGAGAATTCAGCAGGTAAGCGTAGTATACGACAGTATTCTCGGATATGATGTGCCGTCCGAGGCGGTGCATATCGAAGACGGCGTTTCGGGCGTTTATGTTCTGCACGGAAATGTGGTTGAATTCCGTGAAATCAAATCGGTATACGGCGACTCCGGAATGTTTTTCTCGGAGGACGGATTCGAAGCAAGCGACGGCAAAACCGCACTCAGCTTTTACGATCTCATAATCGTACGCGGAAAGGATCTTTATGTCGGAAAAATTGTCAGTTGATTTTGAAACCGCCGAGTTTTTGAAAAAGAATTTCAACAGCGTTAGAAGCAGAATCGAAGCGGTATCAAACGGTGCGGATATAAGAATTGTCGGCGCAACCAAAACGGTTGACGCGTCGGTAATAAATTATGCCGCCGAAAATCTCGGACTTACCGATATAGGTGAAAACCGTGTTCAGGAGCTTGTCGCCAAATATGACAGCCTGCAAAAAGACAGACTTAATATTCATTTTATAGGCAGACTGCAAACCAATAAGGTAAAATATATAATCGATAAAGTCTGCCTGATTCAGTCGGTTGACAGTATCGGACTTGCGGCGGAAATCGATAAACAGGCAAAAAAACACGGCAGGATAATGGATATACTGATTGAGGTAAATGTCGCCGGAGAACTGTCGAAGGGCGGGGCCGCACCCGATGAAGTCGTGGGACTTGCGGAAAAAATAAGCGGCCTGCCGAATGTCAGACTTGTCGGACTTATGTCGGTACCCCCGAAAGATGACGGCGATGAAGAATACCGCATACATTTCAAAAAGACGGGAGAACTTCTCGAAACACTCGAAAAAAATCGACTTGTTGATGTCGGGCATCCCGTATTGTCAATGGGAATGTCGGACAGCTACGAATGTGCGGTCGAATGCGGCGCGAATATGGTGAGAATAGGATCGGCACTTTTCGGCGCGCGTGATTATAAAGTCAAAAAGCAAAATTAAAATATAACAACCATTTCTTGAAACGGAGGATAATATAATGAGCGTTAAAGATTATTTCAGCAAGTTATTCGAGGAACCCCAGACAACCGAAGAAGAAAACGAGGCTGCATATATCGAACATGAAGAACAGCCTGTCAAGGAGGAAAAATTATCAATGGAAAAGAACGATTTTGCAAGAAACGACTCGGTAAAAAACGATAATGCTTATACAAGAGCGGTAAGAGGCGACAGCACACCGTCATCATCGGTGCTTGAACTTAAGGTTGTAAGACCGGAAAGCTATGCCGCAGTCGGACAGATTGCCGATCACCTTCTCAATCGTTGCACCGTCGTACTCAATCTTGAGGCAACCGAAAAAGATACGGCAAGAAGAATTGTCGATTTTCTGAACGGCGTCGCATACTCGATTGACGGTCAGATTAAGCCGGTAGCCAACAATACATTTGTTATCACCCCCAAAAACGTATCGATTTCGGGCGAACAGCTTACCGATGCGAGAAACGGCAAAACAAATTCGGGCGACGAGTTTTGATAAAATTCGGATAGTATAGAGAAGAAATGTGGTGCGGTAGTTGAATTCGGTCATATATGTTGTGGTTACGGTTGTGTCCGTCTTTTTGTCGGTTGAGCAGATTTTAATGCTCATAAGAGCCGTATTTTCGTGGATACAGCCGGATGAAGGCAATAAAATATATATGTTTCTGTATTATGCCACCGAGCCGCTGATAGCACCCGTGCGTGCGCTTCTCGAACGGTTTGATGCGGTTGCGAATATGCCTTTTGATGTTTCGTTTACCGTGACATGGCTGCTTCTCTATGTTATTCGTCTTTTTTTGCCGAACCTGAAGTAAAATCGGATACCCGTAAATGAAAACCAAAAATAATAATGATAAGTCCGCCGATTTCTTTTCACAAAGAATCGGCGAACTTGCACGCCGTGCGATGTCGGGCGAAATATGCGCCACACGGTTTTTGACACCCGAAGAGTTTGTACATGCAAAATCCGTCCTCTGCGGTTTTTCCGAGCTGTCGATCTCTTTTTTCGGAGGATACGCCGATGCGGAACGGGGAATACTTGTAATATACCCGAATTATATACCCGAAGAGTCGATTTCGCAGGCCGATTATATTACACCTGTTTCAATAATCACAAGCGGATATGTCCGCCTTGAACACAGATCTTTTCTCGGCTCGCTGATCGGAATCGGCATCGAACGCGATGCAATAGGCGACATACTGATTGAGGGTGATACGGCAACCGTTTTTGTCAGCCCGTCGGTGGCCGATTTTCTGCTCTCGTTTGAACATCCGCTTGAAAAAGTCGGATCCGATAAAGTTACGGTAAAAGCGGGTGATGCCGAGAAAATATCAACCTACCGAAGAAGTTTTACCGAAACCGTCATAGTTGTTTCGTCGCCGCGAGTCGACTGTATAACGGCGGAACTCGGTAAAATGTCGCGTGAAAAAGCGAAAGAAGCGATTTCACACGGAGAAGTCAGCCTGAACCATGTAACCGAAATCGAGCCGGCCGACATTTTGAAGGCAGGAGATACGATATCGATTCGCAGACACGGAAAATTCAAAATAGGAGAGATAAATCTTACACGCAAGGACAGATTCAGAATTTCCGTATTTGTTTACGGTTAAAGCGTGTTTTAAGACTTAATGAAAGGAATGATCCACTGGTATGTTTTTGCCCTATGAGCTTGAAGGCAAAGTGTTCAAGAAGGTCATGAAGGGTTATAATACCGCCGAGGTTGATGAACACATAGAATTTCTGCTCGATAAATATAAAGAACTTTATCGGGCATATAAAGAACTTGAAAAAAAATACTCCGGCGTCAAGGCCGAGCTTATGACATATAAGGAAAACGAAGAATCGATAAGACAGACACTTGAAAGTTCGCGCGAAACGGGTGCGCAGATGATGACAGCCGCAAAAGACAGATCCGAGATCATACTGAAAACCGCAAGGGAAGAGTGCGATGCGGTTATTTCGGACTTCAAAAAGCAGGTAGAAGAGCAGATGAATCTGTATGACGAGATGAAAGCAAAAGTCTCGGAATTCAAAAAGGATATTTTCGAGCAGTATCAGCGGCATATAGAATATCTCGAATCGATTTCTCCCGACGAAGAAGAAACGTCCCACCCCGATATCGATGAAATAAGAAGCGAAACGGTCGGAAAGATTGTAATAAAATCGAACAGAAGAATTGTCGACAGAAATTTCGCTCCGAATATTACGACGGATAATTCCGTCGAAGACGGCATTGACATATACGAAAATTCGGATGTCGGCGAAGATGCCGCCGCAAAAGCGGCAGATGCTGCCGAAACGGCGGAAAATACCGATACCGAAAAGACTGATATGACCGATGCCGAAAAAACAGATGGCGCCGGCAATGCGGGAGAACATAAGGAAGACACAATGGAGTATCCCGTAATTCCCGAAATTTCCGCCGAAGTCAGCAGAGCGGAAGATATTATTTTCGGAAACAATCAATAATTTATAAAATATAAATGGCAAAATAAAGGAGCAATCAAGATATGTCAAAGGACTATACGCAGTCACTTAATCTGCCGCAGACCGAATTTCCCATGAGAGCAAACCTTCCGGCACGTGAGCCCGAAATGCTTGAGTCATGGAAAAAAATCGATCTGTACAATCTTATCAATAAGAAAAATGCCGATAAGCCGATGTTTGAACTTCATGACGGCCCTCCTTTTTCGAACAATAACATTCACATGGGAACGGCAATGAATAAAATTCTCAAGGATTTTATAAACCGCTCGAAAATGATGAGAGGATATAAGGTTCCGTATACTCCGGGATGGGATAACCACGGCATGCCGATTGAATCGGCGATTATCAAGCAGAATAAACTTGACCGTAAAAAAATGTCGGTACCCGAATTCAGACGCGCCTGCCACGCTTTCGCGCAGAAATATGTAGATATTCAGATGGAATCGTTTAAGCGCCTCGGTGTACTCGGCGATTGGGAACATCCGTATACAACAATGGCTCCGTGGTTTGAGGCAAGAGAGCTGAAGGTGTTCGGCGAAATGTTCAAGAAGGGCTATATATACAGGGGAATGAAGCCTGTTTATTGGTGTCCCTACGATGAAACCGCGCTTGCCGAAGCCGAGATTGAGTACAGCGAAGACGAATGTACCTCGGTCTATGTGAAATTCCGCGTAAATGATGATAAGGGACTGCTCGGAAATGTCTGCGATTTGTCGAAAACATATTTTATTATATGGACAACAACAATATGGACACTTCCCGGAAACCTTGCCATTGCGGTAAATCCCAAAGAAGATTATGCGGTTGTAAAGGCAAACGGTGAATTTTATATTGTCGCAAACGCACTTGCCGAAGCGACAATGAGCGCGGGCGGTGTTTCCGACTATGAGATTGTCGCAAACTTCAAGGGCAAAGAACTCGAATTCGTAACCGCCGATCACCCGTTCCTTGATCGTGTTGTTCCGATAGTAAATGCCGACTATGTTACAATGGACAGCGGTACAGGCTGCGTTCATACGGCAGGCGGATTCGGCGCAGATGACTATGTGACCTGCCGCAGATATAATATTGATATAATCGTACCCGTCGATGACAGAGGTTTCCAGACGGAAGATGCCGGAAAGTATGCGGGAATGCGCTACGATAAGTCAAATGAGGCCATACTTGCCGACCTTACCGAGAGCGGCGCGCTTTTCGCGTCCGCTAAAATGATTCACCAGTATCCGCATTGCTGGAGATGTAAAAATCCGATAATTTACCGTGCGACACCTCAGTGGTTCTGTTCGGTCGACGCATTTAAGGAAGATGCCGTAAAGGCGTGCGATGATGTCGACTGGATTCCCGAATGGGGCGGCGACAGAATGGTTCAGATGATTCGCGGCAGAGCCGACTGGTGCATCTCGCGTCAGCGTCATTGGGGACTCCCGATTCCCGTTTTCTACTGTGAATCATGCGGAGAGCCGATTTGCAACGATGATACGATAAATAAGCTCTCAAAACTTTTCGGAGAAAACGGAAGCAATGTTTGGTTTGAAAAATCACCCGAGGAACTGCTCCCCGATGGATTTGTATGCCCGAAATGCGGCGGAAAATCATTTGTCAAGGACAGCAATACTCTCGACGGATGGTTTGATTCCGGCTCCTCTCATTTTGCGGTTCTCGAAAATAAAGAGGGACATAAATGGCCCGCGGATTTGTATCTTGAAGGTGCCGACCAGTACAGAGGCTGGTTCCAGTCCTCTCTGCTCTGTGCCGTAGGCTCAAAGGGACAGGGCGCGCCTTATAAGCAGGTGCTTACTCACGGCTGGGTAGTTGACGGCAAGGGAGAAGCAATGCATAAATCCAAAGGCAATACGGTGCTCCCCGATGATATGGTAAAAAAATACGGCGCCGATATTGTCAGACTGTGGGTAGCATCATCCGATTACAGGATGGATGTCCGCTGCTCGGATGTTATATTCAAACAGCTCTCCGAGTCTTACCGTAAGATAAGAAATACCGCTCGTATCCTTCTCGCAAATCTCGGTGATTTCAATCCGGATACCGATATGGTAGAACTTGACGAAATGTACGACATCGACAGATGGATTGTTTCGAGAGTCAACTCTTTTGTAAAGACCGCGCTTAATGGATATGACGATTACGAGTTCCATGTAATATGCCAGCTGCTGAACAATTTCTGCACAACCGATCTTTCAAAGCTTTATATCGATATAACCAAAGACCGCACCTATGTCGAGGCTGCGGGAAGTAAGGCAAGACGCAGCGCACAGAGCGCAATGTATATTGTCCTTTCCGAAATGACACGTATAATCGCTCCGATTCTGTCATTCACCGCGGATGAAATATGGAAGGCAATGCCGCATACAAAAGCGGATGATGCCGAAAACGTAATGCTCAATCAGATGCCCGTCTATGACGAAAAGCTTGCATCGCCCGATGCCGAAAAGAAGTACGCCGAACTGTTTGAACTGCGTGATACCGTGCTGAAAGCACTCGAACTTGCAAGAAACGATAAGAAAATCGGTAAATCTCTTGACGCAAAACTTAAGATTTTCGCCGATGAAAATACGGCAAATTATCTTAATTCGTTCGGCGATGACCTGAAGACCGTGTTTATCGTGTCGGGTGTTGAAGTCAGCACCGAAAAGGCTGATGACGGCGCATATTCCGAGGAGGACAGTCCGATTTCGGTTGTTGTAGAGCCTGCGGACGGAAGGAAGTGCGACCGTTGCTGGAGCTATGTTGAAAACGGCGTTGAAGACGGGGACGGTTTCGTATGCAAGAGATGCGCAAAAATTCTCGGACTCTGAGAGCGGTGCTGCTCTTTTCGGTTATGACCGGCGTTGTTCTGCTCGATCAGATTTCAAAAATGCTGATTGTAAAGTATATGGAGATCGGGCAGAGCATACCGCTCATTTCCGGAGTTCTTAATTTTACATATATTACCAACGACGGCGCGGCGATGGGTCTGTTTTCGGACTGCAGATGGCTGTTTATGATTCTCGCGCCGGTCGCGGTAGTGGCTATCGTTGTCTATGTAATGGTCTCGAAATATGTCGGTACGCTCTATACACTCTCGCTTTCGATGATTGCCGGCGGCGGAATCGGAAATATGATTGACAGAACATTCAACGGCGAGTTCGGCAAAGGCGTGGTAGTCGATTTCATAGATTTCTGCGCGTTTCCCGAAATTTGGAGATATACATTCAATGTCGCCGATATTTTTGTCTGTGTGGGATCCGGACTTTTGATTCTCACCATAATCATTGAAGCCGTTCGTGAGGCTAAAACTTCGAAGGTCGAGAATACCGCAAACGAAGCAAATGGCAAAGAAGAAAACGGTAATTAAGGTGCGGTTATGATATTTACACCCGAAAATTGCGATATCGGAAAAAGAATCGATTTGTTTACGGCGGAGCAGTGTGAACTCACACGCTCCGCCATTCAAAAATTGATTGACGGCGGCAGCCTGATTGTCAATGGTAAAGCCGTTGAGAAAAATTATAAACTCAGAATCGGAGATGTGGTCGCACTTTCGGTCCCCGAACCGAAGCAGTGTGACGTTGTTGCTCAGGATATCCCGATTGACATTGTATATGAAGATAACGATATTATCGTTGTGAATAAGCCGAAGGGAATGGTCGTTCATCCGGCTCCCGGAAATCCCGACGGCACGCTTGTCAATGCACTGCTTTTTCACTGTAAGGGCAGACTTTCGGGGATAAACGGCGTTATAAGACCGGGTATTGTTCACCGCATAGATAAAGACACAAGCGGGCTCTTGATTGTCGCAAAGAATGACGCGGCCCATATCGGACTTGCAAAGCAAATATCGGTTCATGATTTTTACAGAGAATATCAGGCGGTATGCGTCGGAAATCCGAAAAAAGACAGCGGAGATATAAATGCGCCGATAGGGAGAAACCCGACAGACCGAAAAAAGATGGCGGTTGTTGCGGACGGCAGGGAAGCACTCACCCATTATTTTACAATAACGAGATATGAGGGTTTTTGCCATTTGAAACTTGTTCTTGAAACCGGCCGTACTCATCAAATAAGAGTTCACATGTCGTCAATCGGACATCCGCTTTTCTGCGATGAAATTTACGGCGCGGGACATACTCTTCTTGAAAAAAGAATGGCGGAAGAGGTAAGAGGACAGTGCCTGCACGCAAAAAAAATCGGATTTGTGCATCCGATTACAGGGGAAAATATGTTTTTCGACAGTAACCTCCCCGATTATTTCGAAAATGTTCTCAAACGGCTTGACGGAGGCAGATAACTTGAAAATATTCGATACGCACGCCCATTATGACGATGAAAAATTCATGTCCGATGATGTCGATAAACTTCTTTCCGGAATGTTCGACCGAAATATTGCCGCAATAACCGGCGCCGCCGTCAATCTCGCGACATCGGAAAAACAAATCGAATTTGCCGAAAAGCATCCCGAATTTTATGCGGCAGTCGGCGTACATCCCGAAAATATATACGACGAAGGCGAAATCGAGGATACGCTTTCACGGCTTGAGAAACTTCTGCATCACCCTAAGGTTGTTGCAATCGGCGAAATCGGTCTTGATTATTATTGGGAGCAGAATCCGCCGCGTGAGATTCAAAAAGAATGGTTTCGCGCGCAGCTTGAACTGGCGGAAAAAACAGGCTTTCCCGTTATTATTCATGACAGAGAAGCACACGGGGATGTTTTCGATATTCTGTCCGAATATAAAAATATAAGCGGCGTTCTTCATTCCTGTTCCGCAAGCAGGGAAACGGTTGCGGAACTTTTGAAACGCGGATTTTATGTGTCCTTCTCGGGCGTGATTACCTATAAAAACGCTACAAGACTTGCCGATGTTGTCCGCTCTGTCCCGTCAGACCGAATACTTGTGGAAACCGATTGCCCGTACCTTTCACCTGTTCCGATGCGCGGAAAGACCAATCGTTCGGAGTATGTAGAATATACACTCAGAAAAGCGGCGGAGATTCGCGGAGAAGATCCCGAGAAACTTGCCGTGCAGACAACCGAAAACGCAATGCGGTTTTTCGGAATAGAGAAAATCGGAGAAAATCCGATAAAGCCGGACAAATTTAAGCAAAAATAAAAGGATCGCCCGAGGGCGATCCTAAATATTTTTATCGGTATAATCAGTCAGGCACCGACATTGTTGAGCATAAGCGTGAAACGGCTCTTTTTTCTTGCAGCCGTGTTTTTGTGGATTATACCCTTCGCGGCGGCCTGATCAACCTTCTTTACAGCAGCTTTGTAAAGATTTGCGGCAGCGTCTTTGTCACCGGCAGCAACGGCAGCCTGATACTTTTTGATCGTTGTCTTGTATTCGGACTTGAACATCCTGTTGCGAAGCGCCTTGTCTTCGGAAACTCTTACGCGCTTTTTTGCGGATTTGATATTCGGCAATTTGTACACCTCCTTGTGTGGAATGCTCTTTCATACTCTGGTATTTTATCATATGTTTTCGAAAAAAGCAATACTTTTTTCAAAAAAATATATAAAAATAAAGAAATTTTTTTTAATCCGAGAGAAAAAAATAAGATAAATCTCTTGACAGAGCAATCTTTTTGTGATAAAATAATCGATACATAAAATCGGTTGATATGCCGTGAAAAATAAAGATTTTCCGACTTTGCCGGTAAAACGGCACAAAGTCTGCTTTATTTTCAATAAAAAATCAATATTTGTATATTTTTTGATCATACCGTGATTTGGTTGATCTCAAGTGTAACGGCCACCGTTTCCCGCTTATGATTCGGCTTTAACCAGAATGCCGCAGGGGTAGGAAAACGATCGGGACACCTGAATTATTCAAATCGGGTATGGTCGTTTGTTTTGAATGGAGGATTGCATATGGTCAGCCCAGTGAAGCTCGGTAAAACCGAACGAATGAGTTTCCACCAAATTGACGACATTCTCGAGATGCCCGATTTGCTCGAAGTTCAGAAGAAATCCTACAAATGGTTTCTCGATAAAGGACTTCGCGAAGTATTGAAGGACGTTTCTCCCATCGTTGATTATTCGGGAAATATTTCGATTGAATTTCTCGACTATTCGCTTGATACCGCTCCCAAATATCCCGAAGAGGAATGCAAAGAAAGAGACGTAAACTATGAAGCACCGCTTCATGTAAAAGTTCGGCTCCACAACAAAAATACCGATGAAGTAATTGTCAAAGACGTTTATGTCGGCAATTTCCCGCTTATGACCGAAAACGGCACATTTGTTATCAACGGCGCCGAACGTGTTATAGTTTCGCAGATTGTAAGATCTCCCGGAATGTATTATGATTCGGCAATAGATAAATCGGGAAAACGCGTTTATACCGCAACCGTAATTCCGTACCGCGGCGCATGGCTCGAATATGAAACCGATGCGAACGACGTGTTCGGCGTCCGTATCGATAAGAACCGCAAAATTCCGGTTACCATATTCCTGAGAGCTCTCGGACTCGGCGAAGATAGGGCAATAACCGATCTTTTCGGCGAAGATATAAAGATTAAGAATACTCTCGAAAAAGACGGAATGAATGCCGAAGCACAGAAAAACGGCTCAACCGCCGAAGAAGAGGCACTTAAAGAAATTTACCGTAAACTTCGCCCGGGTGAACCTCCGCTTGTCGAATCGGCACAGACGCTGATACACAATATGTTCTTCGATCCCAAGCGTTATGACCTTGCTCCCGTCGGAAGATTCAAGTTCAATAAGAAAATGAGCCTTGCCGGAAGAATCGAGGGCAAAACTCTTACAAGACCTGCTTTTTCGGTTACCGGAGAATATCTTTACGATGAAGGAACGGTTATAACTTCCGAAATCGCAAAAGATATTGATTTCAAAGGTGCAAATGAAGTCTATGTCTCGGTTGAAGAAGGTACTCAGGAACTTAAGGTATTTTCAAACGGTACCGTATATCCCGAAGCGGTTCTCGGATATGATCTTAAGGAAATCGGCATAAATGAAAAAGTCGATTATGAAAAACTTTCAAAGATTATAGAAGATTTCGGCGATCAGGGCAAAGAGGCTGTGATTGCCGAATGTGAAAGACAGATTGACCTGCTTGTTCCGAAGCATATAACCAAATCCGATATATATGCGTCAATCAACTATCTTATCTGCCTGTCGCATGACTGCGGTAATATCGATGATATCGACCATCTCGGAAACCGCCGTCTGCGTTCGGTCGGCGAACTTCTTCAGAATCAGCTCCGTATCGGATTCACCCGTATGGATAAGATTGTCAAGGAGAGAATGACCGTTCAGGACAGCGAATCGCTCTCACCCGAAAATCTTATAAATATCCGCCCGATTACAACGGCAATCCGTGATTTCTTCGGTTCTTCACCGCTTTCGCAGTTCATGGACCAGAACAACCCGCTTGCCGAACTTACTCATAAACGCCGTCTGTCGGCGCTCGGCCCCGGCGGTCTGTCGCGTGACCGCGCTTCGTTCGAAGTCCGTGACGTTCATTATACTCATTACGGACGTATGTGTCCTATCGAGACACCCGAAGGTCCTAATATCGGACTTATATCCTATCTCGCATCCTATGCCAGAATCAATGATTACGGCTTTATTGAGGCTCCCTTCCGCAGAATAGATAAAACAACCGGACAGGTTACCAATGAGGTTGTCTATATGACTGCCGATGTTGAAGATAACTATGTTGTTGCACAGGCGAACGAGCCTCTTGATGAAAACAACCGCTTCGTAAACCGTAAGGTCGCATCCCGCCACCGTAACGAAATTCTTGAAGTTGACGCGTCAAAGCCCGACTTTATGGATGTATCCCCGCGAATGGTTGTGTCTGTCGCAACTTCTTTCATTCCTTTCCTTGACCACGATGACAACGCCCGCGCACTTATGGGATCGAACATGCAGAAGCAGGCAGTCCCGCTGATGGTGAACGAAGCTCCTATCGTCGCAACCGGTATCGAACATAAAGCCGCCGTCGACTCGGGAGTTGTTGTCGTTGCCAGAAACTCCGGTACTGTTCAGCGTGTTACCGCCGATCAGATTGTCATTAAAACAGATGACGGCAAGACCGACGCCTACACTCTTCTTAAATTCAAACGTTCCAACCAGGGTACATGTATCAACCAGCGTCCGATTGTAGACGAGGGCGAATATGTAAATAAAGGCGATGTTATTGCCGACGGCCCCGCAACAGATCACGGCGAGATTTCGCTCGGAAAGAACCCGCTTATCGGATTTATGACATGGGAAGGTTATAACTACGAGGACGCGGTCCTTCTTAATGAAAGACTTGTACGCGATGACGTATATACCTCCATTCATATTGAAGAATATTCCCATGAAGCCCGTGATACGAAACTCGGTCCGGAAGAGATAACACGTGAAATCCCGAATGTCGGCGAAGATGCCAAGAAGGATCTTGATGCCGACGGTATCGTGCGTAAGGGAAGCGAAGTCCGCGCAGGCGATATCCTTGTCGGTAAGGTAACTCCCAAAGGAGAAACCGAACTCACCGCAGAAGAAAGACTTCTCCGTGCGATTTTCGGTGAAAAGGCAAGAGAAGTCCGCGATACATCGCTCAGACTGCCTCACGGCGAATCGGGTATCGTTGTCGATATCAAGATATTCTCGCGTGAAAACGGCGACAGCGATCTCGCGCCCGGCGTAAATAAAGTCGTACGCGTCTATATCGCACAGAAACGTAAGATTTCGGTCGGAGATAAAATGGCGGGCCGCCACGGAAATAAAGGTGTCGTTTCGAGAATACTTCCTCCCGAAGATATGCCTTTCCTTCCCGACGGTACACCGCTTGACATTGTGCTTAACCCTATGGGCGTGCCTTCGCGTATGAATATAGGACAGGTTCTCGAAGTTCATCTCGGAATTGCCGCGAGACGTCTCGGATATAAGGTTATGACACCCGTGTTTGACGGCGCAACCTATGAAGATATCATGGAATGGCAGAGAAAAGCCGGTCTGTATAGAGATGTCCTCCCGGTTGACCGTATAACCACGTCAAAGACATACTATACTTGCGAAAAAGATCCCGAAACCGGAAAACTCACCTATAAAGAATTCGATGTATCGGATAAGAGCACCGAAGAGCTGAATAAAATGGTTGAAAATCATGAGCTCAAGATTTGCGACGGCAAATCGGTTCTTTATGACGGACGTACCGGAAAACAGTTTGATAACCCCGTAACAGTCGGTATCATGTACTATCTTAAGCTCCACCATCTTGTTGACGATAAGATTCACGCACGTTCAACAGGACCGTACTCTCTCGTTACACAGCAGCCTCTCGGCGGTAAAGCCCAGTTCGGCGGCCAGCGTTTCGGAGAAATGGAAGTCTGGGCACTCGAAGCTTACGGCGCGGCATATACCCTTCAGGAAATCCTCACAGTCAAGTCTGACGACGTAACCGGCAGAGTAAAAGCCTATGAGGCTATTGTCAAGGGACAGAATATCCCGACACCCGGCGTTCCCGCATCCTTTAAGGTTCTTGTCAAGGAACTTCAGTCTCTCTGCCTTGATGTCCGCGTACTTGATAAAGAGGGCAAGGAAATCGATTTGTCGACTATCGGTATGGAAGATGAACTCGCAAGCACCATTTCCGAAGATGAAGTCGGCGAAACTGTCGCAACAGAAGAGATGTTCAATAAAACATTTGACGGAGATGACCCCGACGCCGACATAATTGACGACAGCAGTTACGGCGACGACAGCACGGACGATGACTCCGACTTTGACGATGAAATGTAAGATAGGAGAGAATGTATATGGAAGATAATCAGTTTGCCTCTATCAGGATCGGACTTGCGTCTCCCGAAATGATTCGCAGCTGGTCTTACGGCGAAGTTAAAAGGCCCGAAACGATTAACTACCGTACGCTGAAGCCGGAACGTGACGGTCTGTTCTGCGAAAGAATATTCGGCCCTACAAAGGACTGGGAATGTCTTTGCGGAAAATATAAGAGAGTTCACTACGCCAATAAGAAATGTGAAAAGTGCGGAGTCGACGTAACCACGAAAAAGGTTCGCCGCGAACGTATGGGACATATCGAACTCGCAACACCCGTATCCCATATATGGTATTTCCGCGCAATCCCGTCTAAAATGGGAACACTTCTCGATATGTCGCCTCGCGCACTCGAAAAAGTGCTCTACTATGCAAGCTATATAGTTATCGATCCCGGTGATTCAAACCTTGCAAAATTTGACCTTCTCACCGAAGCTCAGTATAAGGATGCCCTTGAGCGTTACGGCGATGATTTTAAGGTCGGTATGGGTGCTGCCGCAATCAAAGAACTTCTTCATGAACTTGATATAGATGCGCTTTCCGCGCAGCTTAAAGATGAGCTTCGCAACGCAACCGGTCAGAAGAAAGCCAAGGTTATTAAGCGCCTTGAAGTTGTTGAATCGTTCCGTAAGTCGGGAAATAAGCCCGAATGGATGATTCTTGATGTCATTCCCGTCATTCCTCCGGATATTCGTCCTATGGTACAGCTTGACGGCGGACGCTTTGCCACATCCGACCTTAACGACCTTTACAGAAGAGTTATATACAGAAACAATAATCTTAAAAAGCTGATTGAACTTCGCGCTCCCGAAATCATTATTCGTAACGAGCGCAGAATGATTCAGGAAGCCGTTGATGCCCTGATTGATAACGGAAAGCGCGGCAAGCCTGTAACAGGCCCGTCCAACCGTCCGTTCAAATCACTTTCCGAAATGCTCCGCGGTAAGCAGGGACGCTTCCGTCAGAACCTTCTCGGTAAGCGTGTCGACTATTCGGGACGTTCGGTTATCGTTGTCGGTCCTGAACTTAAAATATATCAGTGCGGTCTTCCTAAGGAAATGGCACTTGAGCTGTTCAAACCGTTCGTAATGAAACGTCTTGTCGAAACTCAGAAGGCCAACAATATTAAGGACGCCAAGAAAAAGGTCGAGAGAGTCGATAACGATGTTTGGGACGCACTCGAAATCGTAATTAAGGAGCATCCCGTTCTCCTTAACCGTGCACCTACACTTCACAGACTTTCAATTCAGGCATTCGAGCCGATACTTGTAGAGGGCAGAGCAATTAAGCTGCATCCTCTGGTATGTACCGCGTTCAACGCCGACTTCGACGGTGACCAGATGCCTGTACACGTGCCGCTTTCAAATGAGGCGCAGGCCGAAGCGAGATTCCTTATGCTTTCGGCAAATAACCTGCTGAAACCCGCCGACGGTAAAGCCGTTGCCGTTCCTACGCAGGATATGATTCTCGGTTCATATTATCTTACGATTGACCGCGCCGGTGAAAAAGGCGAGGGACATGTCTACCGCGATATGGACGAGGTCGAGATGGCCTATGAAGCAGGCAATGTCGGACTTCACGCACCGATTAAAGTTCGTGTTACAAGAGAGATCAACGGCGAGACGGTATCGAAGCTCGTTGATGCAACATACGGACGCCTTATATTCAATAAATTCATTCCTCAGGACCTCGGATATGTAGACAGATCCGATCCGGAACGCATCTGCGATCTTGAGATTATGTTTACCTGCGGAAAGAAGCAGATCGGTGATATAATCAACAGAACGATTAAACTTCACGGTGCTTCGGTAACTGCGGAAGTACTTGACCATATCAAATCGACCGGTTATAAATATTCGACTCTCGCATCGATTTCGATAGCAGTGTCCGACGTTGAGGTATCGCCTAAGAAAGACGAGCTTATCGCCGAATCGGATAAGCAGGTCGAGGTCATTCATGAACACTTCCTGCGCGGTGAACTTACCGAGGATGAACGCTATAAGAGCGTTATGAATATTTGGGATCAGGCAACAAAACAGGTTGTCGAAATCATCAAAGATTCGTTCGACCGCTATAACCCGATTAAGATGATGGCGGATTCGGGCGCCCGTGGTAATATGACGCAGATGAGACAGCTCGCAGGTATGCGTGGTATCATGTCTGCCGCATCCGGACGTGCAAGCGAACTTCCTATTAAATCAAACTTCCGCGAAGGTCTTAATATACTCGAATACTTCCTTGCCGCGCGCGGAGCACGTAAGGCACTGTCGGATACCGCACTTCGTACCGCCGACTCGGGTTACCTTACACGTCGTCTTGTCGACGTAGCACAGGATATTATCATCCGTGAGGAAAACTGCAATACCACAAAGGGAATGACAGTCCGCGAAATCAAGGACGGCGACAGCACTCTCGAAAAGCTCTCCGAAAGACTTCTCGGCAGATATACACTGCATGATGTTGTCGATCCCGCTACCGGCGAAGTTCTTGTCGAGGCCGATACGATGATGAATGAGGCAGAGGTCAATAAGATTCTTGCCGCAGGCATAACCGAGGTTGAAATAAGAACGGTTCTTCAGTGTAAGTGTAAATACGGCGTATGCTCGCATTGCTACGGTATGGACCTTGCGACAACAAACAAGGTCAATGTCGGTGAGGCTGTCGGTATCGTTGCCGCTCAGTCTATCGGTGAACCCGGTACACAGCTTACGATGAGAAACTTCCACACCGGCGGTGTTGCTTCCGCATCCGATATTACACAGGGTCTGCCCCGTGTCGAGGAACTGTTTGAGGCAAGACGTCCGAAGAAGACATCTGTTGCCGCCGATATTGACGGTAATGTATCGATTGCCGATGACAAGAACGGAAAAGCTAAAAAAGTTACTCTCACAAATCCCGTTACAAGCGAAAATGTTTCCTACTCAATTCCCAACGGTACACGTCTTATCGTAAAAGAAGGCGATTATGTTGTTCACGGCGATGCTATTACAGAGGGCAGCATGAGCCTCGCGGATATCACGAGAATCAACGGACTTGATGAGGCTTATGACTATCTTATCAGAGAAGTCCAGAAGGTTTACCGTCTGCAATCTGTTGATATCAACGATAAGCATATCGAAGTTATCGCACGTCAGATGACAAGAAAGTGCCGCGTCGAAAGTTCGGGAGACACCGAATTCCTCGAAGGATCGCTTGTCGATCTTATCGAGTTTGAGAATACAAACGAAGAACTGCAGAAGAGAATTGACGCAGGTGAGCGTGATCTCTGCCTTGCAAAGGCTTCGCCCGTACTTCTCGGTATTACGAAGGCAGCTCTTCAGACAGAGTCCTTCCTCTCGGCCGCATCCTTCCAGGAAACAACCAAGGTGCTTACCGAAGCGGCGATTGCCGGAAAGGTCGATCACCTTGTCGGTCTTAAGGAAAATGTTATCATCGGTAAACTCATTCCCGCGGGAACGGGTATGGAACGTTACCGCGACATCGAGGTAGAACGCGCCGAATCGGCACCGACATCATTAGGTGAAGCAGAATAAAATTTAGATTTATGCCCGACAGTCGACTGTCGGGCATAAATTTTTCGGAAAAAGTCGAAATAAAGTGAAAAATTATTCATAACAACGATTGTTATGCGAAAAATATCCGTAATATTGTCGAAATTAACGATTGACACAAATGATTTGGTGTGGTATACTTAGTCAAAATCAATTATGAACATTTCGGAAGGAGAAAAGAGCATGAGTACATCAATGCAGAGCATGAATTCAACAAATCGTATGTCGTCTTTTGCATGTGAATGTGCGAAGGCTTTTTCTGCCTGCTCTTTTTCATCCGAAAAGAATATATCTCTTGTGGACATTCGCATTGCGGTGTCCGCTTTTTTTGTGCTTGTGCTTGCTCTCGTCTGCCTGCTCGCACCTGTGATTTCGCGTATTGTTGTCATAATTATAGCATCCGTCATTATTCTAATTACGAAAACAACTGAAAACGGCAAATTGATTTCGTCAGTCAGCCTACCGATAAATTAAATGTGTAGACAATGATATGCGGTTTGCCGAAGGCAGACCGCATTTTTAATTATCTGTTTATTTTTGACCGATTGGTCTTAAAATAAAATTTATCTAAAATTGCAAAGGAGAAAAAAGATGAAAAAAGTATTCAGAACAGTTGCTGCACTCGCTGCAGCGGCAGCCGTTGCCACATGTTTTACCGGCTGCGGATCAAGCAATTACGCAAAGGATAACAAAACATTCCTGATCGGTTCAACAGGTCCGCTTACCGGAGAAAATTCGTCGTACGGTATTTCGGTTAAACAGGGAGCCGAACTTGCGATTAAAGTCATAAACGAAGAGCTCGGCGGACTTAACGGAATTGATTTTTCATTTGAAATGATTGATGATAAATGCACCGAAGTCGACGCGAAAAACGGATTCAATACACTTTATGAAAAGGGTATGCAGGCATCTATCGGCTCGGTTACATCGGGAGCATGTGCATCATTTGCCGCAGAAGCATATACAAATAAAACGTTTATGATTACGCCTTCGGCTTCGAATGAAACCGTAATTGCCGAGGATAACGCATTCCGCGTATGCTTCGGCGATGACCAGCAGGGTGTTCTTGCCGCCGAAACACTTGCCGAAAAATACTCCAATATCGGCGCGATTTACGATTCGAGCGATACATATTCAAGCGATCTTTTCAAAGCATTCAAGACAAAGCTGGCTGAGCTCGGTAAGACCGTTAAAGAGCAGTCGTTTACCTCCGAAACAAATAAAGACTTCTCAACTCAGGTTGAAGCTCTCAAGGATTGCGACGTAATCTTCGTTCCCACATACTATGAGGAAGCATCGCTTATCATCAAGGCCTGCATGGCTAAAGGATGCAATTCGGATATTTTCGGCTGCGACGGTTTTGACGGTATTGATAAGATGTTCACAGATTCGGATACGGTCACGAATTCGGTTAAATATATAACACCTTTCGACGCGTCAAGCACAGATGAAAAGGTATCGACATTTGTCACAAAATATAAAGAAGCATACGGAAGCACTCCCGACCAGTTCGCCGCAGACGGATATGATGCCGTAATGTCGATTTACGAGGCAATGAAAGCGGCCGATGTTAAAGATGTCACCATAAGCGCCGCAGACCTCTGCGAAATACTCAAGACACAGTTCACCTCCGATTCCTTCACATATACCGGCGTTACCGGAACAATGAGCTGGGATGCGAGCGGAACCTGCGAGAAGAGCGCACAGATTGTAACCTTCTCGAAATAATAAAATAAAATCAAACCGAATGTCCGATTTTCATCGAATACGGCGATAACCGGACATTCGGCTTCTCCTGCGATATGGGGAAAGCAGTCAATTCGGCCTCGGCGATGCGGTTATTCGAAACGTCGGACCTTTCTGAAAGGATATTGAAATGAGTACACTGATAGACGGACTCAGTCTCGGAGCGATATATGCCCTGATAGCACTCGGCTATACAATGGTTTACGGTATCGCCAAAATGCTTAATTTCGCCCACGGAGATATAATTATGGTCGGTGCGTATGCACTTATATCGACCTTCGGACTTTTCGGCAATTTCACCGCCGCATTTGCGGTATCGATTGTCGTATGCGCACTGCTCGGTATTTTGATAGAGAAGCTGGCATATAAGCCCCTGCGCGGCGCATCTCCTCTTGCGGTGCTTATAACCGCAATAGGTGTTTCCTATCTGCTTCAGAGCGTTGCACAGCTAATATACGGCTCTCAGGCAAAACCGAGTCCGTTCCCGTCAATGGGTGCACTCAAAATATTCGGTGTTACCGTTCAGATTTCATCGATAATCACACTTGCCGCGGCAACCGTGATTATGATTGTTTTAACCGTTTTTGTAAATAAAACCAGACTCGGCAGGGCAATGTTTGCCGTATCCGAGGATAGAGCGGCGGCCCAGCTTATGGGAATAAATGTAAATATGATTATATCGGTAACATTTGCCATAGGCTCAGTTCTGGCGGCGTTTGCAAGCCTCTTTTATCTTCTTCAGATACCTCTTGTCGATCCCACAACCGGATCGATGCCCGGCATCAAAGCATTTACCGCAGCGGTTATCGGCGGTATAGGATCGATTCCCGGCGCAATGATCGGCGGCCTTTTCCTCGGCATAGTCGAAAAGGTTGTACAGTCTATTCCGGGTATCGGCCCGTATACAACCGCAATCGAATTTGCGATACTGATACTTATACTTATGTTCAGACCTACAGGTCTGCTCGGTAAAAAACGCAGAGAGAAGGTGTGAGCATGGGATATTTTTCGTATATCAAAACAGGATTCAAACTCAAATATTATATTAACTATATTATGGTTGCCGCTGCACTTGCGGTTACTTCGATACTCTATTATACGGGCGGTATGAAGGCATCAACCGCAAATCTGCTGATGCAGATAGGGTATAGCGTTATTCTTGCCGTTTCGCTTAATATCGTTGTCGGATTTTTAGGCGAGCTCAGCCTCGGAAATGCGGGATTTATGTGCGTCGGCGCATATATCGGGTGCTATGTGGCAATTCTTCTTGAGCCTGCCGTTAATTCCAAACTTTTGCTTTTGATAATCGGAATGATTGTCGGCGGCCTTGCCGCCGCATTGTGCGGACTTGTAATCGGTATTCCGGTACTTAAACTGAAGGGCGACTATCTTGCGATAACCACACTTGCCTTCGGAGAAATCGTCCGCAATATATTCATGAATCTCGAATGTTTCGGCGGCGCGCTCGGACTTTCGACAAGAACAATAAAATACGGAAATTCCGAATTTGTAGTCGCATTCGTTGTTCTTCTTATCGTTCTCGCGGTTACGCAGAATATCATCAGATCGAAACACGGACGCGCGATTACCGCAATACGCGATAACGAAATCGCCGCTCACTCTATGGGAATAAACGTAACATTTTATAAGCTGTTTGCGTTTGTTCTTTCGGCATTCTTTACCGGTATCGCGGGTACACTTTACGGATTCGCAACTACACCTATTCGCTACACCGCGTTCAGCTATAACTACTCAATAGAAATTCTCGTTATGGTTGTGCTCGGCGGTATGGGCTCTATAAGCGGCTCGATTATCTCGGCGACTCTGCTCACATTTATCAACTTCAATCTTACGACTAAACTTTCGGGAGATCTCGCGGCACTGAAATATCTTATTTATGCCGTGATTCTTATAGTTCTCGTAATATTCAATAATGCACCGTCGCTTAAACTTTTGCGTGATAAATATTCGATTCGCAATCTTATCAAAAAAATGCAGCCTAAAAAATGGAATTCCGCGGATGTCGTCAAGGATGACGAAGCAAACTGGAGCAGAATACCCACCAAAGTCAAAATGGATGAGATTCTGTCAACAGACGTTTCACCCGATGAATCATTTTCACCCGATAAACCGTCGAAAGGAGAAAAGCAATGAGCGACAACAGATATGTGCTTGAAACCGATAAACTCGGAATCTCATTCGGCGGATTGAAGGCGGCTGACGATATCAATATAAAAATCGAAAAAGGCGCATTGTACGGACTTATCGGACCCAACGGCGCCGGAAAGACCACTTTTTTCAACATCATAACCGGCGTATATACGCCCACAACCGGAAAATTCTATCTTGACGGCGAAAATATGACAGGGAAAAATCAGGAGTATATCTGCCGACACGGAATCGCAAGAACATTCCAGAATATCAGGCTGTTCAATAATATGAGCGTGATAAGAAATGTTCTTATCGGTATGCAGAATCTTCCCGAATATAAATGTAACCCCGTTCACAGTATTTTGCGCACTAAGCATCATTTCGAAACCGAGAAAAAAATGAGAGACGAAGCGAAAAGCCTGCTCTCGATTTTCGGACTTCTCGATGAGAGAAACAATCTCGCAAGTAACCTTCCGTACGGTAAGCAGAGAAAGCTCGAAATCGCGCGTGCGCTCGCAACACGCCCGAAACTGCTTTTGCTCGATGAGCCTGCCGCAGGCATGAACCCGCAGGAAACCGCCGAACTCATGGAAACAATAAGATTTATCCGTAAACGCTTTAATGTTACGGTACTTTTGATTGAGCATGATATGAGCCTTGTCAGCGGAATCTGCGAAGAACTTACGGTTCTGAATTTCGGAACGGTACTTATGCAGGGCAAAACAGCCGATGTGCTTAATGACCCGACGGTAATAAAAGCCTATTTAGGAGATGAGTGATATGGCATTGCTTGAAGTAAAAGATTTGGAAGTATCATATGGACTTATCCGTGCGATAAGAGGCGTTTCATTTACCGTAAATGAAGGTGAGATCGTTGCGCTTATCGGCGCCAACGGAGCGGGCAAAACCACAATTATGCACGCCGTAAACGGACTTATTCCCAAAAAAGCGGGGTCGGTGTATTTTGACGGAACCGATATAACAAATATTCCCGCTCATAAACTCACATCAATGGGTATGGCACAGGTACCCGAAGGACGCCGGATTTTTCAGGAACTTACCGTATTTGAAAATCTTCAGCTCGGCGCTTATACACGGGGCGACAGAAAAGAATTCGAAAATACACTTGAGAGCATCTATCAAAGATTCCCGATTTTGAAAGAAAGATCGAAGCAGGTTGCCGGCACTCTTTCGGGAGGAGAGCAGCAGATGCTTGCAATGAGCCGCGCTCTCATGTCAAAACCGAAGCTTATGCTGCTTGACGAGCCGAGCATGGGACTTTCGCCGCTTTATGTCAATACCGTTTTTGATATGATATCCGAAATTCAAAAATCGGGTACAACCGTTCTGCTTGTCGAACAGAATGCGAAAAAGGCACTGAATGTTGCAAACCGTGCCTATGTGCTTGAGGTCGGAAAAATTGTCAAAAGCGGAGCCGGTAAAGAACTTCTCGCCGATGACAGTATTAAACGAGCCTACCTCGGAGGATAAAAATAAACGCCGTCCGTTCCCCGAACAGGGAACGGACGGCGTTTTTCGGTACATATACCGTATTATTGAAGAAGCTCGAATTTGTATCCGACGCCCCATACTGTCTTGAGTACCCACTTGTTTGATACTCCCTCAAGCTTTTCACGCAGACGTTTTACATGAACGTCGACAGTGCGCGAGTCGCCGAGATAGTCAAATCCCCATACTTTGTCAAGAAGCTGATCGCGGGTAAATACGCGGTTGTAGTTGGAAGCAAGGAAGTAGAGAAGTTCGAGTTCTTTGGGGGGAATGTCAACAGAACGTCCGGCAAGTTTAAGCTCATATTTCTGCAGACTTATTTCGATGTTATCGAATTTGATTACCTCGTCATCGCCCGAATTGTCGTGTGAGCTGTATCTGCGGAGTACCGCTTTGATTCTTGCGGACAGCTCCTTCATGTCAAACGGCTTTACCATAAAGTCGTCTGCACCTAGTTCAAGTCCGAGAACCTTGTCAAATACTTCGCCTTTGGCGGTTACCATGATTATGGGCTTTGTTGAAATCTCACGGATTTCGCGGCATACCTGCCAGCCGTCCTTGCGAGGGAGCATAATGTCGAGAAGCACAAGATCCGGCTCGTACATTTTGAAGAAGCTGACTCCTTCAACACCGTCGGCAGCCGTTTTGACTTCGTATCCCTCTTTTTCAAGATAGAGCCGCACCATTTCACAAATATTGGCATCATCGTCAACAACAAGAAGTTTTGTTCCCATTTTAATGTCCTCCTGATCATTCGGATTTGTTAATTTATTAACTTTGTTAAATTGTTATCCAAGTTCATTTTTATTATAAAGGATATATGAGGGGATGTGATGAAGATATTGTGAACATTATGTGATTTTTTCAGAAAAAATCGGAAAGAGCGCAAAAAAGCTTGCCTTATTTAACAAAATGTACTATAATAACTGTGTTTATAATACTATACTAATTGAAAAAGAGGATTTATCATAAATGAAACTCGGAATTGTCGGACTTCCAAATGTCGGAAAAAGCACACTTTTCAATGCGATTACAAATGCGGGTGCCGAATCGGCAAACTATCCTTTTTGCACGATAGAGCCTAATGTCGGAGTGGTTACCGTACCGGATGAACGCCTTGACTGGCTGAACGAACTCTATCACGCCGAAAAATATACACCTGCCGTTGTCGAATTCGTGGATATAGCCGGACTTGTAAAAGGCGCATCACGCGGAGAAGGACTCGGCAATAAATTTCTCGGACATATCAGGGAAGTTGATGCAATAGTTCATGTTGTACGCTGCTTTGAAGATTCGAATATTATACATGTCGAAGGCACGATCAACCCCGTGCGCGATGCCGAAACCATAAATCTCGAACTTGTTTTTGCCGATATGGAAACGCTCGAACGCCGTATCGATAAAACAACGAAACTGCTGCGCGGCGACAAGAAATATGCCGAAGAACTTGATCTTCTTAAACGCGTTTATGAAGTTCTCGAAAGCGGAAAACCCGCTCGTTCGATTGAGTATACGGCAGACGAGCTGAAAATCATGAGTGATGTTTCACTTCTGACCATGAAACCGGTCATATACGCCGCAAATATAGGCGAAGACGATGTCGGCGGCGGATACGAGGAGAATGAAGGATATAAGAAACTCGAAGAACTCGCCAAATCCGAAAACGCCGAAATAGTGCCGATTTGCGCCGGAGTCGAAGCGGAAATCGCCGAACTCGACGATGACGAAAAGAGCGAATTTCTCGCCGATCTCGGAATAAAAGAAAGCGGTCTTGATAAACTTATCAGGGCAAGCTATCATCTGATGGGACTTATCTCATTCCTTACGGCAGGCGTTCAGGAAGTCCGCGCCTGGACAATTAAGCGCGGAACAAAAGCCCCGCAGGCGGCGGGAAAAATTCATACCGATTTCGAACGCGGATTTATTCGCGCGGAAATAGTAGCCTATGATGATCTGAAACGCTGCGGATCGATAGCCGCCGCAAAGGAAAAAGGGCTTTACAGAAGCGAGGGAAAGGATTATGTAATGCAGGACGGCGATGTCGTTCTGTTCAGATTCAATGTCTGATTGCCGCTTTTTCGGATGAAAGAGGATTTTGATGTTTAAGAGTGTTTTTGCCAGATACCTGATTGCCTTTATGGCGATAATTTTTGTGAGTTTCTCTATTCTTGCGATGATCGTCGGCTCAATAGTCAAATCGCATTTGGATGATACCACCGAAAATGAACTGTCGCAGATTGCCCAATCGGTAGATTTTCTGCTCAAAAATGCCTATTCGGACAGCAGTTACGGCAGTATACGCGAATACATAAAAAGCGAAAGCGAAATGACAGATAAAATGGTGTCGGCGATAACAAAATATAAAAAAGATATGTTTGTTATCATTGTTGACGCAGACGGCACCATTATTTTTTCCGACAGTACGCTTCCCGACGGTTATATAAAGGGAAATGTCGCCGGTGGACTTTCTTCCGACGATCTCGTGCGCAGATTTGATTCCGACGGTTCTTATCTCGGAGGAGTATTTTCCGAAAAGCATTATTCGTATGCCATTCCGATCCCCGACGCAATAAATCCCGAATGTGTGATTTTCGCCTGTACGCCGCTTTCATATACTGCGGGTATTGTCGGTTCGCTTAACAGAATGATTCTCATGGCTTCAATGTGGGTAATGATTGCCGCGCTCATTGCAAGCTATTTTATAAGCGAAAGAATAGTCAGACCGATAAGATCGATAAGCCGTGCCGCCAAATCATTTGCCGCAGGTCATTTTGATGTGCGTGTTCCGGTAATCGGTGACAGCGAGATAAGCGAACTCGCAATGGCATTCAATAATATGGCATCAAGCCTTGCGACGCTGGAAGAAACGAGAAGCACTTTTCTCGCGAATGTTTCACACGATCTTCGTACGCCTATGACCACTATATCCGGATATATAGACGGAATTCTCGATGGGGCGATTCCGCCCGAAAAGCAGTCGTACTATCTTGAAATCGTCGCCTCCGAGGTCAGAAGACTTTCGCGCCTTGTTTCATCGCTGCTTGATATATCACGTATCGAGGCAGGCGAACGCAAATTCAATATGCAGCCGTTTGATATTTGCGAAATGGCAAGACAGGTGCTTATATCATTTGAAACACGGATAGAGCAGAAACGGCTTGATGTCAGCTTCGAATGTGATAACGACAGGGAATATGTAGTAGCCGACAAAGATGCCATACATCAGATACTATACAATATATGCGATAATGCCGTTAAATTTTCCCGCGAAGGCGGCAAATATACCGTAAGCATTACCGAAAAAGAAAAGAAAATTTATGTTTCGGTATATAACGAGGGCGAAGGAATTGCCTCCGAAGATTTGCCGCATATATTCGACAGATTTTATAAAGCCGATAAGAGCCGCGGAAAGGATAAAACCGGTGTCGGACTCGGAATGTATATTGCAAAAACAATAATTGACGCGCATAACGAAACAATAACCGTGAACAGTAAGCAGGGACAGTATTGCGAATTTGTATTTACGCTGAAGCGCGCCCCGAAACAGACGCAAACAGGATCATGAGCAGAGACTGTGACAGAGGAGGTAACCACTATGGCAAAGTTCACAAAGCAGGCAATATACAGCTCTTTTATGAAATTTCTTAGTGAAAAACCGCTCGGTCAGATAACCGTCAAGGATATAGTCGATGACTGCGGCATAAACAGAAAAACTTTTTATTACTACTATCAGGATATATACGCGCTTGCCAACGAAATGTTCCGTGAAGATATCGCAAATATAAAAGAGAAAATTCCGCCCGACGGTCATTCGTGGTCGGAAATTCTGAAGGCGATTTCTTCATATATGTACGGAAACAGAAAGGTAACACTCCATGTATTCAAGACAATCGGATACGAAAAAATGACCGATGCTTTTTATAATACATGCCTCGAGTATCTTCCGGATTTTATAAAAGAAAAATCGGAAGGGCTTACAATTTCGGAATCGGATATGGAGCTTATAGTTCATTACTCGGCATTATTTATATCGGGAGTGCTTGTACGCTGGATATCCGACGGCATGAAAGAAATTCCCGCAGCCCTTATGGAGCGTTTTTTCCGCATTACAGACGGAATCGCAAGACACTCTCTTGAAAATGCCGACAGAATTTACAGAGAGGAACATCGGCAGAGCCGCGGATAATTTTGATGATTTCGGCAGAATGTTGATGTTATATCCCAAAAACAAAGAAAGGGAAATGGTATATGAATGAAGTAAAGAAACCGAAAAAACCGCTGATTTATTATTACAGCATTGTTATGCTGATAATACTTTTTTTCAACCTTATAATAGCGCCGACTATACAGCAGGCCAGAATAAAAGAGGTTGATTACGGTACTTTCATGTCAATGACCGAAAACAAAGAGATAGGTGAAGTCGAAGTTCAGGATAACCGTATCCTGTTTACAGACAAAGACGGGAAAAAAATCTATAAAACCGGTAAAATGGACGATCCCGATCTTGTAAGCCGACTCAAAGAATCGGGTGCGAAATTCTCAAGCGAAATCATCGAAGAGATGTCGCCGATAGTCAGCTTTTTGCTGTCATGGCTGCTGCCGATTTTAATTTTTACCGCTATCGGACAGTTTATTTATAAGAAAATGCTGAGTAAAGCGTCGGGCGGCGACTCTTCCATGATGTTCAATATGGGCAAGAGCAATGCGAAAATATATGTAAAATCATCGGATGGAATCAAATTCTCGGATGTTGCGGGAGAAGATGAAGCTAAGGAAAACCTTGCCGAAATCGTCGGATATCTGCACAATCCCGAAAAATATAAATCTATCGGTGCGTCAATGCCCAAAGGCGTGCTGCTTGTAGGCCCTCCCGGTACAGGTAAAACCATGCTCGCGAAAGCGGTCGCAGGTGAAGCCAATGTTCCGTTTTTCTCGATTTCGGGCTCCGAATTTGTCGAGATGTTTGTCGGAATGGGCGCATCAAAAGTGCGTGACCTTTTCAGACAGGCAAAAGAAAAAGCACCCTGTATAGTATTTATAGATGAGATAGACGCAATCGGGCAGAAACGTGACGGCAGGCTCGGCGGAAATGATGAACGTGAGCAGACTCTTAACCAACTTCTGACCGAGATGGACGGATTCGACGGCAATAACGGCGTAATTATTCTCGCCGCAACAAACCGTCCCGAATCTCTCGACCCCGCATTAACGCGTCCCGGCCGATTTGACAGAAGAGTCCCCGTCGAACTTCCCGACCTGAAGGGCAGAGAAGCAATTCTCCGCGTACATGCAAAGAAAATCAAGACGGCAGAGAATATTGATTATGAAAAAATCGCGAGAATGGCATCGGGTGCATCGGGCGCCGAACTTGCGAATATAATCAATGAGGGGGCGCTCAGGGCAATCCGCAGTTCGAGAACAGAGGTAACCGAAGAAGATCTCGAGGAAAGCATCGAAACCGTAATCGCCGGATATCAAAAGAAAAATGCCATTTTAACCGATAAAGAAAAAATGATTGTATCGTATCACGAAATCGGCCATGCTCTTGTGGCGGCAATGCAGACAAACTCCGCTCCCGTTCAGAAAATTACGATTATTCCGCGAACTTCGGGAGCGCTCGGTTATACGATGCAGGTCGAAGAGGGAAATCATTACCTTGTAAGCAAGGAAGAACTCGAAAATAAGATTGTTACGCTGACAGGCGGCAGAGCAGCGGAAGAGGTTGCATGCGGCATCGTAACGACCGGCGCATCAAACGATATCGAGCAGGCAACAAAACTTGCGAGAGCCATGATATCCCGGTACGGAATGAGCGATAATTTCGATATGGTTGCGCTTGAAACGGTGACAAATAAATATCTCGGCGGCGATTCTTCGCTTGCCTGCTCGGAGCAAACTCAGACGATGATTGACAATCAGGTTGTCGAAATAGTCAAAAACGCTCATGAAAAAGCATATAATATTCTTGCCGCAAACCGTGATAAACTTGACAGCCTCGCAAAATATCTCTATGAAAAAGAAACGATTACGGGCGAGGAGTTTATGAACATACTTAATGCCTCGGCTGATACCTGATATTACGGATATAAAAACAAAAGCATCTGCTTCTGAAGCGAAACAGATGCTTTTTGTTTTTCATAAGATGTTTGAGGCCGGATTATCTTAAATGTTCGATGGCATCTCCGTAATCGGCTTTGCCGAATACCGCCGAACCGGCAACAACGACATTGACACCCGATGCACGGACCGCGCTCACATTTGCCTGCGAAATCCCGCCGTCCATTTCTATGTCGAAATCAAGATTTTCCCGCACTCTTAACGATACCGCCTCTTCGGCTTTTTTCAGTGCTTCCGGCATAAATTTCTGACCGCCGAATCCGGGCTCAACCGACATTATCAGCAGTAAATCGATAAGATTCGCATACTTCTCGATGTCGGCGATAGGTGTTTTCGGCTTGATTGCCAAACCGACACGGCAGCCGTGATTTCTGATTTCGGCTATTGTTTTTTCGACATCTTCTGCCGCCTCAAGATGAAAGCATATCAAATCCGCACCCGCAGATGCAAAGTCCGGAATGTATCTGATCGGCTCGTTTATCATCAAATGAACATCGAAGAACAGCCCCGAATTTTTTCTTATGCACTTGTATACCGGAGCTCCGAATGAAATGTTCGGCACGAATGAGCCGTCCATAACATCAATATGAAGCCATTCGGCTCCCGCCTTTTCGACAGCCGATACTTCCTCTCCGAGCCTTGAAAAATCGGCGGCAAGTATCGACGGCGATACAATATTTTTTCTTTCCATGATTTGATTGTTCCTTTTTCAAAAAGTAAATTTAAGACCGAAATCGATCCGATAATCTGAAATCAACCCGTTATCAGCAGACAAACGGCGTGCGCCGCGATTCCATCGCCGCTGCCCGTAAATCCGAGCTTTTCTTCTGTTGTGGCCTTAATACTGATTCGGCTGATATCTGTTTCAAGCGTCTCGGCGATTTTTAATCGCATTTTGTCAATATACGGAGCAAGCTTCGGCGCCTCGGCGATTATTGTAGCATCAATATTCGAAATACGCCAACCATTGCCGTAAACGATTTCTTTTACTTTTGAACAAAGCATGAGACTGTCGGCACCGAGATAGCGGTCGTCATTGTCGGGAAACAGCTTTCCGATGTCGCCGAGTGCCAAAGCACCGAGCATCGCGTCCATAATCGCATGCAGAAGCACATCCGCATCCGAATGGCCGAGCAGCCCCTTTTCGTAGTCTATTTTCACTCCGCCGATAATAAGATCCCGATCTTTTGCAAGTCTGTGTACATCGTAGCCGTGACCGATTCTGATATCATTCATCTTTTTTCAAGTCCTCTCTGTTTTTGATTATCGCCTCTGCAAAAATCAAATCTTCGGGAGATGTAATTTTGATGTTCGAATAGCCGCAGTCTACGAGCTTGACGGTAAATCCCGCGTGCTCGACTATCGAACAGTCATCGGTCGCTTTGAAATTGTCCTTTTCGGAAACCGATATCGCCGCACGATATAAATCGGCATAAAAAACCTGAGGTGTCTGAATAATCCATACCTTGTCGCGGTCAAGAGTTCTGTCGACAAAATCGCCGAGCGCAGACAACTTGACCGTGTCCTTGCTTTTGACACCCGCCGTCGCAGAACGGCGGTCAAATCCGGCAAGCACGACCTTTTTTATCTGCTCAGCCGTTATAAGCGGACGCGCGCCGTCGTGAATTGCAATAAAATCGGTTTCATCGGAAATTTCGCAGAATCCTTTCAGAACCGATTCCTGCCGCGTTTCTCCGCCGGCAATAATTTTTGTTACCTTTTCGATGTTGTATTTTTTGAGCAGACTCGGATAAATTGAAACCTCATCCTCGCGTGCGACAATTATTATCTCATCGATATACTCGCTCTCCTCGAACGGAAGGACAGAGCGTATTACAACCGGTATGCCGCAAAGATCCAGCATCTGTTTGGTAACATTCGAATTCATTCTGCTGCCGTTTCCCGCCGCCACAATTATCGCGGTTGTATGATGATGCTTTGAACCTGAAAATGCGCGCATCACTTCGCCGATTTTGTCATGTAATGCCATTTTTTATGACCATACCTTTCTTTTGACGAATCGAATGATTTTTCGTCTTTTGCAGCCGAACTATATTCTGTATATACCGTCGCCTTCACAGTATATTGCGGTCTCATAAAATGCTTTTATCGCCTTTTTAAGATAGAGAATATCTGCCGTTCCCGCAGTTTCGTATGCGGAATGCATCGCAAGCTGCGCAAGACCTATGTCGACCGTGTTCAGCGAAACCTGAGTTTGTGAAATATTTCCGAGCGTCGATCCGCCGGCAAGATCCGAGCGATTTGCGAAAACCTGTACGGGGACATCGGCCTTTTTGCAGATTTCCCCGAATATTGCGGCAGACAGCGCATCGGTTGTGTATCTCTGATTGGCATTGTATTTGATTACCACGCCCTTGTTCATAAAAGGCGAATTGTCACAGTCGGAAAGTTCGGGATGATTCGGATGTTTCGCATGACCGTTGTCTGCCGATACCATGAATGATTTCGCAATCATCCGCTGATATTCATCTCCGCTTATGTTAAGAGCGGAGCATATCCTTCTCAGCGTGTCGTAAAGGAAGGTTGATGCCGCTCCCTGCTTTGACTGACTTCCCGTTTCCTCGTTGTCGAATACGGCATATACAGGTATGACGCCCTTTGTCGGCTCGGATGATATGAACCCCTCGAAACTGCCGAACGCGCAGCCTAAATTATCAATTCTCGGTGCAGAAAAGAATTCGCCCGAAAGACCGATAAATGCCGCTTTTGTACGGTTGTAGAGATATAAATCGGATGCAACGATGTCTTCTGCCGAAACATTTGCACAGTCGGCAATTTCTTTTTCAAGCGCACCCGTTTCCGCCGCATCTCCGATAATGGGAAGCAGGTCGGTTTGCGCGTTGTATCTGTAACCGTCGTTTATTGTTCTGTTGAAATGTATGCAGACATTCGGAATTATCGCTACATCACGGTCTATATTGACCGTTTTCGATTCAAATCGGCCGTCTTTTTTGATAATGACTCTTCCCGCTATCGACAGAGGACGGTCAAACCAGCTCGACATAATCATACCGCCGTATTTTTCGGTATTTAATTTTGTGTAGTTGCCGAGAGCCGTTATCTCACCGTTGCTTTTGATTCTGAACATCGGCGAATCGCTGTGACTTGCGCATATCATAAACGAGTCGGTTGTGTCGCCTTTTTCTTTCGGAATTTCGAAGGCGATTATCGACGAACGGTTTCTTGTAACATAATATTTTCCGCCGCGTACAATATCGAATTTTCCGCTTTCCTCAAGTCTTGTGTATCCTATCTCGTCAAGCCTCATTGAAATGTTTTCAACCGCGTGAAAAGCGGTCGGGCTTTTCTCTATAAACGACATAAGCGATGCCGCACAGTCGGTAAATGATTTGTCAAATTTATTCATAATAATAACCGTACCTTTCAGCCTGAATTCGAAATTTTCAATACATCTGACTTTCGCCGAAAATATAAATAATTTTGTACTTTCTAATGATTTTATCACAAATCAAAATCGATTTCAAGAGATTTGCCGCTAATATTTGAATTATGGTATGCGTTCATAAAAAGTTTGCCGTTTGATAAAAAATATGTGAAATCTTCACATTGATTTTAGGTCGATAATGTGGTATAATCCGAAATAAAGAATAAACTGCCGATTTATTGATAAAAAATCGGTGCTTTTCTTTGAAAAAATCGAAAAATTAAAGTGTCATATTGTTTCCGATTTGTTTTTCGGATATCGGCTTTTGCATGCTTAAAGTAAAACTATGATAATCATTTTCAAGCGGCCGAAAGCGTCAAAAACTTTTACAGAGAAAGGTATGGTAACAAAAGTGAAGAGAATATACAGATATCTTTGCATAATTCTTTGTATTGCGTCTGTGCTCTGCCTTTTTGCCGGATGTAAAACCGAGCAAAAAGATGAAACGACTGCAAAACAGACCACCGAAAAGCCCAGGGAGGGCATAGCGGTTGATAAATCATCGGTAATAATTGCCGTCGGTCAGACCGAAAAACTTACGGCCACATTGCTCTCGACGGGCGATGAAACATCGAATGTAATATGGGAGTCGACAGACACCGCTGTCGCAACCGTGAATCCGTCGGGCGTGATTACAGGCGTTTCCGAGGGAACGACAACGGTAACCGCATCCACAATCGATAATAAATATACCGTAAGCTGTCAGGTTACGGTCACGGCGTCACTGTCCGGCATAAGTATCGAGGGCGATCTTAAAATCAACATAGGCGAAACAAAGAAAATCGAGGTAAAAACAGTTCCCGAAAATATAGCGGTATCTCTTAATTGGCAGTCAACAGTCGAAAATGTTGTCATGGTTTCGGATGACGGAAGCGTCACGGGACTTATGAGCGGAACATCAACCGTCATTGCCACAACTGCCGACGGAAAATATACGGCTACCTGCAACGTGACGGTAATGAATCCGGTTTCGTCGATTGAATTTGAAGAAACAAATATAAAGATAAACAAAGGAATCAGCAAAAAACTCGATTATAACGTAAATCCCATTGATGCGACCGGACAGTCGTTTACATGGGAGAGTTCGGATAATAATGTTGCGGCTGTATCCGAAGCTGGAGTCGTTACGGCTCTTGCCACCGGTACCGTAACAATTAAAATAACAGCGCCCAACGGCGTCAGCGCAACCTGTATCGTGGAGGTTACAACGTCAGTAACCGGAATTGAACTTGATAAATCCGAGCTGACGATTGAAATAGGCCTTACAGGGGAACTTACAGCAACCGTACTTCCGGAGGACGCATCGGTTCAGACGGTAATTTGGACATCTTCCGATCCTAAAATCGTGTCTGTCGGTGAGGACGGAATACTGACGGCCCTTAAAGTCGGCTCGGTTGTCATTACCGCATCCACACTTGACGGCAGTATGAGCGCAGAATGTAATGTCACGGTCATTGATCCGTCGGTGTCGATTTCGTTTGAGCAGTCGGAGGTTACGCTGAAACTCGGAAACGAAACAGAAGATCATATGACTCTCGTTCCGATCGTTACACCCGCAAATGCCGATGAAACTTTCACATGGGTTTCCTCGGATGATAAAATTGTTACCGTCAGCGCATCCGGCGTTATAAGAGCAAAAGAACTCGGAAGCGCGGTTATTACCGTCAAGGGATCTTCCGGCGCCGTGGCAGAGCTTACTGTAACGGTCGAAAAAGCGCCGATATTTATATCGGTCGAATCGGTAACGGTGATTTCGGATGAACTCGAAAGAGAGGGAATGATAACGGTAAGCGAAGGGCAGTATGTTAATCTCGGTGTAAAGATAAGCCCCGCAAGCGCAACCGATCAGACATATACATTTACAACGTCAACGGCCGCCGTAAAGATAAAGGACGGTAAACTCTTCGGCATCAAGTCGGGAACCGCAATCATTACTGTTGTGGCAAATAATAAGGGCGGTAAAAAGATTTCTTCCGAGCAGATTATAATTCGCGTTACCGCAATCGACAGCGACTCGAAAAATCAGGCAATAAGCGAATATAATTCCAAACTTACGGCGGAAAATGAACTTAACGGCAATAATACGGCAAATATTACCGCAAAATATCAGCCAAAAATAACGGAACTCGAAAATAAAATAAACAGCCTGTCGGTAACCGAGGAAGATTTGACCGCTGCCGAGGCGGAACTCAAAGTTTATGAGAATAACCTTAAGAAAGCCGAGGAAAGCGGCAATGCAGATGAAATCGAAAAATGCCGCGGAAAGGTAACCGAGTGCAGCGGAAGAATCGCCGATATAAAGAAGGATCTTTCCGCACGTTCGGATGCAGAGTCTCAGCTTAAAACCGTAAAGAATAAATATAACAGCGAGCTTGCCGATGAAAAGAGCCGCCATGATGACGCGGTTGCGAAGCTGAAAGAAGAATACGATTATATTCAGCGTTATCTTTGAGCTTTAATTCAAAAGCAGACAATAAAAAATTTCCCGATGCATTGCATCGGGAAATTTTTTATTTGATTTGAAAACAGCGTGAGCGGACTCTGTCAGTCTGCATCCCCGTCGCCGTCATCGTCATCGCTTATTTCAAAAGAGAACAGCTTGTTGCAGTTCGGGCAGCGGATTTCTTTTCTGTCGAGAAGAGATTCGTCAAAGTAGATGTTTTCTCCGCATTCGGGACATTCGACTTCAAAAACATCGCCGTCATCGTCATCTTCCTCGTCTGAAGAATCGTCATCTTCTTCGTCTGCATATTCATCTTCGAATTCGCCGTCATCTTCGTATCCGTCGGAATCGTCATCGCAGTCTGTACCGCAAATGACATCCTCAACATCGCCGAGATCGGAATCAAGCTCCGAAAGATATTCCTCGAGATTGTCCATTCTGTCCGAAATGCTGTCGTCAACCTCGCACATGTCACCGAGTATTTCCACAACCGAAGCAAGTATCTTTTTTTCGGGTGTGTCCGACTTGAAATCAAGACCTTCCATCAGTCCCTTAAGATATGCTATTTTTTCGTTTACAGTCATATAACCAACCTCCGATTTAATATTATCCGGCGATTATGCTCTGGACAGATATTCGCCTGTTCTGGTGTCGATTTTGATTTTTTCGCCGGGGCCTACAAACAGCGGAACCTTAATCTGAGCGCCTGTCTCAAGAGTTGCGGGCTTCAGAGTATTTGTAGCCGTATTTCCGGCAAATCCGGGATCTGTTTCTGTGATTTCAAGCTCAACGAATGTGGGCGGCTCAACGCCGAATACCTTTCCTTTGTAGGAAAGAAGCTTGCAAATCATTTCTTCTTTTACGAACTTGAATGCATCGGGAAGGACATCACGGTTTACGGGTGTCTGTTCGTAAGTCTCCTGATCCATAAAGTAATAAAGCTCACCGTCGTTGTAAAGATACTGCATATCTTTTCTCTCGATATAAGCGGTCTCGAATTTTGCCGTAGGGTTGAAAGATGTTTCTGTTACGGCACCGGTGAGTACGTTTTTCATCTTGGTTCTGACAAATGCGGCGCCTTTACCGGGCTTGACATGCTGGAATTCTATAACCTGCATAACCTTTCCGTCCATCTCAAAGGTAACGCCGTTGCGGAAATCACCCGCAGTAATAGCAGTTCCCATACTGAAAACCTCCATAAATGTTTTATAAAATATCTAATGTATTGTACTACAATTCAATTCAATTTTCAAGTGTTTTTTATAAAAAAAACCGTTTATCAAAGAATTATGAGATTTTTGGGACTTTTTGTTATGTCAACAGCACCTTTTTCGGTAAAAATGACCATATCTTCGATGCGTACGCCGAATTTTCCGCCGATGTAAATACCCGGTTCACAGGTGACAACATGGCCGATGTCCATTTCGACTTCGCCGCTTCGGCTGACATAGGGAGCTTCATGAATGTCCATTCCGACTCCGTGACCGAGTCCGTGTCCGAAACAGTCGCCGTATCCGGCTTTTGTGATAACCGAACGTGCAACCCCGTCAAGCTCTTTTCCGGTTTTGCCCACGGCGTATGCGTCAAGAGCGGTAAGCTGTGCCTCAAGAACGGTTTCGTAAACTTTTTTCATTTCGTCGGTGCATTTGCCGACACATACGGTTCGTGTCATATCCGAGCAATAGCCGTTGTACAGCGCGCCGAAATCCATTGTCAAAAATCCCTCCTCGATTTTTCTGTCACGCGGAACGCCGTGCGGACGCGAAGATGCGCTTCCCGATACCGCGATCGTGTCAAAGGAAACCGATTTCGCTCCGTGAGAACGCATGTAAAATTCGAGTTCAAGCGCGATTTCAATCTCTGTGCGGTCCGGATTTATGTATCCCAAAATGTGTTCGAACGCCGAATCGGCGATTTTTTGCGCGGTAATGATGGTGGATATTTCGTCTGCATCTTTCTTCATGCGCATTCTTCCGATTGCACCGTCCGACGGTATCATTCGGTATTCCGCAAGCATGCCGGCCTCATATTTTGCCTTTTCGAGACATGTCAGCGAGTCTTCCTCGTAGGCAAGTGTTTTGACATTCTCGGAGTCGAGTATCTCTCTGACCGAAGCGGAAGGGAAATGCTGATCGATTTGAATAACCCTAACATTTGAGAATGCTTGTTCGCGTGCCGCCTCAATGTACCGAAAATCGGTTAACATGTATGTGTTTTTTCTCGTAACAATCACAAATCCGTCGGTAAAATCAAATCCCGAAAGATATTTCTGATTTTTGCAGTTTGTTACAATAATTCCGTCGGCGCTCTCCGGGAGCTCCGACATAAGACGTTCGGATCTCGTCATAATTTTTTCCTTCTTTCATAAGTTCTCATAATATTTTTTCATTGTCAGCGCATCTTCCGCCTGCGTTCCCGCAGATTCGCAAATTATGCGCGGAGAATATCCGTCTTTGTATATTGCCTCCATAAGCGGTTCGTAAGGGGGACCGAATTTGTCGTCATCAAATGTAAGATGTCTTTTTTCTCCCTTGTCGGTATATTCTATCATTGAGAAATGACAGTGCAGATTGTCCGCATATTCATAGCCGAGCCTGTCGCCGATAGTCGAGAAGACCTTGCGGTAATCATCCGAAGTTTTGAACAGATTTCCGATGTTTCTCGCGTTCATGTGTCCGAAATCAACGACCGGACGCAGACGTTTGTCCATCGAACATATTTCAAGTACCTCGTCAAGAGTGCCGAGCTGATTTAACTTGCCCATTGTTTCAAGTCCGAATGCCACTTCGGTGTCTGAAAACTTTTCAAGTGCCTTGTAGATTGTGTCTTTTGAAAGCGCCAGAGCCTCCGAGCGCGATATTTTTGATGCGCTTCCGGTGTGTATGACTATTATATTCGCTCCCATTGCCTCGGACGCGGCAATGCTTTGCTCAATATAGTCAAGACTTTTAAGCCTTTTTTCGATGTCTGTCCCCGAAAGCGAAATATAATACGGAGAGTGAAACGAAAGAGCTACCCTGTATTTTTTCGCCTGCTGCCCGATTTTCGCAAATGTCTCGGGCGATCCGTTAACGCCGTTCCCGGCACTGTATTCGAAAGCGTCAAGACCGCGCGCGGCAATCCATTCGGGCGCTTCGATTGTTGATTTGTGGCCTTCGGCAATAAATGACGCCGAGCTGCCGCTGGGGCCGAATAATGCACTCATTTTTGAACTTTGCTCCTTTTATTTTTTCTTACCGTAAGATTTTTCCAGTTTTCGAATTCCGCATCTCTTCCCGCGTGATGACCGAAAAAACGCTTCATGCACGGATATTCGCCGAGCCTTTTTATTCTGTGAAGCAAATCGGTTCGGTCGTCTATCGGCGGGACGAGTATCGTAATAAGACCTGCGCGTTTGCCTGCAAGCATATCGGTAAAAATCTGATCGCCGAGCGATGCGGTATGTGACTTGTCGGCTCCGACTTTGTCAAGTGCGTTCTTAAGTACTTTTGTGCCGGGCTTTTTAGCCTCGGCAAAATAGGGAATCGAAAGACTTCCCGCAAATTTTTCGACTCTCGGGGGATGATTGTTCGACAGAAAAACAAACTTGATTTTCGATTTTTCCATGTCCGAAATCCATTTTTTTACAGATTCTGTCGGCAGCGGATCACCGTATGTGACAAGCGTGTTGTCTATGTCACAGACAATCGTGTCGATTTTTATACTGTGAAGAAAATCGGGTGTAATTTCGTAAATGTCGTTGAAATAATAATCTGGTATCATAAATTCTCCGAATTGTTCTTGCCGCAATGTGTAAACTGCACCGAAGAGTTATTTTCCGCCGTTTTCTTCATCGGAGCCACTGCCGTCATCATCGAGGTCGATGTCATTTTCGCCGATTGACGACGGCCCTTTTCTGTGAAGAGTCGATAGCGGATTGTGCTTCATGGCCTCTTCCATTCCCGCATTGCTTACGTGAGTGTAAATCTGCGTTGTGTTAAGCTGCTCGTGTCCGAGTATTTCCTTCAGAACACGTACATCTACCTGCCCGGACTGATACATCAGCGTTGCGGCGGTATGACGCAGCTTGTGTACCGAAAGATGTCTGTATCCGAGCCCCGCCGCGTCCAGATATTTGTAGACAAGTGCCTGAACCGTTTTATTGCTTATCCGAGAACCTCTGCTGCTTATAAAAAGCGCGCTTCTGTCTTTTATTTCAAGCGATTGACGGTGCAAAATCCAAGCGGAAAGCGAATTTCTGCATGCCTCGTTAAGATAGATTATCCTTTCCTTGCTGCCTTTTCCCGTGACACGAAGTGAGCGAAGATTCGGATCAATGTCTTTAAGACTTATGCCGACAAGCTCGGAAAGTCTCATTCCGCAGTTCAGAAAGAGGGTAATAATGCAGTAATCTCTGACGCGGTTTTTGGAGTCCGGATAATTTTCAACCGCCTCAAGCAGTTTTATGCATTCTTCTTCGGTCAGATATTTCGGCAGAGCGGGCTTTACCGAAGGCGATTCTATGTCTTTGACCGGGTTTTCCTCAAAGTAGTGACGCTTCACCGTAAGATATTTGAAAAAACTCCGCAGAGATGATAACTTTCTCGCACGTGATTTCGCGTGATTGTCGCGTTCGGATGCGGCATACATGAAAAATGAGTACACATCATCCGAACTTATATTTTTGCAGAATTCAACATCGACCGATGTAATATCGATTTTGTCAAATTCTTCGCTTTTGGTTGAAATATTGTTTTGGCGTGCTATCAGATAGCGGAAAAACAGTGATAAATCGGTGAGATACTGCTCGACCGTCAACTTGCTGCGGTTTTGTACCGTAAGCTTGTAAAAGGCAAATTCATCTAAAATTTTCGGATATTCGTCCATAAACTCACACTCGTATACAGTTGTTAAATTTTCCTTTTTTATTTATTGTTTATTCACAATTATGGGTTAAAATACACTAAATACAATTTGTTTCGGGAAGTAGATATATGTTGCAGTTTATTAAAGATAACAGTTCGATGATGGTGCGTATGATAGTGTATCAGCTTGCCATGTCGATATTCGGTTTTTCCTTGTCGATGGCATGCGCCAAAAACACAACGCTTCTTTTGATATCCGGTATTTTCGCCGTCGGACTCTATCTTTTTCTTCTTTATTTTACGGTGTATGAAAGCGGACAAAAGGACGGCATTAAAATCGAAAGCGGACGTCTTAAATTCAGCCCGTTTAAGGGACTGCTTGTATCTCTTTGCGCAAACTCGCTTAACTTTCTTCTTGCAATTCTCGGAATTATCGGTAAGGCATCGATTTCAAATCTCGGATTTTTCGAGCGTGTTGCAAATCTTTCGCCTGCCGAGAACGCCGCTCTTACTCCGGGCTGGGCGGTAAATCTTTATACGGTCTGCGATTTTGCGGCAAGATTCCTCCAGTGTATGTATGTCGGAATTGCCAAAATTCTTATGCCCGGAAATTCTGTTGCCGTGCTTCTGATGCCGATTCCCGCCGTTCTGATTTGCGGCGCGGCATATCCTCTCGGAGTCAAGTACCGATCCGGCTTCTTCAAAAAGAAAAGCGTAAAATCAGATCGCAGTCGGTAAACCGAAAACTCTTACCCATCGCAGCATATACTGTTATCGGAATGTGTTGCGGTGGGCTTTTTACAGCGGCATTGTGAATTTTAATATGTTATATTTTAGCAGATTGCATCCGATATGTCAAGAAAATCTGCCGAAAAATGACGGCATACGAGCTTAAAGAAACTCGAAAAACTATTTTTGTCTCTTTGAAGAAGGGAGCGACCGTGACCGTGAAAAACAATAAAAGCTATTTTGAATGTATAGAATGCGGATACAGAACTCAGAAATGGATGGGCAAATGCCCGTCATGCGGAAAATTTTCGACTTTTGAAGAAGTGTCGGAAGAGAGCGAAGATCAAGCGGCTCCTTCCAAAAACCGTGTGCGCGGCGTTCTGCCGATGGGTAATAAGGCTCAGAAATATGATGCGGTCGATCTTCCCGAATACATACGGACGGAAACCGGAATGGAAGAGCTTGACAGAGTGCTGGGCGGAGGAATCGTCGACGGCTCGGTTGTTCTTCTCGCCGGCGAACCCGGTATAGGAAAATCGACTCTCCTTTTGCAGATATGCGAATCGCTTTCGGCGAATAAACGCGTGCTTTATGTGTCGGGAGAGGAATCGGGCGGACAGCTCAGATACAGAGCAAAAAGGCTCGGCATAACCGGAAAAAATCTTTATCTGCTTACCGAAACAGAGGTCGGCGCCATACTTGATGAATGTGAAGATGTGAACCCCGCATTCATAATCGTCGATTCGATTCAGACAATGTACTGTGACAGCGTATCGTCAAGCGCGGGATCGGTCACACAGATAAAAGAGAGCGCAATGCGCTTTATATCGCTTGCCAAAACAAAGGGCATCTCAATACTCATAGTCGGCCATGTGACCAAAGAGGGAAGTATCGCAGGCCCGAAAATACTTGAACACATGGTAGATGCCGTGCTTTCGTTTGAAGGCGATAAACAGCATATTTTCAGAGTAATCAGAGCGGTCAAAAACAGATACGGCTCAACGAATGAAATCGGCGTCTTCGAAATGACCGAGGAAGGACTTTGCGAGGTCAAAAATCCTTCCGAGATGCTGCTTGCGGGCAGACCTAAAGACAGTTCGGGAAACTGTGCGGTCTGTACGGTTGAAGGAACCCGTCCGATGATAACCGAGATTCAGGCACTTGTCGCGTCTACCGCCTTTCCCGCTCCGAGAAGAACCGCCGACGGCGTCGATTATAACCGGCTGTGCTTAATACTTGCGGTGCTCGAAAAAAGGCTCGGACTCAGGCTCAATACCTGCGATGTCTACGTCAATGTAATCGGCGGCATACGTATAGACGAAAATTCTTCCGATTTGGCGGTTGCGCTTGCGATTTTTTCATCGTATAAAGATATAGTTCTGCCGAATGACTTTATTGCCTTCGGAGAGCTCGGATTGTCGGGCGAATGCAGAAATGTGACATCGGCAGATACCCGTGTAAGCGAAGCCATAAAGCTCGGATTCCGCACGATAATGCTTCCGAAACGGAATTTCGAAAAGATACGCGGTGCCGAACGATTCAAAAATGTAAATCTTCTGCCCGTGTCCGGCCTCTATGATGCAGTCTCGAATATTGCGAAATTCAAGACCGAATGAATTTTTGCCTGTCGGCTTCAAATTATCCCGTTAATTTTTTGTTCTGCACTTGTATTTGAGCGACGACTGTGATATAATTCTACAGTATTTATTTTTGATGTTAATGTCGGAGATGCCGTATATTTCGGAAAATCGAAAAACGGCATAATAAACAAATTTGTCCTGAAAGGTTTGTACAAAATGATGTCATTTCCAACCGATGGCGAAATTGCCGCCGCCGCAAGTATGAAGCCGATTGCCGAAATAGCGAAAGAACTCGGCATAAAAGAAGATGAACTCGAACTTTACGGCAAATATAAGGCAAAAATCAATGATGGTTTTCTTGCACGCTGCAAAGACCGAAAAGACGGCAAACTTGTTCTTGTAACGGCTGTAAATCCGACACCCGCCGGTGAAGGCAAAACAACCACAACCGTCGGACTCGGGCAGGCAATGAAGAAAATCGGAAAAAATGCCGTTATCGCGTTGAGAGAGCCTTCTCTCGGTCCCGTGTTCGGTATAAAAGGCGGAGCCGCAGGCGGAGGATATGCACAGGTTGTGCCGATGGAAGACATAAATCTGCATTTTACCGGCGATTTTCACGCCGTGACTGCCGCAAACAATCTCCTCTGCGCGGTAATCGATAATTCGATTCAGCAGGGAAATGAACTTTCAATAGATCCGCGTACTGTAATGTTCCCGAGAGTAACCGACACAAACGACCGCGCTCTCAGAAACACTGTTATCGGTCTCGGAAAACCGTCGGACGGCGTTCCCCGTGAGGAACATTTTATGATTACGGTTGCTTCCGAGATAATGGCCGTTCTGTGTCTTGCCGAGTCTATTGCCGATTTGAAAAAGAGACTGTCGAATATACTCGTTGCGTATACCTATGACGGTAAGCCGGTTTATGCGGGCGATTTGCGCTGTGTCGGAGCTATGGCGGCTCTCCTGCGTGACGCCATGAAGCCGAATCTCGTTCAGACACTTGAAAATACTCCCGCAATAATTCACGGAGGTCCTTTTGCCAATATCGCACACGGCTGCAACTCGGTACGTGCAACAAAGCTCGCCATGAAGCTCGGCGATTATGCCATAACCGAGGCCGGATTCGGAGCCGATCTCGGAGCCGAAAAGTTTTTCGATATCAAATGCCGTGCGGCAGGTCTTAAACCGTCATGTGCGGTTCTTGTTGCAACCGTCAGAGCGCTTAAATATAACGGCGGCGTCGCAAAAGAACAACTGCATATTGAAAATACCGATGCACTCGAAAAGGGCATCTGCAATCTTTGCGCACATATCGACAACCTGAAAAAATACAACCTGCCGATTGTCGTTGCAATAAATAAAAGGGCAGATGACTCGGATAGAGAAATTGCCATTGTCGAAAAGGTCTGCGAAGATAAAGGCGTTGATTTTGCGCTGTCCGAAGTCTTTGCAAAAGGCGGCGACGGCGGAATCGAACTTGCCCGCAAGGTTGTAAAGGCCTGTGAGAAAGATTCGGATTTTTCACCGCTGTATGATTCCGATATCGGCATAAAGGAAAAAATCGAAAAAATCGCAGTCGAAATTTACGGAGCATCCGGTGTCAATTACGATCCGTCTGCCGAAAAAGAAATTTCAAAAATAGAATCACTTGATGAAAAATACAAAAGGATGCCCGTCTGCATCGCAAAAACCCAGTATTCTCTCTCGGATGATCCGAAAAAACTCGGCAGACCGTCGGGATTCAGATTGAATGTCAGAGAGGTTAAACTTTCTGCCGGCGCGGGATTTGTCGTTGTGCTCACAGGCAGTATTCTCACAATGCCGGGACTCTCGAAAAATCCGGCGGCTTATGTCATCGATGTTACCGATGACGGAACAATTACAGGATTATCGTAAAATGGCCGATCAACTTATAACGCAGATTTTCAATATCAAAACAAACTCTCCCGAAGAAACCGAAAATGCGGGGGAAAAACTCGCTTTGTCGATAAAAAAGAATGAATTTGTCGCTCTTTACGGCGATCTCGGCGCAGGAAAAACGGCTTTTGTACGCGGATTTGCACGCCCGCTTACCCCGTCTGCCGATGTCTGCTCACCGACATATTCGATAATAAACGAATATGAAGAAAACAATATAAGAATATGTCACATGGATGCTTACCGTATAAAAGACGAGGATGATCTCTGGTCATGCGGATTTTATGACTATACCGACTGCTATGTCATTTCCGAATGGAGTGAAAATATTCCTTTTGCCCTTCCGCGGGAATATGTCCGTGTTACCATAACAAAGGAAGACGAAAACCGGCGTGATATTTCGGCAGAATATGTGAAAAAAGTCGGTGAATGAATTTTCGGATTTGAACCTTGTACCGAGAACGGCATAAATCAAAAGAAAGGCATGACCTAAAATGATAATACTTGCAATGGACTCGTCTGCGCAGAGTGCCTCCGTATCGCTTTGCGATGGTGAAAAACAGATTGCCGGGATGACTCTCGATAACGGAAATAAACACAGCGAAACGCTGCTGCCGATGGCAGAGGATATTTTCAGGCATACCGGCCTTTCGGCAGATAATGTCGATCTTTTTGCCGTTACCGTCGGGCCGGGATCATTCACCGGTGTGCGTATCGGTGTTTCACTCGTCAAGGGAATGGCGTTCGGTAAGAATAAGCCGTGCGTCGGTGTTTCATCGCTGGAGTCGCTTGCTTTTAATATGATAGGTACCGACGGCGTCGTATGCTCTTTGATAGATGCACGGCACGAGCAGTATTATAACGCTTTCTTCCGCGTTAAATCGGGAACGCTTACAAGACTATGCCCCGATAGAATTATTACACTAAAAGATCTTGCAAACGAACTTGCGGATTTTGATGAAAAAGTCTGCCTTGTGGGTGACGGCGCAAATTCGGTATCCGAATATCTCCTTGATAACGATATAAAATCAAACGTAAAGACTCCTCAGAATTATCTTATGCTTCAAAACGGCTATTCTGTCGCGATGGTGGCAGAGCGTATGTATGAAGAAGGAAAATATACAAGCGACAGACTGCTTGTCCCGGTTTATCTTCGTGCATCACAGGCCGAACGGGAACGGCTTGAGAAAATCGGCAATACCGAAATCTCCGCCAGATAACGTACCAAATAATTTATCTGCCGCATAGGCTCAAATAAGAAAGGACATTTATATGAAAAAGACTGTTGTAATCGGCTGTGATCACGGCGGATATGAACTCAAACTGCCGATTCTCGCGTATCTCAACGAGGAGGGCTACAAGGTTATCGATGTCGGCTGTGACAGTACCGATTCGGTAAATTATCCGGTATATGCCGATAAGCTCTGCAAAGTCATAAGCTCCGGAGAAGCCGAACTCGGAATTCTTATCTGCGGTACGGGAGTCGGAATGTCGATGGCCGCAAATAAACATGCGGGCATACGAGCCGCATGCTGCGAAAATACATTTTCGGCGAGAATGACACGCGCACATAATGATGCGAATGTTCTCTGCCTCGGTGCAAGAGTACTCGGCGCGGGCCTTGCCGTCGATATGGTCGAGCTTTTTCTCGAAACCGAATTTCTCGGCGGCAGACACGCCAAACGCGTCGAAATGCTCAATGAACTCGATGCGAAAAAAACCGAATCATAACATATTCTTGCATATCCGAAAACGATTTTCGCAAACCGGAGTATCTGACAATGAATGAAATTTTTGAGAGAACGGCTATGCTTTTCGGCAGCGATGCCGTGGCATCACTCGAAAAAAAGAGTGTAATAGTGTTCGGCGTCGGCGGCGTCGGCGGCTATGTCTGCGAAGCATTGTGCCGCAGCGGTATAGGCACAATCGGAATTGTGGATAACGATACCGTGTCAAAATCGAATATAAACAGGCAGATAATTGCAACAATGTCGACCGTCGGAAAGCCGAAAACATCGGTAATGGCCGACCGTCTGCATGATATAAACCCCGATGTGAAGGTGATCTGCCATAATATGTTTTATCTTCCCGAGAATGCCGATTTGATTGATCTTTCATTGTACGATTATGTTGTGGATGCCGTCGATACCGTCTCCGCAAAAATCGAAATTATCGAACGGGCAATGAAATCGGGGATACCCGTGATTTCATCAATGGGAACAGGCAATAAAACCGATCCGTCAAAACTCCGTATCGCCGATATTTCCAAAACGAACACCTGCCCGCTCGCTAAAGTTATGCGCCGCGAGCTTAAAATCAGAGGTATAAATCATCTTAAAGTGGTATTTTCGGACGAACCTCCGATAACTCCGAAATTTTGCGCCTCGGATACGGGAAAACGCGCTCCGGCATCATCCGCGTTTGTTCCGCCGACTGCGGGCCTCTTAATCGCAAGGCAGATAGTTGTGGATTTTGTGTCCGCTTTTCAAAGTCCGGTTTGAAAATCGGTGATAAAAAAACAGGAAGCCGACTGAACTTTCAAGTCGGCTTCCTGTTTTTTCGTAAAGGATTATTCTCCGTCAAGCGGAATATCTATTTCAAGATTTCTGTAAAAATATTTTTTATCGCGTTCGCCGATTTCGCGGACAACCTTGCATGGATTGCCGTATGCAACCGTGTTTGCGGGTATGTCTCTCGTAACAATGCTTCCCGCACCGATGACTGTGTTGTCGCCGATGGTAACACCGGGAAGAATAACCGAACCGGCACCTATCCAGACATTGTTGCCTATGTGAACGGGCAGATTGTACTGCGCCTGCTTTATCCTGAGGAAGGGCAAAATGGGATGACCTGCCGTCGCAACAACAACATTCGGAGCAAACATTACGCCGTCACCGACGAAAATATCGGTATCATCGACAAGCGTAAGATTAAAGTTGGCATAGACATTGTTCCCGAAATGTGTGTGTATTCCCCAGTTGGCGTGAAGCGGAGGTTCAACATAGCATCCCTCTCCGACTTCGGCAAGCAGTTTTTTCAGTATCTCCGCGCGCTTCTCACCGTCATGCGGACGGGTTGAATTGTAATCATACAGAATTTCCAGACAGTCGAGCTGCTCTGCGGCTATCGATTCGTCATTCGGAAAATATACTTTCTGTTCCGACATTCTTTTTTTGTTGTCTAAATCTTTGTAATAGTCCATATCGTTTTATCGCACCTTTCTTCTGAATGTTCGTAAAAATTTTTTGACTTTTTGTTATTTTGATTTGACATTATTTTTGGCTTGATTTCTTTTTCGCAGACTTACAAATCCTATCGCCGCAAGCGAAACAAGAGGAAAGACTATTGAAAAAAGCAGCCCCCATTTAAGCTCACCGTTCATTTTCCCCGAAATCAGACCTACAAGAGAAGGTCCGCATACACATCCTACATCTCCGCCGAGCGCGAGAAGCGCGAACATGGCGGTACCGCCGTCGGGATATCGTTCACTCGCAAGGCTGTATGTACCCGGCCACATTACCGCTACCGAAATGCCGCAAACGGCGCATCCCGCAAGCGCAAGCCACGGAATGGGTGAAAGCGATGCGATAAGATATGCCGCTATGCATAAAACAGAGGAGGCCGCGAAGAGTTTGTCAAGCGGATATTTCTTCGATATTTTCGACATAAAAACACGCGAAATTCCCATCAGAAGAGCAAACATACACGGTCCTAAAAGATCACCGAGAGTTTTGTCAACCGAAAGTCCCGCTTCCGCAAAAGCAGATGCCCATTGGCTCATTGCATTTTCGGATGCTCCTGCGCAAATCATCAAAATCGCAAAATAGTAAAATCCGGGAGTGGTCAGCACCTGCCTGACCGTTTTCGTTTTTTCACCGCCGCCGAGAACATTTATCGGAACGAAAATCGCGTAGACGGCATTGAGCAGCGGAACTGCCGCCCAAATCACGGCGAGTATTTTCCATTCGGTTATTCCGAAAATCCCGAAAAATAATGTCGACAGAAGAACGACCGTCATTTGACCGAAGCAGTATGCCGAATGAAGAAGACTCATTTGCGAAGCCTTGTTGTCGGTGGGACATGCCTCAACAGTCGGACTGATAAGCACTTCGATAAGTCCTCCGCCCGAAGCGAAAAGCACATACGAGATAATCAGACCGATAAAAGGATTTGAAAACATATCCGGAAGGAATGCGAGCGCGACCAATCCGAATGAGCAGAGCAGATGCGCACATATTATAGATGTGCGGTAGCCGATCTTGTCGATAAAATAGGCGGATACAAAATCCATTATCAGCTGAATCGTAAAGTTTATCGTTATAAGAAGCGATATTTTCTCAAGCGATATTCCATAGCCCTTGTTGAATGTCAAGAAGAGAAGCGGTGCGAAATTTATCACAATGGCCTGAGATACATATCCGATGTAACACATCGAAATCGTGTGTTTGTAAGTGAGTTTGTTTTTCATTACTTGCCGGGCTGCCTCATTAAAAATTTCGGCCGTCGGATTTTGCTTTCCGGCACGGCCCATAAGTTCATTCTATCAAAAAAAACATAAAAAGTAAATAGAAAATAATAAAATAAAAAGGGAAAATCATTAAAAAGAATATTGAAACAATGAATTGACCGACTTATCGGAGAAAAATCGTATATTTTATTAGACTATGTTAACTTTCTATAAATTTAATAAGAAAAAATAAATTAAAGTGTTGACATTGCATAAAATACATGTTATAATAAATCAGCATTTGAAACAGATGCAATTTAACCGAAAGGCGGGAACACCATGAAGATTAATGTCACGGGAAGACAAATTGAAATTACGCAGTCGTTTAAGGATCATATCGAAAAGAAACTTGCAAAATTCGATAAGTATTTCCGGAATGACGCCACGGCAAAGGTTAAGGTGGGAAAAAGACCGAACCTTGAAACGGTCGAGCTGACAGTGGAGAGTCAGGGAACAATCTTCAGAAGCGAACAGTCGGCCGAAACAGCCATGAATGCACTTGACGAATGTATTTATTCAATCGAAAGACAGATTCGTAAGAATAAGACAAGACTCGAAAAAAAGCTTCGTCAGGGAGTTTTCGTAAAGGGATCCGAAAGCTATGTTATTCCGGAAGTGGGAGAGGAATCGTCTGATGACGAAAATGAAGTGGTTCGCGAAAAGACTTTCAAATTAAAGCCGATGTCGATTGACGAGGCGATTATGCAGATGAATCTGCTCGGCCATTCATTTTTTGTATATGTAAATGATTCAAGCGGAAAAGTAAATGTGGTTTATCGCAGAAATGACGGTAAATACGGTAATATAATGCCCGAATAAAATCCAATCGGCCCGGCGGACAATTCCGTCGGGCCGAAAAATAAAAATAAAAATTGCGTAAAATTCGTAAAATAACTTGACATCATCGATGATTTGTGTTATAATCTCTTGCGTTGGTGACGGGGTGTGGCTCAGCTTGGTAGAGTGCTTGGTTCGGGTCCAAGAGGCCGCGCGTTCGAATCGCGCCACTCCGACCATTAAAACGCACCTGTAGCGATACAGGTGCGTTTTTGTTAATCTGTCCGAAGCGGCGGGTATCGGCCAAACGGCTTTTGAATGTGAGGTGCTTAGATTGTTCATTGTAGGAATTGTTTGCGAATATAATCCGCTTCACCTCGGCCATATCGAACAGCTTCGCGCCATTGATAATCTGCTCGGCAAAGATAATAACCTGAAGATAGCTCTTATGTCGGGAAATTATGTTCAGCGCGGTGAGCCCGCAATAGTCTCCAAATCTGTCAGAGCACGTGCGGCAGTGCTGTCCGGCGTTGATCTCGTGCTCGAATATCCTTTTCCGTATTCCTGCGCACCGGCGAAAAATTTTGCCGATAATGCGGTAGCGCTGTTCGATCGACTCGGAGCTGTCGATTATTTGTGCTTCGGAAGCGAGTCCGCCGATGCGGAACTCCTCACGAAATCATCGAAAATCCTTGCATCCGATGAGTTTGAGCGGAACCTTTCGGATGCCGTAAAAAACAATCCCGAAAAAAAGAATTATGCCACGCTTCGCGCCGAAACTTTTGAAAAGATGTCGAATATCGAACTTCTTTCAACTCCGAATGATATTCTTGCACTCGAATATCTTACCGCCATCGAAAAAAGAAAATCGGCGATAAAGCCTCTTGTAATTTCGCGCGTGGGAGACTTCAGCGCGGGTGCGGCACGGAAACTCATGCAAAACGGTGAAAATCTTGACGGCTGTCTTCCGCAAACCATGACCTATGCGATGAAAGGCGAAACTCGCGTTGTGCTCGATGATTTTTCAAAAACACTTGTACCTTATTTCAGATTGTCCGATCCCGACGATTTGTCGCGTTACGCCGAAATGACATTTGATCTGGCGTGTCGAATCGTAAATGCCTCGAAAAAATCGCGAACCGTCGGTGAACTTGTCGAAAATACCGCATCAAAAAATTACACGAATGCGAGAATACGACGTGCTCTGCTGCTCTCATATTTCAGGGTTACCGCCGATAGGCTGAACACAGAGCCGAATACGGTCAGACTGCTTGCCGCAAATGATCGGGGCAGAACTCTCTTAAGGGAAATATCGAAAAAAAGCGCCCTGACCGTTGTGTCGTCGGCAAGACCGAAAGCCGTGATTTCGGAGAGCAACGATTTTTCGCTGACTGCCGATTCGATTTATGCTCTTGTTTCGGGCATGAAGACCGATTTTTACAGTGAAAAACCTTTTTTGGGGTGAGCCGTACAGAAAGTTAACAGAAAATACATAAATCACGAACCCGTATGGTGTATAATAAAAAATAATATTGAGTTAAAAATATAGATAAATATGGGAGGTAAAACAATGGAAACAACCGTAAAGGGTAAATACCTTATATATAAAGGACAGCCTCTTGTAAGAGAAAACAATACCATATGTTACGGCAGTACCGATAATAAATGCGTTCTGTTCCTGATGATTTTATCTAATAAAACAGTTAACATTAACGCAAAGGATAATGCATCCAAAGACAGTGCAAACAAGACGATATCCAAGAAAGTTGAAATTCCCGACAGCATTCTCGGTCAGGTCGTAAGCACCGATACCACAAAAAAACCTCATGAGAGAATTTTGAAGCAGTTCAATAAGAACGGGCTTTATGAGGCATTGGATTTCGGAATCGATGTTATGAATCGGTTTAATAAGTAAGCCGTAACGTCGGAAAAAAGAAACCGTAAGCTCCCAAAGCAAATTATCTGCTGCGATTTGCTTTGGGACTTATTTGTCGAAAATTATTTTAATTAAAAGCAAAAAAAGTATTGACAAACAAATTATGCTGTGATATAATCTAGAACGCTGGCAGAAAGCTATGCACACCTATTTTGAGGATTTGTGTAAAGGTAGCACGACAGACTCTGACTCTGTTTGTTGGGGTTCGAATCCCTAATCCTCAGCCATATTGTCATACCGATTCGGATGACTACAAAAACCCGGATGCCATAAGGCATTCGGGTTTTTTTGGTACATACTGTCGCAGTGCATTTTTGAAAGATGCCAAGCAAAAAAAATACCGCGCAGCAAGTTTATTTCATTGATAAACATATATTTTTATGATATACTGATTGTATAAATTGCCAAAATACGGAGGAAATGCATGAATAACAAAAGTTATTGGATATGGCATTGGGGAGACTACGAGATCTATCACATTATGAATGTACATCTTCGCCGTGAAGAGTAAGGCTATCATCGTCCTCCCTTCTGGAAAATATCAACGCCCTATGTGTCGGTTAAATTCAGAAAACAAATAAATTCAAACGGCGGCTATCTTATATGTCACATCAACGGAGACGGGCATGTGGCTGTCGATGACATAAGATGCCGTGAAAATACCCGTATACAACTTTCTCCCGGACCTCACAGAATTGAAATCCTTGTTTCCAACCGTAACGGTCTGCCCGCCGTTTTTGTTGAAAGTGACGTTTGTCCCAGTGACGAAAGTTGGATGTGCAATCATTTTGCGGGTGATTTTTCTCCCGTTGGTTGCAGTCCGTGCTTTGACAGCATAGATAAGCACCCCGATAATTTTCCTTTTGAATACGAAAGAAAATATCCCGTATCAAAAGAAAAAGACGAAAACGGCATTTTGTTTGATT
>CAVGEY010000014.1:0-58867 GCA_963628435.1 bacterium
CACAGAGGGTCCACCCGTTCCCATTCCGAACACGGAAGTTAAGCTCTGCAGCGGCAACAATACTCGGTGGGCGACTGCCCGGGAAGATAGCTCATCGCGAACACCTCTTTTAAGACGTCATTCGTTGACGTCTTTTTTGTTTGTTCTGTTAGCACTCTGATGCATAGACTGCTAATAGTTTACAAAATATTCATTTATTGCAAAATATATCTTAATATAATTTCGCTATAATGATGTCAATCCAAGCGTTTGATTGCTTGTTTATTTTTCCATATTTTATTGGAGGTATTTTTATGGCAACAAAAAAATTCAAGGCAGAATCTCAAAAGCTGCTTGATATGATGATTAATTCCATATATACACATAAAGAGATATTTCTTCGCGAGCTGATTTCCAACGCAAGCGATGCAATAGATAAGCTGTATTATCGTTCTCTTAGTGACAGTTCTCTTGGACTTGATCGTTCTGATTTTTCAATTCACATTGATTTTGATAAAACGTCTCGTATTCTTACTATTTCGGATAATGGATGCGGTATGACTTCCGATGAATTGGAGTCGAATCTCGGAACTATAGCCCACAGCGGTTCTCTTAAATTCAAAAATGAGAATGAGAAAAAAGAGGATATTGATGTTATCGGACAGTTTGGTGTAGGATTTTATTCTGCATTTATGGTTGCGGATGATGTTGTTGTTGATTCTAAACCGCATAATTCAGAGTCTGCTTATAGATGGGAATCAAAAGGTGCCGATGGTTATACCATTTCACCTTGCAGTAAGGATTCATATGGTACTTCTATTACTCTACATATCAAGGATGACACAGATGATGAAAAATACAGCGAATTTCTTGATCAATATCATCTCGAATCTCTTGTAAAGAAATATTCCGATTACATTCGTTATCCGATTATTATGAAAACAACTACATCCAAGCTAAAGGAAGGTTCGGATAGTGAATATGAGGATATTGAGGAAGAAAAAACAGTTAACAGTATGACGCCTATATGGAAGAAAACAGATTCCGAAGTCAGCGAAGATGAGTTAATTAAATTTTATAAGGATAAGTTTTATGACTATGAGGATCCGGCTAAAGTTATACGTGTGAATGTAGAGGGTACAGTTTCATATAACGCTCTTCTGTATGTTCCCAAACATGCTCCTTTTAACTATTATACGAAAAATTACGAAAAAGGTCTGCAACTTTATTCAAATGGCGTTCTTATAATGGAAAAATGCTCCGATCTTCTACCTGATTATTTCGGTTTTGTCAGTGGACTTGTAGACAGTGAGGATTTTTCACTTAATATTTCTCGTGAACTTCTTCAGCATGATAGACAGCTTAAAGCTATTGCCAGGTCTATTGAGAAAAAGATAAAAGGTGAGCTTTTGAAACTTCTTCAGGATGACCGTGCAAAATATGAAGAATTTTATAAAGCACTCGGCGCACAGTTAAAATACGGAGTTTACAGTGATTATGGGATGCATAAAGATTTGCTTTCCGATTTGCTCCTGTTTTATTCATCAAAAGAGAAAAAACTTGTGTCTCTCTCGGAATATGTATCTCGAATGTCGGATGATCAGAAATCGATATACTATGCATGCGGTGAAAGTATTGATAAAATCAATATGCTTCCTCAAACAGAATCTGCAAAGGATAAAGGACTTGAAATACTCTATTTGACAGAAGATATCGATGAATTTGCACTTAAGTCAATAGAAAAATATCAAGAAAAAACATTTACAAATATTGGAACTTCCGATTTTGACCTTTCATCTGATGAAGAAAAGGAACAGATTAAGAAACTTAATGATGAATCCAAAGATTTGTTTGATGTAATGAAAGAAGCTATTGGAGACAGTGTAAAAGAAATACGTTTTACAAATAAACTGAAAAATCATCCGGTTTGCCTTGCAAGCGTCGGCGAAATTTCTATCGAAATGGAAAAAGTATATAATTCTATGCCGAGCGGCGGTCCTAAAGTAAAGGCCGATGTTGCGCTTGAAATAAGCGCTAATCATCCCATTGCGCAGAAGCTGAACTCCCTTTACATTTCGGATAAAGATAAGCTGAAAGATTATGCGAAAATTCTGATTACTCAGGCGAGAATAATCGAGGGACTTCCGATAGAAAATCCTTCCGAATACGGAGATTTGATTTGTTCTCTTCTTGTATAATTTGATTTTTATCCTCCCGCCTAAAATGCGGGAGGATTTTTCTGTTTGTAATCAAGTGTCGAGTGCTTGTAAAATTTATTATTTTCACTTGAAAAAATATAGTAAATATGATATTATAGATAAGCTGAAAAACGACTATGAGAGGATGTTAAATGTAATGAAAACAGTTGTTTTAATTCCCGCGTACAAACCTGATGAAGCGCTTATAAAAACCGTTATTGAACTTCATTCATACGGCTATATGCTTGTGGTTGTTGATGATGGCGGAGGAAGTGATTATGATGACATTTTTAACCTTGTTAAACAGTTTTCGACAGTTCTCCGAAAAAAAGAAAATCATGGGAAGGGTGCTGCCTTAAAAACAGGATTCCGATATATTATGAATAAAATGCCCGAAGCCGATTATATTATAACCGCCGATGCGGACGGACAGCATAAAGCTTATGATATCTCGAGAGTAGACGCTAAACTTCAGGAAGGATCACGGTTTGTGCTCGGCTCGCGTGAATTTGTCGGCGATGTTCCGATTCGATCGAAAATCGGTAATACCATAACACGTGCTGTATTTTCCGGAGTTAGCGGTGTTAATGTTTATGATACTCAGACAGGCCTTCGCGGTTTCAGCAGATCCTTGCTTGAATGGCTAATCAACGTACCCGGACATCGTTATGAGTATGAAATGTATATGCTCCTTGATGCAGCAAAAAATAAAATCGAAATTGATGAAATTCCGATTGAAACCGTATATGAAAAGGGAAATCCGTCATCTCATTTTAATCCGATAAAGGATTCCGCTAAAATCTATAAGGCTATATTCAGCTACGCATTAAAATAAATTCATAAATTTATTATTTATTCGAACAGGAGTTACTTCATGTTAACAATTGAGGATGAGTCCGAAATACTGAAATCCGAATATCCGATGATTGTGCCTGTGCTGATTGATGAATATAACGGTGATTATGAGATTGAAGCCTATCATGGGGTTGAAAAAACAGCAGAAGAATTTCACTCGCTTTTTTGGGGACACTTTTTTTCCGAAAAGGCAATAGATTGGCTCGATTTGCATTTAAGAGATTATGTGGAATCGCTTGGATATTTGCGTGAATGTACGGGGAAGTATCGGTGGTATGATCGGTATGAGGCTAACGATGCAGAATCTTTGAATTCAGATTTGATATTGCCGTCAACAAGTCTGCTTTGTGAAGGAGAGTATGAATTTTTGGTATCTTTTTCACTTGCAGAACAATTATCTAAAGGACTTCAGTCGTTTGTTACACTGATTGGTAATAAAATTGTTTCCATAGCAACGGTTAACGAACATGATAACGAACAAAAAATGCTCGAAATAACTGTTGAGACTGCTCCCGAATATCGGAATAATGGGTATGGACTTTCTAATACCGTTGCGCTGGCCGGATATTTAATAGAAAACGGCTATACTGTTGCTTATGCATGTTCCAGATATAACAGAGCATCGCAATCGATAGCAAAAAAAGCGGGGTTTAGAAAAAACGGTCGTTTTTACGCATATACGGCATATAAATTATAGTATTTAATTAGAAATCTGAAATAATTTGAGCGAAATCATGAGGTATCGAAATGGCTTTTGATGCGGGAATGCTGTCCGCCGTAACATATGAATTAAAAAACAGAATTTTAGGATCAAGAGTTGAAAAAGTTTATCAACCTGAAAAAGACGAGATTGTCCTTCTTTTACGAACATCCGGTGAAAGTTTGAAATTAAGTCTATCTGCTTCGGCGAATAATCCGAGGATTAATATTACTTTTATTTCAAAAGAAAATCCAGTGACTCCTCCGATATTTTGCGTAATGCTCAGAAAATATTTGAACGGTGCTAAAATAATCGCAATCGATCAAATAGAGTTTGAAAGAGTGATAAGAATAACTTTTGATGGAAAAGATGAAATGGGCTTCTCGCGGAAGGTTAAACTCTATCAAGAGATTATGGGCAAATGCAGCAATATTATATTTACCGATGAATCTGATAAAGTTATCGGAGTTATTCGGCCTGTTGATTTTTCAACATCGCAAAAAAGACAGGTTTTGCCCGGTATGCTGTATGAATTGCCTCCGGCTCAGAATAAAATAAATCCTCTGGTTGAAACTTTTGACAATTTTGTTCGGAAAGTTAATGAAAGCGAATTTGATAAACGAACTGACAAATTTATTACCGACAATTACTTGGGAATATCATCGCTTAATGCACGTGAAATCTCATTTCTTTCTTGTGAGACAATCAAAGAAAATCCGAATCTGATAGCATATGTTTTCTTTGAATTTGTAAATAGAATAAAGGATAATCGTTACAATCCGTGTATGATTGTGAATAAGGACAATTATCCTGCGGAATATTCATTCATACCGATAAAACAATATGGGTCAAATGTAAATGTTGTCTGTTATGATAGTGTTTCAAAACTGATAGAGGACTACTTTGAGACAAAAGACCGTACCGAAAGAGCCAGACAACGGGCAAGCGATCTTTTCAAAACCGTACAGAATGCAATTTCAAGACTCGAAAAGAAAAGTGAAATTCAACATACCGAGCTCGAGAATGCATCAAAAAAGGATGAATATAAAAGAAACGGTGATTTAATCATCGGGAGTATATATATGATTTCACGCGGTATGAAATCCGCGAAACTTATTGATTACTCGGATCCGAATATGTCAGAAATTGAGATTGAACTTGACGCAAGACTCACACCTGCGGAAAATGCCCAAAAATGGTATAAAAAATACAATAAAGCAAAAAATGCGGAAATAGAATTAAAAAAACAACTTGAAGAATCATCGTCGGAAATCATGTACTTAAAGTCCGAACTTGATCTTTTGGAAAGAGCAAACGGTCAAAGCGAACTTGATGAAATAAGAAACGAACTTTCTCTTTCCGGATATGGCAACAACAGAAACAGAAAAAAAGAATCATCGTTCGAAAAAAAGAATATTTCCAAACCGCTTGAATTTGTTACATCGGGCGGGTATCGCGTTCTCTGCGGTAAGAATAACATACAAAATGATTACATAAGACAGAAAATTGCCTCTAAGGATGACTGGTGGTTTCATGTAAAAAATGCTCCCGGCTCACATGTTGTTATGCTGTGCGAGGGTAATGAACCGTCTGAGTCGGATTTTACTGAGGCGGCTGTGATAGCGGCGTGTCACTCGTCACTTGCCGAGGCAAAAAATATAGCTGTTGATTATACAAATATCCGAAATTTGAAAAAGCCGACGGGTGCAAAACCCGGATTTGTAATATATCACACAAATTACAGCGCTTATGTCACGCCCGATAATAATTTGTGTAAAAGATTACAGAAAACGCAGTAAAAGCTATTGCAGGTTGCGGAATAAGTTAGTGTAAATAGGAATTATACAGAACTTTAATTTTAGATGAAATCCAAATTATTTAATAGAATTATTATATGTTTTCTTTTGAGTTTAATGACTGTCGGTCTGGTTTTCGGTATTAATTTACTTCGATCCGTAATTAGGGTTAGAAGGGCACATACTGTCGCACCCCTTTCGGATGAAATGCTGAGTGATATTAATTCAAGCGATGCCTCTAAACTGATGATAGTTGCTCATCCCGATGATGAACTTATTTGGGGAGGCGGTCATCTCCTTGATGGCGGATATTTTGTTGTTTGCATAACAAACGGCAGAAACAAAACAAGAAAAGCAGAGTTTGAATCGGCTATTAAGGAAACCGGAAATCAGGGCATAATACTTGAGTATCCCGATAAGGTTAACGGCAAACGCGATGACTGGGACAAAGTAAGCGATAATATTCTTTCGGATATTGAAAAAATAATAAAGCTGAAAAAATGGGATATGGTTGTCACACATAATAAAGACGGTGAATACGGTCATCAACATCATAGGATGACTCACAATATCGTAATCAAAGCATTTGAGAGCAATAAATGTCAGTCGCAGCTGTATTTCTTCGGAAAATATTACAAAGCATCCGCGGTTGAAAAATTCACAAGCGGAGAGGCTGATATCCCCGAAGATATGAAAGAACATCTTTCCGATGATTTAGTTGCCCGTAAAACAGAAATAAGTAAACTTTATAAATCACAAACAAGCACCATAGAACATTTGTGGCAGATGGCTCCGTATGAAAACTTTATTTCATATAAGGAATAATAAATAAAATGAATGATTCATTGCAGATAAAAAATCGCAGAAGAGTATTATATAGAGATATTCTCTCGGTTGGATTGATTTGCATCGCGGTATTGATTTTTATATATACACTTTTAAGAAACGGACATATTTACGGCTCGGTGTTGGATTGGGCTTCACAGCACTCGGTAATACCCGATTACTTCCGAAAGCTGTTTTACGAGACAGGTCAGTTCATTCCTTCGTTGGCAGCTAATCTCGGTGCAGGGGAAAATATATATTATATTTCATACTACGGTCTTCTTTCTCCTGTTATACTTTTATCTTATCTTCTCCCATTTGTCGAAATGGCGCACTACATTGCAGCAGTATCGATTATCAGCATTATCGCCGATATTATTCTTTTTTTTATATGGTCAAGACGCCGATATGACAATTTTATTTCGACGTTACTTACGGCTATGTTTTCTGTGGCAGGTCCGATGATTTTACACAGTCATCGCCATATAATGTTTATCATTTATATGCCGTTGCTTCTTGCCGCTTTTTTTTGTGTTGACTTGTTCATTGAAAAGAATATTAAGGCTCCACTCGCGATAACAGTATTCTTAATTGTTATGACAAGTTATTTTTTCAGTGTATCGGCAATTGTATGTATAACGGTTTATGCTGTATTTTGTTATTTAGAATGCATAAATAATGGCATCGTAAAGAGAAAATATTCTGCATCGGCTGATTTTTTCAGGGTAGGAGGGAAATTCGCTTTAACCGTTATTGTCGGCATTTTACTCTCATGCGTCTTGATTGTTCCGACAGCATTTGCAATTATGAACGGGCGTGATTTAACAAATTCCGGCATTTCACTTGCAAATTTTCTCCCGACTGTCAAACTTGACGCATTTACTTTCGGCAGTTATTCAATGGGCCTTTCTTCTTTCGCCGTGTTTTCGGTTATAGATATATTTCTCAGTGAAAAAAAACATTTTAGATTTATTTCGACTGTTTTTTTGTTGATTTTAGTTTGCCCTGTTTTTATCTATATCCTAAACGGTTTCCAGTATTTGGACGGTAAGGTTCTTATCCCCTTTATTCCGCTTGCACTTTTAATTTGCGGGCGTGAGCTTCAAAAACTCGAAAAAGGTAATAATAATGATTATCTATCATTATTTGTCTTTTTAATTGTTTCCGTAGTCGGCATTTTGATATCTTTCGATGCAGACCAGAGAATAGTATATGTGATTGATTTCATAATCGTATTTTTCGTGTGTGAAATTTCCCATTATATAAATCATGACAGCAAGATTAATTATTTTGGTGCGTATGCGCTTTTAATTGTCCCCGTTATTTCATGCTCTGTAATCAACAGCTCGGATAAGCTGCTATCTGCAAATAAATATAATGAAATTCATAATGAAAATATAACGAGTTTAATTGAAAAAGCGACTCCGGATGAAAGCACAATATTTAGAACAGCCGTAAATATAGAAGCATACCAAACACCGAATATTATTTATTCAAGTGATTATTATACCGACACAATATATTCATCGCTGCATGACAGTAACTATAGTAGATTGTTCTTTGATGTGTTCTGCAATGAAAATTCATATCGTAACAGGGCGTTGATGGCAAGGTCAAAAAACATCTATTTTAATGCCTATATGGGCAATAAATACTGGATAACAGGGGATAACGGATACATACCCGTTGGATATACAATAAAAGAGAACGAAAATTCGTTTGTGCTGTGTGAAGCGGAGAACACTTTGCCGATTGGTTATTCTACCGACAGACTTATGAGCCTCAGTGAATTTGAATCTCTCGACTATCCCGATCGGATGGAAGCTATTCTGCTTTATACAATAGTCGATAAGGATTTGCCGAAGACAGATTTCAAATCATCATTTGAAGAAAAAGAATGTCAAAATATTTTTGAAGATTGTGATAAATTCGATATAGTACTTCGGTCATTCAAACATGATAAGGGCGACGGCGGTTTTACATATACTTATAAGTTGTCGGAAGACTGCGAGAATAAAACGATTATTGTTAGATTTAAGGTCGATAATACCGTAAGCGCCAAATCAGAGGATATAAAGATCAAGCTGAACGGTGTGACAAATAAGCTCACAGCAGCAGACTGGAAATATTATAATCATAATGAACTGTTTGAATATGTCGTAAGTCCGTGCGGCGCGGATGGGAATGAACTTGTTTTTGATTTTCCCGATGAGGATTTTGCTATTTCCGATTTTCAGCTTTGGATATCCGACAGTGATGAAATTTTATCAAAGGCCTGCATGGTTGATGCATTCAATGCTGATAAGGAAAAAACGAGCGGCGATAAGATTATAGGCGCAATAGATGTAACCGAAGACGGTTATTTTAATCTTTCGTTTGTATATAGCAAAGGATATGCTGTCTATGTGGACGGAAAAAAAGTTGATGCAGAATGTGTCGATACCTGTTTTCTGGGATTTCCGATAAAGTCGGGATTTCATAAAATCGAGATTATTTATACCGCACCGGGGCTTGTGCTTGGAAAGATTTTGTCATTGTCGGGTGCGGGATGCCTGCTGTTAATTATAGTTTTAGACATAGTCGGGAAGATGAGAAGAAAAGCAAACTATCCGATTTGATTTCAAGGTCGGATAGTTTGCATTATTTATCTTGACATAATCGCGTTAATATGATAAAATAAACCTTAGTGTTTGAATTTTATAATACGGAGGTGATATTTTTGACCGAAATATGGGATGTGTATGACGAACACGGACGGGTGATACCTGGACGGTGTGCTATTAGAGGAGCACATGATTTGAATCCCGGTGAATACCATCTTGTTGTTTCAGTGTGGGTTATAAATTCACTGGGCCGGGTTGTTATTTCCAAAAGGCAAAAGGGAAAGACATACGAGGGAATGTGGGAATGCACGGGAGGCTGCGCCTTGAAGGGTGAAAATTCACTCGCTGCTGCGCTTCGCGAAACAAAAGAAGAACTCGGAATTTCTCTTGATTCAAAAAAAGGCGAACTTTTTATTAGATATTTACGTAATTATCCCATCGGATCAAGCGCTATCTGCGATGTTTGGATTTTCAGACAGGATATTTCTTTCGATAAACTTGTTCTTCAGCCAAGTGAAGTAAGCGATGCGAAAATAGTCGGCAGAGATGAAATAGAAAAGCTTGCAAAAAAAGGTAATTTTATACAGTATCATTATATGCGAGACCTTTTGAAAAAATACTGTGTTTAACAGTACTTGAAAATATTATATATTCGGAATAATTTATGGACTATATTTATACTGCAACCTGTCTTTTCGGACTTGAAAAAATTTTGGGAGAAGAAATCGATGCTCTCGGCTATAAACGCATAGAAACAATAGACGGCAGAATAAGATTTCGCGGTGATGAGAATGCCGCTGCTCGGTGTAATATTTGGTTGAGAACCGCCGAGCGATTATTTATTGAGATTGGTCGCACGCCCGCATATACATTTGATGATTTGTTTGAAGGCGTTCGCAAAATGAACTGGGAAGATTATATCGGAAGAGATGATGCGTTCCCGGTAAGCGGACATTCTGTAAAAAGTGTTTTAACATCAATACCGGCATTGCAGTCGGTTGTGCAAAAAGCAATTGCCGAACGTTTGAAAAGCGCCTACGAAATAGATTGGTGTTCGGCGAATGCCGCCAAAATGCAAATCGAATTTTTTATTCTTAAAGATGACGCCTCACTTTTACTTGATTTGAGTGGAATCGCATTGCATAAAAGAGGCTATCGCCCTGCCGCAAATGCCGCACCGCTTCGTGAAACGCTTGCTTCGGCTCTCGTTAAAATTGCGCGTCCTCGTGAGGATGTGCTTTTTTGGGATCCTATGTGCGGAAGCGGAACCATACCAATCGAGGCTGCAATGCAGATGGCAAATATAGCTCCGGGTCTTAAAAGGACATTTGCCGCAGAGGAGTATGATTTTCTGCCGATGAATATATGGAAGAATGCTCGCGATGAGGCCATTTCACTTCGCCATGACGATACATCATTTGAGGCATATGCTTCAGATATTGATCCGGCGTCTGTAAATACAGCCAAAGAAAATTGCAGCAGAGCAGGCGTGACAAAATTCGTTAAAGCATTTGTGCGTGATGCATTGGAAATCAAAACAGGTGGACGTCGTGGTACGATTGTATGCAATCCTCCATACGGTGAAAGGCTTATGACTGTTGAACAGGCTGAAGAACTGTACAGAAAAATGGGGAAGCATTTTTCACAGCTTGATAACTGGCAGATTTATATTATTTCATCAAATGAAGATTTTGAACGTTTTTACGGCAGACGTGCCGATAAGGTGCGCAAATTATATAACGGAATGATTAAATGCGGATATTATCAATTCTTCAAAAAGAAAGAAGGCACAAAAACGGATAATAATGGCAAAAGAAATTAAAACGAATGCAATGCGTATACTTGACAGGGAAAATGTAAGTTACGAAATGCACATTTATAAATGTGATGAATTTATCGATGGAAGTACAGTTGCCGATATGTTGGGACAGGATCATAATATTACTTTCAAAACACTTGTTGCAGTAGGTAAGAGCGGTGGTCATTATGTATTTGTTATCCCGGTAGATGATGAACTCGACTTAAAAAAATGTGCATCTTCTGTCGGTGAGAAATCGGTCGAACTTATTCATGTTAAGGATCTTACTTCTATTACAGGCTACATCAGAGGCGGATGTTCGCCGATTGGTATGAAAAAACAATTTCCAACTGTTATACACGAAAGCGCAACCGGGTATGATAAAATCAGCATTAGCGGCGGTAGAGTAGGAACACAAATAATGATTAACCCATTTGATTTGGCAAAAGTTGCGAATGCCGCATTTCATAATATTATAATGCAATAAATTAAATGAGCACGATTTAATTAAAACGTGCTCATTTAATTTATTTATTGATTTTCGGACTTGTCGGCTGTATAAGAGTGAAACTTTTTTGAAACTGTTTTCATGTCTTCAAGCATTTGCTCTTTATATAGCGGATTGCCTCTGAGTAGAAATGACGGATGATAAACAGCGGTCATTTCAAAATTGCCCTTGTTTACCCATTGACCGTGTTCCTTTGTGATCTTGTAATCGGGATGAATAAGTCTTGATGCCGATATTCTGCCGAGGCAAACAATCATTTTGGGCTTTACAAGCCTGACTTGTTCCCGTAGATATTCTATACACATATCCTGTTCGTTGCCCTCGGGATCACGATTTTCCGGAGGGCGACATTTTAGTATATTACATATATATACATCTTCACGGCGTATATCAACAACATTCAGGTATTTGTCAAGAAGTTGTCCTGCTCTTCCGACAAACGGTACTCCGGTCAGATCCTCGTTTTCACCCGGTGCTTCGCCGACGAACATGAGAACGCTGCTTTTGTTACCGGTTCCGAATACGGTATTTTTCTTTTTATCCCCAAGAGAACATTTGCGGCATTCTTTGCATTTTTGCTCAAGTTCATCCCAAGTCATCATTATACCTCACTGCTTTAATAATTTGATTTATGATTTTCAGCTATTTATGTCATATTTGTCTTTAATACAATAACGAATGTTGAAAATAAGTTTAAGAGCGACTGCAATGAAAATAATTCTTATTATTGTGTCGAAAAGCCACCATGTTGGAAATACCGCGGTAAGGGATGTTCTCAATACCGAAGAAACAGCACTGATTATACCCATAAAAAACATTAAGTTCAGATTATTGCGCAATGATTTCTGAGTATGCAAGACTTCATTGCTGCCTATAAGATGACCATCGGGCGCATAAGTTCCCCCGGTATAGCTGTCAATTATTCGAGCTAAAATCATTCTCAACGCTATTAAGAATATAACGAAAAAAACGGAATCAATAAATGAAGCGATACACATTCCGATAAATTTATAAAGTATATCTATTGATTTCGAAATGTAGACCTCGAGTACACTTGAAACCGAAAATGAAAGACCTTCGGAACTGTCATTTAGAAAATCCGAGAAAAAAGACAGCACAAAATAAACCGAATATATCCACGAAGCTAATGAAACAACAATGTAAGTAATGCAGGGTACAATAGCTGTTTTGGCAGCTTCAAATTTTGAGGATAGAATCAAAAATGATATTAAAAAGACTCCCGCAAAAATAGCATGCGGCAAATAATTGATGTTGTCAAAAATCGGTTCAAAAGATAAGATAAAAGCGATGCAAAAAAGAAATAGTGATAATAAAACTGTTTTGATTTCTCTTTTTTTCGAATCGCAACTTTCTGCGTTATCGCATTTCGTCTTTGCGGTATTTACAAAATAAATATCGTTTTTAAGGCTTTTAAGATATATATTAAACCTTACATACCAATATATTCCGAAAATTAAAACTATAACTGCGGAAAATATTGTGAAAATACCGTGATAATCAGCTAATGTTGATATTCCGTTTGATGTAACAACCCCGTAATCGGTGCTTGCAAGTGTGGTAAGCTCGGGAAGTGCCGATAAAACAGATTTCATTACGATAAATACGGATGTGATTATTTTGCATTCCTTATGATGAGAGAAAAGCGGCATTTCTATTGATAGATTATCATCACAGCACGCAAAGTCGTATATTCCATCGAAAAATGCTTCGAACATGCGTTTTCCGTAAATAATTTCACAAATTGCGAAAGCAATGGCGAAAATAAGGCCCCATTGCTGGGTTTTGTCGCTTGCTATTGATATATATAAAAGGGAAGCGGGCAATCTGCAAAATGAGATAATAAGGAGAATTATAGTGCATTTTCTTGCTTCTGCCATCGACAGATTAAGATATGAAAGATGTTGAAGCCCAATAAAAATAAGCAAATATCCTATAAAGTCGGGCAAAACATCAATTACTACAATATACGGATCAATCAAAAAAATCAATCCTGCAATTATAAGTGATAGCCCTATTCCGCTTTTTTCTTTTTTTGAGAAAAAATTATTTTTCTTCGTCACTTTCATCGCTCTTTTCCGTTTTTTCTTTTATTTTCTTGTATAAGAGTGAAAGAGGATTTTTTTCAGGTCCTTCCATGTTTTCATCTCCTTCATAGCATATCTGTCGATATGAGGAGAATAAAACGCAAAAGTTGTAAAAAAACATCAAATAAAAAAGAATTTGGAAGCAAATTCCCATTGATGAATAAATTGTTGCCGCTTTACCTGTCGGCGTTCCGAAAGTAAGCTCGTAGACAATCATGCAGATGCCGGTGCAATAATAAATAATTGAGATGATTTTACCGATATTTGCTTTATCCGATAGCTTAGGCAAATCTACATCAAGCGCAAGTGAATGAATCCCGTCCATAATTCCTATATGAAGTAGCAGAAGTAAGGGATATTTCACATATTCGGTACAGCTGAGAATAATTGACAGATAGTTTAACCAAATTCCGGTTAAAGAGAATAGCTGGGTAACTAATGTCACGGCTCCGACAAAAATCAACAGAGTACAAATGCTTTTGGCTCTTGCAAATCCTTTTGCATGTTTCGAAAGATTTTTGAGCGCAAGAAAAAATAAAGTGTAACCCAGAATATCCGGGAATATATCGAATCCGATACCGTAATCGGCATTGATTTTTACGCCGTAATCTATAAGCATAAGATAACCGTATACTAAAAAGCCGAATCCCATTTGACAGTTTCCCCATTTATGTTTTTTTGCGTCAAATACCGCAGTAAAATAATGATGATTGTACTGCGGTATTTGTTCTTTTTTTATTAAAGATCTTTTTCGTCGGTCATGGACGCCATGCCATGACACTTTTTATATTTGCGTCCGCTTCCGCAAGGACACGGATCGTTAGGTCCGACTTTCTTTACGGAAATTTTAGGTGTCGACTTTTTCTCAGGTACCGCTTCGGTACCTCCGGACTGCCCTGTGATACGGACTGATTGCTTGCGCTGCACAGGTTCTTCCTGCTTTGCAATCGAAAGAATCATACGAACTGTTGATTGCCTTATGTTTTCAACCATTTCATCAAACATATCGGCACCGGCAATTCTGTATTCATTTAACGGATTGCGCTGAGCATAGCTGTTCAGACCGATTGAGCCTTTCAAATCGTCCATTGCATCAATATGATCAGTCCAAAAATGATCGACATTTTGCAGTATAACAATTCGTTCTATTTCTCTCATTTGGTCGCCGAAAACAGCCTCTTTTTCGGCGTATTTTTCTGCGGCGCGTTTTGTTAAATTATCTTTTATGCTTTCGGGAGTCAGATCATCGGGAATTTTTCCATCATCAAACTTAAAATCATCGGGTGTGCAGAGATATCCGAAGAAATATGCTCTGATGTCATCAAATCTCCAATCGTCTTTGTTTTCGCCCACACAAGCCTGATCGACAACATTTGATATGGTCTGATTAATCATATCAACAATTTTTTCTTTCATATTCAGTCCGTCAAGGACCTCGTTGCGCTGGCTGTATATGAGATTTCTTTGTTGGTTCATTACATCATCGTAAGCAAGAACATTTTTTCGGTATCCGAAGTTTTGATCTTCAAGTCGCTTTTGAGCACGCTCAATAGAGTTTGATAAAATGCGTGCGGATATGGGCTGATCATCGGGCAGACCCATCTTTTCAACCATTGCAGCAACATTTTCGCTTCCGAAAAGCCTTAACAAATCATCTTCAAGTGAAAGATAAAATCTTGATTCACCGGGGTCGCCCTGTCTGCCTGAACGTCCTCGAAGCTGATTGTCGATTCGTCTGGATTCGTGGCGTTCTGTGCCGATAATAAACAAACCGCCTACTTCGCAGACTTTTTTCCATTCGGGTGCTATCTGTTCTTTGTATTTGCTGTATAAATCATGATAAACTTCACGTGCAGCCAAAACCTCTTCCGAAACTGACAGGGAAGAGCCTACTGCAAGACCAATTGTGTCTTCGTCATATTCAAGTCTGCGCATTTCCTGCTTTGCAAGAAACTCCGGGTTGCCGCCAAGCATAATATCTGTTCCGCGTCCCGCCATATTTGTCGCTATTGTTACAGTTCCGAGCTTGCCCGCCTGTGCAACGATTTCGGCCTCGCGTTCATGATATTTTGCGTTAAGAACGGTGTGCTTAATGCCGTTCATACTTAATTTTTTCGAAAGTATTTCCGATTTTTCGACAGAGACCGTACCGACAAGTACAGGCTGCCCCTTTTCATGACATTCCTTTATCTGTTCAATAATTGCATCATACTTGCCTTTGACGGTTTTATAAACCTCGTCGTGATGATCAATACGAATCATTGGTTTGTTTGTCGGAATTTCGACGACATCCAAATAATAAATTTCGCGGAATTCATCTTCTTCGGTAACTGCCGTTCCCGTCATACCCGACAGTTTGGTATACATTCTGAAGTAATTCTGAAATGTTATGGTTGCAAGTGTTTTGTTTTCTTTTTCTATTTTAACATGCTCTTTGGCTTCAACTGCCTGATGCAGACCGTCCGACCAGCGTCTGCCGGGCATTATTCTGCCGGTAAATGTATCAACTATAAGAACCTGTCCGTCCTTAACGACATAATCGACGTCAAGTTTGAATATACCGTGCGCATGCAATGCCTGGTTTACGTGATGAGCTATATTAGCATTCTCGGGATCCGAGTAGTTGTCAATCTTAAAATATTCTTCGACTTTGGCAATTCCTTTCGCCGTCAATACAGCCGATCGCTTCTTTTCGTCGACAATATAATCTGCATCAGGATCCTGTTCAACAGAATCGGTCGATTCTTTTTCGTCTACTTCCTTTATACGAAACGGTTTCATGCGCGAAACAAGCATTTCGGTTATTTCATACAAATCGGTGGATTTTTCACCTTCGCCTGAAATAATAAGTGGAGTTCTTGCCTCATCTATCAGAATTGAGTCTACCTCGTCGACTATGGCAAAATGATGTCCTCTTTGACAAACATTCTGCTTGTATACAGCCATATTATCACGCAGATAATCAAATCCGAATTCATTGTTTGTGCCGTATGTTATGTCACATGCGTAAGCACGGCGTTTTTCTTCTTTGGTTTGGTCGTGAATTACTAGACCTGTTGATAGACCCATAAACTCATATACTCTGCCCATCTCTTCTGCACCGAGCCGCGCAAGATATTCATTTACGGTAACAATATGAACACCTTTTCCGGTAAGCGCGTTGAGGTAAGCGGGAAGTGTGGCGACAAGAGTTTTTCCTTCACCGGTTTTCATTTCCGCTATACGACCTTGATGAAGGATAATTCCGCCCATTATCTGTACGCGAAAAGGTCTTTTACCGAGAATTCGGTCATCTGCTTCTCGTACTGCGGCGAAAGCGTCGGGAAGAATATCATCAAGTGATTCTCCATCCGCAAGACGTTTCTTTAATTCTTCTGTAACAGCGCGAAGCTCTGCATCCGACATTTGTGAATATTTATCGGCAAGAGCCTCAACTTCATTGACAATCGGAGTGATTTTTTTTATTTCTTTCTCACTGGTTGTTCCGAATAATTTTTTCAGCAAACCCATATATATAACCTCATTTTATTTTATAGATATATTATACTTTTTTACTATAAAAATGCCATACATAAAATGTTAATAATCTTGATTATTTCAGAAAAACATGTTAAAATATGCGTAGAAATCAAAAACTTTTATATATTACGAAATTAACACGGAATATATTACATCGAAAGGCAAATTATGAACGACTTAAACATAGTTCTTGTTGAACCGGAGATACCCGAAAATACGGGAAATGTTGCCAGAACCTGTGCTGTAACCGGTGCCGCACTTCATTTGATTAAACCACTTGGATTTGAAATCAGCAGTAAGAGGCTTAAACGCGCAGGTCTTGATTATTGGGATAAACTTGATATAACCTATTATGACAGTCTTGATTCTTTTTTTGATTTGCACAAATCCGACGAGCTTTATCTTTTTTCTTCAAAAGGAAATAGATCGTATACAGTTCCGAAATACGGAAAAGGTTGCTTTTTGATTTTCGGCAAGGAGTCGGTCGGATTACCCGAGGAACTGCTAAAAAAATATCCCGACAGATGTGTAAGAATACCTATGCGCAATACTCTTCGCTGTCTGAATCTTTCGAACTCTGTCGCAATAGGAGCTTATGAGGTGCTTCGACAATTTGATTTTTCCGGTTTAGAAACCAAATCATCCCCGCACACATTTCTGTGGGAAAAATAATGCGATAAATTCTCAAAGGGGCTTTTACATATAAATGCAAAAGTCCCTTTGTTATTTTATATGTGACGAAAAATATGAGATGAATTTATTGTATAGTTTTCTGATTGGAAGCGATACAACCCACAAGCGAGAATATATTTTATAAGATATATTTTTCTGAACATCAATATAACGATTTCCTTTGTAATATCCGATAAGAACCGCAAAAATCATGTCGTCCCTAACTCCGTATTCCGGATTTGTTTGGCCGTCCCCGCAGCACGTGTAAAAATTGTCTTTTTCGGATATTATACGGTGCAGAACATATTGTCCGTCATCACGCTGATAAAAAATAACATCATATTTTTTGGGTTTTTTACTTTGATCAATCGATTTGACAACGACGGGATTATTGTGATGAGCTAACATAGGACGCATACTGCTTCCACCCGGTGTAAAAACCAGTATGCCTTTTTCTTTGGCAAGATTGCGATATTCCATTTTTACGTGTTATCTATTATTCCGTTGTCGATTAACTTCTTAAGGAATGTATCGATATCGTTTTTTGCAGTCGTCTCATCAATGTCATAATTGTCAAGCATTTCGTCCAGAAGATCTTTTTTCGAGCATCCGGTTTCAAGCTTTTTCCAAAGGAGCGTTCCCGATTCATTCAGCGTTATTGTTCCTTTGAATTTTTCGGCTGCATTTCCAACGGCAAGAACAACGGTCATTCCCGCTACCTCGCGCATTATAAACCCTTCTTTAACTTTCATAATCTTCTAAAACCTTTCTGATACCGAATTTTGTTCGTTATGCATCATATTATATGACATATATGCCGCTTCCGGTTCCATGTTACATTTCATACGGTAAATCGGAACATTTCCGATTACTTTATCGACTAAATCAAGCGTTTTTATCAACAACTTTTCGTTATTCGGCCTGTAAACTTGAAAAAGCATATTGTGTATTTCGCTTTTGGGATCGGAATGCATAATGGTATTTACATCCGCCTGTTCCAAAAAGCATATACCCCGTAAAGGTACAATAACATTTTCGCTTAGATTGTGCTTGCCACACCACGGAGTACCGCAGGCATATACTACTCCATCTATAACTTTGATAATCGGTTTATCGTCATTTACCGAATGAACATTGCTTAAATTTTCGCGCCACAGCCGTGCGTGTGTGCTTTTGCCTGTACCGCTCGGAGCGGTAAAAGCAAAAGCCTCGCCGTCTTTTTCGACAACCGATGCATGCATTAAAAAACCGTCAAAGTCCAATATCTTTTCACAGAGCTTCCGATATATTGACAGATATTCGGTTTGAATTTCGTCAAGAAGCAGCTTACTGTCGGATTCGCTGATTTTTTCTTTCTCCATGTCGAATCTGTCAACTTTAATTGTAATATCGGGCGGAGATAATCTGTCGCAGCTGACGTACTTTTCACATCTTTTATTTAATAAAGGGTTATCATTTAGTATTCTTACTTTCAAACCTGCTATTTTAAGTTCAATCATATTTGCAAATTACGGCTTTGTCGATAATGCTCCGATTCGGTTGTAAAATTTCTTCTATGTAAATATTATACTATGGTTTACTAATTAAATCAATAGTAAGTGTTCATTTGCTTTAATTTTTGACGTCATTATTGTGTTTGTTTATATAATCAAGCAGAATTTCCGAATCAGAACATCGCATCAGATAAACAGCGTGGGAATTATTGACATAAAAATACATATTGCCGTTATCATTTTCATGTCCGATTGTAAGTCTTATGCTTTCACCGTTTTCGTATTTTATTGTAATGGTTGCGGGCTTGTCTAATCCGTATTTTTTCGAGATGTCGTTACCATATTCGACGAAATTTGCCGGTTCAATCGACTTGACGGCAGAAAATAGCTTGAGTTCATTGTTAACCGATGTTTTATTGCCGAAATCGATAGTGATGCCGTTATACATTTGAAAAACTATATCCGCAATATTGTTGTATGAAATTTTCGGCAATTCGACAAGCTCCGACATTTCAATGTTGAAACAGTTAAATAAATCATCATCAACAATGTAAATATTGCCATCGCCTAATGTAAAATAGTACCCGTTATAATGCGAAATTTCATTGCCGAATATAAGATTTATAATTTCATTATCAACCGTAACCGATACGGTAAGTGAGGGTGAGTCTAAGCCATAATCGGAAAATGAATTTCGACCTATCTCACGAATCGCAAGAATAGTAGTTATCTTGCTTATGATTGATGATACAGCCGTCTGATTTATCGGCGTATCTTCATCGTTTGATATAGTCCATTCGCCGCTTTTGCTGCAAAGAGTTATATTATTGCCGTCTATCGGAAATTCTATTGATGTAATATCATCGGGATTGAATTGCTTAATAAGTTTGCGAACATTCTCGGTACTTGTTGTCAGATTATTATCATTTTCGTCTGTAATAAAGTTAAGCATGAAAAAAGCAGCAGATAAAACGGCAAAAATTATCATCAGTACAACAAGAGATTTGATCTTCATTCAGTTTCCTTTTCTTCGCTTAACCGTAACAAATACGCCTATAATAATAACTGCGACAGGTATGATTACGACAAGTATACCGGTCCAAAATATAGCTTGTGCCTGATTTAATACAAGTGAATCTTCAACCATGGCTTTTGATTCAATCGAAAGCGATTTTGTTTTGCCGCATAATTTCTCACATAATGATACAAAGTAAATATAATTATTGCCGTTTACATAGCTGTTAACCGATGATTCGATAAAGTAAGATGATGATATCCAGATAAATGAAGATTTTGAAGTTGTTGCCACAACTCCGACTGTATATTGTCCAACGCTGTCATTATCATTTTGAACTGTATCATTATCATTCGATTCCTTAAAGCGGGCTGTGTCGGAGGTGGTAAATAAAGTTACATAAGAGGCGTTAACCTCATTTTCTTCTTCTGATATTGTGATAGGGTGAGCACTTACAAGCGCTGCCGAATAGAGTCCCAAATTAAGGTATGCAGATGCAGAAGCACAGTTCGGAAGAATAATGTCGCTATAGCCAAAATAATTTTCGGCATTTTCTTCATAAACATAGCCGTTTGTTCCGACGAGTCCGTATCTCTCGGTCAGTGACATTAAATTTGTAAATTCTACCGCTTCCGCGGATGTCAGAAGTATAATATTTCCGCCGCCGTCCAGATAATTATTAAGAAGAGATAATTCGGAACTGCTTATATCCGAAGACGGAGAATTTATTATAATGCATCTGGATTTATCGGTTATTTCTTCCATATTTCCGGTTAATATTAGAGTTTCACAATCAATATTATCAATTGACAGTGAGGAAATCAATCCTTCCGATATCGACTGCTCACCATGACCGGTTAGAGTATACACAGTCGGCAAAACATCTGATGTTACATAATCAATGGCGGACAGAAGTGTGTTTTCACCGTCAAATTGCTGCGTATATGTATAATACCCCGCCGAGAAGTAAGAAGAGTAATTTTGAAGCATAGTGTAAAAGTCTTCATACCTGTATTCTCCGAGCTCATTGTCGGATTCGTCATATACGGTAAACGTGTACAAATCGTAGCATTCTATAATCTTTGAACGCTTTTTTGAAACTACAATTAAAGAATTGTCATCCAAATCCGTGTCGCTGTACTTTGACACAAATGATGGTTGAACAGCAGGATCGACGGTGTCGAGTTTTATTTTATCCGATGCTTCGGTAACTCTCTCAATAAAGCTTGTTATTAGGGTGTCTTCTTTGCCTGTTTCACTTATAAGATATATTTCAATATTATCGGATATTCCATCGATAAAGTTTAATGCCTCATCGGATAATTCGGTTGTTTTATGTCGGCTTAGATCTATCTTTCTGACAGATACCGGCAGTAATCCGGATAGCGTATATACTAAAACGCAAATTGAGGCAGCAAGAAGAGCGCATGCAGCAGTGATTATTCCGCTTTTTAATATTGTTCTGTTAAACAAATCATGCGTCAGATGATTCTTTTTTTCAGACATATACAGCTTTCCTTTCAAATAATCAACGCCAACGGCGTTTTTCAACCGATAAATAGGTGAAATAAATGAACAACGCGGTAAAACTTATAAAATATATTAAATTCTGTATATCAAATACAGCATATATCGTAAATGTTTTTAATTTATCTGTTACCGATAAAAAAGAAAATAATTTTACTGCCAGATTTTTTTCTGTGTCGGGAAAGAAAAGAAGTGCGGTGATGTTCAGAAGCTCTAAAATAAGAAAAAATGCAACACTTGCCGAAAAACTATTTGACAGATAACCTGTAAGTAATGAAAAAAGTAATATTATTATTGTAAGGGTAATAAAAGAGCCTACGGCGGTGGTCGGAACGAAAGATATAAGATCGGGCATGAAATAAATTATAAGCATTGCTCCGAATGATAAAAGCGCAGATATCAGTATGCTGCCGGACAGCGTTGAAATAAAAAGTCCGACAGACAGAAGAGAACAGCCGCATAGAAACAGAGCGATTGTGCCTCCTATCGCGGAAATCAGATTGATTTTTCCGTAAAAAGAGAGTATTAAAACCGCGGCGAAGCCTATTAAATGACAAATTCCCATAATTATTGTCATTGACAAGAATTTCCCAAGCACAATATCGAAAGAGCCAATCGGAAGTGAATAGAGTAAAGTGTCGGTTTTTTGCCGTCTTTCATCAGACATACCTTTCATGGTAAGAAACGGTACGGCGAGCATAAAAATAAATGACAAGTATCCGTATGAAAGCTCAATGGAGGATGAACCGCCGAATAAACAAACCGAGGATGTAAATAATCCCGCAAAGAACAGATATGCACATATCAGAATATAACCGTACATATTCGAAAAACACGAGCGAAGCTCTTTTCTTAAAACTGCAATCAAGGTTATCTCCTTTTCACAAAAAGCGGACGGTAATCATCTCCGTCAATGTCGTCATCATTTGAGCTCTCAACACTGTTTTTTTGACTTTTTAATATTTCCGAGCGGTTACCTTTGTTTTGAAAATTATTGTCGTATTTGTTTATTTCATTTGGCTTTTTTTCGTTTTTGATATTTTTTTCAGATTTGATCTCGGTTAAACTAAGGAATACGTCTTCCAATGAAGGTTCAATAACAGACATGCTTAGTATCGGACATTGAGCATTTGCAAATCTGAAAAATACATTTTCCCGTAAATCATTTTTTTTGTCAAATTTTATCTTGGCAGTACATTCGGCCCCATGCTGCTCAAAACCGATAAAATCCTTTGAAGAATAAACACCGGTTAAGATTTCCTTCATTTTTGCCGATGTAGAGAGTGTGGTAATAACAAGTATGTTGCCGATAGCATAATTTTGCCTGAGCTTTTCCATATCGTCATTTGCAACCAGATGGCCGTTTGAAATTATCATAAGTTTATCGCAGATCTCGGCAACCTCGGAAAGAATATGGCTTGATAATATCACCGTGCTGTTATGCGATAGCCGCGAAATAAGTGATCGTATTTCAACAACCTGTCTGGGATCGAGACCAACGGTCGGTTCGTCAAGAATAATTATTTCGGGCTTTCCGATCATAGCTTGCGCAATTCCAACGCGTTGCCTATATCCTTTGGAAAGCGTTGAAATAAGCGCATTTTTTTTATCGTATATGTTTGTTGCTTGCATAGCATTATTGATTTGGTCTTTTGCTTCTATATTTGAAAATCTTTTTGCTTTAGCCACAAATGAAAGGTATTCTTCTATTGTAAGCTCATTGTATAGCGGCGGATTCTCCGGTAAATATCCAATGTGTTTTTTTGCTTCAATAGGATCGGTAATGATGTTGTGACCGCAAACATAAATCTCGCCGAAAGTAGGAGCGAGTGTGCCTGCTATCATATTCATTGTTGTTGTCTTACCTGCACCGTTTGCACCTAAAAACCCGTAAATGTGTCCGGAAGATACCGAAAAATTCAGATCTTCCACCGCAAAATTATCAGAATCATATTTTTTGGAGAGATTGCGTACTTCAAGCATCAGAGCCTCACTCACAAATTATATTTATAATTTCTTACCTTATTTCAAATAAATTATAGCAGAGTTATCAATCTTCGACTATAAATTTTTTGTAAATTATAACCGTAATTATGAACACAAAGAATTGTTACATGTAATAAAAAACATAATAAATATGCAAAAAAAATCAAATCGTCAGTTGTAAAACAGCATAAAATCAGTTGACAATCAGAAACATATATGCTAAAATACAGAAAAATAATATGAGGAGAGAGTATATATGGGACAAACGATTTTGACTTGGCTTGTATCTGCCGGACTTAAACTTGTAGTTGCAGGTGTGATTGTTGTACTTGGATGGTTTTTCTCGTCTAAGGTGGCAAAATGGATAAGAAATTCGAAGAAGGTTTCAAGACTTGATAAAACTGCCGTGAACTTTATTGCAAACATTTGTAATGTGGCAATGAAGACACTTATAATTGTAATAGCTGTTTCGGTAATGGGTATACCGATGGCTTCCATTGTTGCGCTTCTTGCGACAGTCGGTGCCGCAATAGGTCTTGCTCTTCAGGGCGGGCTTTCAAATATTGCCGGTGGCATACTTATAATGATTTTCAAACCGTTCAAACTCGGTGATTATATAATTTCCGACGGAGAATCGGGTACTGTTACCGATATAAATGTTTTTTATACAACTCTTAAAACGGTTGATAACAAAACAGTAATGCTTCCTAACGGCACGGTATCGGGTGGAAAAGTCGTAAACCTTTCAACAGAGAATTTGCGCCGCGTTGACTTTGAGTTTACTGTTGATTACGGTACAAATACAGATGGTGTTATGGCACTGCTTGAGAAGATTGCCAAAGGAAACGGCAAGGTTCTTTCAGAACCTGCTATTGAAACAATGATCGGTGAGTATAACGAAAAGGGAATTGCAGTATATCTTCGTGTATGGTGTAAGAACGACGATTATTGGACTGTATTCTTCGATATTAATAAAACGGTAAAAGATGAATTTGAACATTATGAGGTTGGATTTGCCCGTCCTCAGCTTGATGTTCACCTTGATAAATAATTGAGCTATTAAAAATCAACAATCGGCTTTTGAAGCATAATATGCATCAAAAGCCGATTGTTTTGTTTCATAAAATATGGTTTTAAATTGAATAATTTTTATTCTTTTGTCGATCTGACAATGTCGCCCATATCGTAAAGTCCCACCGGTTTATTGATCATAAATCTTGCGGCTCTGATTGCCCCCGAAGCGAATACAGATCTTGACAGTGCGCTGTGTGATATTGTCAAAACCTCATCTGGACCGCCGAATATCACACTATGTTCGCCGACTATTGTACCGGCACGGATAGAATGTATTCCTATTTCTTGCGGATCACGTTTCTTTCTCACGTTATGTCTGTCATAAACAAGGTCAGGATTGTAATCTAAATTCTCCGAAATACTGTCGGCAATCATCAGCGCGGTACCGCTGGGAGCATCCAATTTTTGATTATGGTGCGCCTCTACGATTTCAATATTGTAATCGATTCCGAGTATTGACGCTGCTTGTTTTGATAGCTCTGTTAACAGATTTATTCCGATTGACATATTTCGCGAATAGAATATCGGAATTTTTGAAGCGCAGTCACGCAATATGGCATTTTCGTCCAAACTGTGACCGGTTGTACAGATTACAGCCGGAATTTGTTTTTTTACGGCAAATGATAAAATGTCCGGAAGAAGGCTGTGATGAGAAAAATCAATTATAATATCGGGAGATTCAAGTATATCATCAAAATTGTCATAAATGGGGAATGGCAACTCAGCATCTTTAATTTTATCTAACCCGCAAATAATTTTGATGTCATTGTAATCTTTCAGAAGATTGTAAGTTGCTTTTCCCATCCGTCCCGATGCACCGCAAAATAAAATATTAATCATTGTACTTAAATCCTTTCAGCTTAACATAACACTGAAAAAAATCTGATTTTACGAAACGAGAGCCGTAAGACTCTCGTTTCGTAAAAATAATATTAAATCAAATCATTTTAAGATTATGCATAATTGAAAAAAGTTTGTTCTTGTTTTGCTCTTCCATTTCGCAAAGCGGAAGTCTGAATTCTTCCTTGCACATACCCAATTTTGCCATAGCGGTTTTTACCGGTACGGGGTTGACTTCAAAAAATAGCCCGTTGCAAAGTGAGAGATATTTAAGCTGAAGAGCAAGACTTTCCTCGACCTTTCCTTCAAACCAAAGTCTGCACATATCATGAGTTTCTCGGGGCAATACATTTGATAAGACAGAAATTACGCCTTTTCCGCCGAGGGACAAAATCGGAACAATTTGATCATCATTTCCACTGTAAATAGCCAGATTATCACCGCAGCATTCGGCAATCTGAGCAATATGTGATATGCTTCCGGATGCTTCTTTGACTCCTACTATGTTCTCGCATTTTGATATTTCATTATATACGGATATCGGTATGTTGCATCCCGTACGTGAAGGAACATTGTAAACTATTGTCGGAAAATCAACCGTATCGGCTATTGTTGTAAAGTGTTTTATTAGTCCGTTCGGTGTTGCTTTGTTATAGTAGGGAGTTACTACAAGAAGTGCATCAGCACCTGCATTTTTAGCGTGTCTTGACAGGTCAAGAGCATACGCTGTATTGTTGCTCCCGGTACCGGCTACAACCGGAATTCTGTGATTAACCTTTTCAACTGTGAATTCTATAATTTCGTGGTGCTCTTTCTCGGTTAATGTGGCGCATTCTCCTGTTGTTGCACAGCTGATAATAGCATCTGTACCGTTTTCTATCTGAAATTCAATATTTTTTCCGAGTGCATCGTAATCAACCTTTCCGTTGTTAAAAGGTGTGACAATTGCAACTCCTGCGCCGGTAAAGACTGTTTTTTTAGCCATTATAAAGCACTCTCTTTCAAAAAATAGTATGAATGTATTGAAATATTGTGATTATTGATGTATAATATTGTATCAAATTAAGACAGCATACATATTTAATTGTTTTAATCTTTCATTCGTTATATGTTATCATACTTTGCTTAATTTGTCAAGAAGTTTTAAGGAGAATTTAAGTATTATGGTTATAAATGAAAAGCCTCAGACGAGTCTTTCGACAAAAGATTTTTGGTACGATTTGCCGGAGGAACTGATTGCTCAGGAACCGACCGAAAAACGTGATATGGCTCGATTGATGGTGTGTAACCGTTCAAATAATTCATATACTCACAAATATTTTTATGATGTAATCGATTATCTGAATCCCGGAGATGTACTGGTAATAAATGACTCAAAAGTTATTCCCGCACGTATAATCGGTAAAAAAGCAGATACCGGAATCGACATTGAAGTTTTGCTTTTGAGACAGCGTGAGCTTGATCGTTGGGAAGTTTTGACACGCCCCGGACGTCGAGCAAAAATCGGAACGCATATATTATTCGGTGATGGGCTTCTTGAAGGAGTTATAGAGGATATAGTTGATGACGGAAATCGTATCATTAAATTTATTTATGATAAAAGTAATAATGATATTTATTCAATACTTGATAAGATTGGAAAAATGCCGTTACCGCCGTATATAACCAAACCGCTTGAGGATAACGATTCTTATCAGACAGTTTATGCAAGAGAACGCGGAAGTGCCGCTGCGCCGACCGCCGGACTTCATTTTACAGAAGAACTCCTTGAAAAAATCAAGAAGAAGGGAATTACCATAGTGCCCGTAATGCTGCACGTGGGGCTCGGAACATTCAGACCGGTAAAAGAGGATAAGATAGAAAATCACATTATGCACAGCGAATTTTTTACTGTTACCGGGGATGCCGCCGATAAAATAAATAAATGTCGTGCCGCCGGCGGCAGAATTGTTGCAGTGGGAACAACATCCTGTCGTGTCCTTGAATCGGCATCCGATGATTCGGGAATTGTCCATCCCATGCAGGATGATACTCAAATTTTTATTTATCCCGGATATAAATTTAAGGCGGTGGATGCCTTGATTACCAACTTTCATCTGCCCGAGTCTACACTTATAATGCTTGTTTCGGCATTTTCGTCCAGAGAATTTATGTTGAATGCATATAAGCAGGCTGTTGATTTAAAATATCGGTTTTTCAGTTTCGGAGATGCAATGCTTATAATATAATTCAATAAAAAAAGGAGATTGAAATGATGGACGAAATAAAAGACGCAATTACAAGCGGTGAGTGCTTTTTGGGAATCGAATTCGGCTCTACAAGAATTAAGGCAATGCTTATTTTGCCCAATCATACGCCTGTCGCTCAAGGATCGTTCGATTGGGAAAATTCGTTTGTCAACGGTGTTTGGACATACTCTGAAGAAGATATTTTCAACGGTCTGAAAAAGTGCTATAAATCGCTTAAAGCTGATGTAAAAGCCAAATATGATATTGTATTAAGGAAAATAGGTTGCATAGGCATATCGGGCATGATGCACGGATATATGCCTTTTGATAAAAATAATAGATTGCTTACACCATTCAGAACATGGAGAAATACAATAACCGAAGAAGCTGCCGAAAAATTGACAGAAGAATTCGATTTTAATATTCCCCAGAGATGGTCATCCGCCCATCTTTATCAGTCCGTGCTTAATCACGAATCTTACATAGGCGAAATAGATTCGATTAATACTTTAGCAGGATATGTTCATTTTATGCTGACAGGTGAAAAGATTGTCGGTATCGGTGAGGCAAGCGGTATATTTCCGATAGGACTAAATAATAATTATGATGAGATTATGCTGGGCAAATTGAACTTTCTTCTGAAAAAAGAAGGTCTGCGCAAAAATACGGAGGACATTTTTCCTAAAATAAAGACGGCAGGCGAAAATGCCGGATATCTGACTTCGCTTGGAGCAAAGTTGCTTGATGAGGACTGCGACCTTGAGCCCGGAATTCCTTTCTGTCCGCCGGAAGGTGATGCAGGTACCGGAATGGTTGCAACCAACAGTGTAAAAGCGGGAACGGGAAATGTTTCTGCGGGGACAAGCATTTTCTCGATGGTAGTGCTTGATAAGCCTCTTAACGATTATTATAAAGAGATAGATATTGTAACAACGCCGGACGGCAGTCCGGTCGCTATGGTACATTGTAATAATTGTACAAATGAGATAAATGCTTATGCAAATTTGTTCAGAGATATTTCGACATATTTGACAGGAAACTCCGATATGAACGAAATATATAATATGATATTTTCTTTATCCGAAAAAGCCGATAATGATTGCGGAAATCTGACAGTATATAATTATCTTTCCGGAGAAGGAGTTACGAATTTTCAATCAGGACGCCCTATGCTTGTCCGAGGCGAAAATGCCGATTTTACATTGCCCAATTTGCTTCGTGCGAATATCTATTCCTCGGTTTCAACTCTGGCAATAGGTATGCGAATATTAAATAAAGAGAATGTAAAAATTTCTTCATTGTACGGCCATGGAGGATTGTTTAAGACAGGAAACGAAGGTGCAAAAATCTTAGCGTCTGCTCTTAATATTCCTGTTGTAACAATGAAAACCGCAGGTGAGGGCGGAGCTTGGGGAATGGCAATTCTGGCCGCTTATGCAACGCATGGCGGCAATATGAGTCTCTCCGATTATCTTGAAACAAAGGTTTTCTCGAATCTTGAAAAGAAAACCACACAACCGGATTCTCTGTACAGTGAAGGCTTTAATATTTATCTGAACAGATTTGAAAAGGGACTTGATATCGAAAGAAGGGCGGTAGAACTATTATGAAATTGTCAGAGCTTAAAAGTCGGGTTTACAGATCTAACATTGATTTGGTAAAACACGGACTTGTAGTTCTTACCTGGGGAAATGTAAGTGCGATTGATAGAGAAAACGGTCTTGTTGTTATTAAACCGAGCGGTGTTGATTATGCTGCAATGACAGAAGATGATATGGTTGTTGTGGATCTTGACGGAAATGTTGTTGAAGGCAATCTTCGCCCTTCGTCGGATACACCTACTCACATTGAATTGTATAAGGCTTTTCCGAATATAGGCGGAATTGTACACACTCATTCTGTTAATGCCACGAGTTTTGCCCAAGCCGGGAAATCAATTGTTGCTTACGGAACGACTCATGCGGATTGTTTTTACGGCGATATACCTTGTACACGTGCATTAACAAAAGAGGAAATATTTAATGATTATGAAAAGAATACCGGAAAGGTTATAATTGAGACATTCAAAGATATTGACGAGAATGCTGTCCCTGCGGTTCTTGTAAAAAATCACGGGCCGTTTACTTGGGGATCTACTCCCGAAAAAGCTGTGGAGGCATCTGTTACTCTTGAAGTTGTCGCGGAAATGTGCGTAAAGACAATGATTATAAACCCTTCGGAAGAGCGGGTTGACGGATTTCTTCTTGATAAGCATTATCTTAGAAAGCACGGAAAAAATGCATATTACGGTCAGTAAATCATAATAAACAGTAAAAAATATGGTGTCCTTTATGGACACCATATTTTTTTATAATATGAAAATCATTTATTAAGAAATCTTGCAAGAAATTCTTTTGTTTTAGAACCTTTTGGCTGCTCAAATATTTCGGTAGGAGTACCCTCTTCGTAAATAATTCCATCGGACATGAAAACAACATGAGTCGATACATCTCGCGCAAATGTCATCTCGTGTGTTACCACTATCATTGTTAAACCTTCTTCGGCGAGTCTGGTCATAACATCGAGTACTTCTCCGACCATCTGAGGATCGAGTGCACTTGTGGGTTCGTCAAAAAGAAGGACTTCCGGATCCATGGCAAGCGCACGCGCGATTGCGACACGTTGTTTTTGACCTCCCGATAATTGAGAAGGTCTGGCATTTATGTACGGTACCATTCCGACTTTTTCAAGATAATGCATAGATTTTTCGGCCGCATCTTTCCGATTTCTCTTTAGTGCAGTTACTTGTCCGACGATGCAGTTTTCTATTACATTCATGTTATTAAAGAGATTGAAACTTTGAAAGACCATTCCGACTTTTGTACGGTAATTTGTCAGGTTGAAATGGTTTGATGTAATATCCTCGCCATGATAAAGAATTTGTCCTGACGTGGGTGTTTCCAACAAATTTATGCATCGGAGCATTGTGCTTTTGCCTGATCCCGATGCTCCTATTACGCTGACAACCTCACCTTTTTTTAATGAAAGATTTATATCACGAAGAACACCGTGCTCGCCAAACTGTTTTTGCAGATGAATAAGTTCCAATACATTATCCGACATTCTGTTTATCCTCTTTATTTATGTGAATTTCGGCGGCAAAATCAGACTGTGAGCCGAATATTGTGTAATTTTTTTCTCCATCAAGTTTTTTCTCGATATAGCGCAAAATTCTTGTGACGGTGTATGTTAGAATGAAGTATATTATGCAAATAACGAGATAAGTTTGAAACGTTTTGAAGTTCTGACGTTTGATAATTCCCGCAAAATAATACAGTTCTGTAACACCGATAACGTTCAAAACAGATGTGTCTTTTATGTTAATTACAAATTCATTGCTTACAGAGGGTAAAATATTGCGCAGAACTTGAGGAATAACAACTTTGAACATTGTCTGAGTATGTGTCATTCCGATTGAACTTGCGGCTTCAAATTGACCTTTGTCTATTGAAATTATTCCGCCTCGGACGATTTCGGCCATATATGCTCCGGTATTTATCGAAACTATGAGAATGCCTGACGGTATCAGCGGTAATGTGTTTCCGTCTGTTGCAAATGCATACCCCCAGTAAATAACCATTGACTGAACCATCATAGGCGTGCCACGAAATATTTCAATGTATACGGCTATGATTCCGTTAACTATTTTGTGAAGAAAACGAAAAAATTTGTGTTTGGAATAGGGAGCTGTTCTGATAATTCCAGTTAACATTCCGATTAAAAGACCGATAACAGTACCGGTCAGCGCCAAAAGCAGGGTTGTACCTATGCCTTGAAAAAGCATCGGATAATATTTGACTATTATATCAATTACATCTTTGAAAAAACTCATTTTACACTCGTTTTAATAATTATGTTATTTTTTTATGATGACTACAAGGTTTGATTCGTAATATGTTTTTGAAAAATCTATTTCTTCTTTTCTTTCGGCAGTGGGGCTCATGCCGGCGACAATAGCATCGATTGTACCGGATTGAACCGCGGGAATAAGCGAGTCCCAAGCAATAGCATATATTTCGAGACTCATATTCAACTTCGCGGCAACATAACGCGCAATTTGAACATCATAACCGTTGGCGTACAGATTTTCCTGTCCGCTGCTGCTTATCTTAACTGCCCCGAGAGTGCTTCCATCTGTATCGGTCCAGTTATATGGCGTATAAGCGCATTCCATACCGACTTTAAGCGTTCCAATGGGATTTTCGGGTGTATCGAATTCAAGCACATAAGAGTCGACTTTTTCGCCCACAGAAACTTTTACTATTTGCTCCATAAGAGATTTTTGCTGCTCCTCGGATATTTGAGCGATAATTTCATTTACTTTTTCGCAAAGTTCCGAACCTTTCTTAAATCCGAATGCAATACCTACATCTTCATCGGTTGCCTTAAATCCCGTATCATTGTTTTTGAATTGTAGATATGTCAAATCGTCATTGGTCCTGCAGACTGAAAGAGCGGTCGGCTCTTCGGCAATGTAGCCGTCTATTGCTCCGCTTTTCAATGCGGTAAGTAAATCCGAAAATTCGGGATATGTAGACGATTTTACATTGCTGATTTGTGAAAGGGCATCTGCATGAAAAGTTCCGGATTGTGCGGCAATTTTTGCACCGCTCAAATCTGCAATAGTTTTTGCCTCTTTGACATTAACCCTTTCTTCCGATGTGCAGCTCAGTAAGCTGGTGACGGTTAAAACGGTTGAGAGTAATGCAGTGAATAGATGTTTGGTTTTCATTTTTGTTTTTCCTTTCAAATTATAAAATTATAAGCCTGCGACCCGAAAGGTATCGCAGGCTTTGCAGTAATTTATAACATGAAATTCCGACAAGCCGTTGATAGTTCTCCACATATAACATGTGACAGTCTTATGCCTATTCGACATAATCCCAGCTTGAATTGCGCTGACAATCGCAATACCGCTTCGGCGGAATGTCCTTTCGTATACAGCAGTTTGTCACCATAAACTGTTTACTACTTATAATATCCGCAACCTCTATCAGGTGCTGCATTCTTATTTTTGCTTATTATATGACAAAACAATCTTTTTGTCAATGATTTTTTGATTATTTGGTTTATTTTATGATTTATTACAACAGGTTAATATATTAAAATCGGTATTTTAGTGTCTTTTGCATAATACAATAAAAAATAAATTATTATGCTTCCAAAATAATCGGGAGAATCATCGGTCTGCGCTTGGTTTTCCCGTATATATATCGTGAAAGATCGTCCTTGACTTCATTTTTCAGCTGTGTCCATTCTGCGATGCCGTCATTCATGCATTCATTTAATGTATTGCTTGCAACCTTTTTTAATTCATCCATAAGTTCCTCGGATTCTCGTACATAGACAAATCCTCTCGATACAAGTTCAGGGCCTGAAACCAAGCCGTAATCGGGAGATATTGCAAATACAACAATAATAATTCCGTCTTCGGCCAGATGCTTTCTGTCACGCAATACAATATTTCCAACATCACCGATTCCGTAACCGTCAACTAATGTATTGCCTGCCGGAACGGTACCGTTCCACTTTGCTTCTTTGGAGCTTATTTCAAGTACTTTGCCGATTTCGCCGACAAAAATACGGTCTTCGGGCATACCCATTGATTTTGCGATCTCCCGATGTGCAACAAGATGTTTGTACTCTCCGTGAATCGGCATAAAGAATTTCGGTCTTATTAACGCATGCATAAGTTTAAGTTCTTCCTGACAAGCATGCCCCGATACATGAACCTCCACCGAATTGTCACGAAATACCGATACACCGCGTTTAGTTAATTCGTTAATAATCTTGTCAATCAGCTTCTCGTTTCCCGGTATTACCGATGCGGAAATAACCACTAAATCCTGATAAGACAGCTCAACCTTGTCATGCTCCGCAAATGCCATTCTGTATAATGCCGACATCGGCTCGCCCTGACTTCCTGTGGTGATTATCGTTATTTGCTCGGGATTGTATCTTCTGACATCGGCAATATCAATCAATGTACCCTCGGGAACATGCATGTATTCAAGTTCAATCGCTGCCTTTACGATGTTTATCATGCTTCTTCCGGTAACGGCAACTTTTCTTCCGTGCGCAATGCTCGCATTGATTATCTGCTGAACACGGTGAACATTAGATGAGAATGTTGCTATAACCAAACGTTTGTCTTTGTTTCTGAGAAAAATTGCATCAAGAGAATTCCCCACTATTTTTTCAGATGGAGTATAGCCGGGCCTTTCCGAGTTCGTCGATTCACACAAGAACAGCGTTACGCCTTTTTTTCCGAGCTCACTTAAACGCGCGATGTCCATAATCTCGCCTTCAATGGGCGTCAAATCAAGCTTGAAGTCACCCGAATGAAGGATTATACCTGCGGGAGTTTTTATTGCCAATGCACACGCATCGGGAATAGAGTGATTAACCCTGATAAATTCAACCGACATGTCTCCCGCTTTGACAATATCTCCGGGACAAATACAGTTAAGCGATGGTTCGTATCCGAGATTGTGCTCGAGCAGCTTGTTCTTAATTATACCTATTGCAAGTTTTGTGCCGTATACGGGAATATCCAAAATTCTAAGCAGATAGGGAATTGCACCGATATGGTCTTCATGACCGTGCGTTATAAAAAGTCCGCGTATTTTTTCGGCATTTTTTTCAAGATATGAAAAGTCCGGAATGACCAGATCTATTCCGAACATATCCTCGTCCGGGAATCCCAATCCGCAATCTACTATTATAATGTCTTTTTCACTTTCAATAACACATATATTTTTTCCTATCTCGCCAAGTCCACCCAAAAAAGCGACTTTGACCTTGTCCTCCGAAGTCGACTTCCCGATTGTTTTTTTTGCCATATTTGATTGTACCATTGACAACATAATTATATTAACTTAAATGCAAAAGTTGCCAAACCCCGATTAAGGGTATCCTTTCATATTTCCATACATTATAAACACAAATAAAGCCCGCAAATTTTTGCAAGGCTGTTTATTAAATGGTATAACTTTTCCGTACACAGTCGATCCGTATGGAATGTTACATCATACTGGTTGTGCCGCTCAAATATCTTTCAAATTATTATACAAGTCATAAATTTACATAGTAAGAACAAAATATGAATGGAATGTGAAAATGTATTATGCGTTCAATTTCGAGAAAGAACAATGTATATTAAATGTGGTATATTCTATTGATAAAAAAAACAAATTTTGTCGACTAAATTGACTTAAAATTAAAGAAAAACGTTAAAGCAAGCAAAATGGAAGCTAATTTGCCTTGACAAATATTAAAAATTTGGTATAATAGTCAGAAAGAATTAGTTCGAGGTGTAATTTTGATACATATAGCTATACTTGGATTCGGCAATATAGGTCAGGGCGTTTATGAAGTAATAAACAAAGGATATAATCTAATTTGCAGGGAACTTCAGGATTGTATTAATATAAAATATATTCTTGATTTGCGGGAATTTCCGGGACATCCGCTTGCCGACAGAGTGACAAAAGATATCAATGTAATAATTAACGATCCCGACGTTAAAATTGTTTGCGAAACAATGGGCGGGTCAAAGCCTGCGTTTGAATATTCGCTTTCGTGTCTTTGCGCCGGAAAAAATGTTGTTACCTCCAACAAAGAGGTTGTTGCCAATTTCGGAAATTTACTGTGCGATGCTGCGAGAGACCACGGTGTAAGATATCTTTATGAGGCAAGCGTCGGTGGTGGGATTCCGATAATCAGATCAATGAAAACAGCATTGGTTGGCGACGAAATTACAGAAATTAACGGTATACTTAACGGAACAACCAATTACATTCTTACCGAAATGGAAAAGAATCATAAGACACTTAAATCGGCATTGATTGAAGCACAAAATCTCGGATACGCCGAGAGAGATCCGAGTGCCGATATTAACGGTGATGATTCTGCAAGGAAAATATGTATTCTTGCGGCTCTGGCGTTTAATACATTGGTTTCTCCGTCAATGGTTTCGACAATCGGTATAAAGGGTATTTCACGTGAAGATGTTGAAACCGCCAATCTGTTTGGGGCATCCATAAAACTTGTTGCGTCTACGCGAAAATTCGATGACGGGCGTATAGATATTCGCGTTTCACCTTGTCTTATAATGCCTGATAACCCGATGTCGATGGTCGACGGTGTTTTTAACGCCGTAGTTGTTTCGGCAAAGTGTGTAGGAAATCTTTTGTTTTACGGTCAGGGTGCCGGCGCACTTCCGACAGCAACCGCAGTTTTGGCGGATATCATTGATGCCGCAAGGCATTTAAGCAGCAAACAGCCGAGACAGGAAAGTTGGCAGGCTGCAGATGAAGACACCGTTTGCGATGAATCATCTGTTCCGCTTACTATGTATGCCGCAGTGCAGGCACCGTTTGATCTTGTCGGCAAATATTTTGAAAGTCCGGAGCTTATATATTCAGATAATGATATAACTGCTTTTATTTGTCGGAATATTTCCAGAAAAGATTTTACCAATAATCTTCAGAAAGCAGATGTACCGGTTATATCGATTTTCCGTGTTCTGTAAATAATATTTTCATATATTCTTAAAGAGTGCCATGCCATCGCATCGCACTCTTTATTTCTGCTTTGCTTAATTTTTGAAAATTAGCAATTGTTTATATAATGTGTTAACTAAATGTTAATTATAGCGAAATACTATTGCATTTTTTGAAAAAAATACTAAAATAAAACCATGAGTTAGCACTCAAGTAAAAAGAGTGCCAGCTTAACGACTATAAAATATAAATAAAGGAGATTTTAGATAATGAAGATTAGACCTCTTTCGGATCGGGTTGTTTTGAAAATGGTTGAAGTTGAAGAAACAACAAAAAGCGGATTGATTTTAACATCCGCTTCCAAAGAAAAACCCCAGTTTGCCGAGGTGATATCGGTTGGACCGGGTGCAAAGAACAAAGACGGAAAGATTGAAGCAATCAATGATGTTCATGCCGGTGATAAAGTTGTTATAAGCAATTATGCCGGAAGTAAAGTTAAAATTGAAGATGAAGAATATACTATCGTTTCGGTGGGCGATATTCTTGCAGTTCTTGAATAATTAAGGAGGCTGTTTTATGGCAAAGGAAATTGTACTTGGCATTGATGCCAGAAATTCACTCATGGCAGGTGTAAACAAACTTGCCGATACCGTAAGAATAACTATGGGACCTAAGGGACGCAATGTTGTCCTTGATAAAAAGTACGGAGCTCCGCTTATTACAAATGACGGTGTTACTATAGCTAAGGAAATTGAACTGGATGATCCGAAAGAAAACATGGGCGCTCAGCTTGTTAAAGAGGTCGCTACCAAGACAAATGATGCCGCAGGAGACGGAACAACTACTGCAACACTGCTTGCACAGGTCCTTATAAATGAGGGTATGAAGAACGTCGCTGCCGGAGCGAATCCTATGATTCTTCGCAAGGGAATTCAGAAGGCCGTTGATGCAGCTGTTACTGGCCTCAAATCAAACTCACAGCCTGTCAAAGGTTCGAATGATATCGCTCGTGTCGGAGCTGTTTCCAGCGGTTCCGAAGAAATCGGCACGCTTATAGCAGATGCGATGGAGAAGGTTACTGCCGATGGTGTTATAACCGTTGAGGAATCCAAAACCGCAGAAACACTTTGCGAAGTTGTTGAGGGTATGCAGTTTGATCGCGGATATCTTTCTCCGTATATGGCAACCGATTCCGATAAGATGGAAGCTGTTCTCGATGATGCTCTTATACTTATAACAGATAAAAAAATCAGTGTTATTCAGGATCTTCTCCCTCTTCTTGAACAGATTGTTCAGGCAGGCAGAAAGCTGCTTATTATTGCGGAGGATGTTGAGGGTGAAGCACTTACAACAATGATTTTGAATAAGCTTCGCGGTACTATAAATGTTTGCTGCGTTAAGGCCCCCGGATTTGGCGATCGCAGAAAAGAAATGCTGCAGGATATTGCTGTTCTTACTGGCGGTCAGGTTATTACATCCGATCTCGGACTTGAACTTAAGGATGCAACCGTTGATATGCTCGGATCCGCAAAACAAGTAAAGGTGAATAAGGAACATACTATTATTGTCGGCGGTGCAGGCGATAAAGATGCTATTTCCGCTCGTGTTGCTCAGATTAGAAATGCAATTTCAACTACTACATCCGAATTTGACCGTGAAAAACTTCAGGAAAGACTTGCCAAACTTGCAGGCGGTGTAGCGGTAATTAAGGTCGGCGCTGCAACAGAAGTTGAAATGAAGGAAATGAAGCTCCGTATAGAAGATGCCCTTAATGCAACTAAAGCCGCAGTTGAAGAGGGAATTGTTGCCGGAGGCGGAACAGCTTATCTCAATGTAATCGAAAATGTTGACGCACTTCTTAAGAACGCAGAGGGTGATGAAAAGACGGGTGTTATGCTTGTAAAGAAAGCACTTGAGGCCCCCGTTCGTCAAATCGCCGAAAATGCGGGATATGAAGGAAGCGTGGTAGTTGATAAGATTATTCGCTCCAAGAAGAAAGGATTCGGTTTTGATGCATACAATGAAAAGTTTGTTGATATGATTGAAGCCGGAATAGTTGACCCGACTAAGGTTACAAGATCTGCTCTTCAAAATGCCGCATCCATTGCTGCAACTGTACTTACAACAGAAGCACTTGTTTCCGATATAAAAGAGGATAAGAAGGCCGAGGAAGCCGCTTCACGCGCTGCCGCAATGCAGGGCGGCGGAATGTATTGATTCCGATAAATTAATAAGCAATATTTTCAAACACAGACAGATTTTGTATGAATCTGTCTGTGTTTTTGTTCTTTTTAGAAAGAGAAATGCGGTATGTTCGATTAACGAACATACCGCATTTGCTATGAAAAATCAGCGATCATTTGAACTTGCGTTTTCTTGCCGCTTCTGATTTTTTCTTGCGCTTTACGCTGGGCTTGTCATACTGCTCTCTTTTTTTGAGTTCAGTAAGAACGCCTGAACGCTGACACTGTCTCTTAAATCTGCGAAGTGCACTGTCAAGTGATTCATTTTCCTTAACTCTGATTTCTGCCATTTTTTTCCCTCCCCTCGCATCCTCAAAGAGAAATTATACAATAATTCTTGTATATTATATATCTTTTGCTGTACTTTGTCAAGCATTCTAGCAAAAAAAATTTATTTTACAACAATATTTACTAATTTGCCGGGTACACATATTTCCTTAATAATGGTTTTGCCCTGAATATAACCGAAAAACTTAGCGTCTGATTTAACAGTATTAATAAGGTTGTCGTTTGATATATTAGCATCTACTGTAATCGTTCCCTTGAATTTTCCGCAAATTTGTACTGCAACGTCAATTTTTGCGTCAATTGTTTTTGCTTCGTCATATTCAGGCCATGCAGAAAGAGAAAGTAAACTTTTTTCCCCGAGACTTTCCCATATTTCCTCGCAAAGATGAGGCGCGAACGGACAGAGAAGTTTTATGAATATTTTTAATTCGTCAACTGTTAATGAGCCATGATCGCTTATTGCATTAATAAGTGTCATAAGTGACGCAACTGCTGTATTGAATTTCATCTCCTCAATGTCTGATGAAACCTTCTTAATTGTTTTGTGCATTATCGAATCAAGTTCGGGTGTATTTCCGCTACCATGTGCAATATTCGGAAGATCGGCAACACGTTCCAAAAAACGTTTGCAGCCTTTAACGCTTGTTTCCGACCACGGAGCTGCCGAAGTGTAATCACCCATAAACAATACATATGTTCTAAGAGTATCTGCGCCATAGCTGTTTACGACTTCGTTTGGATCAATGACATTTCCTCTTGATTTAGACATTTTTACGCCGTCAGGCCCGAGAATAAGTCCTTGCGCTGTTCTTTTTGCATACGGCTCGGATGTTGGGACAACCCCAATATCGTAGAGAAACTTGTACCAGAATCTGGAGTATATCAGGTGACGTGTTACATGTTCCATTCCACCGTTGTACCAGTCAACCGGCAGCCAGTATTTCATTTTTTCGGAATCGGCAAGTTCATTATCGTTATGCGGATCAATATACCGTATAAAATACCAAGAAGATCCCGCCCATTGGGGCATTGTATCTGTTTCGCGTTTTGCATCACCGCCGCATTTGGGACATTTACAGTTCACAAATGACGATATTTTAGCCAATGGACTTTCTCCGCCTTCTCCGGGAATGAAATTTTCAACGTTGGGAAGTTTAAGCGGTAGATCTTCATAAGGCACATGTACCATTCCGCAATTCGGACAATGAATTATCGGTATAGGCTCTCCCCAATAACGTTGGCGGTTGAATGCCCAGTCTTTCATCTTGTACTGAACACCCTTTTTTCCTATACCTCTGCTTTGAAGTTCCTCAACCATACGATTGATTGCATCTTTTTTGTTTGTTATACCGTTTAAGAATGATGAATTTATCATTTCACCGTCTCCGGTATATGCATTGCTTTCTATATCACCGCCATTTATAACAGGGATAATATCAATATTAAACTTTTTGGCAAAGGCATAATCGCGCTCATCGTGCGCGGGAACAGCCATAATTGCTCCTGTACCGTATCCCATCATTACATAATCGGAAATGTAGATAGGTATGATCTTTCCGTTAATAGGATTAACAGCGTTTAATCCTTCGATTTTTACTCCGGTTTTATCTTTAACAAGTTGAGTTCTTTCAAACTCGGTTTTTTTGGAACATTCGGTTTTATAATCGCAGAGCAGATCGTAGTTAGTTATTCTGTTTTTCAGTTTTTCAATGATCGGATGTTCGGGAGCGATTACCATAAATGTTACACCGAACATTGTATCGGGGCGAGTTGTATATATTTTAAGAGATTCATCTGTGCCGTCGATTTTGAAATCAACAAATGCACCTGTTGATTTTCCAATCCAGTTTTCTTGCTGTAATTTGATATTGGGTAAATAATCAACATCCGAAAGACCGGACAGCAATTTATCGGCATAGTCTGTTATTCGTAAATACCACACATCTTTAGATTTTTGAATAACATCGCTGTGACAGATGTCGCATTTTCCGCCCTGAGAATCTTCGTTGGACAAAACCACCTTACAGGAAGGGCAGTAATTCACAAGAGTTTTGTCTCTGAAGACAAGTCCGTTATCAAACATTTTGCAGAAAATCCATTGAGTCCATTTATAATAATTTTCATCGGTTGTATCAACAGTTCTGCTCCAGTCAAATGAAAAACCAACACGTTTTAACTGAGAAGTAAAATGTTCAATATTATTATCTGTTACAATACGTGGATGCTTTCCTGTTTTGATTGCATAGTTCTCCGTAGGCAATCCGAATGCGTCAAAGCCGATAGGGAAGAGTACATTATATCCCTGCATACGCCTTTTACGTGAAATTACTTCAAGACCCGAGTATGCCTTAATGTGACCGACGTGCATTCCCGCGCCCGATGGATAAGGAAATTCAACAAGGGCATAAAATTTTGGCTTTTCGGAGCAATCTTCAGCTTTGAATGCCTTGCACTCATCCCACTTTTTTTGCCATTTTTCTTCAATAGTCTTAAAATCGTACTTCATTTGGTTATATGCCTTTCATTTATTATTTGCTATCAATAAGTCTGAGATATCTATTTCTTCCGCGTCATACCATAGTTTTCTCAATTTGTAAAAGTCACGTGTCTCATGATTGAATATATGAACCATTACACAACCGTAATCCACTACTATCCAGCTACCGTCACGGTATCCGTCAATGTTCCATTCTTTTATTCCGTCAAGCGACATTTTGTACTCTATATCGCCGGCAAGTGAACGAATTTGAGTTGATGAGTTCCCCGTGCAGATGATAAAATAGTCGGTTAATACCGTTCTGTTTTCGACATAGAGAAGCTTCAAGTCATCAACTTTTCGGGATGATAATATATTGATTATCTTTTCGGCCACTTTATATGAATCCTGATTCGGGATTGTTTTAATCTCTTCCAAAGTTAATTCTCCGTTCTGTCATTATTTGATCGATTTTTTATAAGAAAATTACGTGACGATATAGTAAGAGGATGTATATATGCTTTTTTATCAATCAGGTGAACTATAGTATCATCGAAAGATTTGATTAACGTCTCATTTAGATGTACAATAAGATTTTTACTGTCGAGTCCGTCATAGAAATAAGAGCGTAAATCCTTACAAGATTCGTAACTGCGTGTAGGTTCGATATAATCGCAAAGATACAGCAGCTTCTCAATAATTGACATGTCAGGCTTTCCGGTCGTATGACAACTGATTGCCGAGATAACTTTCGGATTAACATACGTAGAATAGTGTTTTTCGGCATAAGCGGCACCTGTCAAAGAATGCAAAACAGAAGGAGATAATATATCATCTTCCGAAAGCTGTATACCGAGTTCTTCTGAAAGCTTAAGCTGTGACTCACCGTTGTATTTTTTTGTTATATCGTGAAGCAATGCGGCAGAACGCAATGATAGCGAATCTTCGGCGCTAAGCGCAAATTTGTTTGCAAGAAATGTACATTCATTGTAAACCGAGATAGTATGGATATACCGATATCCTTCAATTTCATTGTTGATTTTCGATTTAAGCTCGCTTATATCATTTTCATTCATATGTATAACTTGTTTTCCTTGATGTATTCTTCAACTTTTTTCGGAACAAAATGTGAAATATCCCGGTTATTTTTGATATATTTTCGAATTTCGGATGATGATATATCAACGGCAGGTGATTTCATAATAATGACTTTTGCATCGTATTTGTCTTGAAGAAATGTAATATAAGAATTGATTTTATCAGTGTTTTCGGGATCATTTTCACGACGCATCAGAACAATAGTTGATAATTTGCAAATTATCTCAGGGTGATACCAGCTGTCGATTGTCAGAAACATATCCGTGCCACATAGAAAATATAACTCGGTATCGGATGAACAAAAATGAAGTAGAGTTTCGGCTGTATAACTTTTTCCTCCGCTTGTTATTTCATAGTCGTCCACAAACACTTTTTTTCCATATTCCGAAAGAGAAGAAAAAGCCAACTTAGCCATTTCAAGCCTTGCAGTGGGATTGTTGCATTCAATTTCTTTATGAGGCGGAATGTAATCCGGAATTATTAAAAGTCGGTCAAGTGCAATCTCTTTAAGAAAAACATCTGCGGCGTGTAAATGCCCATTATGCGGAGGTGAAAATGTTCCTCCGTAAATTCCGATTTTGGTTTTTTCTCGCATAATTTTACCTTACAGTTGATAAATCTATCTTCTTGTGCTTTTTCGATTCACGGTATATAACGAATTTTGTACCTATAACGGTTACTACATCTGCAGAGGTTGAATCCGCGATTATATCAGCGGCTTCACGTGCAGAGTACATGCTGTTTTCAAGTACTTTGATTTTAATCAGTTCTCTTGCCTCTAATGCGTTGTCGATTTGATCTGTCATATTCGATGATATCTCATTTTTCCCGATTTGAAAGATCGGTTGTATTGCTGTTGCGAGTGATCTAAGATAGGCTCTTTGTTTGCTGGTCATATTGTATTTATACTCCGTTTAATTTACAAAAATCGAAAATTCTTTTTTTAAATTCTTTCATGGCCAATGCCCGATGACTGATTTGATTTTTTTCATCAGGTGATAATTCTGCGAAAGTTTTATGAAGATCTTCATAATAGAACAGAGGATCGTACCCGAATCCGCTTTTACCTAAGGGCTGACGCAGAATAATTCCTTTACATTCTCCTCTTACCACAAAACTATTTCCGTTAGGGGCGACAGCCGCAATAGTGCATACAAATTTTGCTGTTCTGTCATTTAGAGATAATTCCTTTAGTTCCGCGAGCAGTTTTTCGTTGTTTTTTATGTCATTGGAAGGTTCACCTGCATATCGCGCAGAATAAATACCGGGTGCACCGTTTAAGGCATCTACACACAGACCGCTGTCATCCGCGATTCCGATGTATCCTAATTTTGCGGGTACAGAGGCTTTTATAAGAGCATTTTCTTCAAATGATTTACCGTTTTCGATTATTTCATCATTGTAGCCGATATCGTTAAGTGAGAGTATTTCTGTATTTTGTGTACCGTCGGACAGCAATGTGGATAATTCTTTTATTTTTGAATTGTTTCTTGAGGCCAATACAAGTTTCATAATTATTCCCTCAGCAGAAAAGCGCATCAACAAATTCAACGGGATCGAAAGGTTTCAAATCGTCTATATGTTCTCCGACACCTATATACTTAACGGGTATTCCAAGTAATTCTTTGATTGAAAAGATAGATCCACCCTTAGCGGTTCCGTCAAGTTTAGTCAGCACAAGACCTGTAATCTCGGCGCAGTTTTTGAATTCTTTGGCCTGATTTATTGCGTTTTGACCTGTTGTAGCATCAAGAACTAAAAGAGTTTCACGACTGCAGTTCGGTAACTCTCTGTCGATAACACGATTTATTTTTTCAAGTTCGGCCATAAGATTTTTTTTGTTATGAAGTCTGCCGGCGGTGTCTACTATCAGAACATCCGACGAGCGCTTTTTTGCAGCACTTATCGCATCATAGACTACGGCTGCAGGGTCGCTTCCTTCGTTCTGACGAATCAGCTCGGATCCCGCTCTGTCTGCCCAAATCTGAAGCTGATCAATCGCTCCTGCTCTGAATGTATCTGCGGCGGCAAGTATCGTTTTCTTGCCGGTAGAGTTGAGATAATTTGCAATTTTACCTATAGAGGTAGTTTTGCCGACTCCGTTTACTCCGATAACAAGTATAACCGATGGAGTGGTTGATAAATCAATTGATTTTTTCTCGCCCAGCATCTCAATCAGTATTTCTTTTAATGCTGTTACTGCCGATTCGCTGCCGGAGATTTTTTCGTTTTTAACACGAATACGCAGTTTGGTCAGTATTTCTTCTGTTGTGGATATTCCGACATCGGCCGATATTAGAATTTCCTCTAATTCATCAAATGTATCTTCGTCAAGTCCTTTTTTGAAAATGGAAGCTATTTTTCCGAAGAAAGAATCTCTGGATTTGAACAGTCCGTTTTTCAGTTTTTCAAAGAAACCCATTATTTAATCCTTTCATTACTAAAGTTTGATACCAAGTTTCTGCTCTACCTCATTTATGTTGATTGAAAGCATTTTAGATATTCCGCGTTCCTGCATCGTTACACCGTATAATGTGTCTGCTTGTTCCATTGTTCCTCTTCTGTGGGTAATTATAATAAACTGTGTTTTATCAGAATATTTTTTTGCGTATTCTGCAAATCTGTCAACATTTACCTCATCAAGAGCGGATTCTATTTCATCGAGAAGGCAGAACGGTGATGGATTTACCTTGAGAATTGCAAAAAATATGCCGATTGCAACAAAAACCTGTTCACCTCCGGAAAGAAGCTTCAGATTTTTAATAATTTTGCCGGGAGGAGCAACATTTATTTCAATACCGCTTGTCAAAACATTCTCAGGGTCGGTAAGCGTAAGCGAACCGGTACCGCCTCCGAAAAGTTCGGAAAATACCTGCCCGAAATTATTATTGATTTCCTCGAATGTTTTGGAGAATTGCTGACACATTTGGCTTTCAAGCTTCGTTATTATGTCCGTGAATTCTTTTTTTGATTTATTGAGGTCATTCAACTGGGACGAAAGAAATTCATATCTTTCTTTAACTTTTGAATATTCTTCAATTGCGTCTATGTTGATATTTCCGAGTTCACGAATTTTAGACCGGAGTTTTTGTTGTTCGGATACTCTTTTTGAACGTGTTTCTTCTGTTACCGGAACATAATTAACTTTGCACGCATCGGACAGGGTAAGCTCGTATTCATCCCATAACTTATCTGTAAGTTTGGTTTTTTCAAGCGTAATTGCATCGATTTTAGATTTAAGAGTAGTATATCTCATAAAGGTAGTTTCTCTTTCTCGAGTCTTATCCTTAGATGTTGTTCTGATATCATTTAACTCTTTTTCGAGTTCGATAGCCTTGTCGCTTAAAGATTTTTTGTCATCTTCTGCCTTTTTAAGTGATTCTGTCAGCTTTTCGATTTGTCCTGAATTTTCAGCCTTTTGATTTTCGAGTGATTGAATTCTTAAACTTGTGGCATTCGACTTCTCGTTGTTCGCAGATATCTCATTTATTATGGATTCAATTTCACTTGTCAAATCGGTAAGACGCCCTACAGATAGCTCATACTCCCTTTTATCAAGTAAAACAGTCGTAAATGCGGCGTTTTTTTCGGAAATCAAAGACTGAACATTTTGATCCAAATTGTTTTTAATGTTAGTTGCCTCTGTAATTTCATTGGTAAAGGCTTCTTCAATCTGACGATAGTTTTCGCAATCTCCTATTAACCGTTTGCGCGAGTTTTCTTTATCTTTTTCCTGTATGTCAAGCTGATTTAATTTCGATTCGAGATTTTTTTTGCTTTCGTACAATTCGGATAGTTTATTGTTTTGAAAATTTGCCGTAGTTTGCTCCGATTTATATAATGCGGAAAACATAGAATATTCGTCAAGCAGCTGATTTAATTGATCGGTCATCTCGGAGTTTGCTTCGTTTATCTCATTGATTTCTGTTTTCAGCTTTTCGGATTTTTCTTCGGATTGTTTTTTTGTTTTGAGAATTTCATCAATTTCAATTGATCTTGTCAGAATTCCGCTGTCCTTTTTGGCAGAGCCGCCGGTAAATGAGCCGCCGGCATTTATAATCTGTCCGTCAAGAGTTACAATACGCAAGCTGTATCCGCTCTGTTTGGCAACAGCAGATGCATGATTTAATGTATCAAATATCAGTGTTCTGCCAAGTAGGGAAGTGACAACATTGCTGAATTTGCTGTTATAATCTATGAGATCCGAGGCAATTCCTATAAATCCGTCACTGTCTGCTACATATTTCGGAATATTGACTTTTGCCGACTTCATTGATGTAATCGGATAAAATGTAATTCTTCCGGCATTTTCTTTTTTCAGAAGATTTATACCCGCCTTGGCAGCCTCTTCGTTTTCGACAACAATATTCTGTATATTACTTCCGAGTGAAGTTTCAATAGCTATGCTGTACTTTTTTTCTACCCGGATAATTTTAGAAACAGGACCGTATATACCCGTGAGTAATCCTTTAGCTTTTGCGTCGGCAATGAATTTTACGCTTCCTATATATCCCTCAAAATGATCTTCCATTCGTTTTAAGGTTATTGCTCTTTGATCCAATGCCGATATATACGAGATAATTGAGTTGTAATTATCCCTTAATTCGTTGAGCTTGATTATGCTGTCATTGTTTTTTTCTGTAACATCAGCCCGAGTTTTACTTATTTCATCAAGTTTTGATTTGTATTGATTTATTGTGGAGTTGGTTGATTCGATTTTCTTTTTGATATCTGTTATTTGTAAGTCTAACTGACTGATATCGTTTGATATTTCCTTTTTGCGAAGATCAATTGATGATTTTGTCTCTTCAATTGCCGAAAGTGAAACTCTTGAATTTGTGTGTAACTGAACAATTTCTTTATATTTCTCGTCAAGAGCTGAAATTTTATCATGCGAGGATTCAAGATCAACTCTTAACCCGTTTAGTTTATCTGTAATATCGGATAATTTTTTCTCTGATTCTTCGAGCTTTATTTTGTTTAGGCTTATCTTTTCCGCAGAAGATTTTTTTTCAGATTCCTTATTTTCAAGTGTGCTTTTCAGCAAATTTACGGTTGTATCCAATGAAGCGGATATTTCGGTAAGATGAGTAATATCATTGGCTAATACCATTAGCTCGCTTTCGATTTTATGCTTTTCCGATATGATATCAAGTGTCTCTTTAGCTAAATGATCTCCCGAAATCTTATTTTCGGTAATAATTTCACCGAGTTTTTCTATTCTCGTATCGTAAGAGGCTATTGCTTCATCAAGCGCGGATAATTCTCTCTCAGATGCGCGATAGTCTTCATCTATTGATTTGGAAGATTCCGAAATTTTATCAACATCATATACTGTAATCGCTATGTCTGCTGTTTTTTTCTGTTCATATAAGTCGAGATACAGACGTGCTTTTGCCGCATCTTTTTCAAGCGGACCGACTCGTGATTCAAGTTCTCCGACTATATCATTGATTCTTACAATGTTATCATCGGTTGCTTGAAGTCGCCTTTCGGCTTCCTGTTTTTTGAAACGATATTTTGATATTCCGGCTGCTTCTTCAAAAATGATGCGTCTCTCTTCGCTTTTTTGCGAAATAATTTCAGATACTCGTCCCTGGCCGACTATGGAATAGCCGGTTTTACCGATACCTGTGTTCATAAACATCTCGGTAATATCACGAAGACGCGAAACCTTATTGTTTATTAAATATTCGCTGTCACCTGAACGATAGTATCTTCTTGTAATGGTTATCTCATCAAAATCATTTTCTATATGATTTTCTCCCGAATTATCTATGGTCAAAGATACCTCGGCAAATGACATCGGAGATCTGCCGTCAGTTCCGCCGAAAATGACATCTTCCATTTTGTTTCCGCGAATATTTTTTGCGGAAATATCGCCGAGAACCCAGCGTATGGCATCCGAAATATTGGATTTTCCGCTTCCGTTAGGTCCGACTATTACCGTCATTCCTTCTGAAAAGTTTATTTTTGTACGATCCGGAAATGATTTGAATCCATGCAGTTCCAAAGATTTAAGACGCATTCATTCATTCCTTTCTTGTTATTTGAGTTCGATGTTAAGTTCAAAATCATCTAAATTATCATCTTCAACAAACAATATTTTCTTAAAATTATATTTTTCAATAAAATATATTTTGTTGGATTGTTTATGCCCGATTGCTTTTGAAAGACTTCCTCTGCTTATATAAATAATTGCGCTTTTATGCGTTGTATTATATTTTTCTTTCAGAACTTTTTCGATTTTTCTTCGATATATTTCAGAGACACACATTTCTCCGAGAGCGGGATGAAATGCCCCGGCTACAATTCCGTTTTGGGAGTGTAGCGATTCGGATTCACAAAGTCCGATTCTGAGAATTTTTACATGATTTTCTATAAATAACTCCGCAACATTAGCGGATCTGTTTACTGCATCCGCTATTGTCAGCGGTTTGTATTTTTCGGAAAGCATCAACGACTCAAGACCTGTATTTTCAAATACCGCCGTCGGATATATTCTGACTCCCGAAGCTCCGGCATTGATTATTGTATTTGCACAGTAAATTTCGTCTTCGGGCTCCGATTTTGGAAGCCCTATCATCATTTGCCCTACGAGATCGAAACCTGCTTTTTTTATTTTTTGCATTGCGGCTAAAGTGCACTCGGCGGTATGTCCTCTTAAAGATTCGTTCAAAACACTGTTTGACATGCTTTGAACTCCGATTTCAATAGTCTTTAATCCGTAATATTGCAGAATTGAGAGCACATGCTCGCTGATATAATCGGGTCTTGTCGAACATCTCATTGAGCTTATAAGACCTTTTTCAATATAACTTCTCCCGATTTTGAGCAGACTTATCATAAGTGACTCATCAATGCCTGTAAACGATCCACCGAAAAAGGCAATCTCGGGTTTCTCGGTAGTTGTAATGGTTTTAAGAGCAGTGTCAATTTCTTTTTCGACTTTTGAAATGTCAAATTCGGCAACTCCGGTTATACTTTTTTGATTGCAAAATATGCAATTATGAGGGCATCCCAAATGAGGTACAAATATCGGTATTGTTGCGTGTTTTGCTCGTTTCATATTATTTGTTACCAAAAAGTGTCAATGCTTCCTTTGCCGCCATTTGTTCGGCCTCTCTTTTGCTTTTTCCGACTCCGCAGCCTATTACATTGCTGTTAAGCTTTGCTTCAATTTTGAAGAGTTTATTATGCGACGGCCCTGATTCCGACACCAAAATATAATCAAGAACTTCGCCCTTTTCCTGCTGAATTATTTGTTGCAGAAGCGTTTTGTAGTCTGTTCCCATTTTATTGTTGTCGTATGTTTCAACTTTTTTTATTGCAAATGGTAGAATGAATTTTTCAGCTGCTTCAATCGTATTACTGTCAAGGTAAATTGCGGCAATTACAGCTTCAAAAGCATCTGAGGTGATTGACGGCTTGCTTCTGCCGCTCGGATTATCCTCACCATGACCGAGACGAAGATAACTTCCGAGATCGATCTCGGCTGCATATTCGGCAAGAGCCTTTTCACATACTGCGTATGCCCGTAATTTTGACATTTCACCTTCATTCAGATGAGGAAAATTATTAAAAAGATATTTACTTACAACAATCGACAGAACGCTGTCGCCGAGAAATTCCATTCTTTCATTGCATTGTAAAAAGCCGCCGTTCTTGCTTCTTTCTTCGTTTGCAAATGAGGAATGTGTCAGTGCACGTATAAGATAAGATATGTTGACAAAATTATATCCCAGTTTTTTTTCAAGGTCAACCGGATTTTTCGGCTCCATATTTATAATGTTCCTTCCGTTTGATTTTGTTGATTAACAGCTAAATCGGATTTTATTGCTTCGATTTTATCGGTTATTTCCTCGATTATTTTGCCTTCGGAGAAAATAACAGCTTGCTTTATTGCATTTTCTATTGCATCGGCATCGGAATTTCCGTGTGCTTTAATAACCGGGTGCGATATTCCGAGTATCGGTGCGCCGCCTTGTGTTTTTGAACTCATTTTGCTCTTTAATAATGTCATTTCATCTTTAACAAGTAAGTATGCAAGCTTTGTACGAAGATTTTTCTTGAAGATCTGTTTAAGAATCGATACAAGATATGATGCTGTACCTTCTGTTGTTTTAAGACAAACATTACCCGTAAATCCGTCAGTGATTAAAACATCGCATGCACCGAAAGGAATATCTTTTCCTTCAATATTACCGACAAAGTTTACATATTTTGAATTTTTTAGGAGATTATAAGTTTCGGTTTGCAGGGAAGTACCTTTATGCGATTCGGCACCTATGTTCAAAAGACCGACTTTTGCCGATTCTATATTATATCTTTTTTCCATATAAACCGAGCCCATAATGGCAAATTGAAGCAAATATTCCGGCGTCACACTGATGTTTGCACCGCTGTCAAGTAGAAGCAAAGGCTTTGATAACGGCATAACCGCTCCGATTGCGGCACGATGTACCCCTTTTATTCGTTTAGCATATAATGTCGCACCTGTTTGCAGCGCTCCTGTGTTTCCACAGCTTACCAAAGCATCGGCTTCTCCTTTAGATAAAATATCCAGGGCAACACGCATAGATGAGTTCGGTTTCGCTCGTACGGACATCGGATCGTCAGTCATCTTTATTTCGTCATCCGAGTTAACAACGGTTATACCTTTTGAATTTTTACAGTATTTTTCAATAGTCGAATCAATTATTGCCTTATCACCGACTAAGATTATTTCAATCTGATATTTTTCGGCGCCTTGAAGGGCACCTTTTATAATTTCAGCCGGTCCGAGATCGCTTCCCATTACATCAACTATAATTTTCATTTTTTCATACCATTCTTTTAAGATTTCGCTGTTTTCGTTGTGATGAATTGAATGTCTGCAGCGTTAAATTCAAATAAATTTGCCTGATTTTTTATTTCAGATGTTTTTCTTAACGACTAAATAATCATTTAAAAGGAAAATTTATATTTTTCAATATGTTTAGAGAGCGTTCGGATATTGCTTCGTTCTTGGTGGATTTAGGACCTCGAATTTTCTTGTCAAGCGGATCAATGATACCGAAGTTAACATTCATGGGTTGAAAAGAAGCCGAGTTTGATGAACTTACATACTTTGCGAGAGCACCTATTGCAGTAGCAGACGGAAAAATCAATTTTTCTTTCTCGAGTGCTGTCAAAGCGGCATTAACTCCCGCAACAAATCCCGATGAAGCCGATTCAACATATCCTTCCACACCGGTCATTTGCCCTGCGAAAAATATATTATTGTGTGTTCTTAATGAATAGTCGGGATTGAGCAGTTTCGGCGAATTAATAAAACTGTTTCTGTGCATTACTCCGTATCTCAAAAATGATGCATTTTCAAGTCCCGGAATCATTCTGAATACTCTTCGCTGCTCATCGAATGTGAGATGCGTTTGAAAACCGACAATGTTATACATTGTTTTTTCTAAATTTTCTTGCCTAAGCTGTACAACGGCATAAGGTTCAATGCCTGTTCTCGGATCGGGCAGTCCTACCGGCTTTAACGGTCCGAACAGAAGTGTATCAATTCCTCTTTTAGCCATAATTTCAACAGGCATACAGCCCTCAAATACGGTTATATCCGATTGAAATTCACTGTCAAATGACTTCAGCGTTGCCTCTTTTGCAGACACAAGGGCATCATAAAATTCTGTATACTCCTGCTTTGTCATAGGACAGTTTATATAGCACGCTTCTCCTTTGCCGTACCTTGATGCTAAATATGCCTTGCTCATATCTATAGAGGATGCATCGACAATAGGAGCCGCAGCATCAAAAAAGTGTAAACTTTCACTGCCTAAATATTCCGAAAGATAATCAAAAAAATCATCTGAAGTTAGCGGACCGGTTGCAACAACTGTAATTTCATCGTCGGGGATTTCTTTTACTTCGTTATAATGAATCGTAATAAGTTCATTATTTTTAACTTTTTCGGTAATATAGGATGAAAATCCGACTCTGTCAACAGCAAGTGCAGAACCCGCTGGAACAGAATTCTTGATCGCCGATTCCATAATTAGGCTTCCCATGCAGGAAAGTTCGGACTTTAACAGCCCTACTGCATTTGAAAGTTGATTTGACCTAAGTGAATTTGAGCAGACCAATTCGGCAAAGTTTTCGCTGTGGTGAGCCGGGGAATACTTTATCGGTTTCATCTCATATAGGTCGACCGAAACGCCGAGACGGGCTGCCTGCCAAGCTGCTTCCGCGCCTGCAAGCCCGGCACCGAACACATTGATTTTAATCTTTTTTGTCTGATTGCTTTTCATTATTTTCTTCTTCTGATATAGGCTCGGAATATCCGCAGCCTTCTTTTTTGCAGACTACTAAATGTTTCCCCTTTTTGATATATAGCTGGGAGGAGCAGAGAGGACATTTTTTTGCAATGGGCTTGTCCCATGATGAAAAATCACATTTCGGATAAGTCGAACAACTGTAAAATACATTTTTGCTGCGGGATATTTTGCTTACTATAGGCTCTCCGCATAAAGGGCAGGGAACGCCTATTTCGTTTTGTATTTTCATAGTGTTCTTGCAGGTGGGATAGTTAGAGCATGCATAAAATTGTCCGTATTTTCCTACTTTCAAAACCATCTCTGCGCCGCATTTTTCGCATATTTTCTTTTCTGCGCCTTTTTCCGCAACGATAGTGGGGGCTGCAATTTCTTTTTCAATAAGTGGTTTTGTGAATTTGCAATTCGGATAATTCGGACAAGCGGCGAACTTTCCGAACCGACCCGATTTAACAATCATTTTTGCACCGCATTTTTCACATGTCATATCTGTTTCTTCGACAGTATTGACAAGAGACGGAATTGATGTGTCTTTTTCGGCTTTTTCTAAATCCGAAATGAATTTGTCATAAAATTTTCCGAGAACCTCGGTCATATTAACTTCGCCGTCGGAAATCAAATCCAAATCATTTTCCATATTCGCTGTGAATTTGCAGTCAACAATATCGGGGAAATTTTTTATCATCAAATCGGTTGTGATTTTTCCGAGATCAGTTGGAACAAGTGTTTTTCCTTCGCGTTTAATATATCCTCGTGAAATAATGGTTGAAACAATCGTTGCGTATGTTGATGGTCGGCCAATGCCTTCATCTTCAAGGTATTTGACAAATGATGCTTCATTAAAACGAGCAGGCGGTTCTGTGAAATGCTGTTCCGGGTTTATTGACTTTACTTGCAGTATCTCACCCTCGCTGAGTGCGGGAAGAGCTGAGGCCTCGTCATCTGCGGTTGCGGTATTGTCATTTCTGTCGTCCGAAAGTTTCAGGTAACCGTCGAACAAGATTGTCGAGCCGGTTGATTTGAAGATATAGTTGCCGCATCCTATATCAACCTTCGAAATATTATATTCGGCTGCCGACATTTGACTGGATAAGAAACGATCCCAAATAAGCTTGTAGAGTTTGTATTGATCTGCGGATAAATATTTTTTTATCTGCTCCGGGACAAGATTAATATTTGACGGTCTGATTGCCTCATGTGCGTCCTGAGCGTTCTTTTTTGACTTGAATATATTTGGAGTTGAAGGAAAGTATTTATCGCCGTATTTGTTTTTGATAAATGATTGTGCGGCTTGTTGAGCTTCTGTCGAGATTCTTAAAGAGTCGGTACGCATGTATGTTATAAGACCTTGCGTTCCCCCGTTTTCAGAGCCGATGTCAAGTCCTTCATATAGCTCTTGAGCAACGCGCATTGTTCTGTCGGTTCGAAATCCGAGTTTTTTTGATGCTTCCTGCTGCATAGTTGATGTCGTAAACGGAGGCTGAGGCGATTTTCTTTTAATCGACTTTTTAACGGATAAAACGACAAAATCCCTGTTTCTGATAGAGTTAAGTATCTTGTCGGCATCTTCTTTATTTTTAAGCTCAATTTTTCCTTTTTCCGTACCGTAGAATTTTGATTTGAATTCCGAGTCGTTTTCAGCGGTATGAGTAACAGTTATGTTCCAATATTCTTCGGGGATAAAATCGTTAATTTCGTTTTCACGATCTACTATAATGCGTGTCGCCACAGATTGAACGCGGCCTGCGGAAAGTCCGCTACGCACTTTGGACCATAGAAAAGGTGAAAGTTTATATCCGACAATCCTGTCAAGTATACGTCTTGCTTGCTGAGAATTAACGAGATTCATATCAATTTGACGAGGATTTTTAATTGCATCTTCAACCGCGCTTTTTGTAACTTCATTAAAAGTTATTCTTTTTGTATCTTCTTCCTTGATACCGAGAACTTGGGCCAAATGCCAGGATATAGCCTCACCTTCTCTGTCGGCATCAGTTGCCAGATATGTTTTTGTTGCTGATTTATACCTTTTTTTCAGGTCTTTTATTATATCTGTTTTGCCTCTTATATTGATATAATGAGGTTCGAAATTATTATCAACATCGACAGACAGATTGCTTTTGGCCAGGTCGCGTACATGTCCGAGCGATGCAACGACTTTGTATCCGGGCCCGAGGTAACCTTGAACTGTGCCGGCCTTGGAAGGCGATTCCATTATTACAAGAATTGACAATTTATACTATCCTTTCGTGGTAGGTTTCTATGTGATGATTCTATGGTAAATTTATTTTAATCTGATAAATTTTCCGCCCGGTATTTTTCGTACAAGCCCCTTTATTTCAAGCCTTGTCATATTGCTGAGGATCATTGATGCGCTGTATTCCCGACTGCAAAGTTCATCGATATTGACAGCTTCGCCGACCGGCATTAAATTTAATATTTGCAATAATTCTTCCGCAATACCGTAAGTTGAGCTATCTGTTTTCTGTTGACCGTTTGAATTGTTGTCTGAGTCCGAATTTGATTTGTTTTTCCGGATTTGTTCGGCAGCCTGTTCTTTGGTATGTTCTGAATCGGGCGTTTTGCTTTTTTCGGCTTTGTTTATTACGTTTAACTTGAAACGCGAAAATTTCGGAAGTTTATCTATTGATATTCTATGCGGATAAAAAAATTCGTATTCAGTAAGAATATCCATGGCACCTTGAACCATTTTAGCACCGTTTTGAATCAGCTGATTTGTCCCGAGACTGTTCTGATCGCCGATTTTTCCCGGTACCGCAAATATATCGCGTCCTTGTTTTAATGCATAACGAGCGGTAATCATGGCGCCGCTTTTAAGATCCGCCTCAACAACGAGTGTGCCGAGCGACAGTCCGCTTATTATTCTGTTTCTGATAGGGAAATTAGAACCAATCGGATCGGCAAATGGACGAAATTCGGATATAATCGTTCCCGTCTTTTTTATTTCATTATATAGATCTTCATTTTCGGGCGGATATATCTTATTGATTCCGCTGCCGAGTACTGCAATGGTAGGTGCTTTGGCATCGAGAGCGGCACGATGGCAGATACTGTCAATTCCTCTCGCCATTCCGCTGACTATAATTGCTCCGCCCGCAGCTAAATCTCTGCAAATTTTATACGCCTCTCGCCGTCCGTAATCTGTAAATCTTCTTGTGCCGACTGCTGCAATTCCTACATTGTCATCTATATCAATAAGCTTTCCGCAATAATAGAGAAGTATCGGGGCACGTTCTATTCTTCTTAATCTTGAAGGATAATATTGACTGTCGTATGTAAGTATTCCGAAATTATTCAGTCTGCAATAATCGATTATTTCATTGGCTTCCGATAAATCTTTGTCGAGAAGTGATTCTATCACAGATTCATCTAAATTTCCAATGCGGCGGTATGCTTTTTCATCGGCGTTATAAATAGCCGAAGCATCATAATTGAATTCACGAAGAATAAAATCACTTGCCTGAGCACCCGGCTTAATACATAGGCTTAACCAGACCCAATAACTTAAAGCAGACATTTTAACTACCGTTGCTATCTTAAATATGAAAGCATCCTTTCATGTTGTTGATGGTTAAACTAATTTGAATATCAGATATAAAAGCAGAGTTTTCTGCGGTTAAAACTTATTTAGAACTGTTTATTTTATTCTGTTCCCACATTAGAATAGATGTTGCTGCGGCTACATTCAAAGATTCACAGTTGTTCTGCATCGGAATAATAATACTTTTTTCACACGCGGAAATAAGTTTTTCCGATAAACCGTGGCCCTCATTGCCGACAGCAAAACATACGCCGTTGTCTTTCTTCGTTATATTTGATATTTGTACGGAATTGCTGTCAAGTGCTGTGGCATAGACATGCACTCCAATGTTTCGAATTAAGTCAATAGCAGATGTCAAATCTTGCAATCGAAGCGTTTTCTGGCGAAATATTGCGCCCATTCCCGCCCTGACGGTTTTGGGATTGTAAATATCCGCACAGTCATCGGAGAGCAGCAAAAGATCAATACCCAAGGCTGATGCGGTTCTTAAAATTGTGCCTAAGTTTCCGGGGTCGCGAATACCCTCTGCAATGAAAAAACCGCTTCCTTTAATATCGAAATCGAAGTCAATAGCTCTGCTTATTTTACCATATTTATGCAATTTGTCAATATGCTCTGCGATGCAAAATATACCTTGAGGCGATTTTTCGTCGCTGATTTTTGCATAAACAGAGTCGGATACTAAAATTTTCTCGGCTTCTGTTGGGCAGTTTTCAATGAATTGTGAACATTGTTCTGTGTAGAAAATCTTAATTAATTTGATATTGCATTTGACCGCTTCCTCAAATAGTTTTTTTCCTTCAAAGAAAAAAAATCCGTTTTCATCCCTGAATTTTCTGTCTTTGAGCTTAACACATTCAATGATTGATCGATTGTTACGCGAAGTAATAATTTCCATAATGTATGACACCGTCAAATTCAAGATTTGTTCGTTTAACAATAAAAACCCGCATTTGCGGGTTTTTAAGGTTTATCAAAGTGCGGCTTTCGCTTTTTCTACTATTGCAGCAAAAGCTTCTTTATCGCTTACCGCAATTTCCGCAAGCATCTTTCTGTTAAGATCAACACCGGCGAGCTTAAGACCATGCATAAGTGTGCTGTAATTTATACCGCAAACCTTTGCCTGAGCCGAAATTCTTGTAATCCACAGAGAACGAAAATCTCTCTTCTTTTGTTTTCTTCCGATATATGCATAATTTCCGCTCTTCATTACGGCCTGCTTAGCCATCTTGAAGTGTTTGGATTTGCTTCCCCAATATCCCTTTGCGGCTTTAAGAACACTCTTTCTTCTCTTGCGAGTCATCATCGCACCTTTTATTCTTGCCATTTTTAATTATCCTCCTAATTCGTTATTTCACAATAAATTACTTTTGAATCATTTCTCTTACATTGGCTTCAAAGCAAGTGCTCAGATACGCGCCGGAGCGAAGCGATCTTTTACGCTTTGCGGTCTTTATTCCGAGGTTATGGCGATGATGGGAATGATTCATCTTGATTTTTCCGTTTTTCGTTACATTAAATCTTTTAGCCGATGCGCTATGAGATTTCATCTTAGGCATAATAATTATCTCCTCTCAATTTTAAAACATTTATTATTCAATAAATTTAATTATTATTTCGCACTGTTTTGTTTTATCGGAACAACAAGCATTGACATTGAACGGCCTTCCATTACCGGCGGCTTGTCAATGGTTCCGAATTCGGATACTTCGGACGAGAATTTGCTGAGTAATTCTTTGCCGACATCCTGATGTGCCATCTGGCGGCGCGCTCTGAATAAAACAATAACTTTAACCTTGTCACCGTTTTTAAGAAAACGTTTTGCGTTGTTGACTTTTACATTAAAGTCATTGACATCAATTTGACAGGAAAGCTGTACTTCCTTGATAGCAACCTTCTGTTGATTTTTCTTTGCTTCTTTTTTTCTTTTATCGCGATCAAATCTAAATTTGCCGTAATCCATTATTTTAACAACCGGCATATCTTCCTGACCTGCAATCAGGACAAGATCAAGACCCTTTTCATAGGCAGCATTAAGCGCGTTTGAAAGGGTAAGCATTCCGAGCTGTTCGCCTTCCGACCCGATAACTCTGAACTGTTTTGACAATGAATATCCGGATTTCTGTATTTCTTCATTTATCAGATATTCTTTTTCGCTGTTATTTCCTATTGCTAACACCCCCTAAAATTGCAATAAAAAAATGCGGTATAAAACCGCACAAAAATAGATGAATTTGTTTTAATCTATTTGCCGTTACTGCTTGAGCAAAGTAAGGCGAGAGCGGTTACTCTTCTTTTTTCTTGATTTTATCATAATCGGACCGATTTGTCAAGAGTTTTTAAAAAAAATATTTTAATATCGGCGCATCTGCTTTGAAAGAAATGTCGGACAATGACTTTTAAAATTTTCTTAGATTAGAGTAAAACATGTTCACGTTTTTTATAATTTCAAGGCTGCGGACGGTATCATATCGGTATCGGTAACAATCTGCTTGATTTGAGATATATAAAATGCCCCTGTCATATCCCTGATTATGTTATAAAAATTATTTCCTATTCAAAACGCCGAAAGATTTGTAGGAAATGACAAAAAACGGCAAATTATCTTGATTTTTTTCGGGGG
>CAVGEY010000015.1:0-13264 GCA_963628435.1 bacterium
GATAGAGTGTTCCGATATTTGATGCACCACTCTCGATTTTTATTGTCGATTTACCATTCCACTGCCAATCGGAAGTCTGCTTAAGCACTGCATTTCCTTTCGGCAGGCGAAGAGTTGCGGTTGAGCCGATGTACTGATCAATGTAAATATCGTCGCTTCTGTAAGAGTAAATGTATCTGCCGAGCTGACCGTAAATAAGAAGCCCATACTTTGTGCAACATGGAACGCCGTGCCATGTCCATCTTTCGGATGAAGTAGAATACAATGGGTTCTGATAGAAAAAAGTGGTTCCGTTTGAGCCTATTCCGCCGAGAATATTGTTATAGAGTTCAAGCTCCATATTATCCGCATATTTGGAATCAGCAAACATTTGCGAAAGCGAGTCCGAAAGCTGCAGAAGAGCGCCGGAGGAGCATGTTTCACAATATGACTCATTGGGAAGATAATAATCTCCGCCGAACCCCTCAAATGAATGAACGCTGCCCGTACCGCCTGTAACATACATCTGCTTGTACACAATGTTGTTCCAAAGTCTGCAAGCGGCATCGGTGAATGAATTATCGTCCGATACCCTGCCCATCTCGGAAAGTGCATAGTAGTAAAGCGTGCCGACAACCGCATGTCCGGTAGCTCTTGTAAGATCTTTATATGTTACATGATCACAGGAATAAGTTCCGTAATTTTTGTTTCCGACTCTATCCGGATTCGTATGTACGCCTCTGTATGAAAGAAGATGATTTGCGAGTTCGATGTAATCGTCTTCGTTTATTATAAGATCTTTAAGAAGACTGTTCTTTTTTACATCGGGGTTCTTCTTTAGCCATTCGCAGAGGGCTATAATATTATATTCAACGCCGGTATGGAATGAAACGATGTTGACCTTGCCGTGATTTGAATAGTTAACGGTAAAGTTAAGGAAACGAAGGGCAACTCTCAAAATTCGGGCGTCTCCCATTGCATTATAATAGGCAATACCGAATTCTATAAGGTATCCGAGATTAAAAAGGTCCATTGCGGCAGCAGGGTTAGATGTTTCACTGAACACTTTTCCGTCGGTCATAAGAAGGTTATATATGCTGAAATAACCGTTATCGACACTCTCGGATGCGGCATAGATATGATCGACGCATTCGTCAATCTTATTTTTCAGAACATTATTCGGATAATGCTGATAAAGTCTGCAAGAACCTGCAAGTGCGGCATAAAAATCCGATTCACCCCATGTCATGCCTCCGACATAGTTTTGGGTATTTCTGTTCCCGTTTGCAACCTTATCGAAATTGGCAAAATTCGAATGTTGATTTACCCATTTTGATATAATATACGGAGCGGTAACTTTTGAGAACATCTCAAGTTTCTTATTCCAGAAATCGTCATCGATTGATACATCGGTATTATCGGGACGGACGGCATTGACGGCCGAACGCTTTACGAAATCGACGGTAACCGTGCGTTTTCCGCCGCCGCTGTAAGTTACGATAATTTCGGCGGTACCGGGAATCGACGTCGCCTGTTTTATTGAAACTTTCGCATCCGAGAAAGGTGCCTCTGCCGAAACATTCGGAACGGTTTTTACAGAATCATCGTATACTTTTACATAACTGTCAAGGAATGCATCGAATTCATCGAGTTTTTTCCCGTCAACCGAAAGTGAGGTAAGCAGCTTTACACTGTCTTTCTGCTCTTCTTCGGTGAACTCGACAACAGAGCAAATCTGCGCTTCGGTAAGAGCTTTGGAATAAAGTCGAACATCATCCATACAGCCGTTATATGTTCCGTCACTCCAAGTGGCGGTTTTTCCGAGAAAAGCACGGATAATCTTCCATTTGGAAAGATTTGCATTAACAGAAGTCTCGGATATTAGAGATCCGTTTATATAGAATTTAACGACATTTCCGTCAAATGTAAGTGCCAAATGATGCCAATCGGAATAAAACGAAATCGGAATCATTCCTTCTGTCGCAATTTTTGCGTTTGACGGGCTGCCCCCAAAAAGTTCGGTTGCATATCCACCTGCTGTGGAGCCGTTATTTGTCATTATATGAAACGACTGTGCAGATGAAGAAGTTTCAAATGCAAATATACGTGAATAACTGCCGACAGTTTCGGGATTAAACTTTGCCCAAGTCATAAATGTCATTTGAGAAAGCTTAACTTTATCACTCGGAAGTTTTATGTAAGCCTCGCTGTTCTTATGAGATGATGAGTCAAATTTGACTGCGCTGCCCCGTATACCTTCGACCGAGGTAATATTTCCGCAAATTTCGGCATCGTTTCCGTTTCCGCTTGAATCATGCCCCAGATCATTCATATCATCAAATGTATAATGTAAAACAAGCGAATCGGATAAGCTGTCTTTTCGACCTTCACCATTTGCGGCACTGCTGAAAATCGCAGAAAAATCAGCAAACATCATTGTTATCACCAATAGCGCGGCGATTGCCGCTTCCTTTCTTCTTTTTGACTTATTTTCAGAACCAAGCATAATAATACCTCCGATATGCTTTTGTATTTTTATTATAATAGTCAAGCTCTGATAATCAAATTCAAAAAAAAAAAAAAAAGATGTATATAACGGAAATCGTTCTTATTGCATTTTGTGTTTCACGATTATCCTTTTACAAATCATATCGATAAAATTATTCGGTAAATTGAAAACGCTTGTACGATTATTTCGTACAAGCGTTTTCGATAATCACCCCAACCTGCCGTGTGGACTTTAGTTATGACCCTGCTTTGTGCAAGGCGGTGCCCTCTCCGATTTTTCTGTGCTTCCAACGTCCCGATAAAATATCGGGGAGGCCTGCAAACTCCGAATCGGAAGTATGTCCGGGCTCCATTATTTGTGTGTAGGTCCATTTAGAAAGACCATCACGAACAGGTCAGGAAAATAACAGCTGCAAAGACAATTCCATCGAATTTTCGACAAGCGAAAAAGTCGAATAAATTACTTTTCGTCGTAGTCTATTTCTTCGAAAAGAGTATTGTCAAAATAAGATGCGATTTTTTCGAATTCGTCATCGTCATCTATTGTTTCAAGAAGCTCGTCTCCGTTATTATCCTTCACAAGCTTCAAAATTACGTATTCGTCGCTTTCTTCTTCATAAGGGATGAGAGCATAATATGTATTGCCGTCAAGCTCTGTTTTGCCTATACATTCATACTCTTTCTCCTCGCCCGATTCGTCATCAATAAGTGTATAGACCTCAACCTCGTCTTCTTCTTCCTCTGTATTAAGTGTATCTTTCTCTTCTGACATGTGTATTATCCTCCATTAGTTTTTTCAATTATTATTTTATAAAATAATAGCTATTTTGTCAAGACATTTAGTTAAAATAAAAATATTTTCGATTATGTACTTATGAAGCTTGCATTAAAGATGCAAATGTGTTAGAATATGCAAAACAAACTGAAAGGTAAATTCATAATTATGAAGGTAGTTATCGGTATTGATGTTGGCGGAAGTACGACTAAGATTGTCGGTTTCGACAGCAACGGTCGACTTATCGATCCCATATATGTTAAAGCAAACGATCAAATAACATCTTTCTACGGAGCTCTCGGTAAATTCACAACCGAAAATTCCATCGGACTTCCGGATATTGAGAAAATAATGGTGACGGGAGTCGGCTCATCTTTTGTATCCGATCCGACATATAACATCCCGTGCGAACATGTAAAGGAATTTCCGAGCATCGGAAAAGGCGGACTCTTTTTATCCGGCCTTGACGAGGCTATTGTTGTAAGCATGGGAACGGGTACAGCACTTGTTCACGCAAAACGGGGATATGACTCCGAGTATCTGGGAGGAACAGGCGTCGGAGGAGGCACGCTGCTCGGATTGTCGAAAAAACTGCTCGGAATGGAAAACATCCATCACATAGTCGAACTTGCGGAAAAAGGAAATCTTTCAAATGTTGATTTAAGAGTCAGCGATATAACCAAACCCGATGTTCATCCCGGTTTGGCGCCCGAACTGACCGCTTCAAATTTCGGAAAGCTGAGTGATGTGGCAACAAATTCAGATTTGGCTCTCGGTATAATCAATATGATATTCGAAACGGTAACCATGCTTTCCGTATTTGCAGCCAGATCATACAATATAAAAAATGTGGTATTAACTGGAAATCTGACCAATTTACCTCAAGCAAAGAAAATATTCAACACGATGAATCAGATGTTCAACGTAAATTTCATTATTCCGAGCTATTCAAGCTTCGGCACGGTAATCGGCGCTGCATTATGCGGAACAAATCTCGATTTTTAATCGCTGCCTTGCCGCAGATACCGAGCAAAATCGCTGAAAAAATTGTGTTGGGCATAACAATCCCCTCAAAGTCAATCTTGAAAACTATGTTTTCAAGTTTCTGCTTTAAGGGGATTACTTGTATATGCGATTGTCAAATTTTTGAACATTTTTGCGTTATTGTCGGCTCATTAACATAAGCCCTTTCATCAAATAAGAATTGTTATCGCAATTATCGAAAGTATTGCTATTACAAACAGGGACAGATTGGAAAAAATCTTATGTTTTCCGTCCTCGGTATCTTCGTTTTCGAAATTGAATGAATTATCAACATATGTACATTGCAGCGGTGCGGACGTCATTACCAGAGTTTCATAGAGACACCTGCATGCTTCCGATAAACCAATATCCGCTGTTTCAACTGTCCGAAGTTTATTAACGCTTAGCTCCGACATATAATTACCGCCGATTTTACCTTCCGAACAAACGGTCATCTGTTTACCGCTTTCATCAAACAGCTTGTCATAATCCAATATATTTTTCATCATTCAGACGCTCCTCTCAAAGAATCAAATTATCTTTCTTTGTTTTACAATCTTATTATAATTTTAATCTGTACGGAAAAACGTACAGCATGAATGATTTCAAAAAAAAATCGGAGATTTCTTCAATGAAATCTCCGATTTTTTTATACGACCTGAAAAAGATAAAATTTAAGATATTCGGTTTCGGGAACACCTCGCAGAATCGGGTGATCGGGTGACTGCTGTCTTGCCTCTATTTGGCGCAAGCTTACTTTTGCATCGTGTGCCGCATCATCAAGCATACGCTCAAAAAGTTCGGAAGGCATAAAATGTGAACATGAGCATGTGGCAAGATAACCGCCTCGTGGAAGCAGACGCATCGCTTTCAGATTTATCTCTTTATAGCCTCTGTAAGCATCTTTTACCGTACTTCTGGATTTTGTAAATGCGGGCGGATCCAAAATAATAAAGTCGTAATCCGAATTTTTATTTGCGACCGCATCGGTCAGATAATCAAAAACATCTGCGCATACAAAATCCATATTTGAAGTCAGATTGTTTATCTCAGCATTCTTTTTAGTCATATTTATGGCATCTTCGGATATATCTATTGCGGTCACTCTATCGGCGCCGGCCCTTGCGGCGTTCAACGCGAACGCTCCGGTATGAGTAAAGCAATCGAGAACTCTTTTTCCTCTTGCAATTCGTGCAACAGACGCACGATTATACTTTTGATCGAGAAAATAGCCGGTTTTCTGCCCGTTAATAAAATCCACATCGTAAAAGATTCCGTTTTCGCAAATACGTACTATACCGTCGTTCTTTTCTCTGTTACCGCATTTCATATAAAAATCTTTATACTCGGCAAGCCCCTCGAGTTTACGGACATTGACATCGTTTCTTTCGTATACGCAGTCAATCGTTTCTCCCATTTGGTTCATTATATTCACAATCGCATTAAGTACGGTATCTTTGATAAGCTCAATTCCGAGTGACAATATCTGAACAACCAGTACATTTTCAAAGCGGTCAACGGTAAGTCCCGGAAATCGATCTGCTTCGCCGAATATAAGACGGCAGCACTTAAAATCGTCTCCCGGCATTACGGTTTTTCTGTATTCAATAGCATACTTTATTCTGCGTGTCCAGAATGCCTCATCGAACTTATCGTTTGTATTATCCGAAATAATTCTTACACGAATTTTGCTGTTGTCATTAACAAATCCGCTTCCGAGCCATTTGCCCTTTTTTGAAATCACATCTACGATTTCACCGTTTGTATACGGTTTATCAATCGCCGTAATTTCCTCACCGTAGACCCACGGATGACCCTTTTTTATTGAGAATTCTGCTTTCTCGGTAACGGTAAGTTTAGAATAATCTCTCATTTTATTTTCCTTTTTCTCATTTTATTGGAGAATATTCTATCATAAACGATTATTAAAATCAACCGAAATTCTTTATATTTCAAAAATATTGACAATTATTTATTAAGGTGCTAAAATAGCTGTCGGCAAAATATATTATCCTTTATCCGAAATTGTTATAAGGAGTATAAGATGAAGAACGATATAAATATTGAGAAAACACGCAGACTCTATTATGACGATTCGGAGTTATACGAATTCTGCGCCGAAGTGACAGACTCGAAATTACGTGATGACGGAAAATATGAAATAATACTCGACAAAACGGCTTTTTTTCCCGAGGGCGGCGGTCAGTACGGAGATACGGGCAAAATTGACGGTCACACCGTATACGATACCGTTGAACTTGACGGATATATAATTCACATTACCGATTTCGATTTTGAAAAAGGCGCAAGAGTAAACTGTATAATCGATAAAAACAAACGATTTTCAAAAATGCAGAATCACTCCGGAGAACACATTGTTTCGGGACTTATAAAAAAGCATTATAACCTTGACAATGTCGGTTTTCATCTCGGTCACAGCGATGTAACGATTGATTTCAACGGAAAATTATCAAGAGAACAGCTTGATTATATTGAGCGAATGTCAAACGACGTTATTTATTCGAATATTCCGATTATCGCCGATTTTCCGCCCGCCGATGAGCTGGAAAAGCTCAATTACCGATCGAAAATCAACCTCAACGAAAATGTAAGAATAGTCAGAATCGGCGAGGCTGATATTTGCGCCTGCTGTGCACCTCACGTGAAATTCACGGGTGAAATCGGAATAATCAAATTATTGGATTTTGCGTCATACAAGGGTGGAACACGAATTCATATGCTCTGTGGAACAAATGCAGTTGACGATTACAGAGAGAAATATTCCGCAATTTCCAAAATATCATCGATGCTTTCGGCAAAACAGAGTGACGCGGTAGAAAAATTCTGCGAATACATGAACGAAAACACAAAACTAAAGGCCGAATACAAGGCTGCACAGAAGGAAATCTTAAAATATAAAGCCGCGTGCTTGACACAGGACGAAGACAAAAATCTTATTGTTTTCGATAAGATACCGCTGTCGCTTCTCAACGAATATTCAAAAACATTGGCGGAACGCTGTGAGAATATCGCCGCTGTTTTTTCCGGTGATGATGACTCAGGCTACAATTTTGCGATTACAACCACATCATCGGACATAAATCTGAAAACGCTTTCGAATTTACTTGCAAACAATCTTAATGCAAAATGCGGCGGTTCCAAATCGCTTATACAAGGATTTGTAAATTCGGAAAAAAAGAATATTTTGAAATATTTAACGCAGAATTTCAATTAAGAGATTAGGAAAGGATACCTTTTGAAAAAATGAAGCAGGTAATAACAGCAAACTATCATACACATACAACAAGATGCGGACATGCCGTCGGCAAAGATCGGGAATATGTCGAGGCAGCTATAGACACCGGCATCAAAATTCTGGGTTTTTCCGATCATTCACCCATGCCATTCAAAAACGGATTTCATTCCGGATTTCGCATGCCGCTTGAGAAAGCCGACGACTACTTCACGTCAATTTCCGATCTGAAAAAAGAATACAAAAATGACATCGATATAAAAATAGGTGTGGAAGCGGAATACTATCCGCAAATCTTTGACGATCTCCTATCTTTTCTTTCACAGTTTCCGCTTGATTATATGATTCTCGGTCAGCATTTTATTGACAGTGAAGAAAGCGGGAATTACAGTGGTCATCCGAGTAATGATGAGCAGAGGCTTATTTCATATCTTGAAAATCTGCGCTCGGCGGTAGATACGGGAAAATTTGCTTATATCGCACATCCCGATTTACTGAATTACACGGGTTCCGACGAATCATATCGAAATATTATGCTTCCTTTTTTAAGAGAAATGAAAGAAAGAAATGTAATATTCGAAATTAACAGGCTCGGCTTATTCGATCACAGGAATTACCCGTCGGAGAGATTCTTTTCGCTCTGCGGAGAGGTCGGCAATAAAGCAATTATAGGTCTGGATGCGCATAATCCGAATGTGTTTTACGATGTAAATACTGTGGAAAACTGTATCAAACTCGCGGACAAGTACAATATAGAGATAGTCGATAAGCTGGATATTTGATTTTAATATACAGTCATAACCACCGGCTAAGCCGGTGGCTTGCACAGCCCTATAAGGTCATGGTACTGGCAAGGTTGAAAGCCCTCCGAAAAGTCTGCCAACCGCAAGCGGTCTCAAGCAACCGCTAAAGCGGTTGGCTTATTTTTTGCTTGCGTGCACAGGCTCACCGGTAAACGGGGCAACCAACTCTTTTATACTCATTTGTTCATATGCCAGATCCTCTTGCAACTGATTCCGTATGTATTCGGCAATTGCCTTTTTGTTCTTTTCCACTGTATCAAAATAGTACCCTCTGCACCAAAATTCTCTGTTGCCATACCTGTATTTCATATTTGCGTGTTTGTCGAATATCATTAAACTACTTTTCCCTTTCAGATATTATGATTTGCCCTATGTTTCCCTTAATCTTCCTATATATTATCTGTCTGCGGTATTTCGGTGCAAATACGATGTGATACTTGCAATTCCATGTTGTATGTGCTATACTATTTGTGTCAATCTTCATTTTGACCCCTCCTATCTTTTTTGCGCTTGCGGTTGCCAGACCAATTCACACTTTACCATAGGAGTGCTTTTATTCAACGGCAAAAGCCTTTCCGGAACCACCCGCTTAGCGGGTGGTTTTCTTGATACAAAAAAGTCAATAACAAAAATTTATTTATAAAACAAATGATAATCAACACGCATATTGCTTGATTTTTTTTAATTATGTGATATAATGACATAAAAAAGAAAGGAAACCGCAAATGAATCAATTTGAACTCGGCATACTGGATTTCATATGGAATAATATGCATAATGCGGTATGCGATTTTATTTTACCGATTATTACCCACCTTGGCGATGCGGGATTATTTTGGATTGCTCTTGCCGTGATATTTCTGATTTTCAAGAAAACACGCCGTTTGGGTATTTCAATGGCTTTTGCATTAATAATCGATCTGCTCTGCTGCAATATTGTTTTGAAGCCCCTTGTCCAAAGAATAAGGCCTTTTGATCTGAATGAACAAATGAAAGAAAGTATAATCGCTCTTATAAATTCAAAGCTTCCGGCAGATTATTCATTCCCTTCGGGACACACAGCGGCATCGTTCGCAAGTGCATTTGCACTTGTTTTCAAAAAAAGCAAATTCGCGATTCCCGCTTTGATTTTAGCGGCGATAATCGCATTCTCAAGGCTGTATCTTTACATACATTATCCTACCGATGTACTTGTCGGAATCGTAGTCGGTTTAATTGCCGGTTATCTCGGTTCTCTCATATGCACCAAGCTCGCCGATTACCTGAAAGCAAAAAAAGGAATAGAAATATAAGCATAAAACGAGTCTACAGCAATGTCGACTCGTTTTTTATTCGAAAAATGCACAAAAACCAAAATTTATTTTATATCTGCTGATGTAAAAAACGACGATTTTTTCAAAATGCTCAAATTTCTCAAGAAAAATGCTTGACATGTTCCGAATTTCGGTGTATCATATGCGACGGTTAGTGAGAGCTAACCGTTAATACAAGTGTAAAGTTAGCCGGTGCTAACCAATAAACATTCAACGGAGGGCAGTTAAAATGATGCCGCTTACACTTGCCGATATCGGTGAAGAAATAACAATAAAAAAAATCGGAGGGTCTTCGGAAGTAAGAAGACATCTTGAAAATCTCGGTTTTATTGTCGGCGAAAATGTAAATCTGATAACAACTCTTAACGGAAATGTTATTGTCCGCGTAAAAGAAACAAGAGTTGCAATCAGCGAAGAAATGGCAAGAAAAATAATGGTGTGAAAGCACACATTGATTTTTTTTATAAATCAGTTGTTTAGGAGGATAAGAATTATGAAAACGCTCAAAGAAGTGAAAGTCGGAGAAACCGTTGTTGTCGTCAAGCTTCACGGAGAAGGAGCAGTGAAACGCCGCATCATGGATATGGGAATAACAAAAGGTGCCGAAGTCTATGTCCGCAAAGTAGCGCCTCTCGGCGATCCGATTGAGGTTACGGTACGCGGATATGAACTTTCGCTCAGAAAAGCCGATGCCGAAATGATTGAAGTTGGATAAATCGAATTTTTTTATTTGCATTCACAGACATAACTTAAATGTCAATAATTGATAAAAGAGGTAATAATCATGGAATTAAGAATTGCCCTTGCGGGTAACCCTAACAGTGGTAAGACAACTCTTTTTAACGCACTTACGGGCTCTAACCAGTTTGTAGGCAACTGGCCCGGAGTAACCGTTGAAAAGAAAGAAGGAAAGCTGAAAAAGCATGAGGGCGTTATAGTTACCGACCTTCCCGGTATCTACTCTCTCTCTCCCTACACTCTTGAAGAAGTCGTCGCCAGAAACTATCTGATTGAGAAGCGTCCCGATGCTATTCTCAATATCATAGACGGCACAAACCTCGAGAGAAACCTTTATCTTACAACACAGCTTACAGAGCTCGGTATTCCGGTTGTCATCGCCATCAACATGATGGATGTTGTAAAGAAAAACGGCGATACGATCAACACCGCAGAACTTTCCCGCCAGCTCGGATGCAAAGTTGTTGAAATTTCCGCACTCAAAGGAACAGGCATTATGGAAGCAGCCGAGGCTGCAATAGATGCCGCAAAGAACACAAAAACAGTTCCGCAGCACACATTTTCCGGAGTTGTGGAACACGCTTTGGCACATATCGAAGAGGCAGTTCTTCACGATTATCCCGAAGATAAGCAAAGATGGTATGCAATAAAGATTTTCGAACGTGACAGCAAGGTTCTCGAAGCGATGAAAATCGACAGTGAAAAACTTTCTCACATCGAGAACGACATAAAAGCCGCCGAGGCAGAACTTGATGATGACGCAGAATCGATAATTACAAACGAACGTTATCTGTACATTGCATCGATAATCAAGGCATGCTACAAGAAAAAGAACAAAGGTCAACTGTCGACATCTGATAAAATCGACAAAGTTGTTACCAACCGTTGGCTCGGTCTTCCTATTTTCGCTGCCGTTATGTTCCTTGTTTATTACATCTCGATGGTAACAGTAGGCGCATCGGCGACAGACTGGGCAAATGACGGACTTTTCGGCGACGGATATCATCTTTTCGGCATCGGAACCGCCGAATACGAAGAAAAAGCAGAAGAATTCACAAACTCGCTGAATGCGATTAACGCTTTCGTTGAAGTCGATCCCGGTGCGGATGATTTCGATGCGGCAGCCGCTCTTGAAGCAATCAAGAACTATGTCCCTGATTCGGACAACCAAATCGGAACGGTAACAATCGAAGACGAGGAAACACTCGCACAGAACGATTATTATGTTTACTATTCCGAAATTCCCGAATCGGTTATAAATGACAAGGATGCAGACGATTATGTTCCGGTTACCTATCTCGAAGCTAAATCGTATTTTGAAGATACCAACGCCGAATTCGAAGAACCCGATGCCGCGGATTACGGTGTTTGGGTACCCGGTATACCCGCTATTATCGGCAACGCACTTAAGGTTGACAGCGAAAATCCCGTATGTCCCGAATGGCTGTCCGGACTCATTCTCGACGGTATAGTAGCCGGCGTCGGCGCAGTCATCGGATTTGTACCTCAGATGCTCGTTCTTTTCCTGCTTCTCGCAATACTCGAATCTTGCGGCTACATGGCACGTATCGCATTCGTGCTCGACAGAATATTCCGCAAATTCGGTCTTTCGGGCAAATCGTTTATCCCGATGCTTGTCGGAACAGGCTGTGGCGTTCCCGGAATTATGGCTTCGAGAACCATTGAAAACGAACGCGATCGTCGAATGACAATAATGACAACCACGTTTATTCCCTGCAGCGCAAAGGTTCCTTTTATCGGCATGATTGCCGGTGCTCTTTTCGGAAATTCGGCCATTGTAGCAACATCCGCATACTTTATCGGTATGGCAGCAATCATTGTTTCGGGTATAATTCTCAAGAAGACAAAGATGTTCTCCGGAGAACCTGCTCCTTTCGTAATGGAGCTTCCCGCTTACCACTGGCCTACTGTTTCGAACGTACTCCGTTCGGTATGGGAACGCGGTTGGTCGTTCATTAAGAAGGCCGGAACGGTCATTCTTCTTTCAACAATATTCGTTTGGTTTACCACTTACTTCGGATTTGTAGACGGAAGCTTCCGCATGCTTGACGAGTCCGAAATCGACTATTCGATTCTTGCCGCTATCGGCTCTGCGGTCGCATGGATTTTCAAGCCTCTCGGATGGGGCAACTGGCAGGCTGCTGTTGCATCTATTACCGGTCTTGTTGCAAAGGAAAACATTGTCGGAACTCTCGGAATTCTCTACGGCAACGGCGACGGCACTGTATATCAGGCAATCGGAGAAGCATTCACCGGTATCACAGGTTACAGCTTCCTTGTATTCAACCTTCTCTGCGCTCCCTGCTTTGCCGCAATCGGTGCAATCAAACGTGAAATGAATAATTCCAAATGGACATGGTTTGCTATACTTTATCAGTGCGGATTTGCATACTGCATCGCGCTCTTCATCAATCAGTTCGGCAATCTCTTTACAGGCAAGCTGCTCGTCGGAAATGCTGTACTTAATGTTATAAGCTTTATAGCCGCAGTAGTTATCCTTGCATTTATGATTTACATGCTTGTACGTCCTTACAAGGAAGCTACCAAACTTTCGACAAAGGTTAAAGTATAACCAATATCAGATAAGAGGCATTCACTATGTTAAAATGGATCTGCGATAATATCGGACTGATAATTATATGCACAATTCTTATTGTGCTAGTTACGCTGGCGATAATCAGTGTTATCAAAGATAAGAAAAAAGGACGGAGCTCATGCGGCTGCAACTGCGGTTCCTGCCCCATGTCCGGATCATGTCATAGTAAGAAATAGCTCAAATTAAATTAAGACTAAAAAGACATTAACCCGAATCATTGATTCGGGTTAATGTCTTTTTTAGTTAATCTATTAT
>CAVGEY010000015.1:13274-57849 GCA_963628435.1 bacterium
GTCTTCAACCACAGCCAAACCGAGTTCGGCAAGTGCGGCAGGATCTGCTTTGGCGGGACATTTCGACATAAGTTCGGATGCATTCTGAACTTTCGGGAAAGCGATTACATCTCTGAGCGATTCCGCCTCAACCATAGTCATCACGAGACGATCAAGTCCCATGCCCGATCCGCCGTGCGGAGGTGCTCCGTACTTATATGCATCAACAAGGAAGCCGAATTTTGCGTCTATTTCTTCGGATGTCAGCCCAAGAGCCTTGAACATCTTTTCCTGAAGCTCCCAGTCTGTGATTCTGATAGAACCCGAAAGAAGCTCTGTGCCGTTAAGAACGAGATCATAACATTTTGCATATACCTTTGACGGATCGGATTCGAGATACGGCAGACATTCTTCGTGAGGCATTGTAAACGGATGATGCATTGCATCCCAATGTTTGGTTTCTTCGTTCCATTCAAAGAACGGAAATTCGGTAACCCAAAGGAAGTTATAAACACCGTGCTCTATCATATCAAGCTGCTTGGCAATCATAACGCGGAGAGCTCCGAGCGTCGGAAGAACAACCGAGTTTTTGTCGGCAACAAAAAGCGCAACATCACCTTTGACGCAATCGATTGACGAAAGAAGGTGTGAGAGCGATTCCGAATCAAAGAACTTTGAGAACGAGCATGTTGGCGTATCCTCAATAAATCTTACAAATGCAAGGCCTTTGGCACCGATGCCCTTAGCATGTTCCGCAAGTTTATCAATTTCTTTTCTCGAAAGTTTTGCCGCTCCACCCTTTACAACTATTGCGCGAACCGAGCCGCCGTTTTCGATTGCGGAAGTGAACACTCCGAATCCGCAGCTTTTCACCTGCTCACTGACATCCTGTATTTCCATTCCGAAACGAGTATCCGGTTTATCCGAGCCGAATCTGTTCATTGCTTCAACATAGGTTATATGCGGGAAAGGCTTAAGATCGATATTAAGCAGTTCTTTATAAAGGCGTTTCATGAGTCCTTCATTCATATCCATGATGTCCTCTTGAGTCGCAAAGGACATCTCGAGGTCTATCTGGGTAAATTCGGGCTGACGGTCGGCGCGGAGGTCCTCGTCTCTGAAACATCTTGCAATCTGAACATAGCGGTCAAATCCTGCAACCATAAGCAGCTGCTTATAAATCTGCGGTGACTGCGGAAGAGCATACATACAGCCATGATGAATTCTCGAGGGAACAAGATAATCGCGTGCGCCCTCCGGTGTCGGTTTAATCATCATAGGCGTTTCTATTTCATAAAATCCGTTTTCATAGAAATAGTTACGCGCAATTCTCGCTATTTCATGTCGAAGCATAATGTTCTTTTGAAGTGTAGGTCTGCGAAGGTCAAGATAGCGGTAACGCAGTGCGGTTTCATCTCCGACTTTTGCGCCATCCGAAATTTCGAAAGGAGGTGTCGTCGCTTTGGAAAGGATTTTCATTTCGCTGACGGCAATCTCGACTTCACCTGTCGGCAGATTTTTGTTTACGGCAGACTCGCCGCGAGATCTTACGGTTCCCTTCGCCGACAGAACATACTCACTTCTTACCGAAAATGCTCTGTCGAAAAGTTCTTTATCGGTGTCGGGATCAAATGCGAGCTGTATAATACCTGTTCTGTCGCGCAAATCGATAAATATAAGCGATCCCAAATCTCTTTGACGCTGAACCCATCCGCATACGGTAACATTTTGTCCGATATTGCTTCTTGATAATGTTCCGCAATAATCTGTTCTTTTGTCAGATTCGTTAAAAAATTCTGCCATATTCTCAAATCCTGCTTTCGTTAAATTTTGATCTAATATATTCGGTTACATTTGACAGCTCCACTTCTTCGGTTGAGCCGTCGCTCATTTTTTTAAGAAGAGCTTTACCGGACGAAATTTCGTTTTCGCCAATTACTATCACGTATGAATAACCGATTTTATTTGCATATTTCATCTGTGCCTTTACCGATCTTGTCATTATATCGGTCTCGGCGCAAATTCCGCATCCGCGAAGTTTATAAACAAGTTCGGAAGCATACGCCGTGGCGGTCTCTCCCATTGTCGCAATATAGATTCCGTTATCCGTATTATTCTCGGGCAGATCAACGAGCGGGAGCAGGCGTGATATTCCCATTCCGAACCCGCAAGCAGGCAGTGATATATCACCGAGCTCATCAAGCAGTCTGTCGTAGCGTCCACCGCCGCAAATTGTAGCCTGTGCGCCCATTCTTTCGTCACTGCATACAAATTCAAAAACAGTTCTCGTATAATAATCAAGGCCACGTACTATTGACGGATCGACCGAAAAATCAATTTTCATCGATTCAAGTCCGATTTTAACCCTTTCAAAATGGTTTCTGCAATTTTCGCAGAGACAATCGGTGATTTTCGGAGCAGAACTTGATATTTTTTTACAGATTTCCGATTTGCAGTCAAGAATTCGCATCGGATTCGTGTCAAGTCTTGAACGGCACGTGGGACACAGCTGATCTTTTTTATCGGCGAAATATGCCCTAAGCAAATCGTAATACTTCGGTCTGCAATTCTGACAGCCTATCGTATTGATATGAAGAGAGACATTATTTATACCGAGTTCGTTAATTAGCATTTCGGCAAGTGAAATTATTTCGGCATCGGCCTCGGGAGATGCCGCACCGAACATTTCAACGCCGAATTGTGAAAATTCGCGATATCTTCCCTTCTGCGGTCTCTCATGGCGGTAGCAATTTATAATATAGTAATATTTAAGCGGCATTGCATCTCCGTACTTGCCGTTCTCGATAATAGCCCTTGCCACTCCCGCAGTACCTTCGGGACGCAGTGAAAGCGATGGACCGTCGCGGTCTACAAAAGTATACATTTCTTTTTGAACGACATCGGTTGAATTACCGACGCCTCTTGAAAAAAGTTCGGTCGATTCAAGAATCGGGGTACGTATTTCACCGAATCCGAATCGTTTTGCGACATTCCTTGCCTTCGCTTCAATATACTGTATTTTTTTTGTTTCTTCGGGGAAAAAGTCAAGCATTCCCTGGGGTTTTTTTATCATTTTGAAAACCATATCTTTCGCTTCACGAAAGTTCCTTTCATAGGTATATATCGACAATTCGGATAAAAAAGTGTAACATTCCCATGTATCTGCCGTTATATACTCCTAAAGAATATCTTGTATTATATCACACCGCATCCGTATTGTAAATAATCTTTCGGACAATTTATTCTTTTTTTCGAAATTTTATATTTTTTTGCGCATATTCAATCAGCGAACGATTATTGTTTTCTGTTTTTTCCTCAATAACTGCCTTAAGAAGTTCGGTAAGAATCTCGCCTACTCTTCTGCCGCTCGGCACCCCGATTGAAATAAGATCATCTCCGCTGACCGCCAAATCGGAGATCAGACAGCAATCTCCCTTTCTCAAAATGTCATTGTATGTTTCACATGTTTTTTTTATTTTCTCCGCACGCTCATCGACGACATTCGGAGGCATTTTGGAAAGATTATCCGCAAGCATAACTTTCAAAAGCATACCCGCTTTTTTTATTCCGTGTCTGCATATAAATTTCCGAGTCGAAACTCTGTCTTGCGGAGGATCATCCATGTGTGATGAAATAAGATAGAGTATATCTTCGGACATTCTTTTCTCAAATTTAAGTCTTTTCAGAATCTGCTCTGCTATTTTAACGCCGGCTGATGCATGTTTCTTGTAGTGACATTGCCCGTTTGAATCGGTTGTTCTGACATCAGGCTTACCCAAATCATGAAAAAGCATGGTATATCGGAGCGTCAAATCAGGATCGATATTATCTATTGTATGCAGAGTATGCTCCCAGAGATCATAGTAATGGTAAGGTGTGTGCTGATCATAGCCTATGATTGTCCTGATTTCGGGAATAAACACAGACAAGACATCCGAAAAATCTCGCATTATCCGCGTACATTCGTTTCCGCATATAAGTTTGTCAAGTTCCGACTTTATCCGTTCAACCGAAACGTATGACAGATTATCTTTCAACATATGCGCCGACATTGCCGTGTACTCATCGATTTCAAATCCGTAAACAGATGCAAATCTGAGACAACGGAGAATTCTGAGGCCATCCTCATTGAAACGTTCTTCGGAATTTCCCACCGCGCGGATAATATGTTTTTCAATATCAAGTAAACCGTCGAATGGATCTATCAGCCCCGAATTGTCATTGTAAGCTATTGCATTTACCGTAAAATCCCGTCTCCGAAGATCTTCGCAAATCGAACTCGTGAAAGAAACACCATCCGGATGTCTGTAATCCGTATATTTACCGTCTTTTCTGAATGTTGTAATCTCATAGCCTACACCATTCACTATTACGGTTACGGTACCGTGCTTTAGTCCGGTCTCTGCAATTTTGAAATCGGAAAAGCATTCGACAGTCTTATTCGGCAATGCCGATGTGCAAATATCATAATCTTTCGGCTCAATTCCGAGCAGGCTGTCCCTAATGCATCCGCCCACGGCATAAGCTTCATAGCCGTTTCTTTGCAAACGGTCTATTATCATTTTAACATCATTCGGCAGTAAAATCATTATAGCTCTTCTCTCATTATTTTATTACGAAATTATACCATAAAGGGCTTTTTTTGTCAAGATTGGCCTTTTTATACTTGACAGATATATTCAAATGCGTTATAATTTATAAGAAAATTTGAAGTCAGTTACACGGAGGTTTTATATAAACAATGGAATGGACATCGGTTAATGATATACGGGAGAAATATCTCTCATTTTTTGAATCCAAGGGTCATCTGAGACATAAGAGCTATCCGCTTGTACCTATCGGCGATAAGTCTATACTGCTTATAAATGCGGGAATGACTCCTCTGAAAAAATATTTCACGGGAGAGGCAGAACCTCCGAGACACCGCATGACAACCTGTCAAAAATGTATACGTACTCCCGATATCGATCGTGTGGGAATTACCGCAAGACACGGAACATATTTTGAAATGCTCGGTAATTTTTCTTTCGGAGATTACTTCAAGCGTGAGGCAATTACATGGGCATGGGAGTTTATCACCGAAGTAATGAAAATGCCGGTTGACAAGCTTTGGGTAACAATTTTCAAGGATGACAACGAAGCATTTGATATTTGGTCAAAAGAAATCGGTGTTGACCCCGCCAAAATAGTCAGACTCGGAAAAGAAGACAACTTCTGGGAACACGGATCGGGACCATGCGGCCCGTGCTCGGAAATTTATTTTGACCGCGGACCCGAATTCGGCTGCGGCAAACCCGACTGCAAGCCCGGATGCGACTGTGACCGATATATGGAATTCTGGAATCTTGTATTTACACAGTTCGATAACGACGGAAACGGTAATTACACGCGTCTTGCCAAGCCGAATATTGACACGGGCATGGGCCTTGAGAGACTTGCATGCATTATGCAAGGTGTGAACAACCTTTTTGAGGTTGATACCGTTCGAAATATTATGAAAGCAATTTCGGACAAAGCAAGCGTTCACTACGGACAGGGCGAGAAGAGTGACATTTCCCTCCGGGTAATAACCGACCATATCCGTTCTTCGACATTTATGATATGTGACGGTGTTATTCCGTCAAATGAAGGAAGAGGCTACGTTTTGCGCAGACTTCTGCGCCGTGCCGCACGTCACGGACGTCTTCTCGGTATAAACGGTCTTTTCCTCGGCGATATTGCCGCAGTCGTTGCACATGAAAACCTGTCGGAATATCCGGAGCTTACCGACAAACTCTCCTACATTCAAAAAGTAATTACAATGGAAGAAGAGAGATTTGCGTCGACAATAGATGCCGGAATTACGATTTTTTCTAACATTGCCAAAAAAGCCATCAGTACGGGAAATAAAGTTATATCGGGCGATGAAGTATTCAAACTGTATGATACGTTTGGATTTCCTTATGACCTGACAAAGGAAATCGCCGCAGAGAACTCATTGGAGCTCGACGAGGATGGATTCAAAAAGCTCATGTCCGCACAGCGTGAGCGCGCAAGAAACGCCCGTGCGTCGATTTCGGGATGGAGTGAAGCATCGAAGACACTGATTACCGATTTTGACAAAACCGAATTCTTAGGTTACGAATTAACAAAGTGTGATGCTCAAGTAATCGGAATAGTTGCCGATAATATGAAAATCGATACCGTAAATGAAGGAGAATTCTCACTTATAACCGATAAAACCGTTTTCTACGGCGAAGGCGGCGGTCAGGTCGGCGATACCGGTGTCATCTATGACAACGACACCGCAATAAATGTAATCGACACTCAGAAAATTGACGGAGTATATGTGCATCAATGTCACATGATTAACGGTGATATTTCGGTCGGAGACACTGTTCGGCTCGAAATCAATGAGGTACGCAGGCAGTCCATCGCGCGCAATCACTCAACCTGCCATCTGCTTCAGGCTGCCTTAAGAAAAGTTCTCGGAAATCATGTTGAACAGGCGGGATCCTATGTTGACGAGCACAGAGTACGTTTCGACTTTTCACATTTCGCGCCGATGACAAAGGAAGAACTCGAAGCCGTTGAAGCGCTTGTAAACGTCCATATTCTTATGGGAGAACAAATTTCAACCGTAAGCACCGATATTGAAACAGCAAAAAAAGAAGGTGCAATGGCTCTGTTCGGTGAAAAATACGGAAAAGTTGTACGAATGGTAAAAATGGGTGAGTTTTCAACAGAACTCTGCGGAGGAACTCACCTTGACAACACAGCAAAAGCGGGATTGTTTAAGATTATCTCCGAATCTTCGGTAGCTGCCGGCATCAGAAGAATAGAAGGAACAACCGGTCTCGGTGTGCTTGCGCTGCTAAGCGAAAAAGAAAACCTGATTGACAGTACTGCAAAAGAGCTTCGTGTAAATTCGGCAGATATAGCCAAGCGTGCGGCACAGCTTCAGAATGAGTTAAAATCCGATAAGAGCGAAATAGAGTCACTGACATCGAAAATCGCATCCGCAAAACTTGACGGAATACGCGCAAATGCGGTTGTAACAAACGGCATAACGATATATTGCGGCAAAGTAAACGACCTTGCGGTAAATGCGGTAAGATCGCTGTGTGATGAACTTAAATCGGACAACAGCAGCTCTGTTACCGTAATTGCTTCGATAAACGATGGCAAGCTCAATTTTGTTTGTGCGTGCGGTGAAGAGGCAATTCATCACGGCGCAAATGCCGGAAAAATCGTAAAAGACATTGCTGCATTGTGCGGCGGAAGCGGCGGAGGACGTTCCGATACCGCAACAGCCGGAGGAAAAGATCTCGGCAAGGTTGACTATGCGATTGAAAAAGCAGTTTCCGTAATCGAAAATTATTTGAAATAAAATAAATAAGGTTGGCACGGTTAAAAGCCTACCAACCTTTTTATTTGTATTAAGAAAGCGTATTGCGAAAATGAACAAGTATGTTTTTTTTCTTGATATTGACGAAACACTTATAACTAACGGAAGAATATCCGATGAAAATATTTATGCCGTAAATGAGGCAAGACAAAAAGGAAATTTCGTTTTTATCAACACAGGGCGCAGCCCCGCATTTATTCCCGATCGTCTGCTCAAATCTATTGAAATCGACGGATTTGCCGCAAGCTCGGGCGCGTATATAAAAATCGGTGACAAAATTGTTTTATCAGAACATATTCCGAATGAAACAATAATAAAAAACGCTCAATTTATAGAAAAAACAAAAAGACAATGTCTTTTTGAAGGATCCGATAAACTTGTAGTAATGAATCCGAAAGGTAAAACCGAGTTTGAAATTGCAAACGGAGCAAACGATTTTATTGATAAATATAAAGATCTCGATGTTGAAATAATCAATTTATCGGGAAAAATTTCACCTGCCGAAAAAAGATATTTTTCTATGTTTTATAATGTTTTGCAAGAAGAAACATATGTTGAATGCTCTATTAAAAATTGCGATAAAGGAAGAGCCGTCGACAAAATTATGGAATATTACAAAGACTACACATCAGTTGCGCTGGGCGACAGCACGAACGATATTTCCATGTTTGCAGCTGCCGATATTTCAATCGCAATGGCAAATTCTCCGGACAGTATAAAACATATTTGCACATACGAAACAGATTACGTTGAAAATTCAGGTGTCGCAAAGGCAATATTGAAATTAATAAAATGAAACTTCATCAGGAGAAAAATCAATGGACAAAATAGCTTCTTTCCAAGTGGATCATGATTTTATAGTACCCGGAATATATATATCGCGAATAGACGGAGATATTACCACCTACGATATCCGCACCAGAAAGCCGAACGACGGCGATTATATGGACAACCTGACTATGCATACCGTTGAGCATATGCTTGCTACCTATCTTCGCGGCGGAGACATAGGAAGAAAAGTTATTTATTTTGGGCCTATGGGATGTCAAACAGGCTTCTATCTTCTCGTTCGCGACAGCAATAACAGAGATGTGTTAAATGCTTTAATTGATGCACTGAAAAAGACGATATCACATAGTGGCGAAGTTTTCGGTGCATCACACAAAGAATGCGGAAATTACAAAAACTTGTCGCTTGATGCCGCAAAGGCAGAGTGTTCGAGTTTTCTCAAAGTTCTTGAAAGCAATGTTCAGACATTCGAGTATCCAAATTGTTAAATTGTTGGAATGATTTCAAAAAAAGTCAAAAACAGATAAAATAAAGAGAGGAATGGGTTGAATTATGATAGGAATAATTGGTGCAATGAATATCGAGGTAAACATATTGGTCGAAAAAATGACCGATATACACGATTACGAAATAGCAGGCTCTACATATCACATTGGAAAAATAAACGGAGTTGACGCTGCCGTCGTAGTCTGCGGAATAGGCAAAGTCTGCGCTGCAATGTCTGCACAGATTCTTATTGATAGATTCAATGTGTCATCAATTATCAACACCGGTATTGCAGGTGGGCTTGACGACAGGCTGAGAGTGGGCGACATAGTGATTGCGACGGATGCTGTTCAGCACGATTTCGATATTACCGTTTTCGGATATGCCAAAGGAGGGTTTCCCTGCTATAACGGCCCAAAAGAGACAACATCTCATTTTAATGCGGACAAACAATTATCCGATTCAATTGAAAAAGCCGCAAACTGTTTGATAGAAAGCTGCAAGGTGCTTCGCGGAACAGTTGCGTCCGGAGATAAATTTATAAGTGATGACTCCGACAGAACATCACTGAAAACCGACTTCGGCGCCTTCGCCGCAGAAATGGAGGGCGGAGCGATAGCACAGGTCTGCTATTTGAACAAAATACCTTTTGCAATTATACGTGCGATATCAGATCTTGCGGGCGATAATGCCGGAATAAGCTATGATGAATTTGAAAAGTTTGCCGCAGAGAGATCGGCACAGATACTTCTGAAGGCAATTCAAGGTGACTCGGTATGTTAATAGCCATGAAATTAATTGAAATCAATACATATGAACTATATCGATATTAAAAAATTGTAAACAAATTTATTTTGCATTTTGAGATAATACGAGAATAATCGAGATTATACAAGATTTTAAGAGATTTTAATGTGTTTTTTTAATTTGCTAAGAAAAATATTGTAAAAAGCTATTGACAAAGAAAACGTGAAATGATATAATCACGATGTTGCAAAAATATATATTATGTAAGGAGAAAAATCAAATGTCTACCTTTATGGCTAAAAATGAAACCGTAGAGCGTGGCTGGTATGTCATAGATGCTGCCGGAAAACCTCTCGGAAAAGTTGCCGCTAAAGCCGCAACAATTCTGAACGGAAAGCATCGTCCCGAATACACTGCCCATGTCGACTGCGGCGAATTTGTGATAATTGTAAACGCAGCAAAAACGGTACTCACAGGTAAAAAACTCGAACAGAAGCATTACTATCATCATTCGGGATACATCGGCGGACTTAAGTCTGTTTCGTACAAGACACTTATGGCAACCAAACCCGAGATGGCAGTTGAGCTTGCAGTTAAGGGAATGCTTCCCCATAACTCCATCGGCGACAAGAGCATAACACGTCTGCATGTTTATGCCGGTGCCGAACATCCGCATACCGCGCAGCAGCCGGTAGCTGTTGAGCTTTAATCAGAGAAAGGAGTTATAGAAAATGTACACAAGCGCAAAACCTTATTTTTACGGAACAGGCAGAAGAAAGAGCTCTATCGCAAGAGTTCGCCTTTATCCGGGTACAGGCGTAATCACAATTAACGGACGCGATATTGATGATTACTTTGGTCTTGAAACCCTTAAACTGATTGTAAATCAGCCTTTTGGAATTACAGGAACAACAGGCAAATTCGACATAGTAGCAACAGTTACAGGTGGTGGATTCTCAGGTCAGGCCGGTGCGATTCGTCACGGACTTGCAAGAGCACTTGTAGCTTCGAACGAAGAGTTCCGCTCTCCGCTCAAGAAAGCCGGATTTATGACGCGTGACCCTCGTATGAAGGAAAGAAAGAAGTACGGCCTCAAAGCCGCACGTCGCGCACCTCAGTTCTCCAAGAGATAATTTCTCTTACAAAACGATTAAAAATCCCGAAATCCTCAAGATTTCGGGATTTTTTGCGCAAAGACAGAAGCCCGAAGGTATTATACCTTCGGGCTTCTGTCTATATAAATCCGACATTAATAGAATGTTGCAACAGGCTGTTCGGGCTGTGATGTCATAACCACTTCGGTCGCATTCAATATCGGACCTTCACCCCTGTATATTTTATGTTTTCCGATTGTAATCTTTGCGGTTACGATAACCCAATCCCTCGTTTTAAGTTCGGGTGTACCGGAATAATTGCAAACAAATGCGCAATAGCTGACATCATTCGAGCAGCAAACCATCACATGACGGCCAATCGCAAACGATTTTTTTTCGAGTTTCGGTGAAAGAGCAACAATTCCCTTGAATTTTACCGTCTTCCCCGCATACTTCTGCGGATCGGAAGAAATGTCGCGATACCATTCGGCAAAATCCTGATCTTTGATTTCGATAACAGGTTTGGTGATGTCAAACGGCAGCGGATCCTCGATATCATCATAAACGAAATTTCCGTCATCATCCTCATAGCCTATCGAGCATCTTCTGTTGGTTGCACGAATTACTTTATGAATCATCTGTTTATCCGCGTCTTTGGGTGTACGATTAAGAATCACAGCTTCGCATGACTGGAGCTTATCAACCATAAGCTGACGCATGTTGGTGTTATAATCGAGAAATGTGTTGCAATCGGCAAAAAACATTTCCTGATAAACCATCCACTGATTCGGCAGAGCTTGATAGAATTCATTGAGCAACCACATCCCGTTATACTCAACAACCACACGTTCGCACTTGTGCTTTTTGCACAGACTGTCAAGATTTTCAGGAGTAAGCTTTGCAGAATCGTCAATATATTCAATAAAAACATTCGGCTTTGCGAACATTGTAGGATCGTATTCTTCAATTCCCTCTTCACATACAAGCAAAAGAAATTTCTCACCCGTATTAAAGTTTGGATCGGCAAGTGTTTCCTGAATTACTTTTGTTTTTCCGCCTTCAAGAAAACCCGTAAAAAGGTAGACCGGTATCTCCATTTTTAGCTCTCCTTATATAGTTCAGTTTGCGCCGAACAATGCCGCAATTTCTTTTTTATTTATGTGTGAGCCGATAACACAAATGCGGCCGATTACCGATGCAGGGCCAAAACGTACATCGGGCTCTCCGGGTACATAGTCAAAATGAATCCATTTTCCGTCTTTTCCTTCAACAATGCCCTTCGAGCGCAGCACGATGCCGTATTTATCGCTTCCGCTAAAGCTTTCAAGAATAGATTTGATTTGCTCTGCATCAAATTTTGCAGCGGTTTCGATTCCCCAGCTTGAAAACACCTCATCGGCATCATGATCATCATCGCATTCATCGTCATCATCGTGATGGTGGTGATGATGGTGATGATGCTCACCATCATCCTCGTCTTCGTCATGATGATGACATTCGCAATCGGGATCGTCACATTCATCATCGTCATCTCCATGATGATGGTGGTGATGATGTTCATGTTCGTCGTCATCATCGTCATCGTGATGGTGATGGCACTCGCATTCCGGATCATCACATTCATCGTCATCATCATGATGGTGGTGATGATGGTGGTGATGCTCTTCAACATCTGCGGCGAGTCTATCCAGCTCGGCTTTGAGAGTCTGTTTTTGTTCCATTGCGGATATAATCTGCTCACCCGTAAGCACATCCCAGTCGGTTGAAACGATCGTTGCTTCGGTGTTCTTAGTACGCAGAATAGAAATTACCTCTGCAATTTTTTCATCCGACAGTTTAGCTGTATGGCTGAGTATTATGCAGCTTGCATTCGATACCTGATCATCGTAGAATTCTCCGAAGTTCTTAACATACATTTTGCATTTTGAAGCGTCAACCACAGTTGTAAATGATGAAAGCTCAACATCATCGCTTATCACACTTTGAACGGCCCTGATAACATCGGAAAGTTTTCCGACTCCGGACGGCTCAATAAGAATACGTTCGGGATTGTATTCGTCGATAACCTTGCGAAGCGCTTTGCTGAAGTCGCCGACAAGCGAGCAGCAAATACAGCCGCTGTTCATTTCGGTTATCTGAATTCCGCATTCCTGCAGAAATCCGCCGTCAATTCCTATTTTTCCGAATTCATTTTCAATAAGAACTATTTTCTGACCGTTATAGCCATCTGAAATAAGTTTCTTTATCAATGTTGTTTTTCCCGCGCCGAGAAAGCCCGAAAAAATTTCTACTTTTACCATATTTATTCCTTCTTCACTATTTTATTGTTTATTTTCAGTCACATTTGACCTTACAATGCAATATTTTAGCACTTTTCCAAGCAAAAGTCAATATTATTGATTCGAAAAGCCAAGGGCATTTTCAAATCGGCAATGATATCTATCCGAACCCATCCGAACCGGCAAATAAGCTCCGACGTACGCCTGTATTTTGAACTTTATGTATATTTTAAGAAAATAATCTTGAAAATTGACAAATTTATGATATAATGAAAACTAATAATAAATTATTGAAAACAGGTTGCGGTATGAATGTATTGAAATTTATAAAGAAAAATATGATTGTCCCGACTTTATGCGGTTCATCGATAATCATGTTGATATTTCTTTTATTCACGGAATTCTTATATTCAACAGGTATTTCGGCAAATTCAAAGCCCGCATTGACATTTGCCAATGCAATGCTTTGCGTTTTACTTGCCTTTCTTTTTTCTCTTTGCAATCTGATATTTTCAATACAAAAGCTATCACTCATTTCAAAAACATTTTTGCATTTTGCCGCCGTGGTATTGTCTGTCATCATCGTCGTGCTGTTGACCGATTACAGCTTCAGCTCATCATCGTTTTTACTGCTGGTATTCTTTATTATTCTGTATTTTATTTCGGTTCCGCCTATACTGATTATACATAATTCAATTTCCCGTAAAGCATCGGAAGAAAAAAATTACAAGAGCATTTTTTCAAAATAATTATTGCTCTCCCTCCGAGTAAACCCGAATTGATGGCGGATAAGCCTCAAGTCTTTTTATAGTAAAACCTTTTTCCGAAAAGTTTTTTTCATATTCGGTCATAACATTGTCTGCGGCAAAACCGCTGTTATGTAAATCATACGTCAAGTTTTCGATTTTCCATCCGCAATCGTTTAATTCGGCGATTGTAAAATCAAAAAGCGCGTCATTGTCGGTCTTAAAGCAAAGCCTTCCATGTTCGGCGAGAATGTCAGCATAAATTTTCAAGAATTTACGGTATGTCAGTCTTCGCTTACTGTGTTTGGCCTTGGGCCACGGATCCGAAAAATTCAGATAAATCGTGTCAACAGAACTCTTATCAAAATAATCGGGCATCTGTTCGGCATTGGCATTTATAAATAACAAGTTGGGGATGTTTTCCGACTTCGCTTTTTCGAGCGCGGTTATAATCGCATCTGTAGACAATTCAACCGCAATGAAGTATCGATCTGGATTTTTATTTGCCATTTCGCACGCAAAGTTTCCTTTGCCGCAGCCGATTTCCAAATCAAGCGGATGTTTCCCGCCAAAAGGATTTTCTTCAGGCAAGTCTATGCGGTATTCTCTGCATGCATCAAGCCTCGAATCTCTGTTTTTCTTTTTTCTCATTCTCATTTTTGCTTTCCACTGCTTTCGTTATATTGTTTTTATATGCGATATAAAAAACGCAATGATAATTGTATCACTTAAAGAGAAAAAAAGCAATCTTTTTCGGTAAATTAAGCATGCCTATTGACATTTTATCAAAGGAGCAAAATACATGAATTTAACAGTAAGAGACAATTACATTGTTTTACCCGCAAATACAAATCTGCCGCTGAAAAAAATCATTCTCGAATATAACGGTGAAATCGTATCCGAAACCGATATACGTTACGACGCCGTTCACCCGAATTTTTATGCTTATATTGACCTATCGGTACTTGTTGGGAAAACGGTTTCTATATCAATTTCACCCGATATCCCGATTTCCTATCGGTTTGCATCATCAATAGACCGCTCAGATTTGTATGCCGAGCCGTTCAGACCCTATTATCATTTTACTACACCGAACGGATGGATTAACGATCCCAACGGCCTGGTTAAAGACAGCGCTGGAACATATCATCTGTTTTATCAGTATAATCCGGCAGCACCGCAATGGGGAAATATGCATTGGGGACATGCGACAAGCATAGACCTTATTCATTGGGAAAATCGAAACACCGCTTTATTCCCCGACGACTTCGGAACCATGTTTTCCGGAAGCGGATTTATCGATGCCGAAAACTCATCCGGATTCGGAAAAGACGCCTTGCTTCTTTTTTATACTGCTGCGGGCGGTGAAAGCCTGAGATCGGCGTTAAAACCGTATACTCAATGTTTGGCATATTCAAATGATAACGGCAAAACAATAAAGAAATATGATGCAAATCCGATAATCGGAAACATAGTCGCCAATAATCGCGATCCGAAAGTTATATGGTGCGACGAACTGAAGAAATTCGTTTGCGCACTTTATCTTAATGGCAACAAATATGCGCTCTTATCTTCGAAAAATTTGATTTCCTGGTCAGAGTTTCAGACGGTAGAACTTGAAAACGATGCGGAATGTCCCGATTTTTATCCGCTTACCGCAAATGACGGAAGCAGACATTGGATTTTATCGGGAGCAAGCGCATACTATTCGGTCGGTAAATTCGAAAACGGGTTATTTGTCGCCGAGCAGCCTGTGCTGCGTATGCATACGGGATCACGCGGATATGCCGCACAGACATATTCAAATATGGCCGACAATCGGAGAATCAACATTGCATGGGAAAACATCGCGGCTCCCGAGCCCGCTCCTTTCGCATCGCAAATGAGCATCCCGATGGAGCACAATCTGATTAAAACATCATCAGGATACATTATAAAAATCACCCCGTCAGAGGAAACATCACTGCTGCGTGAAGAAAATCTGACTTTTGAATGCTTAAACGGCGAATTACAGAGTTCAACTGCCGACCGTGCCGCACTTGAATTGGAAATCTCGGCATCGACAGACGGAGAGCCCCTAAGATTATCGCTGTTCGGATATGAAATAATAATTGACCGCAATGAAAATACAGTTAATTGCGGGGATTGCTGTGTCCGGCTATTACCGTCAAACGGCGAAATTACGGTTAAACTGTTTATTGATACAATTTCCTGTGAGATATTTACCGGTACACAAATGGCTTGTGCGCGTATGCTTGCAGATGAAAACATAAACAAAATCAATCTTGAAGGATCGAATGCAAAAATTATCGGCTGGAAATTAAAATCAATTTTTCATAAATAAATTACAATCCGGGAGATTTTAAGATGGACAAACAAAGTTTTTTGAAACTTCTGTATAACAAGCTGTTGTCAAGCGGTACGGACGAGAATACGGCAAAAGAAAAATGCCTGCAAATATCCGACAGCTTTGACAAAATCAAGAATGAAGATGCGGCTAAATATTATACCGAAGCAAACGCGGACATGATTGTAAAGAAGCTGCTGTCGGAAACTGCCTCGAAGTCGGAAGACAAGGCCGCTCCGACAATCGTTATTCCAACGGGAAGCTCAAAATCGGATGTGAAGGAAGAAAACACCACGGGTGAATCAAAGAAACCCGCCTCCGGCGATTTTATTGTCATTAACAAAAGAAACACGGCAGAAAAAACCTCGACTGTCGGTAAAAAAAGCGGAATAAACAGTTTGACAAACGGCGAGCATCCGCGTATTCTCCTTTGGATTTTGATAGCACTCTGCGCACCGTCGGTTCTGCTCGTTCTGGCTCTTATTTTCGGTGCAAGCCTTGCAATAGTTATCGGTATGGCGGGTATGATTATTCTCTTGGTTGCTGCAATCGTCGCGATTGTCTGCGGAGGATCCGCGATTTCCGTTATCGCTTTCATATACGGAATCACACAGATTATATCCGAACCGAGATATGTAGGATTGCATGAAATAGGTCTTGCGCTGGTTTTCGCCGGAATAACAATTGCGGTAAGCATAATTCTTTACAATATTGCCGTTCGCCTTATCCCCCTGCTCTACAAGCTTATCGGAAAATTTTTACGCTATTGCATGAAAAAATTGAAACACTGGGCTGTTTCCGCATGGAAAGGATGTGAGAATTTATGAAATTAACCTCAGTTATTTTTCTGATAGTTGCAATTGTTCTTACATTCACCGGATTTTTCATCTGCAAATATGCAAGAGGCCTTGCACCGAATGATGCCGCAATAGACGGCGAGACCATAAAAGACGGGCAGATAGAAAATGAAATCGAATATTCGGATCAAAACGTATCGAGAATATCAATGAATCTTGTAGACTGCACACTTACCATCCACGGCGGTGCAAAATCTTCATATGTTAAACTCAAAAATTTTGAGCCCAACAAATATATCGGCTCGATATCAAAAAAATGCCTTACCGTTTCAAACAACATATCGATTACCGATTACCTGAATCTTGACGGTTCGGGAGCATCTTTTGCAGGTGTATGGAGAACACTGCGTTCGGCAATTCTGTCGGATGACATAACCGACAGCACCGTTGACTTATACATATCCGATGAGGAAGAAATTAAACAGATTTCTCTGACTCTGTCAAACGTGACACTTCGAATTGTCGGGGTTACACAGAAATGCGATATTTCGGTAACCGCCGATAAATCATCAATGGAATTCAACAATCTGACTCCGTCGGCACTCAAAATAGACGGCGATAAAAACACCGTTTCGCTCCTTTCGGTTGCGACCGATAAGCTTTCATTCGAAATGGACACCGCCGAAATCAACATGAGAGATCTTTCAGCCGACAGTATTTCCCTGACGCTCGGAGAAGCTGACACAAAAATATATGAAACAAAATTCACAACTTTCAATATGTCGCTGAAAAAAGGCGATACCGAAATTTCCACTGCAAATGCAAAAAACAATTTTAAGCGTTCCATTGTTACCGAATCAGGCGAAATAAAAGTAGGAAAAGTCGGAGACGGCGATCTCGAGTCGATCGGTCTTTCGGATACCGAGACAAATGACAATCTTCCGGGAAGCATAGACATAGCCGTTGAAAGCGGAAATTTGATTATCAGATACGGAGACGAAACGATAGCTCCCGAAACATCCGATACACCGTCAACCTCCGCAGGCAACTGATTTAAGAAAACTACGGATTATAGAAATCGAAAATTAAAAGGTGCGGGTTGACCGCATCTTTTAATTTTTAATCTGCCGGATATCAGAACAATTCCTTATGGCAATACTAAATTTTTATAACTTTTTGATGTTAGCTCAAAAAATTATTAAAAAACTCTTGACAAGACCGATTTTTTATGATATACTCTCATTCGCTTGCAGAGAGAGCATGCGATCAATATGAATAAGCCCCTGTAGCTCAGTAGGTAGAGCATTTGACTTTTAATCAAAGGGTCCGGAGTTCGAATCTCCGCAGGAGCACCAAAAAGCACGTTTTACACGTGCTTTTTTTGTTTGTCTTTTGTCATTTTCATACGTCAAACATTTTCGACCGTTCCTCTGTGTTTGGAAAATTCTATTGACTTTTCGGCAAAAAATATATATAATCTAATACAAAGTTTTAAGAAGGGATTTGCCACATGACAGAATCTGACATTTCAGCATCAAAGATTAAAATTGCAATAATCGGTGCCGGGGCTTCGGGAATGATGGCTGCCATTCAGTCTGCCAGACGCGGTGCAGAGGTTTACCTGTACGAAAAAAACGACAGACCGGGGAAAAAAATGCTGATTACGGGAAAAGGCAGATGTAATTTAACAAACAACTGCTCTGTAAGTGATTTCATACTGAATGTTCCGACAAATCCCAAATTCCTATACAGCTCGATTTCGGGATTTTCCCCATACGATACAATGAATTTTTTCGAAGAACTCGGAGTTCCGCTTAAAACCGAGCGAGGAAACAGAGTATTCCCGACTTCCGACAAATCTTCCGATATCGTAAATGCAATGGTCGCCGAATGTAAAAAGCTATCGGTTAATTTAATTCATTCAAAAGTCAATTCGCTTGCGGAAGAAAACGGCAGAATAATCGGTGTGATTACCGATTCTCTGAAATTGTACGACAGAGTGATAGTAGCTACCGGAGGTCTTTCCTATCCGAGAACAGGTTCTACGGGAGACGGTTATCGATTTGCAAAAAAAATCGGAATAAATGTAACCGATTTGTCGCCGTCGCTTGTTCCGCTTGAAACAAGTGAAAAATGGTGTGCCGCGCTTCAAGGGCTTTCACTGAAAAATGTTTCGCTTAAAGTAATTGATACTGTCGATAGCAATAAAACCGTTTATTCGGATTTCGGTGAAATGCTATTCACTCATTTTGGGGTTACAGGTCCGATTATCCTCTCGGCGTCATCACATATTCACGGTATAACGCCCGGAAGATACAAATTTGTGATAGATTTGAAACCTGCGCTTGATTTTGAAACACTTGATAACCGAATACTTTCCGATTTTGCAAAATACCGAAATAAAATTTATTCTAATTCTCTGAGCGATCTTCTTCCGTCAAAGCTTATAGATATTTTCGTTTCGCTTTCCGGAATTCCGGCAGACAAAAAAACAAATGTCATTACGAAAGAAGAACGCAAATCCATAGTAGCTCTAATGAAAAATTTGACCTTTACAATCAGTCGGCCGAGACCGATTGACGAGGCAATAATTACATCGGGCGGCATCGACGTAAAAGAAATCTATCCGCAGACAATGGAGTCAAAGAAAATAAAGGGGCTCTACTTTATAGGAGAGGTACTTGACATTGATGCTTACACGGGCGGTTTCAATCTGCAAATTGCATTTTCAACCGCATACACTGCGGCAAAAGCCGCAGCCTCAGATTCAAATTAAAAAAAGCAAACGGGGGGAAAATTCTTTTATATGCAAATAGCAATTGACGGGCCGTCGGGCGCCGGTAAAAGTACACTTGCCAAAATGCTGGCAAAAAAGCTCGGATTTATTTATGTTGACACAGGTGCGCTCTACCGTGCAATCGGTCTATACTGCGAAAGAAAGAACACGGATATTAACGACAGCAGAGCCATAATAAACGAACTTTCGAATATAAAACTCGACCTCGCATATCAAGGCGGTGAGCAGCATATTTTGCTCTGCGGCGAGGATGTTTCTAACAAAATTCGAACTCCGTCAATATCCGAATGGGCCTCTAAAGTTTCGGCTATCGGTGAGGTAAGAACATTTCTGCTGAAAATACAGCGTGAAATTGCCGAATCAAACAACGTTATTATGGACGGACGCGACATCGGGACTGTTATACTTCCAAATGCCGAGGTAAAGATTTTTCTGAAATCTTCACTGATTGAAAGAGCCAAAAGACGGCAGATTGAATATGCCGAGAAAGGCTTGTCGGTTAGTATGGACGAAGTAACAAAAATGCTTGACGAGCGCGACACAAGGGACAGCACCCGCCAAGTTGCCCCCCTTACCCCGGCAGATGATGCGGTAGAACTTGACAGTTCCGACTTGACAATCGAGCAGACTTTCTATGCGGCACTTGAAATAATCAAAAATCACAGCGGGATGGTTTTACAATAAATACCTGTCGGATTTTCCGACAACACGAAAGGACAAAGAAAAAATGAATGTATATACTGGATTAAAAAACTGTCTCGGCTGGTTTTTCAGATTCTATTACAATTTGAAGATTATCGGTAAGGAAAACGAGCCGACCGACGGTGCGTTCATGGTGTGTGCAAATCATTTGTCAAACAGAGATGTCGCAATAATAGGAGCCAGTTTCAAAAAACAGGTTCACTATTTTGCAAAAGCCGAGCTTTTCAAGGTACCGATTGTTCGCCATTTTGTGAAAGCATGCGGAGCTTTTCCGGTCGACAGAAATAACGCATCGGCATCACTCGGCCCGATAAAAACCACCTTGAATTTTCTCAAAAACGGTGAAGTGGTCGGTATTTTTCCTCAGGGAACAAGACGTCCATGTGTTAATCCGAAAGATACACCGATAAAAAGCGGCGTCGGAATGATAGAATTCCACGCAAAGGTGAAGGTTGTTCCGGTTTTGATAAAAACAAAAAAATGGAAGGTTATTCCCTTCCGTCGAACTTATGTTATAATCGGCAAACCGATTGATTATTCCGAATTTAACTTCACAAACGGAAAAGGTACCGAATTTTCGGATGCGGCAAATCTTATATTTTCAAGAATAACCGATATGATTGACTGAATTCGTCAACACCGATTACGTACATTTATATTTTAAGTAAGACCGAGGTAACAAGTGAAAATTATTGTCGGAAAATACGCAGGCTTTTGCTTCGGAGTACAGCGAGCCGTAGATGCCGTTAAATCTTTAATCGATAAAAAGCAGATTAACGAAACAATATACACATTAGGCGAACTCGTTCACAATCCGAAAGTGCTTTCGGATCTCAAAAAAAGCGGAGTTTTAATTGCAGAAGAAAAAGATTTGGACAATATATTTGATAAATGCAATGATGATTTTCCGATTACAATTGTTGTAAGAGCGCATGGGGCACGCCTTGATATAACAGAAAAACTTGCTCACTACTCCGAAATAAAGAATTCTTTTAATGTTATCGACTGCACATGTCCGTATGTAAAAAAAATACACAATATTGTGAGAAGCAAAACCCGGAACGGCGAGACGCTTCTGGTACTTGGTGATGAGTCACATCCGGAAGTAAAAGGTATTGTTTCATATGCACACTGTGAAAGTCTTGTAACCGAAAAATCAAGCCGTGTGGATTTTGACAATTTAGCTCATAAAGAAACGGTAATAGTTGCTCAAACAACACAAAATTTGTCCGAATGGCAAAAAATGCAAGAAGTTGCAGCGAAACACTTGACAAATTATCAAATTTATGATACAATTTGCAGTGTTACTGAAAATAGGCAGACAGAGGTTGATCAGCTTTCAAAGAGAGTTGATTTGATGTTGATAATCGGTGGCAAAAAATCCTCGAATACAAAAAAATTGTATGATGTTTCAAAGGAAAATTTGGATAATTCATTCCTTGTAGAGGATTGCGGCGACTTAACCGATGAAATAATATCAGCAGCACGAAGATCTGAGAAAATCGGAATTTCAGCAGGTGCATCTACACCTGGAGATATAATATTGGAGGTTAAAAAATCAATGAGCGAAATTATTGAGAACGAGAAATTCGAAGAAATGCTCGAGGAATCACTGAAAACTTTAAATACAGGGGATATTGTATCGGGAACAATTACATCAATCACACCGACTGATGTTCATGTTGACTTGTCTGCAAATGTCACCGGTATTCTGCCTTACGAGGAGATTGCAAACGCAGATCCCGCTTATAAGGTTGGAGATACCATCGAGGCATTCGTGGTGAGAGTAAGCGATATCGAAGGCGTTGCCGGACTTTCAAGAAAGAAGATCGAGCGCATTGAAAACTGGAAAAAGATTGTTGCCGCAAAAGAAAACGGCGATATTCTCGAAGGCAAAATCACGAAAATCGTAAAGGGCGGATGCATGATTGCCATCGGTTCAGTTGAGGCGTTTATCCCCGCATCTCAGACAGGTATTGCCAAAGGCGAGGAGCTTACTCCTCTTAAAGGAACAACTCAGAGAGTAAAGATTATCGAAATCGAAGAAAATCGCAACCGTGCCACAGCATCCATAAAGGCTGTTCTCCGCGCCGAGCACAAAGAAGCGGTTGCAAAACTGTGGGCCGAGCTCGAGGTCGGCAACAAATACACAGGCACGGTTAAGTCATTGACTTCCTACGGCGCATTTGTTGATATCGGCGGTGTTGACGGTATGGTACACATCACCGAACTCTCATGGTCCAGAATCAAGAGCCCTGCCGATGTAGTTAAAGTCGGCGACAAGATTGATGTTTATGTTAAATCTTTCGATCCCGAGAAAAAGAGAATTTCTCTCGGATGCAAGACCGAAGAAACAAATCCCTGGAACATCTTCGTTAATTCGTTTAACGTAGGCGATGTTGTTACCGCAAAAATAGTCGGAATTACTCCGTTTGGTGCCTTCGCCGAGATTATTCCCGAAGTAGACGGTCTTATTCATATTTCTCAGATCACAGACCACAAAATTGCAACTCCTGCCGAAATCGTACATCTTGATGATCAGGTTCAGGCCAAGATTACAAACATTGACACCGAAAAGAAAAAGATTTCCCTTTCAATGCGTGCTTTAATTGAAGACCAAAGTGAAAATTCGTCCGATGAGGTCGACGAGGAATCAACTGACGAAGAGAACAACTGATTATGTTGGTACACGGCTTCCGTTAATCGGAAGCCGTGTTTTTCGTTATGTTCACTTCATTATTTTAATAAGATTTAATTTCAGGGATATTTATATATGAAAAAACTTCTTGTTTTCATGAAAGACTACAAACTTGAGGCTATACTCGGCCCGTTTTTTAAGCTATTGGAAGCATCTTTTGAGCTTACCGTACCTCTCGTTGTCGCTTCGATAATCAAGGTAGGCATAGCAAGCGCCGATTATAATTATATTATACGAAAGAGTCTGCTTTTAATTGCACTTGGTCTGCTCGGACTTGTATGTTCGATAACCGCGCAGTATTTTTCAGCTAAAGCCGCAATCGGCTTCAGCTCAAAAATTCGTCATGCTCTATTCTCCAAAATTCAGTCCTTTTCTTTTTCCACGCTCGATAAAATCGGTAATTCCACGCTTATGACACGTATGACCAGCGACATCAATCAAATACAAACCGGAGTAAACATGACTCTCAGGCTGTTTCTCAGATCTCCGTTTATTGTATTCGGTGCGATGATTATGGCATTTACCATTGATGTAAAGGCGGCATTGACATTTGCTGTGGCAATTCCGATTTTGCTTGTCATTGTATTCGGAATATTACTGATAACTATACCTTTATACAAAAAAACACAAAATAAACTTGACAGAATCATGTCCGTAAGCCGTGAAAATCTTACAGGTGTAAGAGTCATAAGAGCTTTTTGCAAAGAGGACAGTGAGATAATCGGTTTCAATCAGGATAACGATTCTCTCAACAAATCCCAAAAATTTGTAGGCAATATTTCGGCTCTTATGAATCCGCTGACATACGCGATTGTCAACATCGCAATTCTCATATTGATTATGACATGCGGAAAACGGGTAAACAGCGGTTATATTGAGCAGGGAGATCTTGTTGCGCTTTATAACTACATGTCGCAGATTCTTATTGAGCTGATAAAGCTCGCAAATCTGATTGTAACGATAACAAAATCAATCGCGTGTGCAAAAAGAGTTTCCGCGGTACTTGAAATCAACGAGCCCGACGACAATCTCTCAGATGAAGCATCAGAAAAAAGCGACAAGTTCATTGAGTTCAAAAATGTTACGCTCAAATACAAAAATGCGGGTGACGCTTCCCTTTCAGACATCAATTTCTCGGTAAAACGCGGCGAAACGATTGGAATAATAGGAGGGACGGGTTCCGGCAAAACATCACTTGTAAGCTTACTGCCGCATTTTTATGACTCCACATCGGGCGATGTATTTATTGACGGTAAAAATGTTAAATGCTATTCAAACGATAAGCTGCGCCATATGGTTAAAATCGTCATGCAGAAATCGATTTTGTTCAAGGGTACAATAAGATCCAATATGCAGTTTTCCGACAAATTTGCGACAGATGATGAAATCTGGTCGGCATTAAAGGCCGCTCAGGCCGATTCATTCGTTAAAGAAAAAGGCGGACTGGATGCCCCTGTTAACCAATTCGGCAGAAACTTTTCGGGCGGTCAAAAACAGCGTCTGACGATTGCACGCTCACTCGTCGGAAACCCCGATATTATTATATTCGACGACAGCACCTCCGCGCTTGATTATGCAACCGATGCGGCGCTTAGAAAAGCCATTCGCAATCTTCCGAACAATCCGACTGTATTTATCGTTTCTCAGCGAGCCGCTTCTCTTTTGAATGCCGACAAAATTATCGTCCTCGATGAAGGCTCTGTTGTCGGCATCGGAAATCATTCGGAACTTATCAGCAGCTGCGATGTCTACAAAGAGATTTACTATTCGCAGTATCCTAAAGAGGAGGTGTAAAAAAATGTCGGATAAAAAAGCAAAAAAAAGCAATATAAGAACAATCTTCCACTACGTTAAAAATTACAGGATTTATCTTATTACCTCGATTATACTTGCAGCTGTTACCGTCGTTTTAACTTTATACCTTCCAATACTTTTCGGATCGGCAATAGACGCAATCATCGGTGTTGACAATGTGGATTTTTCTGTTCTGACTTTGGTTTCAAAAAAATGTGTGGCAGTTATTGCGGCAACCGCTCTGTCACAATGGCTTATGAATGTCCTGAACAACAAACTCTCATTTGACATTGTTCGGGATGTCAGAAAAGAAGCCTTCAAAAAGCTGCAGGATCTTCCCCTTTCATACATAGACAGCCATCCGACCGGCGATATTCTCAGCCGTATTATTTCGGATGCCGACCAATTTTCGGATGGTCTGCTTATGGGATTTACTCAACTCTTCACCGGTGTAATAACAATAGGCGGTACTATCGGTTTTATGCTTTCGCTGAACTGGAAAATCGCACTTATTGTTATTCTTCTGACGCCGCTCTCGCTTTTTGTGGCAAAATTTGTCGCAGGTCACACACACTCCATGTTTTTGAAGCAATCGGAAACACGCGGCGAGCAAACAGCCTATATTGAGGAAACTCTTGACGGACAAAAAGTATTAAAATCATTTTGCCTTGAAGAAGACAGTATAGCAAAATTTGATGAAATAAATGACAGACTGTCAAAATATTCACTTAAAGCCACATTTTATTCATCCATTACAAATCCATGTACAAGATTTGTGAACAATGTCGTATATGCGGCTGTAACCTTAGCAGGTGCAATTTCGGTAATAGCGGCAACGAAAAATACCGCCTCCGCATCTTTTACAGTAGGCACTCTGTCATGTCTGCTCTCTTATGCCAATCAGTATACCAAACCTTTTAACGAGATAACAGGCGTAATTACGGAACTTCAGAATGCTTTTGCATGTGCGTCAAGACTTTTTGAGCTTATTGACGAAACACCTCAAATTCCGGATAAAAACGACGCGCGAGTTCTTACGCATGCAGACGGGTTGTTTGAAATTGAGAATGTACATTTTTCTTATGAAGCGGACAAGCCGCTAATCGAGAACTTCAATCTGAAAGTTTTACCCGGGCAGAATGTGGCGATTGTAGGCCCGACGGGGTGTGGAAAAACAACATTCATAAATCTTTTAATGCGTTTTTATGATGTATGCGATGGTTCGATATCGGTTGACGGCTATGATATCAGAAATTATACACGCGGCAGTCTGCGGCAGAATTACGGAATGGTACTTCAGGACACATGGCTGAAATCTGGTACAATAAGAGACAATATAGTAATCGGTAAACCGGACGCAACCGACGAAGAAATCGTTGCCGCCGCAAAAGCAGCTCATTCACACAACTTCATAAAGAGACTTCCGAACGGTTATGATACGGTAATCGGCGAAGACGGCGGTCTGCTTTCACAAGGTCAGAAACAGCTTTTGTGCATAACGAGGATAATGCTCTGTCTCCCTCCTATGCTTATACTCGATGAAGCCACCTCCTCAATAGACACCAGAACCGAGCTGAAAATTCAAGACGCTTTCAGAGAACTAATGAAGGGACGAACATCATTTATTGTTGCACACAGACTTTCAACCATAAAATCCGCAGACATAATCCTTGTTATGAACAACGGAAATATTGTTGAACAGGGATCGCATGAACAACTGATTAAAAACAACGGTTTCTATGCGCATCTTTGGAACAGTCAATTTGATCACTGAATGGGTATAATTACGGCTTTTATTATAAATAAAGCCTAAATTACTCAAATTACACAGTTTATTCATAAATTCGTTCTATAATAAACTGAAATGAAATTTGCGGAGGATAATATGGCAAAACTTATTAAATCAAATAAATTTGCAGGCGTAGAAGGCCCCGTTGTAACAATAATTATGGACGGTGTAGGTCTTGCGCCCGCAGGCCCGGGAAATGCGGTTGCGCTTGCCAATACGCCGACACTTGACAAACTCATGAAGAATTATCCGTGGGTTAAACTTAAAGCACACGGAACAGCGGTCGGTCTTCCCTCGGATGACGATATGGGCAACTCCGAAGTCGGACACAATGCTCTCGGCTCAGGTCAGGTGTTCGCACAGGGTGCAAAACTTGTTTCCAATTCGATTGCTTCCGGCAAGATGTTCGAGTCAGATACATGGCTTAATGTAACCGGCAACGTTCAGAAGAATAATTCCACTCTCCACTTCATAGGACTGTTTTCAGACGGAAATGTACACTCTCACATCGACCATCTTAAAGCAATGATAGAGCATGCCAAATCGGACGGCGTAAAGAAAGTAAGAATTCATATTCTTCTTGACGGACGCGATGTAGGAGAGACATCGGCTCTTGACTATGTTCTTCCTTTTGAAAAATTTCTCGACAGTCTTCGTTCCGAAGATTTCGATGTGTGTATTGCTTCGGGCGGCGGTCGAATGAAAATTACAATGGACCGTTATGAAGCAAACTGGAAAATGGTCGAGGAAGGCTGGAAAACTCACGTTCTCGGACTTGGCAGACAATTTGAATCTGCCGAAGAAGCAATAACAACTTACCGTGCTGAAACAGGAGCAATCGACCAGGATCTTCCCGCATTTGTAATTGCAAAAGACGGAAATCCCGTCGGCACAATTGAGGACGGAGACAGTGTGATTTTCTTCAATTTCCGCGGTGACCGAGCTATTGAAATTTCCAAGACTTTTGACGCAGGCGATGATTTTGACAAATTCGACAAAATCAGAAATCCGCATGTTTATTATGCGGGAATGCTCGAATATGACGGCGACCTCCATATTCCGAAGCATTATCTTGTAAATCCTCCCGAAATAACAAATACAATGGGCGAATATATGGCCGACACCGGTATACCGATTGCAGCTATTTCGGAAACTCAGAAATACGGTCATGTAACTTATTTCTGGAACGGAAACCGATCCGGCAAATTCTCGGACGAACTCGAGGTATATATCGAAAAGCCTTCCGATGTTATTCCTTTTGAACAGCGCCCGTGGATGCAGTGTGCGGAAATAACCGATGCGATGATTGACCTTATCTCATCAGGAAAGAACAAATTCATTCGTGTTAATTACCCTAACGGCGACATGGTAGGTCATACCGGCAACCTTGATGCAACAATTATTTCAATCGAGGCGCTTGATTTACAGCTTGCGCGGCTTCTTCCCGTAATTGATAAAATGCATGGTGTGGCGATAATTACTGCCGATCACGGAAACTCCGACGAGATGTATGAAATTGACAAGAAAACAGGCGAACCGAAGAAAAACAAAGACGGCAGCTATAAGGCTAAAACCAGCCATACGTTAAACCCCGTTCCCTGCATTATTTATGATAATTTCTACAGTGATCATTATTCGGTTAAGAAAGACGGCAAATTCGGGCTCTCTGATGTGGCGGCTACGATTGTCAATCTCATGGGTTACGAAGCTCCTTCAATGTGGGATGAAAGCATCATCGAGCTTAAATAAAAAATCAAAAAATTAAATAATAAAAAACTAACGGTCGGCAATGATTTTCATTGCCGACCGTTAGTTTCTATTCGTTTGACGACTCTTCGTCAACTTTCATCATTATTGCACATTCAATACGCTTTTTGAACAATTTACAGCCGTATTCATATACTCCTTCTATTGAACCGGTGGCATGATATGCATTTGCGGCACATCCTCCCGAACAGTACAAACGAGCCCAACAGTTCTTACACTCATCTCTTGAATAAGCATTGCACTCTCCGAAGCATTCACGGAGTTCGTTATTTTGAATTCCGTTGTAAATATCTCCGAGTTTATATTTTGTATCACCGACAAACTGATGACAAGGATACAAATCGCCGTTCGGGGTAACCGCCATATATTCGGTTCCGGAGCCGCATCCGCTTATACGTTTATAAATACACGGCCCTGCCTTCAAGTCTATCATATAGTGATAAAATGTAAAAGGTCTTCCCTCTTTTCTGCGCTTGATCATTTCCTTTGCAAGAATTTCATACTGTTCCATAAGCCTTGGCAAATCTTCCTCCGTCAAAGCATACGGATCGGAAGGCTTACACACAACCGGTTCCATAGACAGTTCGGTAAATCCGAGATCGGCCATGTGGAATATGTCATTGGTAAAATCAACATTATTATGGGTAAATGTGCCGCGCATATAGTACCCTTTATCACCGCGCCGTTTTACAAATTCTTTGAATTTAGGAACTATAATATCGTAAGAACCTTTTCCCGACGGAGTTCTTCTGAGCAAATCGTGAATTTCTTTTCTTCCGTCCAGCGACAAAACAACATTATGACATTCACGATTGCAGAATTCAATGACATCATCATCGATAAGCATCCCGTTTGTGGTCAGCGTAAATCTGAAATTTTTATTTTTTTCCTTTTCGATTGAGCGGGCGTATGCCACAAGTTTTTTTACAACATCAAAATTCATAAGCGGTTCTCCGCCGAAGAAATCGACCTCGAGGTTTCTTCTGCTTCCCGAATTTTCAATCAGAAAATCAAGCGCACGTTTGCCTGTTTCAAAAGACATCAGCGCACTCTGACCGTGATATTTTCCCTGAGCGGCAAAACAATATTCGCAGTTCAGGTTGCACGTATGAGCAACATGCAGACAGAGTGCTTTAATAACAGGATTTCTGTTCTTCAGGTTAAACGATTTACCCTCGTAAACATCCTTAGTAAACAGTTTTCCCTCTTCCTTAAGTGTGGAAATGTCTGAAAGCAGCTCGGAGATGTCATTCTCGGTCACATCGGGCCTGTTTGAATATTTGTTAAGCAGAAAATCGGTAATCTCCTCGCGTGTATGAGTTTCAAACATTTCAATCGCATCATACGCAACATCATCGACGCTATGCACAGATCCGCTTGCAACATCTATTACTATGTTATATCCGTTCAGTTTGTATTGATGTATCATTTAACTTATAAACGGCTCAAAATGAGCCACCTTTCAATATAAATAGCGTACAAAAAGAGAAAAACCGTCTGCCGACTTCGGCAAACGGCATTTACTCATTTTGAAAATTACTTATTCTTATTCTCGCATTTCTGATTTGCGACGCCGCAAGATGTCTTGCAGGCAGACTGGCATGATGTCTGGCACTCACCGCATCCGCCGTTTTTAGCGCTCTTTGAGAGATCGCGTGTTTCGATGGTCTTTATTCTCTTCATGTCAACTTATCTCCTCTTATTATTAATAATATTACCGTAATATTTTATCACGTTTTTTTTGTGTTGTCAATGCTTTTTCGGTTATTCATAACCAACATTTGCGGAAAGTTTGCATACATTGATGAAACACCGATTCCGCAAGTTACAAGAAAGTTCAAATATTCTGTCAATTCGGATGAAATTATCTCCCCGGGTACTATCAGAGGTGCGCCGGGAGGATATGCATAAACATAGTCAAGCGAAATTTTTCCGACTGATTCGGAGAAGAGACTATATGTTCCGATACGATCTTTTATATCGGGGAGTGCAAGTGCCTGATCGGGAATTTTCAGACTAAAATAATTATTCCCATCTTTTCGCTCGTATGACAGACTGCTATCAATTTCAATCAGAGCGTCGGCAAGAGCAGCCAAATTCTCCCCGGAATCGCCAACCGTTGAGAGAGCAAGCAGATAATGGGGCATTATCATCTCCGGCTCTATATTGTATTTTTTTCGCAGCAATCCGGCAAGTTTCGTGCCGTCAATATCGGTATTTTGGCACGATACTACAATCTTGCTTCTGTCATGGAATTTATTATCCAAGATTTTAAGATATTTAAGGCTTGAAACTCTTCCGTAGAAGTTCGACAAATCGGCATTATATTTTTCAAAAAGCGAATCGGCATTTTCTGAAAGCAATCCGACGCACCTGTCAATGGATGCCAAAATGACATACGACGGACTTGATGTTTCAAAGACAGACAAATTTGCCGCCACTCTTAAGGGATCGATAGTTTCGGACACCAGCAATGCAGCCGCCTGTGTCAGTGCAGGCAATGTTTTATGAAGCGAAATTACCGTAATGTCCGCATATCCGACAGAACTACCGCCGAAAAAGTCGGAAAGTCCCAAATGAGCTCCATGTGCCTGATCGACAAGCAGTTTTGCACCGAACGAATGAACTATATCCGAAATCGCCGGAATATCGGCAATATAACCCTCATATGTAGGAGATGTTATTACGACAAGACTTGTTTCGGGATGAATCGAGAGTGCATCCTTTATTTCGCTTACAGACGGCGGCAGCGGAAGATCGAATTCGGTATCAGTTTTCCCGCATACATAATAGGGCAAAAGACCGCAGATATCAACGGCGTTATAAACCGATTTGTGGCAGCGGCGATCCATGATTACGCTGTCACCGCGTTCCGTAAGTGTACGGACTGCCGCAAGAATTCCGCCTGTTGATCCGGAGACAAGGGGGAAAGCATAATCCGTTTTCCAAAGCTCTGCCATATTATCGGACAGTTTTCTGAGTATTCCGTGCATATCATGAAGATTATCAAATCCGTCTATCTCGGTAATATCAAGTGAATACGGAAGATATTCTCCGAATTTTATATTACGTTTATGCCCGGGCATATGAAACGGAATCCTGCCGTTTTCGGAATACTCAATCAACTTATCGTAAAGCTCATTTTTCATCAGTCAAGACCCAATGAATGCAGATAATCATACGAGCGTTTGAGGCAGACAAAAGGATCTTCGCCATATGTGAAATCCTGCTCGACAAACATATATTCAGTGCCGTTTTCTTCAAAGAGTTTAATTATCTTTTCAAAATTGATATTTCCGTCGCCGACAGACGCCATACGAACTTCGCCGACAGTTGAATCAACTTTCATGTCTTTCAAATGAACACATGGAATTCTTCCCCTGAGAAGCGGAATATAATCGTTCAAATCGGCTCCGCCGTACTGAACCCAGTATGTATCAAGTGTAACACCCAATTCATCGGGAGATGTTCTCGATACGAGTTCGAGAAGTTTAGTCTCACCCCGACTGTTTTTCGCAAATTCCTGAAAATGATTGTGATACATAAAAAGTTTTTTGTTTTCTTTCATTTTCGGAGCAATAGATTTTGCGATATCAACAAGCCTCGGAATATCATTATCATTTTTCAGACCGTTATACCATCCGATTCCGATATAATCGCATCCGAAAATATTATGATCTGCAATTACCTTATCGGGATTCTGCGCCAAATCATTAACATTTATATGCGTCAAATTACATGTAAGGCCCGCGCTTTTCAGCTTTTCGGCAAGCCAATGAGGATCGTAAGAACAGGTACCGGATACCTGAACCGATGTATATCCCATATCGGCAACCTTATTTAGCGTATTTTCAAAACTTTCCGAATCTTTGCAATAATCTCTCAATGTATATAACTGTGCGCCTATTTTCATTGATATGGCCAAGCCTTTCCGGTAAATTTTTTGCCGTTTTTCGACATATCGAATCAATATCTTAATTTGGCTTCAAGACATAAAATTCGATTTTCATTCGATACATTTTAACATATACCGCAAAAAAAATCAAGTTTTTTCTATGTTTTTTCGGAAAATCTATGGCTTTTCTTTTTCGATTATGATATAATCTTTTTTGATTATAAATAAAAATATTAAGTAGCCGAAAGGACATTCCACGCAAATAAAATGATTACCTTTGACAGCCATACCCATTCCAGAAATTCATATGATGCCGATAAAAACGCGTCAATCAAAGATATGTGCGAATCCGCAATTTCAAAAGGACTTACGCACATAGCAATAACCGACCATTTTGATGTTAATGCAATCCCGGAAGGTTATGATATGCCTTACGATCCCGAAAAGATATTGAACGAGTTCAATGAGGCAAAAGAAATTTACGGCTCTAAAATCACCATGTCATTCGGTGTTGAGCTCGGTCAGTACTATCAGTATCCCGAACTCGGAAATGAAATGCTGAAAAAATATCATTATCAGACAATACTGGGCTCCATTCACAGTCTGCGCGGCAAACCCGATTTCGCATTTCAGGATATGCATGTAAAATCCGAGGAAGAATTCAAAAAAGACTGGATAACATATCTTACCGAAATATGTGAGCTTGTAGATATAGGCGGATTTGACATTCTCACCCATCTCACCTATCCGCTCAGATACATGAACAGAATCGGAAGAAAATTTGACATGTCTTACGATTACGATTATCTTGTAACTGCGCTTAAAAAGGTTGTCGATAAGAATTTGATACTCGAGGTCAACTCTTCCGGATACAGGCAGGGCGTAGGCGGTCCGCTTCCCGATATGAGAATTATCAAGTTATACAAGGAACTCGGAGGAAAGCTCATCTCAATCGGATCGGATGCACACAAGCCGACCGATATTGCCTCAAACTTTGATAAGACGGAAGAACTGCTGAAATACTGCGGTTTCGACACAATCTGTTTCCCTATGGATAAAAACATAATATTCGAGAAAATATAAGTTATATTGCAAGGAGAAATGATATGAATCAAATTCTTAAAATGCTTGAAGAAGATGCCCGTCTTACCCCGGCACAAATTGCGGTTATGACAGAGCTTGACGAAGGAGATATAAAAAAAGCAATCACCGATTATGAAAAAGAGGGTGTAATAGTCGGATATCAGGCACTCATTGACTGGGATAAAACCGACAGAGAATATGTCAGTGCCGTAATTGAGCTTAAAGTTCAGCCGGAGCAGGAACACGGTTTTGACTCGGTAGCAAAGAAAATATGCAACTATCCCGAAGTAAAATCATTAATGCTTATGTCGGGCGGTTATGATCTGCAGGTCATTATTGAGGGAAAAACCCTTAAAGAGGTTGCTCATTTTGTCGCATCAAAAGTATCGACTATTGACGGAGTTATTTCAACCGCAACACATTTTGTTCTGCGCAAATACAAAGATCACGGAGTGATTTACGAAGCACCGGAAGTTGATGAACGGAGCAGCCTAATCATATGATCGATTACAATGACATTTTATCAAAAAGGATAACCTCGGTAAAGCCGTCGGGTATACGTAAATTTTTCGATCTGCTTGACGAGGTAAAGGATGTAACATCGCTGACGGTGGGACAGCCTGATTTTGTTACTCCGTGGCATATCAGAGAAGCCGCTATCGACTCTCTCCGTTCGGGAAAGACTTATTATACGGCAAATTCCGGTCTGACACCGCTCAGAACATCGATTTCGGAATATATGAAGCGCAGATTCGGTTTGGAATATAACCAGAAAAACGAAATCCTTGTAACCGTCGGCGGAAGCGAAGCAATCGACATAGCAATCCGTTCGATTGTCGATGAAGGGGACGAGGTGATTATTCCCGTTCCGTCATTTGTCTGCTACGGCCCCATAGTCTCAATTTCGGGTGGTATTCCCGTTTATTTGCCGATGACAGCCGAAGACGGTTTCAAGCTCACCGCCGAAAAATTAAAAAAGGCAATAACGCCGAGAACAAAATTGCTCGTACTTCCCTTTCCGAACAATCCCACAGGATCAATTCTCGAAAAAAGCGAACTTGAGGAAATTGCCGATGTAATAAGAAACACAAACATCATTGTTCTGTCGGATGAAATATATGCCGAGCTTACATACGGAAAAAAACACACTTCAATAGCATCTATCGAGGGTATGCGTGAGCGCACGATAATATCAAGCGGTTTTTCAAAAGCTTTTGCGATGACGGGCTGGCGTCTCGGCTACACCCTTGCTCCTCCCGAAATAACATCTCAAATGTTTAAGGTTCACCAATATGCCATTATGTGTGCTCCCACTACCTCACAATTTGCGGGAGTGGAGGCCGTAACCAACGGTGATGATGACATTGAATATATGAAAGCCGAATACAACAAGCGGCGTTTATTTATTACTCACGGCCTTAAAGATATCGGACTTGAAGTATTTGAGCCCGAAGGAGCATTCTATGTCTTCCCGAAAATAGGCAATTTCGGTATGACCTCCGAAGAATTCTGCACGCGGCTTTTATACGAGCACAGTGTTGCCATCGTACCCGGTACTGCGTTCGGCGAATGCGGCGAAGGATATGCGCGCATTTCATACGCATATTCGGTTAAGCACATTCAAACCGCACTCGAAAAAATCGACAATTTTGTAAAAATCATTAAATAAAACTTAAATCAATTTTTTCGGAAAGGAGCGTCCCGATGATTTCCGTTATACTGTATATACTCGGCGGAGCTATCATACTGTGCGGAATATTTTCCGCTGTCATTATCTACTCATCAAGACAGGACTTTCTGAATTCGCTGTCGGAGACGTATCTGAAAAATTATTCCGACACCGATATTATACCCGACGGGCTGACCGTCAAAATAATCGGACTGCTTATCAGACGTGTAATGCTTACCGTTTTCATGATTCTTTTAGTTGAAATGTCCGGCTGCGCACTGCTTATTGTGGCCGCAACCATTTAACAAAATTCTTATTAATCATTAAAGGAAGATAAAATGAGCGAAAAACTGATTTCAACTGACAATACAGATATTCTGTCGGAAATATTCGGTAACTATGACTCAAACATTTCAATTATAGAAAAAAGATTCGGTGTTGACATAACAAGTCGCGGGAACACGATCGTTATCGGCGGAGATTCCGAAAAGCAGGAAAAAGCCTATTCGGTACTGCGGTATTTGAACAAAATTGCGGCCTTAGGCGAAAGCATTGATGAGCAAAAGGTAGTTTATGCAATTGAAATGGTCGAGGGCGGCAGCATCGGTGAACTCAAAGAATTCGAACATAATCTTATACTGATTAACTCAAAAGGAAAGCCGATTAAAGCTAAAACGATCGGTCAGCAAAAATATGTGGAGGCTATAAAGAAGAATACCATAGTTTTCGGAATAGGTCCCGCAGGAACAGGTAAAACCTATCTTGCCGTTGCAATGGCGGTAGCGGCTCTGCGTGAGAAAAAAGTTTCGAGGATAATACTTACCCGCCCCGCTGTTGAGGCAGGAGAACGGCTCGGCTATCTGCCCGGGGATTTGCAAAGCAAAATCGACCCATATCTTCGGCCTCTCTTCGATTCCCTTTATGACACAATGGGAGTTGAAGCATATCAAAGAAACTCCGAAAAAGGGATAATCGAAATAGCTCCGCTTGCCTATATGAGAGGCAGAACATTAGACGACAGTTTTATAATTCTTGATGAGGCGCAGAATACTACTCCGGAACAAATGAAGATGTTTCTGACAAGACTCGGATACGGATCGAAAATTGTTGTTACGGGAGACATTACACAAACCGATTTACCGAAATCACAGAAAAGCGGTCTTGTTGAAGCGGCATCTGTCGTAAAGGATATTGACGATATAGAAGTATTTTATTTTACCGACAAAGATGTTGTAAGACATTGCCTCGTTCAGAAAATAATTCTTGCATACGAAAAGCATTACAAAGAGAAAAATGACGGACTGCGTCCCAAAAAAATCTATCGTAAAAAGGAAACGAAATGAGACTCCGATTATATATTTCAAATCAACAAACAAAAATCGAAATAACAAATGAAACAAAAAAACTTGTACGCGCGGCAATTAAAAATACTCTGATTTACGAGAAATTCAACCGCAACTGTGAAGTATCTTTAACATTTGTCGATAACGAGGAAATCAGAAAGCTCAACGAAAATCAAAGAGGAATCGACAGGGCTACCGATGTACTTTCTTTTCCGATATTTGACGATGATTTTGATGACGGAGAATACTGCGTCCTCGGGGATATTGTAATATCAGCCGAACGCGCAGCCGAACAGGCTGTTGAATACGGTCACTCGAATGAACGCGAGATTGCCTTCCTGACAGTTCATTCTGTGTTACATTTGCTCGGATATGACCACGAAAACTCAAAAGAGGAAGAAGCCGACATGTTCGCACGTCAGGAAGAAATACTTCAAAAAATGAATCTGACAAGGTAAGGAAAAAATATGACAAAAACAGGTTTTATTGCGATTGTGGGAAGGCCGAATGTCGGCAAATCAACATTGCTGAACGCGATGCTCGGCGAAAAAATAGCGATAACATCAAGAAAACCGCAGACAACACGAACGAGAATCACCGGTATACTTACCAAAGGCGACAATCAGTTTGTATTTATCGATACACCGGGTATGCACAAATCGGCAACAAAGCTCGGAAATTATATGAACAAGCAAATCGGCTCCGCGCTTTCGGACGTCGATGCCGCCATTCTTGTAGCAGATGCCGGATATATGCCGGGTGAAATCGAGAAAAAGCTTATTCGCAGATTCGGAAAAGATGAACTCCCCGTTATTCTTGTTCTTAATAAAACAGATACGACAAATGCCGAGAGAATAGGTCAGGTCATCACCGCTTATTCGGAACTTTCGGATTACGCATCGGTTATTCCGATTTCGGCCATTGATAATGACGGAATAACTATTGTCCTGGATGAGGCGGAAAAGCTGCTTCACGAAGGCGAATGGCTGTTTGATGCGGATGAGCTTACCGATCAGCCCGAACGTGTAATCGTATCCGAACTTATCCGTGAAAAGCTGCTGCGTCTTTTGGACAATGAAATACCGCACGGCACGGCTGTATCTATAGAAGAATTTCACGATGAAGGATCGCTTCTGCGCATACGTGCCGATATATACTGTGAGCGTGATTCTCACAAACGCATCATAATCGGTAAAAACGGTGATATGCTGAAAAAAATCAGCACATACGCGAGAGAAGACATAGAAAAGTTTTTCGGAACAAAAGTTTTCCTTGAAGTATGGGTTAAGGTAAAAGAAAATTGGAGAGAAAGCGATTTTCTTATAAATGATCTCGGCTTCAAAAACAATGATGACAACTGATAAAGTTTGTTATGGATAATGAAATTGTTACAAACGGAATAATCGTGAAGTTAGCCGATATCGGAGAATCAGATCGAATGATGACAATTCTGACTCCCGAACTCGGTAAAATATCGGTAATCGGCAAAGGCGTTAAGAGCATAAAAAGTCACAGGCTCTATACTTCGCAGCTTTTCTGTTACTCTGAATTTACTTTAAGCAAGAAGAAGGATATTTTCTATCTCAAAGAGGCTATCCTTATTGAAGACTTTTATTCACTGCGTGAAGATCTCTCTTCTCTGTATCTGGCGCTTTACTTGACCGATGTTGTTTCTACGGTCACAATTACCGGTGAGGATCAGAGTGAAATACTCAGACTGCTTTTGAATTGTCTGTATCTTTTGGCAAATAAAAAAAGATCGCCTCATACTATCAAAGCCGTTTTTGAGCTTCGTCTTGCGTGTCTGCTCGGTTTCATGCCGGATTTATCCGAATGTTCATGCTGTCATGCAAATGACGGTATTTTCTGGTTCAATATGCCTGACGGAATAATTGTTTGCGATAATTGCCGAAAGAATGAAAAAGCAATTTTCGAAGGAGCACATCCGCATAAGATTGATCGGAATTTGTTGCAAATCATGCGGTACATTTGTAAAGCACAAGAAAAGAAAATATTTTCTTTCGTCATGGGTGACGAGACCGAAACAAATCTTTCTGCCGTATGTGAAAATTATCTTTTGACGCATCTTGATCGCGGTTTTGATTCTCTTGATTTTTACAAAAAAGCCGAAATAATGTATAAGTGAAGGTAGGTTAAATTGACTGATTTTTCCAAAGCAATACAGACACTCGAATTTCAAAAAATAAGATCAATGCTTTCCGATTGTGCGCTTACTTTCGGTGCAAAAAAAATGGCCGAAGAAGCATATCCCGATTCGGACTGCTCTCATGTTGCAGAACTGTTGAAGCAAACAACAGATGCAAAAGCTCTTATTGCACAGAACGGAAATCCTCCCATAAGCTCTACGCCGGAGGTAAAGGAGATTGTAGAGAAGTCCGAAAAAGGTGCAATGCTCCCCCCCGCCGAACTTCTCGATATCGCATCTTTGCTCTATACCACAAATTCACTTGTTGCCTACTCCAAAATTAAAAACTCAAATCTCGGCTCTCTTACCGATTATTTTTCCTGCCTTGTTACAAACAGTGCGCTTGAACACGAAATAAAGAGGTGTATCATAAATGCCGATACGGTTGCCGATGATGCATCACCCGAACTTGCCAATATCAGAAGGCTGATCAAGGTAACAAACAACCGAATACGCGAAACTCTGCAAAAATACATCACAGCCGAATCAACAACCAAATTTCTGCAAGAAAATATCGTTACAATTCGCGACGGTCGTTATGTTATACCGGTGAAAGCTGAAAATAAAAACGAAATCAAAGGTCTTATTCACGATACATCCTCGACAGGTGCAACCCTGTTTGTTGAGCCGCTGTCGGTTGTTGAGGCCAACAACGATTTAAGGCGTCTTGAGAGCGATGAAAAAAAAGAAGTAGAAAAAATACTTTACAGGCTGTCTTCGGCAGTGGCAGATTTCGGTCACTGCATCAAACTTGATTATGACAGTATAACCGAAATTGCCTATATTTTCGCAAGGGCGGAATTTTCATGGCGCATAAAAGGCAACGAGCCGATAATTTCGGAATCGGGAGATATAGAATTATTTTCGGCAAGGCACCCTCTTATCCCAAAAGATAAAGTAGTACCAATCGACATAAGACTCGGTAAAGACTTCGACACCCTTGTTATTACCGGGCCGAATACGGGCGGTAAAACAGTTTCGTTAAAAACACTCGGGTTACTGACCTTGATGGCACAAACCGGTCTTCATATTCCCGCTCGCGAAAATTCAAAACTAAGGACTTTCGACAAAGTACTTGCGGACATCGGCGATGAACAATCGATTGAGCAGTCACTGTCAACTTTTTCGGCGCACATAACAAATATTGTAAACATACTTGATATCGCCGACAACAAATCACTGATTTTAATCGACGAGCTCGGCGCCGGTACCGATCCGGTAGAGGGAGCGGCTCTTGCTGTTGCCATAACAGAAAAAATCCGTGAAACAGGTGCACTCGTTGTTATAACAACTCATTACAGCGAGATGAAGATTTATGCTCTTGAAACGGACGGAGTCTGCAATGCCGCATGCGAATTTGACATTAACACACTTGCTCCCACATACAAACTTCTTATCGGAACACCCGGAAAATCCAACGCTTTTGCAATTTCGAAAAAAATCGGACTTTCGGACGAGATTATCGGACGTGCCGAGAGATTGATTGACCCATCGAGCAAAAAATTCGAAAACGTTATTGAAAAACTCGAAATATCGAGAATAGAATCGGAAAAACTCCTTGAAAGTTCAAAAGAAAAAAGAGCCGAATGGGAAAGAAAACGCGCAGAAGAGGAAGAAAATTTACAGAAAAAAATTGCCGAGGCGGATAAGCTGAAAGAAAAAAGCGCGGAACAGGCTACAAGAATTATTGAAAGTGCAAGAGCCACATCCGAATATGTATTGGCAGAACTAGACCGAGTAAAGAAAGCCAAAGAATCGGAAGACTTTGCCAAAACATTAGACCGGGCAAAAAGCAATATAAAAAAATCTCTTAACGAAACCATTGAAAAAATCGATCCGGTTGTTTCTCACGTACCGGAAAACTATGTTCTTCCCCGTCATGTAAAAGTCGGCGACGAAGTAATTATTATCAGTCTCGGCAGCAAAGGTCATGTCACGGCTTCGGCTGATAAGAACGGAAATGTAACCGTTTCAACGGGTATAATGACAACAAGAGTCAAAGAAAGCAATCTTATGCTTGCGGAAGACGATCGGCTGTCTGCAGTTAAAAAAGAAAAGAAAAAATCAGCGTCCGCATCTCCCGCAATGTCAATTACAAAAGAATTTTCATCCGAAATAGATTTGCGTGGAAAAAACGGAGATGAAGCTTGGCTCGATGTTGATAAATATCTTGACAGTGCGCAGCTTGCAGGTGTAAAAACGGTTCGACTTATACACGGAAAAGGAACCGGGGCTTTGAAAAAGCGTCTTTGGGAATTTCTGAAAACCGACAAACGTATAAAAACATACCGCATAGGCTCTTTCGGGGAAGGAGATCTCGGAGTCACTGTATGTGAACTGAAATAAGCGATACAACAATTCTCTACATTTTTTAATCGGAGGTTTAACAATGGCATCAAAGGAAAAAAACATCGGAATAGAAATAATGCGCATTGTTTCCATGCTTATGGTGCTTTTCCTTCATGTATTGGGACAGGGCGGCGTTTATCCGTATGCCGCAATTGCCGAAAACCATCCTCAAAACTTCCCTGTTGCATGGTTTTTGGAAACCGCATCATTCGGTGCCGTTGACTTATTTGCACTTATATCCGGATATGTCGGATATAAATCAAAGCTGAAAGCATCAAGATACCTTAAAACATGGCTGCTCGTTTCCTTTTGGGGAGTTATGATTGTACTGTCAATAGACAAGTTCCCGATTATTTATGAAAAATTCAACGAATTTCTCGGATTTATTATTCCTTCGGTAAAAACAGAAATAGAATCGCGCACAATACTGCCCGAAGAATATTTATATGCGCTCTTCCCTGTTTCCAACAATCAATATTGGTATTTTAACGCCTATACGCTTGCATATTTCGCGACTCCGATAGTTAACCGTGCCATTGGCGCGCTTAAGCAGAGTGAACATTTTGCCGTCTGTATCGGAATTTTCATATTGACATCGATTATACCGTCGATATCAAATGCCGATTTATTTGTAATCGGCTACGGATATTCGGCAATCTGGCTTATTCTACTCTACATAATCGGCGCATACATCGCCAAATATCCGCCGAATATCGGATGCTGCAACAGATCGGTACTTCTGATGGGATATTTTTTCTGTACGGCTTTTGCATGGCAATGGATGCTGCGCATAAGCAAGCTCGCTGAGACCGCCGGCGAAAACAGCGCTATCTCGGAATATAAATATCAATTTATACAATACACCTCGCCGTTTATACTGGCCGGTGCTGTGATGCTTCTTATCGGCGCCTCTCAAATAAAAATAAAGACGAACTTTATCAAAAAATCGATAAATTTCGTTTCGGAGGCAACATTCGCCGTATATATCATTCATGTACAGCCTATTTTCTGGAGCTATTATATGTTATGGCGTTTCTGTAAAATCGGATATAATCTTGATACATTGGAAATGGTTTATTATGTTTGCGTTGCCGTCTTAATTCTCTTTGCGGTCTGCATCATTCTCGAACGGATAAGAATGCTCCTTTTCAAGCTGCTGCAAATAGACAAGCTAACGCTGTTTATCGGCAATTCGATAGATAGTTTGATTTCAAAGCTATTATCCGCACAGTTTCCGGAAGCTGTCCTCGAAGGCAGTTCTACGTCGATTGCAGAAAGCGAAATTGTAACGCCTAAGCCCGAAGAAAAAAGCGAATAATTAAAAGATAATCCGGCAGATGTTATGCACATCTGTCGGATTTATTACAAATGAAAACGGTGCAGTCCCTATGGGATTGCACCGTAATCTTTGCGTATCTTTTTACAAGATTGCAATTAAGCAAAATGGCTGAATTTTATTGACAGCCGCTGCAGGTAGAGCAGTCGTGACTGCAGTTACCCGATTCTCTGCCCGTTATCTGCGACAATATTGTCTTATTGACTCTTGAAATCAGCTCGTTGAGTTTTGCCTCGGCATTCTCATAATTCTTGTATGTCTCATGATTTATGACAAACTCATAGAGTTCATTGATTCTGTCGTTTACCCTTGTCAACGTCTGCTCATCCATCTCATTGCCGTCTTCATCTTCGCGTTTTGAGAGCAAATCCTGCTGAATCTGATACTCCATAAGAGCGGCATTGACCTCTGTATTCGACTCATATTCGGCTTTTGCTTTTTGGTACGCGACTCCCTCGTCGCTCATTTTAATACGCAGTCCGAGTACCTGCGCCATTTCCATAATCTCCATATTTATTACCGTTCCTTTATCTTAGTTCTCCGTACAGTGCATAAGTTTCGGCGCGTGTTATAAAGACATCCGCATACTTGCCGATAAGTGATGTCGGCCCTTCGAAATGAACAAGACGATTTTTTTCGTTTCTGCCCGTAAGCTTAGTGGGATCGGTTTTGCTTATTCCTTCTACCAAAACAGTCTGAACTGTTCCCTTATAGGCTTGATTTTTCTTGTTGGAAATCTCATTCTGAAGTTCGAGAAGTCTTTCAAAACGTTTGGAAGTTACCTCTTCGGGCAGCTGTTCCATTTCCGCGGCCTTAGTTCCCTTGCGCGGGGAAAATATAAACGAATAAATATTGTCATATTCAACTTTGCGAAGAATATCAAGCGTATCCTCAAAATCCTCGTCGGACTCGCCGGGAAATCCCACAATAATATCTGTCGTTATCGCAATATCCGGGATTTTTTTCTTCATATAATCGACAAGTTCAAGATATGATGCCCTTGTATAATGACGATTCATTGCCTTAAGTACCGAATCGCTTCCCGACTGTACGGGCAGATGGAATGCCTTTGCGATTTTCGGATTTTCCGCGATAACATCAATCAGCTTATGCGATGCGTCTTTCGGATGGCTTGTCATGAATCTGATTGTAAAATCACCGTCAATCTTACAAATATCTTCAAGCAAATCTGCAAAATCATAGTCAACATAAAGATCCTTGCCGTAGGAATTGACATTTTGTCCGAGCAAGGTGATTTCTTTATAACCGCTTTCGGCGAGTTTTTTTACTTCATCGAAAATATTTTCCTTCAATCGGCTTCTCTCGCGTCCCCTCACATATGGAACGATGCAGTAGGTGCAGAAATTGTTGCAGCCGTACATTATAGACACCCATGCTTTTGAATCGGAAGCCCTGAGAACAGGCAAACCTTCGCTGATATTTCCCTCATCGTCGCAATCAAGGTAAAATGCTCGTTTTTTGGATGTGAGTGCACCATACAGAATTTCGGAAAAACGCCACAGCATTGATGTGCCGAAAAGGAAATCTACATACGGATAACGGCTTTTTATATCTTCCTTGCGATGTTCCTGAGAAACCATACATCCGCAAATTCCGATAATCAAGCCTTTTTTCTTTTCTTTAAGGTGCTTAAATTGCCCGGTAATCGACAATGCCTTAAGTTCGGCATGTTCTCTGATTGCGCATGTATTTATTAAAATCAAATCGGCCTTTTCAACATCGAAAGTGACAGAGTAACCCATATATTCGGCCATACCCGCAAGTCTTTCCGAATCGGCTTCATTCTGCTGGCAGCCGAATGTTTGTATATAAACAAATTTTTCTTTTCCGGCAAGCAGAGCCTTCACCATATTCATATACTTATATTGTTTTTCAATATCTTCAACCGAAATAACCTCAGTTCTGCTCATTTAGCTATCCTTTCACAATCGTTGCCGATTCGATTTAATCTTATAAATTTTTAATCGATTAAAAAATAAAAAGGAAAACTCTCAAAAAGCTTTCCCTTTCTTTCAAAATTGGCTGGGATGATAGGGGTTGAACCTATACTACAAGAGTCAAAGTCTCGTGTGCTGCCGCTACACCACATCCCAAAATTTAATCGACCTCGGTAAGTATACCACACCGATTGATAAATGTCAAGCATACAATCGAAAAAATTGATTACAAGTTAACATTGTGAACTGCGCTGAGTTATAGACCGTGAAAGTTATTTATATTTTGTTTGTCAAAGTATAAATTATTTAGAAAAACTCTTGACTTTTTTTTGCATATGAGTTATAATTGTATTGTTACGAATGAATGCGAGAGTGGCGGAACTGGCAGACGCGCACGTTTGAGGGGCGTGTGGTTTACACCGTACGGGTTCAAGTCCCGTTTCTCGCACCAGCGGGTGTGGCGGAATTGGCAGACGCGTAAGATTCAGGTTCTTATGGTCGCAAGGCTGTGCAGGTTCAAGTCCTGTTACCCGCACCA
>CAVGEY010000016.1:0-52284 GCA_963628435.1 bacterium
GTAATCTCAAAATAAAAAGGTTAAAATATTTTGCAAAAACCTATTGGCAAATAAAAGTGAGGTTGTGAATACGAGCGAAAAATTCAAAAAGCGAATAAAAGCGGCGGGCATCAGAGCGATTAAGACTATCGCTCTGACAGCGGCAGCAAGCATCGGCACAACAGCCGAGATATCAGAGTTGAATTGGCTACCGGTGCCGTCAGCATCTCTCCTTGCGGGCATTCTGTCAATCTTAACATCAATAGCCGGACTCCCCGAAGTTATGGGCGGATAAAAACAAAGCCGAGCAGAGGTTATTTCTCCGCTCGGTGTTGTTTTTATTGTATGTCCGAATCAAATTTCAATATAAAGTTCGGTGTCGTCTCGATTTCCCGCTTATCTCGGAGGATTTTCGATTCTCATGCCGTCGGCTGATTGGGTGCTTCCTTTACCGGACTGTTTTTGGCGGGTGCCTTATGCTCTGCATGTACCTGTTCGGCAAACGCGGTCTTGAATATGCTCTCGGCAATCCTGCGCGGCAGCTGATTTTCGATTGCCTGCGGCAGAGTTTGTACCTGTGCATTTCCGTCGAGGTCGCCAAGACCGAGCTCGTCTGTCATCTTTTCAAATTCATGTGAGGTCATCACGCGCTGCTGCAGGCTATTTGCCGTATCGGGATCGGCAAGCATTTTTTCGAGTCTGCCGGGTGCCTGCCCGCCGAGGGAGACTCGCTCGAGCTGCACCATATTATGCAGCACGCAGGATGCGAGAATCCTGTTTGCGGCGAGATAATCGATATTTTCCTCGTTGCCGGCAAAATGCGCGCAGTATCTGCAGCCCGGCTCGATGATGTTTTTGCATGTCCAGTCGAGAAAACTTTTTTCCGTATCGTCGAGTTTTTCGCCGCGCATGGGTTTGATGGTATCGCGGTATTTTGTCGCAAGTTTCTCAAGGAAGGAAACTCCGAATTTTTCTTCAAACGTTCCCTTGATGTCTGCGGCAGACTTCGCCGGATCGAATGTTTTCATAAATTCTTTCGTGTCTTCGTAATATTCTTCCCCAAGCTTATGCCCGAAAATAGCGGAAATAACCTCATGTCCGAGGGCGGCGCGTACCCTATCGCCGCTTTCTCCGCAGAGAAGCGTCTCGCGAACGCCTTGCGTACCCGTACCCTCGAGCGCCTTCTTTTCCTCACCGACAAGCTCGGCGGCAATCATCGCACCGACAAGCTCCGAGAGAGCCTCGTGCGTCACGCCGTAGGGCTCTATCTCACCTTCAAAATCCTCGCACGACATCCACACGTTATGATATGCGTCATTGAGCGCATTGGCAAGACTCGGCAGATCGGCGGCATACTGTTTTGTTTTCATCTCCAGCCAGTCAAGCGGCTTATCCGCGCGGTCCGGTTCATTGTTCCCGGCCTTCTCGGCCTTCTCGTGTGCTTGCTGCTCGCGTGCCTGCTGCTCGCGTGCCTGCCGTTCGCGTGCTTCATTCTCAAGAGCCTGCTGTTCGATAAATTCGGGATCGTTGAGTTCCTTTTCTCTTTCGGCAAGCGTACGCTCGTAGTTCAGCGTGGTCAACAGCGCATCATCCACCATTTCGAGGTGTCCGATTTTCATACGGGCGAAGTTTTCGACATTTTTTGCAAACTGTGCGCGTTTTCTTTCACGCTTATTAAGCCCCTCGTATTTCTCAAGATTTCCGGTTTTCTTATCGTAATAGAGTGAGGCCTGCTCTGCAAGTGTTTCGAAAAGCCGACGATAATGTTGTTTTGTTTCAGCCGACGCATTCTCCGCTAAATCCGGCAGCAGAACGACCTGCTCGAGCGTACGGCGCATGGCGCGAAATTCGGGCGAGCTGCGAATATAGAAGGGATCTGCCTCGATGAGCTGCTCGGTGATTTCTATTTTCTTGACACCGAAATAATGGTTGAAATATTCCATAGGGGTGTCCACGGTCAGCTCGCCGCTGTCGGGACTGCCGGTGCGGGCAACTATGATTATATCATCGCCTCTGCTTACGGCAATCGGGTGTCCGGCGCGGAGCTGTGCCACGGCATCATCGGCAACGAACGGCTGCGTTGCATCGGGCTGTTCGGCGCGGGTGAGAATATTGTTTCGCAGATCGTAGCGCTGCTTGATTTTCGCAAGATTGTCGAGCAGCATCACATCGCGTCCCTGTTCGATGATGAGGCGGTCATCCAGCATGAGGGTGAGGCTGTCAACGGGGTTAAGATAATTGCCCATCAATTCTCCGCGATATTCGTCGAGGATTCCCGTGCAGTCGTAATCGGCAAGCTCTGCGGGATTGATGAACTCGTAGCAGGGGTTTGCGGCGGCCGCGAGCGTCTCGTGCAGGCAGGTCATAACGGGTTGATAGCTATCTTTAATATCGCGCAGTTTCTGTTTTTCCTCATCGGTGAAGGAAATATAGCTGATTTCCCCCTCCTCGCCGGAATATTTGAGAAAATTATCGATTTCCATTATTGCGGAGGAAATCTCCATGACGGTGTTGAACTTGTCCGCAATGTCGTTGATGTCGGCGCCGTCTGCCATTAACGGCCTGATGTCAAGTTCATATCTGAGCACACACTCGTCTATACGCCGCATGATGAATTCGGCGCGGCGGCGCGGGTATTCGACGTTAATTTCGTTTTCCACGGCGAGCTCGGCAGCCACCCTGCGCTCGAACCGTTGTGCAATACGCGTCAGTTTAAGAATGCGGCGGAACTCCTGTTCCTCTGCGGCGGTACGCTGTGCGAAGAGACGTGAAACCTCCTCGTTGTGCGGATCGTTCTCGAGTCCGCTGTAACTCAAAAGCGCGCCGTAGTAGCGTCCGGTCTTGTATTTGGCCTGCTGCTGCCGCAGCCGTATCATATACTCTGCCATTGCGGTGCGGATTCTTTCGGATACGTTTCTTCGTAATTCGCGTTCCTCACGGCTGTAGCGCGTCAGCGGACGGTGATGAATCGGGTGCAGCGGGTGTGATTCAATCAATCTGTAGATATCACGTTCTGCCGCGTGCGGGTGCATTTCCCGTGCGGTGACGGTCTGTGTGAGTTCGAGCAGCTGCTCCTCCTCGTTGGGATTTATTTCATCCTCGGAAAGCTCAATGTCTCTCGCGAATTTGAGCATGTATGCGAAGGTTCCCATTGTAATTTCTCCTTTATTGTTTTTGTATGTTGTTTTTGTGTTTTCGACGGCATTAACCGGTCGATTGGTGAAATCGATATCAGCGGTACGTTTATGTGGGCTTGTCGCCCTTTTGGTATGCTCATATAAGATTTTGCGGGCAGTCCTCTACGCGTACCGATAAAAATCACCGTTCGTTAAAATGATTCCCGGATATGCTATTCATATCTTATACACGGGAGCAGGGCAAAATGTCCCGCCGCCGACAAAAATAATCCGCAGTGCCGAACGCGGTTAAAGTCATCGTCATATTGTCTTTTACCCCGACACACATATTTTATCAAAAAATCATCTGTCTTTCAATAGTAATTCCGTGATTTTTACATCATTCCCGTATTTCTGATTTTATGCGTATCCGGTTAATTCGGTCCGGCATAAAGAAAGCCGCCCCGATCGGGGCGGTTATTCCGTTCATTTGCCGATATCCCGGGCAAGTTTGAAAATCACATAGATCGGCAGCAATAGGGTTAATATAGAGAAAAAACAAAACATTTTTTTGCCCCCTAATGCTTTTCAAAATATACCCGATCGCCGGGTTTCAGCTGTCGACAGTCGATGTCTGTCGGGCAGATACGAAAAAAAGTGTGTTCGGTTTAGTTTCGGGTGGTGGAGGCGAGGGGAGTCGAACCCCTGTCCGAAAACCTTTTGGCAAAACTTTCTCCGGGCGCATACTGCCTTTATAAATTTCCCTTTACCGTGACCGACAGTCGGGTCGGCGGTTTCGGTAGCCATTTAATGCGTGACGGTGTCAATGGCGAAAATGCCGTTCACGTTCATCGCTGCATGACGCCCGTATCGGAGCCGCGATACTCTCCGGCGGACGGGTCGCGCTTGGCGACATCTTAGCTGCGATTAGGCAGCTAAAGCGTAATCGTTATTATTAGCGTTTACTTTTAAGTTTGGACCTTTTAAGAGATTGTCCGGCTCTGCCCGCTTATCTTACCTCAAAATCCCCGTCGAAACCTTTACGCCCCCATGTTCGGACACCGCCGGCGATTTCGGAGGATGTCCGTTATTTCTTTAGATTATTATAGCCTGAAAACGGTTTTCTGTCAAGATATTTTTTATTGTTTTCGGTTTTCGAAATACAAATCGAGTCCGTCGGCAATACCTATCGCGGCATTGATTTTGAATGCGTCGGTTGCCATAAGTCTGTCATCCGACTTATTCGACATATAGCCCATTTCGAGTATGGTTACAGGTACTTCAGACCAGTTAATACCGGTCATGCTGTCGGTTTCCCAAATCGGATCCTCTTTTATGCCGGTTTTTCGGCAATACTTTTCAAGTATCGCTTCCGACAGTTTTCGGCTGTCCGCATAGAGTTCTGCGTTGAAAGCATTATTCGATGTCATGCATATTGTTTCGGCGCCGTTTACATTTCCGTCTTTGCTTCCGTTCGCGTGTATGCGCAGAAATGCATCGGCATTATAGGCGTTCGCAATCTTTGCTCTTTCCGCATTGCTGAGAGAGACATTGTTTGTTTCTCTTATCATTACAACCGTATATCCGCGTGCAATAAGCTCATTGCGCAGTTTAAGCGCAACCGCAAGGTTGAGTTTATATTCGGGTGTGCCTGTTGTGATTCCCTGTGTTCCGGAGGCAAGCATCGCCTTCATTTCACTCGATCCGGGACCGAGCGGCTCTTTATCGTTCATTGCGGTGTTCTGGTGACCTGCGTCTATGACTACCGTTTCTTTTATCCCTTTATAGTATATGCCGCCCTTTTCGGTCATAAGCGTTTCATCCGCTTCCGGTCTTACGTCTGTGAAATCATCGGCGGAAATATAATATTTACCTCCGAGTGCCGCCACAAGGCATACATTTTCGCTTTTCTCGAGAAGCACGACACCGATACCGGCATCTATTTCTCCCGCGGCCGTTTCAAGATTTTCGTCGGCACAGAGAGTTGTCTTTTGCGAAATCCAGCCGACTATGGCCGACGCATCGGTCGGCGCCGCCTCTGCCTTTGCCGTTGTAACCGGTACGGTTGTAATCGGGGTTGTTGTTACCGACGTTTTGACTGTTGTTACCGGCACGGTCTTTTCGGTTACCGGCTTTACGGCCGCTGTCTCTATATCCGATGATGCGGTCGATATAATCGGGTTTGTCATCGGCTTATTTTCATCGGTCGTGATTATTTCGGATGAAGTAACGGCGTCACTGTTCGGGCCGGATGCAATATACGATGTTATCGGTGCGGCGGTTGATACCGCGTCATTCGACGATACGGTCTGCGGTTTTTCGGTTACATCCGAAATAAGAGTTATATTGATATTTCCGTGATTTTCGCAGGCGGTGAAAAGGCAGAGCATAACCACCGCCGATAATGCCGCGAGCATATAAAGAAGAGTTTTTTCAGTCGACATCGTATCCGCCTTTATTTCTGTTTCGGGTTTCGCGTTCGATTTCCCGCATTGCCTGATTTTTCGCTTCGGTATCGCGTTTATCCCAGAGTTTTTTGCCGCGGCAGACTCCGACTTCGACCTTTACATTGCTCCCGGAAAAATAGAGGGAGAGCGGAACAAGAGTACAGCCTTTTATCTCGGCGGCAGATCCGAGTTTTATAATTTCTTTTTTATGCATCAAAAGGCGTCTTACGCGAAGCGGATCCTTATTGAATATATTTCCCTTTTCATACGGCGATATATGCATTCCGCGCACGAACAGCTGTCCGCCCTCAACGCTGCAATAGGAGTCTCTGAGATTTACCTGTCCGGCACGAAGCGATTTGACTTCGGTACCGAAAAGTTCGATTCCCGCTTCGTATTTCTCATCGACAAAATAATCGTGATATGCTTTTTTATTCTGTGCGATTACTTTTCCCTTTGTCTTTTCCGACATCGCACCCGCCTCCTTTTATTCGTCATCATCGGCATCGACGGTGTTTTTTTCGACCATTTCGGCATAAATCACGCTTTTGCCTACTCCGCGGTCTTTAGCCGTCTTTTTTATTGCCGACATTTTATCCATACCTGTTTTCATATAATATCCGACGTGTTCCGCGACATCCATATCCTGCCAGAACAGTTCATCGGATGATGCGGCCGCACCGTCTATGACAATAACATACTCGCCGCGCGGGCTGTTTTCGGCAAAATAATCGGCCGCGTCGTACACCGATGTCCGCATAATCTCTTCATTGAGTTTTGTGAGCTCCCTGCACAGCGCAATCGGTCTGTCTCCGAAATATTTTTTCATTTCTTCGAGTGTGGCGGCGATTCTGTGCGGCGCTTCATATAAAATCACGGTTCTCTTCTCATCGGCGAGCTTTGCGAGTCTTTCCGACCTTTCGTTTTTGCTCCCTTCGAGAAATCCCTCGAATACAAATCTCCTTGTAGGCAATCCGGACAGTGACAGTGCCGTAACCGCGGCGCAGCAGCCCGGGACTGCGGTTACCGTTATTCCCTCATCGGCACACAGTCTCACAATATCCTCTCCGGGATCGGAAATCGCCGGCATTCCGGCATCGGTTACGAGTGCGCACGATTCACCGTCACGCAGTCTTTTCACTATCCGCTCTCCGCTTTCCCTTTTATTATGCTCATGATAGCTGACCATAGGTTTTGAAATATCGTATGCCGCAAGCAGTTTTGCCGTATTTCTCGTATCTTCGGCGGCAATGAAATCGACTTCGGACAGCACCTTAATCGCTCTCGCCGAAATATCCGACAGATTGCCTATCGGAGTTGCGACAAGATAAAGAGTGCCTCCGACTATTCTGTTTTTTTCCTGATTTTCACGGTCTGATGAAGACATCGTCAAACTCGCCTTTCTCGTAAATTCGGTTCATTTCATCGGTATTTTCAAGTTTATCGGCCGATGCGTCTTTATGCATCACAAGCGGTTTTGTAACGAAAAGTCCGGGTGCGCCGCCATATCTTCCCTCGCAGAGAACAAGAGAAGGCTGCGAGCGATAATCGGCAGTGACGAGAGTCAGCCGTTTCGGCTCGATAGCCGATTCACGCATGGCGCCGATCAAATCGGCAAGCCGATCGGGCCGATAGACGGCGTAGAATGTTCCGCCGAATTTAAGTACTCTTTTCGCTGCGGCGCAAAAATCGGTAATCGTACCGCATATTTCCCGTCTTGCGATATTTTTTTCATCATTTATATTATGAAACCCGCCTTCTTTTCGCATATAAGGAGGATTTGTGAAAACGCAGTCGCATAATCCTCCGACATCATCGGCGGTTAACATTCTTAAATCGGAGCAGACGGGTATCACCTTATCGGTCAGGTTGTTAAGCCCGGCGTTTTCCGCGATTATATCGGCAAAAGTTTTCTGTATCTCGACATCGTAAACGATCCCGAGCTTCCCTTTTGCCGCGGCAAGCAGCGAAATTATTCCGGTTCCCGCGCCGAGTTCTACTGCACGGGCGTTCTTCTGCGGACGCATATACGCGTAAAGCAGATAGGCATCGGTACCGAATGTGAGACCTCCGCGTCTTTGTTTTATCGTTATCTGTTCGTTTACCCGATCGATTCTTTCAAGCTGTTCGTCCATGTTTTCCCTTTCCGGTTGACGGGCTAAAAATAAGGGCAGACAATGCTGCCTGCCCTTATTTGATTTCTGTGTTCAAATTGCCGGAATTATTCCTCGGCGGGAGCCCCAACAGGGCATACACCGGCGCATGAACCGCAGCTCAGGCACTCGTCGGCGTTGATAACGTACTTTCCATCCTGTTCGGAAATACAACTTACGGGGCAGGCATCTGCGCACGCGCCGCAGCCAAGGCACTCATCGGCATTGATTTTATAAGCCATTTGTAACACCTCCATTTTAGTATTGTATGATTATATCACAGTATTTTCGAAAAATCAATCGCTTTTCGAAAATTTATTGATGATTCTGCGCTTTTTTACCGCTTTGGTTATTTCCGCCCTTTTCACCGACTGCCGATGCGGGCTGTTTGCCGCCGCCTTTTCTGCCGTGGTGATTGAATCTGCGGTCATTTTTCTTTTTCCCGTTTTCCGCCGCCGTCTTTTTCGAGTTCGGTTCGCCGTCGGAATTCCGATTTTGTGTTTCGGGATTTTTCACCGCCGTGCGAGCGGCATCGGTGTCTTGAGTCGGTTTAGCCTGATTTTTTACGCTGCCGGCATTAACCGAGCCGGATTTTTCGGGCTGATCGTTCTGAGGATTTTTGTTTTTGAATTTTTTCTTTCCCCGTTTATCGTATTTGCCGTACTGCTTACCTTTATTTTCGGCTTTCGGTGATTCGTCTGCGGCGTCCGATATATTTTCTTTTTCCTGTTTATCCCGAGATTTTGTCTTTGCCGTCTGCACATTCGGCGTGTTTCGGGATGTCCTAACATTTTCTTTTTTCACGCGCTGAGCTTCCGCCGCTCTGCCGTCGGGATGTACCGTTTGTCTGTCTTTTTCCTCGGCCGATGTGATTTTTTCGTCCGAATCGACAGTCGTGCCGCCGACATTTTTCGGAGATGATTCTTCTTTTGCCGATGCGGTAAAATGTTCGCGCACAAAAGGCACATTGACGGGTTTCTGCTCCCTCGCGACTTTTTCGCCGCGTTTTGTTATCTCGTCCTCATCGGTTTTGGCGCGTACGGCATCTCTGTCGTATATTTTCGGCGCTCCCTCGGGATCGGCATCGAGCCTCACCTTAACAAGTCCGAGCAGCGGTTTGGCTTCCACCACGATTCCCGTTCCGTCGGGGGTAACGAGTGCCTCTCCGACTTTTGGAGTAAGTCTTATCTCTTCCTGATAAGTTTCGTGTTCGAAACGCAGGCAGCACATAAGTCTGCCGCAGGCGCCCGATATTTTCGCGCTGTTGAGCGACAGTCCCTGCTCTTTTGCCATCTTAATAGACACCTGAGTGAAATCGCTGAGGAAGCTGTGGCAGCAGTATTCTCTGTAGCAGACACCGAGTCCGCCCATGATTTTGGTCTCATCTCTTATACCTATCTGGCGCAGTTCTATACGGGTATGGAAGAGAGATGCGAGATCTTTTACGAGTTCGCGGAAGTCGACTCTGTCATCCGATGTGAAATAAAAGAGCAGTTTGGCGTTATCGAATGTATATTCGACATCTATGAGCTTCATATCAAGGCCATGCTCGGCGATCTTTTTCTGGCAGGCCTCGAATGCTTCGTTTTCCTTGGCCCTGTTTTCGGCATAGTGTGCGTCATCTTCGGCGTTTGCCGTGCGCAGAACCTTTTTGAGCGGAAGCACAAGTTCGGTTTTGGGAATCATTCTGTTGCTCATCGTAACAGTCCCGTATTCCACACCCCTTGCCGTTTCGACGACGATTTTCGTTCCGTCCTTTGCGCGCGTTCCGTTTGAATCGAAGTGATATATTTTTCCCGAATCTCTGAATGACACGCCGATTACATCAATGCAATCCTCTTTATTTACCGTATTTGCGGTGTCCGCAAGCTCAATGCGGCAATTCGGGTTTATTTCATTTTCCGTATTTTCAATATTTTTTTCAATATTTTCAGAGTTTTCCAACAAGTTCATCTCCTTTCGGCAGACCGCGTCGAAGCGTCTTTGCCGAGCTTTATTCCGAGTTAAGTTTTTTGCCGTTCGCGATTAAATTCCGAGCCGCGCGCAGCAGTTTGCCGCAAAATCGAGTTTCGCATTTGCGACATTTACATTTGCCGATATATTATCGGCGAGCCTTTCGGTGAGAATATCAACCGAAATTATCCGAGACACCGTCATTTTCTTCGACAGCTCATCGAGTTTATCGGCCGATCCGAAGAGCATATCGTCGAAAACTCCCGATTTCAGCGCGATGCAGTCACGAAGTGCGCTGCGGAGAAGCGAGAGAAAATCGAGAAGCTCGTCACGCTTTGACGGCATGGACATTGCCGCACGATAGACATCGGCGGCTTTACCGCCGAAAAGGTCTCTGCAGCATAAAATCACATTTTCCCGAACATTTTCGCCTCTTACGCTCTGTTTATCGAGCATTTCAAGTGCGGCGCCGACCGCACCTCCCGCACCGACGGTCAATGCCGCGAAATCATCGGGCGAGTTTTTTGACATTTTTCTCGCACGTTCGTCAACTGTGACAAGATAATCTCCGAGTTCTTCGGGCGTGAAAATTCTCATTCTTATCGTAGGAGCGCGGCTTCTGACCGTCGGCAGCAGCGATGCGGAATTTTCACAGAGCAGAAAGAAATAGGTTGACGCGGGCGGCTCTTCGAGAATTTTCAGAAGTGCGTTCTGTGCCTGAGTCGTCATATCGCCGCATCTGTCGATAATAAACGCTTTGAAATCGAGATCGTTCGGCTTGATGTATGCCATACGGCGCAGATTGCGAACATCATCCACACCCATTGTCTTTTTACCTTGTGCGGGTGCAAGCAGATTTACATCGGGGCAGATTCCGCCGAAGATCTTTTTCACATTTATGATTTTTTCGGCGTCTCCGATACCGGATTTTTCGGACAGTGCCATTACGGCGCACAGGCTGAGCGAAAGCAGTTTTTTTCCGCTTCCCTTCGGCCCTTCGAGAATATACGCATGGCTGAGACCGCCCGATTCGGCATCGCGCGACAGCAGACCGTAAATGTCGTCATTACCGTACAGCCGATTCAGACTGTCTTTTATTTCGGGATTTTCACCGAGTTTTACCATCCGCCGTCTCCTTTATGATTTAATGCGGCCGATTCGTTCGGCCCGCACCGCCGAATTTCAATCATTTTGCCTATTCCCGCCTATTATAACAGAAAAAGGTTGTTTTGTAAAGAATTTTTATAAAAATTTACGACTTTAAGAAAAAAAAAAAAAAAATGCGTCATTTCCGCGTTAACGAAAAATTAAATATTAAATTTGCTTTTTCTATTGAAGTCGAACGGCCGTTGTGATAAAATAATCCGGTAATTATGTTGTATCGGGGTGAGTTTTTGTGCGCAGATTCATAGTTCCGGCGGCCATCGCAGCAGTTGCCGTTATCCTTTCGGGATGCACACTTATTGCCGATTTATCATCCGCTTTTCAGATTACAACCGCGTCTCCCGTCTACGGGACAGAAGACACATCGGGGCTTACCTACCCGACACCGGTGACAGACGCGCCCGATATTTTTCACTATTATCCGTCGATACAGGACGTTTCGGAATCAGACGTTGGAGTGCATCCCGAAAGCGGGGTATACGACGTCACATCCGATGACGGGGAGCTGCTTGTGAGGGCGGTAATGACTCTTCCGAAAATAACTTTTGTCGGTGAAACACCGGTACAGGAATCTGTTGACAAACTGCTCGATTCGGTCAAGGGCGAGTTTGAAAATCGAATAAACCGTCTCTCCGATTCTTATATTTCGGACATACAGAGCGGTTACAAAGTACTCACAAATCCGAAATTTTCGGTTTCCTATACACTTACCGATTTTTCATCGGAATTTGCGAGCATACTTTACAGCATCGTACAGACAAACTCGGACGGAATTTCATCCACCGACTATTTTTGTCTTGTAATCGATCTGAAAGCGGGATTCAAGATTGACCTGTCGACTCTGTTCTCGGGAGGGCTGTCGGACAGGCTGCTCTCGCTCATAAACGAAAAGCTCGCATCGTGCGGCAAAAAATTGTATTCGATCTACGAACAGATCGCCGCCGAACAGATTAAAAGCTGCTGGATGATTTCAAACGGCGGAATAAAATTCATATTTTCGGCGCGTATCATCGCCCCGGCATCCGAGGGCACGGTGGAGATCACGCTCGAAAACAGCGAAATCAACGGGCTTCTTAACGATTACGGAACCGCGCTTCTCGGCGATTTTGCAGCCACAGTTCCCGAAACAGACGATAATGACGACGACTGACGGCATCTGCCGAACGATTTAACCCGAACTCACCCGAATTTTGTCAATTTGTCAGGCGGCTATCGGTTTATGAATATTATAAAATTTTATGACGGCGACACACTCGTTATGAAAAAAAATCATCCGTGCGGATCGGCAAGGCTCAAGGTTTTGAGAGTCGGTTCGGATGTGCGTGTATTATGTGAGGGATGCGGCAGGGATATGACTCTCGCCCGTGTAAAACTCGAAAAAAACATAAAGTCGGTTATTCCGTCAAACGCGAAATAACGGCTGAAATTCAGGAAAGGCATCTTCCAAAATGGTTAAAAACATTTTCGCCAAAAAAGAGAAAAAGGACTTTCACGAAATTATGTCTTCGCTTAAATCGGGCTTTAAGATTCAGAAGGAAAAATACGGGCATATTGCCTGTTCGTTCGCGGTTCCGCTGCTGATTTTTCTGCTGATGTACCTCGTTTTCTGGCTCGGTTCACGGATTGCGAGCGGCTCCGACTACGGCGGAGGCTCTGTTCTTGTTCTCGATTTGAACGGACAGTATGTCTACTTTTTCGAGGCACTGCATCACATTCTCCGCGGTGATGCTTCTTTCTTTTACTCATGGGCGCGTTCGCTGGGCGGTGAATTTATCGGCATATACGCCTACTATCTCGCATCTCCGCTTTCATATATCGTAGGTCTGTTCCCTTCCGACTGCATCACAGAGGCGCTTCTTACGATTATTCTGTTAAAATGCGGCATTGCGGGCGGTACTACCGGATTCTATCTGAAAAAACATTGTCCTTCGCTGAACAACACCGCTATTGTGACGCTTTCGTCAATGTATGCGCTTTCCTCATATATGATTGCCTATGCGCACAACACGATGTGGATGGACGCGCTGATGCTTCTGCCCCTCGTTCTCTACGGCGCCGAGCAGCTCATCGAAAAAGGCAATTTCAAGCTCTATGTAATCTGTCTTACGCTCACCCTTGTATCGACATTCTATATCGGATACATGGTATGTCTGTTCCTCGTTTTCTACTTCTTCTACTATTATTTTTCATGCAATGTGCGATTCGGTGCCAACAATTATTACGGTGAAAAGCTGCATTTTCCGAAATCACTCGGACGCATGGCCGTTTTTTCGGCAGTGGCGATTCTCTGCGCCTGTCTGATTATTCTGCCGACTTATTATTCGCTGACATTCGGAAAAACAACATTCTCGGACCCGGATTGGACTATGACATCGCAGTTCGATCTGCTTGAATTTTTCTCGCAGATGCTTCCGGGCTCATACGACACCGTCCGTCCCGACGGACTGCCTTTCGTCTACTGCGGCACTCTTGCGCTTGTTCTGCTCCCGCTTTTCTTCGTAAGCAAAAAAATTGCCCTTCGCGAAAAAATCGGTGCGTCGATAATGCTTCTGCTCATGGTATTTTTCATGGACAATTCGATTACCGACCTTGTTTTCCACGGATTTCAGCGTCCGAACTGGCTGAACTACAGATACAGTTTCATCTTCATTTTTCTTGTTGTCGTTTGCTGTGCGCGCGCGCTTGAAGACATCGAAAACATCTCGCTCGCCTCAATAATCGGATCCGGCGCAGGCAGTCTTATTCTGATTATCCTCGTTCAGACCGAACACTATGAGCATGTCGGCGACTTCCTCTGCATTTGGATTTCGATTGTCTGCCTTGTCGCGTCTGTATCGACGGTATCTTTCGTAAATCTCAAAAAATCCGCAAAGCAGGGCGGGTACATCGCGCTCGCGTCGGTCTGCTGTCTTGAACTTTTCGGAGCGGGAGTTATAACCGTTGTATCCGAAGACGAAGATGTTGTATATTCGACACGCGGCAGCTATGTAAACTACATGAATCGTCTGTCTCCGATTGTCGACAGTATTCAGAGTTCGGACAAATCGTTTTACAGAATGGAAAAAACGGTATTCCGCAATGTCTGCGACAATATGGCTCTGAACATCAGAGGACTGTCAAACTCGACATCTACGCTCAATGCGACGACAATAAAATTTCTTAACAGCATGGGTTATTCGGCAAGCTCTCACTGGACCAAATATGTCGGCGGAACTCCCGTAAGCGACAGTCTTCTCGGAATAAAGTACATCATTTACGACAGCGGATCGGACAGCTCGAGCGATCTTTACACAAAATATTCGGAAGATCCCGCCAATACGCTTATCGCATATCTCAACAGTTATGCGCTTTCGCTCTGTTACAGCTCGAATTCCGCGATAAAAGATCTCGATATATCCGACAGCATCGCCTACGCATCACCGTTTGAAACGATGAACGCCATAGTCACGGCTCTTCTCGGAGAATCCGAAGAAGTCGAGCTTTTCAAGCCCATATCATATAATCTTGAGCTTTCGGGCGTAAATCTTACCTACAGTTCGAGCGTTTACGAAACTCTTACCGATTCAAACGGCAATCCGGTACTCGACGAAAAAGGTGAAGAGGTCAAGATTGCGATTCCCTATTATTTCTACGAGCCGGCAAACAGCCACGGAAAAATGTACTACAATCTCGAATTTCCCGAAGATTATATTGATAATTCGGATGTCTATTTCTTCTTCTGCTCCAATTATCCGAGAAAAGTCAGCTGGTCTTTCAGCGAAACGGGATACGGCAGTACAAGCGGCACATTCTTCGATACCGAATCCGACTGCATACAGTCACTCGGCAAGCTGCAGGCAAACACGACATCGATGCTTACCGTGACGATAGACAACGATTCGGATCTGTTCTACATCATGCAGGATCCCGAAATATTCTACTATCTCGACCGTGATGTATTTACGGATGTAATGGCAAGGCTTGCGGAGGGCAATCTCGTCATCGACGAAGTCAAAAACGAAGCGTCGCTTGTCGGCAGCGTAAACGTTCCCGAAGGCGACAGCGTAATGTTCACCTCGATTCCGTATGACGCGGGATGGAATGTTTATGTCGACGGCAAAAAAGTCGAAACATACAAGACGCTGAACTCTCTTGTCGCTTTTGACATTACCCCCGGAGAGCATACGGTAAAGCTCGTATACCGCTCAAGCTACATGGTCTACGGAACGGTTCTTACCTGTATCGGAGCTCTGCTGTTTATACTCTTCTGCGTTGCGGATAAAGTTCTGCGGAAGCCGGGACTCGCGTCAAGACGTGCGGCGTTCGAGAAGGTCATCGCCGACAGGACCGCGACCGAAGAAGCAGCTGCGGAGGAGCAGTACCGTTTACTGCTCGAAAAAGCCCGGTCTATGCAGAGCGGCGAAACCGACAGCTCATCGGACAAATCAAGCGGCGTTGAAAATGCCGGCAATGAACCCGACGGCTCAGACCGTTCAGACGCAAAAGACGATAATTAACTTTTATTTTGCGGCACAATGAAAAATCTCCGACAGTCTCTGTCGGAGATTTTTGTTTATCGGTCGGTATCCGATTTTTTCTCGTCTGTATCTAAGCCGTTCTTTTTACGGTAATCGTCGATTGCAGCCTTAACCGCTTCTTCGGCAAGCACCGAGCAGTGCATTTTATGAGCGGGGAGTCCGTCGAGTGCCTCTACGACCGCCTTATTTGTGAGTTTCAGAGCATCATCGACTTTTTTTCCCTTAATCAGTTCGGTAGCCATTGAGCTTGTCGCTATCGCCGAGCCGCATCCGAATGTGTTGAATTTCGCGTCCGATATTACTCCGTCGTCGATTTTCAGATATATCTTCATTATATCGCCGCATTTGGCGTTGCCGACTTCGCCTACTCCGTCGGCGTTTTCAATTTCACCGACATTTCTCGGATGCATAAAATGATCCATTACTTTCTCACTGTATAACATACTGTCTTTCTCCCCTTTCAAGTTCTTTATACACAGGCGAGATATTTCTGAGATATCCCACCGTGTCTTTTACAGTCTCAATTATATATTTCGCTTCGTCCTCGGTCGTTTCTTCGTCTATTGAGAGACGGAGCGAGCCGTGAGCAACCTCGTGCGGTCTGCCGATTGCAAGAAGCACATGGCTCGGATCAAGTGAGCCGGATGTGCATGCCGAACCCGATGATGCGGCGATTCCCTTTGCGTCGAGCAGAAGCAGCAGGCTTTCACCCTCTATCCCCTCGAAGCAGAAACTGATATTTCCGCTGAGTCTGTTTTCTCTGTCGCCGTTAAGCGCACAATGCGGAATCTCATGCAGACCGTCTATGATTATGTCGCGTATTTTCTTTGTTTTTTCGTTTTTCGAATCGAGATTTTCATAACTTTCGATGAGCGCTTCCGCCATTGCCGCCGCTGCGGGCAGGTTTTCGGTGCCTCCGCGTTTTCCCTTTTCCTGTGCGCCGCCGTAAATCAGATTGGCGGGAGTTATTCCGCTTCGCACATACAGGAATCCAATGCCTTTCGGCCCGTGAAATTTATGCGCGGATGCCGACAGCATGTCTATTCCCGATTTTTTTACATCGATTTTAAGATGTCCCATTGCCTGAACGGCATCGGTATGAAATAAAATTCCTTTTTCACGGCAGAGCTCCGCGATTTCTTCAATCGGCTCTATTGTACCGATTTCATTGTTGGCAAACATTACCGAGACGGCAGCCGTATCGTCTCTTACCGCTTTTTCGAGTTCATCGGGCGAAACTCTTCCGAGACTGTCTACGGGGAGCAGTGTTATATCGAAACCCTCTTTTTTCAGCGCATCGAGCGTATGCAGAACGGCGTGATGTTCTATCGCGGTTGACACGATATGCAATTTGTTCTTCCGTCTGCCGATTTTTGCCGCCGTGAGAAGTGCCTGATTATCTGCCTCGCTTCCTCCCGATGTGAAATATATCTCGGACGGCTTCGCGCCGATTGATTTTGCGACATCCTCCCTTGCTTTATAAAGCCGTTCTGCCGCCTTTTGCCCGTATGTATGCAGGCTTGACGGATTTCCCCAATAATTATCGGCGGTCTCAATCATCACATTTTTTGCTCTTTCGCTCATCTTCGTTGTTGCCGCGTTATCGGCGTATATCATAAAATCACCTCTGTACCGTGAATTTTTCGCTGCATCTATATTATACACATATTTCCTACCAAGTCAATAGGTTTTTCAAAAATAATTATATTTCGTAAGATTATGCAAAAAACCGCCTTTCGGCGGCTTTTGCATTTCTTCGGTTAAGGTCTTATTACATCTGTTCGAGTGATGTGAAGATATTTCCCGAAATATCGATGATATCGTCAAGCGGCAGTTTTGTTCCGTCGGTCATCACCATAAGGCGTTCATACTCATCGATTTTTTTCACCGTTCCGAGCGCGGTGAGATATGCCCCGCCCGATTTCAGGTTATCGGGTTTGAAATATGTTACTCTGATTTCGGGCAGATCATCGAGATTTTCGAGAAGAATTCGAATTTTCAGATTCAGTGCATCAAGATAGTTTTCTTCAAATTCGGTCCTGTCGTCGGTCAGCCGTCCGCTTTCGCGGATTGCATCATCATACCCCGTAAGCGCGGCAAACGGGGAGAACTGCGCCGCACGGTCGGACATGGGCATCTGCGGGCGTGTCTTCGAGACGTGATGTTCAAGATTTATTATCTCATCGTATTTGCTGTCCAAACGGCATACCTCCGAAATCAGGTTTCGAGTTTATTTAACATTCACCGGCAGACAATCAGGCTTTATGGCCGCCTATCTGCGAATTTCTTTCTTTTGCGGTCGCTCCATCCTCAAAATTCATACCTTTGAGAATCGCGTTTTTTCCGTATTTTTTCTTTATGGCAATCGTCGCATTCTGTATCCTGCGCTCCCTTGCGAGTTTTTCGTCTTCCTCTTTCCGCTTTTTCTCCTCCGCCTCATAATCGCAGAAAATATCAAGCTGGCAGGCGCCGCCTCTTTCGGCGGCATCGTTTTCGGGCAGTACATTGCAGGCAACGACATATATGCGTCTGACAAGGAGATTTTTATCGACGATTCGGTCATACAAATCGGACATCGCGCGCATGATCTTCTTTGTCGACGAAGTATATCCGTCAAGATTTATCGATCCGTGCGCCTTTTTGGGCGTAAGGCGGCCGTAAAAGTCTTTTTCGGTTTCTCCGCGGTAACTTGCCATTCGTGCGGGATCGGAAAGATTTTCGACATCGTAAACAACGGTTAAAACGAGCTGATTTGTCGCAAGCCGTTTATCGACAAGGTCAAGCACGAGCGAATCTGCCATCTCGCGTGTAACGAGTTTTGCCTTATCCGCTTCGTACGGGCAGGTCAGCACCTGTCCCGAACTTATACTGTTTGACGAAGGCTTATACGCCTTTATATCGGCTATTGTACAAGGTTCATAGCCCCATGCGTGATCAATAAGCAGTTCGGCGTTTTTCCCGAACAGCTTATAAAGCAGATTTTCGTTTCTGTGCGAGCAGAGGGCGACATCACCCATAGTGAACATGCCGTTTTCTTCGAGCTTTTTCGCGTAGCCGCGTCCCACTCTCCAAAAATCGGTAAGCGGGCGGTGCGACCACAATTCGCTTCTGAACGTTTTTTCGTTGAGTTCGGCTATTCTGACGCCGTTTTCGTCGGCGGGAATATGTTTCGCGACTATATCCATTGCGACTTTACAGAGAAACAGATTACTGCCGATTCCCGCAGTTGCGGTTATACCGGTGGTTTCGAGAACATCGAGAATGATTTTCATTGCAAGGTCGTGGGCGGTGGTTTTATATGTGCCGAGATAGTGTGTAACATCGATAAAAACTTCGTCAATCGAATAGACGACAACATCTTCGGGTGCGACATACTTCATATAGACCGAATAAATACGTGTGCTGTATTCGATATAGTATGCCATTCTCGGCGGTGCTATAAGAAAATCGAGTTCGAGAGAGGGATTATCAGTAAGTTCGGAAAGAAAATGAGATTTCCCCGAAAATTCGTGATTCGGTATATTTCGCCGTCTTTCGGCATTGATTTCCCCGACGCGCTGTTTAACCTCGAAGAGACGGGCGCGGCCCGGAATCTTATGGCTTTTAAGCGACGGGGTTACGGCAAGGCAGATCGTTTTATCGGTTCGGCTTTCATCGGCGACAACAAGATTCGTGTCGAGCGGATCGAGCCCGCGCTCGCGACATTCGACAGACGCGTAGAACGATTTCAGATCTATCGCTATATATGTCCGATTTTCCGTATGCGTCACCTCCGTGCTTTACTGCTTTACATTATCAAATAAACGGGCGCCGGTCGAGAACGAGTTTAAGCGGAACACTGCTTTTCGGCTTTCCGGGCAGTGTCTGCCGAAGTTCGGCAAGTGCGCATGACGCGCCGAAAAGCGAATGCAGATCGTCAAAACCGACATCCGTATTTTCATCGGCGTTTAAGAGATATTCGACGCGGCGGTATATTTTATCCGAAATCGAACCGATATTCATCGCAGTTCTCCGTTACCGTTAAATTTCATTTTCTGTTTTCGCGTTCTTTTCTGTGTTCCAAAAAGGCGATAATACGCGCTCTGTTGTATCTCTGCATAATCACAAAAGTCAGGTCGTATGCCGCCGACAAGACCGATGTAATAATAAAAACGGGATATGCGCCGAACCACACACCTGCGGCTATCGGCAGAAAGCTCAACAGAACTATAATTTCATGCACTCTTTCCGCCTGACAGGTGGCCTCGGCGATTTCTTCCCAGCTGTGCAGTTTCGGGTTGAATTTATCCGGCTCATAGGTCGGCATTCCGCTCTTCCGACTTTTAACATTCAACTTTTCGTAAAAAGACATTTCGGATTTGCCGACGGCAAATCGGCGGCTGCGGAAATCGGCTTTATCCTGCATTATCATGTCAACGGCAAATCCCACGGTCAGCCGCATGGCAAGATGATAAAAGGCGGTTCCGAACGAAATGGCAAGCGATTCGAAAATTCCGACCGAGAAGAGTTTATACAGCAGACAGAACACCGCCGCTGCCGCCGCCGACAAGGCGGTCGCAAGTTTCATTTTCTTTTTCATTTCGGCATTACACTCCGCAGATTTTCCGTATTTTTCGCTCGTCGGCATTCGGGAAGAGGGTATGCATACGTTCGGCGATTATTTTCGCCGATTCCGACGGATTTTCGCAATACGCCGAAGTTACCCGCTCATAGCCCCACAGATGTTCGGGAGTGGAATAGACGGCAATAGGCCAGCCGTACGGATTTCCGATTTTGTTTCTGCGCTGTCTGAAATCGCTGACGCAGAGATAAATCTGCATTTGAAGTGCGGTGAGAACGCCCTCAAATCCCTTTTCGCCCTGTTTTCCGAATCCCGCCTTTTTTTCGAGTTCAAAAGAATAATATTCGGAACCCGACAGGTCGTCGGCATAAAGATCCATTATTTTTTTCGCTCTTGCCTGCGCCTTCCCGTCATCCCAAAGGGCATCGAAATCGTATCCGTCGCGGCGGCAGTTGGCAAAGTGCGAGAGCCATTCGGTCGAAATGAAGCCGGCTTTTTTATCGAAAAATTTACCGTAGGCGACTTTTCCCTCTCTTGCGATTATCTCTCTCCATTCCCACGGATCTTTTTCGGCATCGCCCGACCACCAGAATTCGGGAGCCGTATACTCCTCAAGCGAAAAGCCGTCAACGCCGTTTTTGAAAAGCGGCAGAAAGCCGATTTTTTCTATAAGTTCCACCGCATCGTCAACCGTATGAATACATTTCGGATCGTTCCAAGACGGTCCGCGCATAATCCAAACTCCGCCCTCATTAGCCATATCTTACGCCGTCCTCCATTAAATTATATACAAATCGTCTGTTCGGTATCACATACCCATGCCGAATTTTATCGCCGTGAAAATCTGTCTTGCGCAAAATCCGAGATTTTCGGCGGCGTGATCCATATTCCGGGTTTTCTCTTTATCGAACACAGAACACGAGAAAAATGCGCTTATTCCCTCGTCGCAAAGAGGTTCGCATCCCGATTCAAGACATCCCGAAACAAGAAACACGGGTTTATCGAGCTTTTTTGCGCGCCGAGCGACACCGAGCGGGAGTTTACCCATTAAAGTCTGCGAGTCGGTACGGCCCTCGCCGGTAAAAATTATATCGGCATCAGCCGCCGATTCGTCAAAGTGTATCGCATCAAGCATAATATCGATTCCCGATTCGATTTTCGCATCGAGAAATGCGGCAAGAGGCAGTGCCATGCCGCCTGCGGCACCCATTCCGCAAATCTCTCCGAGGCAAATTTCTTTTTTATATTCACGGGCGAGAACTCTTTCGGTAACCTTTTCAAGATTGAAAAGTCCTCTGTCAAGCCGTGCCGCAATATCACAGTCGGCACCTTTCTGCGGACCGAAAACGCGGCTTGCCCCGTTTTCTCCGCAGAGAAGATTTTTCACATCGCAGGCAAGCAGAATTTCAGGATCGCCGCGTCTGATTTTCATTTGAGATATATCTATATCGGCAACATTTTCGGCATTTTCGCCGCAGCCGTAAAGCTCTCTGCCGAATTTATCGAGACAGCGTATTCCGAGCGCCGATCCGACACCCATTCCGCCGTCGTTTGTCGAGCTGCCTCCGAGTCCCAGAATGATTTTCTTACATCTGTGTGCGGCTGCATCGAGTATGAGTTCGCCGACTCCGTATGTCGTGGTTTTAAGAGGGTTTCTCTCGGATTCGTCGAGCAGAGAAAGTCCCGCGGCCGCCGCCGTTTCGATTGCGGCGGTATTATCGGGAAGAATCGCATACCCGGCTTCGATTTTTCTTCCGAGCGGATCATGAACAAAACATTTTATTTTCCGACCGCCGCAAGCCGACAGCAGTGCGTCTGTCATTCCCTCGCCGCCGTCGGCAATCGGAAGAGACGCGCACTCACATCCGGGAATAATCTCTTTTGCGGCATCGGTCAGTATTTCGCACACTTCATTTGCGGCAAGACTTCCCTTAAACGAATCGGGCGCAAACAGGAATTTCATTTCGGTTATGCCTTTCTTTCGGGTTTTCGCTGTGTTTGGTTTATATTTTTATAATAGCACCCGCGTTCGAAAAATTCAAGGAATTTGTCGATTTTTTCAAAAATATTGCCCTTCAAAGTCGTACCGACTCCGAAGGGCATTTTATATAAATTTTCGAAACAGAGGACGGCTTTCCGCCGGGATTTTATCTGTTTTCGACTTTTTCGGTATCTTTTGTTCCCTTTTGCCGTTCTGCCGCCATAAGAAGAACAAATCCGAGCGCAAAGAATACGGCAAGGCAGGCGACCGCGACATTTATCGTACCGCCGGCAAGTTTTACCCATGCGATAACGGCGGATCCGAGAAAAGATGCGCCTTTTGCGAATATATCGTAAATGCCGAAATATTCGCCCGCGTTTTCGGCGGGAATAATCTTCGAATAATAGGAACGCGACAGCGACTGAATCGATCCCTGGAAGCAGCCGACGCCGAATGCGAGAATCGCAAAATGAACGAGAGTTTTAAGTGTCAGGGCATACAGGCAGATACAGAAATATCCGACAATGCAGACCGCGATAAGTTTTCCCGTACCGAAACGTCTTGAAAGACGGGCGAAAACAAGCGAGCCGCCGAATGCGACAACCTGTGTAAGCAGAAGAAAGACAACCTGACCGACAGTATCAAGATTCAAATCGGTTCCGATATTGATACAGTTATCGATTATCGTTCCGACACCGTCTATATACAGAAAGAAAGCGAGAAGGAAAAGCAGGATTTTCTTATCTCCGGTCGCGATTTTTTTGAGCGTGCCGAAAATTTTGCCGAAAGTATGGCGCACCGATGTTTCGGCGGATGTTGTGAAGTTCTTCTGGCGATATGATGTAAGCAGAGGTATGGTTACGGCGAGCCACCAAAGTCCGGTAACTCCGAATCCGATAGCCTTGGACAGCCATCCCGGCAGAACATTTACCATATCGGGACCGAGTATATACGCGACAAGGGCAACCGCGAACGGAATACAGGATCCGATATAGCCCCACGCGTACCCGTAAGACGAAACTTCATCCATTCGATCATCGGTTGTGACATCGCCGAGCATCGAGTCGTAGATTGTAAGCGACGCGGTATAGCAGAGCTTTGTGATCACATAGACGATAAGGAAAACAAGCCATCCCGTGAGAAATCCGTTCAGCAGGCAGCCGACGACTCCGAGAGACACGCTGATCCCGAAAAGCAGTTTCTTTCGGTCTTTTCTGTCGGCAAGAACTCCGACTACCGGACCGATTACCGCCGCAATCACCGTAACGACCGCAATGGCAATCGAATAGTAAGCGGTCGCCTCGTCAGATGTGAGAAGTCCGGGACCTATGGCGATATCCTTAAACCAAATCGGGATAAGCGAACAGGCGAGCATTGTAAAGGCGGAGTTGCCGACGTCATAGAGAACCCACGACAGCTCCTGTACCGACAGTCCGCGGAATATCCGCAGATGTACGAGTTTTTCGGCGATATTTTTCATAGCACAAACAATCCTTTTCTTTTAATCTTTATGCCGTTTTGCGGCAATCGGAAGCGAATGTCCGCACTTTCATAACGAAAGCACGGCGATTTTATTCGGATTTTTTCTCTTCGGCAAGTTCACCTTCGAAATTATAGCCGAAAATCGGGCCGTATTCGACTTTGCCGTCAAGATAATCTTCAAAATCGGAAATAAACTCTTCGGCAAGCTTTTCGGCTTCGGTATAGAGAGCGTAAAGGTTTTCGTTTGAGTCGGCACATTCGGGATTGCCGTCGGGATTTACGACAAATCCGTGCATCTGTTTATAATTTCCGGTAAGACGCAGAACGCCGTAAATTAGTTTTCGCTTTGCCGTCGTTTTGGCAAGCAGAAGTCTGTTCAGAAAAATCATGCTGCGGAGCGCTTTTTTTATCTGCTTCGGCGTTATGCCCGAATAAAAAGGGGCGATAATTTCGCACGATTCATCTGTCGGCTTTATATGGTCGGTCAAAACGTGAGTCACGGGATTGAGTCCGTCGATAAGCATGAGCTTACGATCGAATTCGACCTCGATTTCGGTATGCGTAACACCGCTTGTTCTGATTTTTTCACCGACGCAGGGATGACATTTTACATCGAGTGCGAAATGGCAGAGCACACCGTAGGCATAGGCGCGCGAAGCGTCGGGGTTACCGCTTTTCGCTATCACATCGCGGGCATTTTCGAAAAAAAATGCCCCCGATTTTTTATGAAGACTGTGGCCGACGGCATTGACCGAATTTGTTCCGAGCGCCCCGTAATAAAAAAGTATATCGGGGCCGTGCAGACCGATATAAAAAAGGTCGGGATATTCGGAAACGAGTTTTGCGGACATTCCCGAAAGTTTTTCCGCCACTTCTTTTCCGAGTCGGTAATGAGCATAGGTAGATGGCATGGGATTTCTCCGTTTTCGGTAAATAGTGTTATTTCAAATCGACTGTTTTATTATTTTGCGATATCGATTATATCCGTCTAATGTAAAATGAAATATCAATGCAATATTAAATTTCAATCGATTCGGAAGCAGTTTTACACAGTATAACACACCGCTCAAAAATATTCAAGCAATTTACACAAAAAAATTATATTTTTTTGATATTCATTGTCAAATATGCAAGCGGCATGTCTGATATATTTTTCGACATTTTGAGAGAATTGTCTGAAAATTAACCGATGCCGACACAAACACTTGATTTTTGCGAATACGGCGGGTATAATCGTTTACAGAAAGACATACAAATCGGGGTAACAAACATGGAGACAAAAATATCGAAAAAAGATATTGTTTCGTGGATATCGGGAGGAAAAACATTTTACGGGAGAGTAATCGGAATATCGGGTAATTCGGCGCTGATAACCGTTTACGGAATGCAGAGCGAAAAGCGCGTTTCGGTTTCGAAGCTGAAATATGAGCCGGCGGTGAGAATCGATGTGAAAGATCTCGGAAGATTCGCGCGTTTTGAAATCGGATACAGAGAACTCATGCGCGGACGTACATTTGCCGACATTGAAATATTCGAAAAATACGAAATCTGTCCCGATGATTTGGTGGCCGCGGCCGCGAATTTCCGCAGAAGCGGCATATCCGATGACGATTTCGCGGGCGATTACTTTTTCCCGATATGGTGTGGTATGGGGGAGGCGCTTGATCTTTCAAATGCTCTCGGCGAAAACGATGACGGATACGAAAACGTTTCGCCCCCGAACAGAGTCAGCGTAATGAGGACCGTTTGGACGATGTTTGTAAAAAGATTCAACAACAGCGCGGACGGCATAAATCTCGACGATGCGGCAATCGAAGTGCAAACCTGGAAAAAGAACGAAAACAAACCGTTTTCGGAGAGAGAATACACATTAAGTCAAAAGTGGGACTTTATCGAATACTGGAATGATGACAGGCTGCTTTCGGCAGATGATGATATAAAAGAGGCATATCGAAAGATCCTCGACAGCTTATGCGACGCAGACGACAAAGAGGCGCTGAAAATAAAAGCATACGCCTGCTACGGTCACGGCAATGCGGCATACGGTCAGAACTGGCCCGAATCGCAGAAATGTCTGCTTCGGCTTATGGAAATCGCCCCCGATCCGCAGATTGCAAACACTCTCGGTTATATGTTCTACTACGGCAGATGCACCGACGGAATCCCCGAATATGACAAGGCATTCTACTATTTTTCGATCGGTGCGGCGGGATATTATTACGAGTCGCGATACAAGCTCTCGGACATGTTCAAAAACGGGTACGGAGTGGCAAAAAATCCGGAAGCGGCGGCGGGGCTTATTTGGGAGCTTTACAATGAACAGCTCGACAAAATCTGCGACGGGCAGTTTAATTCGGAATTTGCGGATGTTGCGCTCAGGGCCGGAGGGCTTTTGAAAGACGGCATCAACTGTATCCCGAATGCCGACAGAGCCTTCTGTTTCTATCTTCAGGCAAAATACGCAATCCGCATGAGAATGCTTGCCACAGACAGTTACGGAGACCGGAGGGTCGCGGCGGCGATAGATCACGCCATTGACGACATTCTGCCGAACACCGAATACGCGAAACGCAAAAAGACGGTACACCTTATAGATCCGCTTCTTCTGCTCTGCAATGCTCTCGGGAAAAATCATCATCTTGAGATGAAGATAAAGAAAATTTCGGACAGCGAAGCAAAGCTGACATTCAGGATAGTTCCGTACGAGAACGGCGAGACACAGCCGAAAATTTTTGTAACGATACCCGAAGCGCATTTCTGCGGTCTTCTTCCGAAAGTCTGTGTCAAAGCCGAAAAAATCAAAGAATTTGAGGTGGCGGGTGAATCCGACACGGTATATTTCGATTCGGTTAATTTTCCGTATTTTACGTTATACGGAAAAAAGGTTGCGAAAATAAATGCCGATTTTGTATTCACCGCTCCGAAAAACGGCGGCAAAAAGCGCCGATTCGTATCGGTTGTTTTCGCCCCCGGCGGAAAAAGATACGATTATCTGTCCGACATACCGTTTAATGTCGGGGACAAGGCGATTGTACGGACATCGGACGGAGAAACGGCGGCAACCGTTGTCGCGGTCTTTGAAAAGACCGAATCCGAACTTGCACTGCCGCTTGGAAAATACAAGAAAATCGTTAGGGCGGCAAATTGAAATTCACAAGTTCAATCGGAAATCGCGAACCGATATAAATTTCACAATAACAGGTTGCGGCATCCGACTGACCTCAAGTCAATCGGATGCCGTTTTTGAGATTCGGACGGTAAAAAAAGATTGACAACGCAGCAAAATCGGTATATAATTTTATCAGAAAACATAAAGAAGGAACGGCATTATGGCAAAGCTATATTTCAAATACGGCGCAATGGGCAGCTCGAAAACGGCTCAGGTGCTGATAACTAAATTCAATTACGAGGAACGCGGAATGAAAGTCTGGCTTATCAAACCCGCGACCGACCGCAGAGACGGAGAAACGATTGTGCGCTCCCGCATAGGTCTGTCCGCCGAGGCGAATGCGATTTCGGCAAATGTCAATCTGCTCGAAGAATTTGCCGCATTTCACAGTGACTGCGATGTCGTAATTGTCGATGAATGTCAGTTTCTCGAGCCGCATCAGGTAGACGAGCTCCGTGCTCTTGTCGATATTTCGGATATTCCGGTACTCTGCTTCGGACTCAGAACAGATTTCCGCACAAAACTTTTCCCCGGAAGCACGCGTCTTTTCGAAGTAGCCGACTCGATTACCGAAATAAAAACAATATGCTCATGCGGTGCAAAAGCGATTGTAAACGCAAGATTCGATGAAAACGGCAAAGTTCTGACCGAGGGTGCTCAGATTATGCTCGGCGGAAACGACAGCTACACGGCAATGTGTCACAAATGCTGGCAGCGGCTTATATCCGAGCAGCAGAGTGAAAAAAACGAAAGCGAAAAGGAGAATTAGTATGGTAGAGGGATATACCGCACAAGAACTGAAAAACATTTTATCAAAGGTCGATCACACTCTTTTGGCACCCGACGCCACATGGGAACAGATCAAAACAATCTGCGACGACGGCATGAAATACTCGGTGGCATCGGTATGCATTCCCGCATCCTATGTAAAGGATGCAAAAGCCTATGTCGGTGACAGGCTGAAAATCTGTACGGTCATAGGATTCCCGTGCGGCTATTCGCTGACCGAAATAAAAGCAGCGGAAGCTGCTGCCGCACTTCGCGACGGTGCCGACGAGATTGACATGGTAATCAACATCGGCAATCTCAAAGACGGAAAATACGGCGACATACTCGATGAAATAAAGACGATAAAAAAGGTGTGCGGCAGTCATATTCTCAAGGTAATAATCGAGACCTGTCTTTTGACCGACAGCGAAAAGATAAAGATGTGCGAAATCGTTTCCGAATCGGGAGCGGATTTTATCAAAACATCGACGGGATTTTCAAAAGGCGGTGCGACATTCGACGACATCGCGCTTTTCGCATCGCATATTTCGCCGAGTCTTAAAATCAAGGCCGCGGGCGGTATTTCTTCACTTGAGGATGCGGTAAAGTTCATCGGGCTCGGTGCATCAAGACTCGGTACGAGCCGTATCGTCGGAATCATCAAAAAAAGCGAGACCGAAACGAAAGCATAATTTCGAAAAGGCATTTTCCGAAAAAATCAAAACCGATAATCGGGAATTTAATTCAGGAAGGAATGATCATAAGTATGTCAAATTACCCCACCCCACACATCGATGCGAAGCCCGAGGATTTTGCGCGTACCGTTCTGATGCCCGGAGATCCGCTTCGCTCGGAATTTATTGCGAAAAATTTTCTTGAAAATCCGCGGCTCGTCAACAATGTACGCGGCGTTCAGGGCTATACCGGAAGTTATCACGGAACACCGGTAAGCGTTATGGCAAGCGGAATGGGAATTCCGTCAATAGGAATATATTCGTATGAACTTTTCAATTTCTTCGGAGTCGAAAACATTATCCGTGTCGGCTCGGCGGGAGGAATGTCGAAAAATGTAAAGGTGCGTGATATTGTTATCGGAATGGGTGCCTGCACCGATTCTGCCTATGCATCTCAGTTTCATCTGCCCGGCACGTTTGCACCGATTGCCGACTATACAATGCTGTCGACCTGTGTAGACTGCGCGAAAAAGCTCGGCATATTTGACCGCACCCACATCGGCAATGTGCTGTCATCCGACTGCTTTTACGGCGACGGCGCGGGACTGCCCGATTACATGCAGTCATCGGCACTCTGGGGAAAGATGGGCGTACTTGCGGTTGAAATGGAATCGGCGGCCCTGTATATGAACGCGGCACGTTCGGGACACCGTGCGCTCGGAATCTTTACGGTTTCCGACCATCTGCTTACGGGCGAGGCGACCACTGCCGAAGAACGCCGTTCGACATTCACCGACATGATGAAGCTTGCGCTCGAAACGGCGGTTGTTCTCGACAAAATTCCGCTTGAAAAATAAGCGGAATGGCGATTCACCGATAAAACCGTACGACTTTTATTAGAGCCGCCGTCGGCGGCATGGGGTGTTTATATGAAACGCGTATTTCTTATAGTTCTTGACAGCGTGGGAGCAGGTGAAGCTCCCGATGCGGCGGCATTCGGCGATGTCGGCGCGCATACTCTCGGCTCGGTATCGAAATCACCGAAACTTGACATACCGAACCTTATTGCCGCGGGGCTCGGCAACATAGCGGGACTTGACTTTTTGGGGACAACCGACAGTCAGTATGCAGCGGTTGCGAAAATGACCGAGAAATCGGCGGGGAAAGACACGACAATAGGTCACTGGGAGATTGCGGGGCTGATATCCGAAAAGCCTCTTCCGACATACAAAAACGGTTTTCCGCCCGAAGTCATCGAAAAATTCGAGAATGCGATCGGCAGGAAAATTCTCTGCAATCTTCCCTATTCGGGTACCGATGTTCTGCGCGATTACGGCGATGAACATATAAGAACAGGAAAACCGATTGTTTATACAAGTGCCGACAGTGTTTTTCAGATTGCGGCGCACGAGGAAATCATTCCGGTAGAAACGCTCTATGAGTATTGCAGAATCGCGAGAAACATTCTTGTCGGCAAGGATGCGGTCGGCAGAGTAATCGCGCGGCCTTTCATAGGCTCAAACGGAAATTTCACACGCACCGAAAGACGGCACGATTTTTCGCTTGAGCCGACCGGAGCAACTCTGCTTGACGCTCTCAGCGCGGCAGGAAAAGATGTGATTTCGGTCGGAAAGATCTCGGACATATTTGCGGGACGCGGCATTACAAAAGCGGTTCCCGCTCACAACAACACCGAAAGTACCGACGCGACCGAGGCGCTCCTGTCCGAAGATTTCGACGGGCTGTGCTTTATCAATCTTGTCGATTTCGACATGGTCTACGGACACCGCAACAATGTTGACGGATATGCCGGGGCGCTGACAGCCTTTGACAGCCGTCTGCCCGCGCTTATCGCCGGTCTTTCCGACGATGATGTGATGATGATTACCGCCGACCACGGATGCGATCCGGGCGACATAAGCACCGACCACACACGCGAATACACTCCGCTTCTGGTAATGGGAAAGAAAATCAGACCGGTAAATCTCGGCATACGCACAAGTTTTGCGGACATTGCCGCAACAATCGCCGAAATGCTCGGCGTACCGTTTATGACCGAGGGCAAAAGTTTCTTTTCGGAGGTAGTTAAATGACGATTTACGAAAAGCTGCTCAAAAAAGCCGAAGCGGCAAGAGAGGCTGCCTATGCTCCCTATTCGAAATATGCCGTCGGAGCGGCTCTTTTATGCGAAGACGGGAGAATTTACACCGGATGCAACATCGAGAATGCAACTTTCACCCCGACGATATGTGCGGAGCGAACCGCCTTTTTCAAAGCGGTGAGCGAAGGCGAGCGGCGTTTTACAATGATTGCCATTGTCGGAGGCAAGGTCGGCAGTCCGGCGGGATTTGCTCCTCCCTGCGGCGTATGCAGGCAGGTTATGGCCGAGTTCTGCCGTGACAATTTCGAAATCATTCTGCTTAAAGACGGGCGGCCTTATGTAACGACGCTTCAGGCGGCACTTCCCGACAGATTTACCGACAGCGATATGCAATAATTCAACCGATTCACAAAAAAATCCATCGCTATTTGTAGAAAATTAACGAAAAGTTTTACGCTTCGACGAAAATATGATATACCTATTGATTTGATATATCAAAAATGGTAAAATAAAACGGCGTTTGAAAAGCGTCAAAATAAAACGGAGGGAATTTGAAAAATGAAAAAAGTTTTATCAGTAATTCTTTCACTCGCTCTTCTCGTGGGCATGGTTTCGGTTTTGGCTTCCTGCGGCAATGATTCGGGTACAGCGAAAATCGCAGTCGTAACCGACGTCGGACAGCTTATGGACAAGGGCTTCAACCAGGGTACGTACGAAGGTGCCAAGGCTTATGCGGAAGAGAACCACATCGGCTACAAGTACTATCAGCCCGCAAACGGCTCGGATGCAAGCGATAACGACCGTATGGCAGCTATGCGTCAGGCTATTACCAACGGTGCCGAAATAATTGTTGCCCCCGGCTTCCTTCAGGCAACGGCTATGACTACCGTGGCAAAGGAATACCCCAATGTTAAATTCGTATTCGTTGACGGATGGGCTCTTACCGATGACGACGGCACTCCTCTTTCCAATGTAACCGCTATCGTTTACAAAGAGCAGGAATCCGGATACCTCGCAGGCTATGCGGCAGTTAAAGAGGGCTACACAAAGCTCGGCTTCACCGCAGGCGGCGGCGGAACAAACCCGGCGTGCAACCGTTTCGGTTACGGCTTCGTTCAGGGCGCAGAGGCGGCAGCTGCCGAAATGGGTCTTGACGACGGCGCAATCGAGCTGAGATACAGCTACAAGTTCGGCGCAAGCTTCTCCGCTTCTACCGAACTCCAGACACAGATCGCCGGCTGGTATGCAAACGGCACAGAAGTCGTATTCGCATGCGGCGGATCGATGTTCCAGTCCGTAAAGGCAGCAGCAGAAGAGTACACCGGTGCGAAGATCATCGGCGTCGACGTTGACCAGTCCAACGAATCAGACCGTGTCATCACATCCGCAGTCAAGGGACTCAGCGCTTCCGTTTATAAAGTTCTCGGTCAGTACTACGACGGCAAGTGGGACGCAGAGCTCGCAGGCAAGTCGCAGAATCTCGGCGCAGCCGATAATGCAACCGGACTTCCTACCGACACATGGTCGATGACAAAGTTCACGGTTGATGATTACAAGACGGTTCTCGCTTCCATTAAGGACGGCACAGTAACCCCGAAATCCGATGTTCCCGCAGATGCCAACAACAAAGATTGGCTTGACGCCCTCGGCCTCAAGAAGGTCAGCATCAGTTTCGAATCATAATTTGTTTGCAAAAGAGGGGATGATGCAGCCGCATCATCCCCTCGTCATTTGAAGTTTAAGGCGTCCGATCTTTTTCGGTCGGATGCTCTTCCCTTTGAGAAAAATTCCGACATATCGGCATACAAAACTCATATTGTTTCATACCGCCGCTTTTTTTGCGGCATATCAATTATAAAGAGAGAATTCGCCATGAATAATGCCATGAATAATGAAGATATAATTGCGCAGTCACCCGATACAGGGTCCCCCTATGTAATTGAAATGCGCCATATAACAAAGGTTTTTCCCGGAATAATAGCGAACGATGATATAAATCTTCAGCTGAAAAAAGGGGAAATTCATGCTCTGCTCGGCGAAAACGGAGCAGGTAAATCAACGCTTATGAGCGTTCTTTTCGGCTTATATCAGCCGGAGAGCGGAGAAATTCTTAAAGACGGAAAAGTCGTACAGATAAAAGACCCGAACGATGCCAACGCGCTCGGAATCGGAATGGTTCATCAGCATTTCAAGCTTGTTGATGTTTTTACTGTACTTGATAATATAATTCTCGGTACCGAACCTTCAAAGTTCGGCTTTATAAGCCGAAAAGAAGCAAGAGAAAAGATTCTTTCGCTGTCAAAAGTATACGGGCTTAATGTCGATCCGGATGCAAAAGTAGAGGACATCACGGTAGGCATGCAGCAGCGTACCGAAATTTTGAAGATGCTTTACCGCGAAAACGAAATACTGATATTCGACGAACCTACTGCCGTTCTTACGCCGCAGGAAATAGATGAACTGATGCAGATAATGAAAGACCTTGCCGCAAAGGGCAAGTCGATTCTGTTTATCACGCACAAGCTCAACGAAATCATGGCGGTTGCAGACCGCTGCACCGTACTTAGAAAAGGCAAATACATCGGCACGGTCAATATTTCCGAGACGACCAAAGAGGAGCTTTCGGAAATGATGGTCGGTCGTGAAGTAAAATTTTCGGTAGACAAATCACCCGCAACTCCCGGCAAAACCGTTCTCGAAATCAAAAATCTTTCGGTTTCGAAGGGACGCGGCAAGAAAAACGCCGTAAACGATGTTTCGTTTGATGTTCGTGCCGGCGAAATCGTCTGCATTGCCGGAATCGACGGCAACGGACAGACCGAACTTGTACGTGCCATTACCGGTCTTACGAAGCCGCTGTCGGGAAGCATCATTCTCAACGGCACTGACATCACTCACAAGAATGTAAGATACCGCAACGCGAACGGAATCAGCCACATCCCCGAAGACAGGCACAAGCACGGGCTTGTTCTCGATTTCAGTCTTGAAGACAACATGGTGCTTCAGCGTTATTTCGAACCCGAATTTCAGCATCACGGTTTTATCAAAAAAGACAATGTCCGCGCGTATGCCGAAGAGCTGATTGAAGGATATGACGTACGTTCGGGTCAGGGCGTGGTTACTGCTGCGCGCAGTATGTCGGGAGGCAACCAGCAAAAGGCCATCGTCGCGCGTGAAATGTCAAGAAATCACGATTTGCTTATTGCCGTACAGCCGACGCGCGGCCTTGACGTCGGTGCGATTGAATATATCCACAACAAAATCGTAAATCTGCGTGACAGCGGCAAAGCCGTTCTGCTTGTATCGCTGGAGCTTGACGAGGTTATGGATGTTTCCGACCGTATCCTTGTAATGTACGAGGGAGAGATTGTCGGAGAAATCGATCCCAAAAAGACAGATGTAAAAACTCTCGGACTTTATATGGCGGGTGCGCTGAAAAATAATGCTGCCGACAATAAAGCCGAAAGCACAGACGGAGGTGAATCCAAATGAAAAAAGAAGAAAAATCGAACGGTCTGCATGATTTTCTGCGGAAAGATGCCGTACAATCGGTTATAGCGTCTCTCATCTGCATCGCAGGCGGACTTTTCGTCGGATTTCTGGTAATGCTTCTTCTCTCCGCCTTTTCATCCGATGTATCACCCGCAGAATCGCTTAAAGGTCTGAAAATACTGCTGGGAGGACCTTTTTCAAGCGGAAGTTCAAAAAACATTCTGTTTATATTCGGCGACATGATTCTCGAATCTACGCCTCTGATAATGACAGGTCTTTCTGTTGCGGTCGCGTTCAAAACAGGTCTTTTCAACATAGGCGCGCCCGGACAGTATCTTGTCGGAGCGGCGGCATCTCTTATAGTCGCTCTTTCGATTCCGACCACCGAGGCTACCGCATTTTGGGTTTGGCTGCTTGCCTTTTTCGTCGGAATGCTTGCGGGAATGGTCTGGGGTGCAATACCCGGAATTTTCAAGGCATATCTCGGTGTCAACGAGGTTATCGTATGCATAATGACCAACTGGATTGCCGCCAACCTTGTTTCGTGGATTTTCGATGCGTCGGGAAATCTTTACAAGAACATTGCCGAAACAAAAGTAAATTTCGTACGCAAAACAATTACCAACGGCGTCATGACTCCGCGTCTCGGACTTGACAAGCTATTCCCCGGTTCGCACATCGACATCAGCATTTTTATCGCGATTCTGTTTGCGATTCTTATCTGGATTATGCTCAACAAGACGACATTCGGTTATGAACTCAAGGCATGCGGATTCAACAAGGACGCGTCGAAATACGCGGGCATGAACGAAAAGCGCAACATCGTTCTCTCAATGGTGATTGCGGGCGGTCTTGCCGCCGCCGGTGCGGCTCTCTGGTATCTGAACGGATACAACGACTTCAACTGGAGCACTTACAGCAGTCTTCCCGACAACGGATTCAACGGAATTCCGGCGGCACTGCTTGCAAACAGCAACCCGATAGGAGTCATATTCAGTTCGATATTCCTGCGTTACATCGAAAAGGGCGGATTCAATCTTCAGTTCACGGCATACAACGAATATGTTTCACAGCTCGTTATAGCTATGATTATATATTTTGCCGGATTTACCCGTTTTATCCGCGAGGTTATATTGAACAGGAAAAAGAAAATAAATTCGGCAAAAGAGATAAAATCCGACGACGAAGGAAAGGAGAAAGAATAAAATGGTATTTGTACTTCAAAAAACCTTTCTGTTTGCGGTTCCGCTGCTTATAGTTGCGCTTGCCGGTGTATTCGCAGAGCGCAGCGGTATTATCAACATTGCGCTTGACGGTATGATGATTTTCGGATCGTTCATAGGAGCGCTCACCGTTTATTTTATACAGACAAGATTTACCGACTATCATCCGCAGCTTACATTTATCCTGGCGATGATTGCATCGGCGATTGCGGGTGCTCTGTTTTCGCTTCTGCTGTCATTCTCGGCGATAAATCTCAAAGCAGACCAGACAATAGGCGGTACTGCGCTGAATATGCTCGCACCCGCGGTAGCACTTTTCTTCATCAAGGTCTTCTTCATGCAGGACAAGCTCGAAATGCCGAAAAGTCTGCAATTTGTCATTCTGAACGACAATGCGGACAATATTTCGGATTTTGCGAAAATATTCACAGACAAGGCCTACATATCAACCTATATTATCATCCTGCTCTTTATCATTCTTTCGATATTCCTTTACAAAACCAAAACAGGTTTAAGACTCCGCTCATGCGGTGAGCATCCGCAGGCTGCCGACAGTGTCGGAATAAACGTACATCGGATGCGCTATCTCGGAACAACGATTTCGGGCGCGCTCGGCGGGCTCGGCGGCTATGTCTACATTGCCACCACATCGGGCGGCACCTGTGAAGGAACGGTTGCGGGATACGGTTTCCTTGCCCTTGCCATTATGATTTTCGGCAACTGGAAACCGCTCGGAATTGCCGCAGGCGCAATCCTGTTCGGATTTCTCCGCTGCATCAGCGCGACTTATTCATTCCTCGACATCAACGGCGACGGAATTTGCAGTCTGAACAATCTCGGTCTGCCGATGTACTTCTACAACATGCTTCCGTACATAGCGGTACTTATTGTACTTGCTTTCACCTCAAAGAAATCGCGTGCCCCGAAGGCGGAAGGTATTCCCTACGACAAAGGTCAGCGATAATGAGATAAAGGTATATTATCATGAAAATGTATGATATTATTCACAAAAAGCGCCATGGCGGTATATTAACCAAAGACGAAATAGATTATTTCATCAAAGCTTATACCGAAGGTGAAGTCCCGGATTATCAGGCGTCGGCTCTATGCATGGCAATCTGCATAAACGGTATGAACATGGACGAAACGGTACTGCTTACCGATGCAATGGTCCATTCGGGAGACACGGTTGATTTATCCGAATTCGGAGACCGCACGGTCGACAAACATTCGACAGGCGGAGTCGGAGACAAAACAACTTTGATTATTGCTCCGATCGTCGCATCTATCGGCGGTATTATGGCAAAAATGTCGGGGCGCGGGCTCGGACACACGGGAGGCACGATCGACAAGCTCGAATCGATTTCGGGCTACCGCACATCGCTGACATCTTCCGAATTTCTTTCGGCGGTGCGCAAAAACGGTATATGCGTTATCGGGCAGTCTGCCGATCTTGCACCTGCCGACAAAAAGCTGTATGCGCTTCGCGATGTTACGGCAACTGTTGACTCGATTCCGCTTATCGCATCAAGCATTATGAGCAAAAAGCTCGCCGCAGGCTCTCATTCGATTGTACTTGACGTGAAAGTCGGCAGCGGAGCGTTTATGAAAACGGTTGATGATGCCGAAAAACTTGCGCGTACTATGGTCGAAGTCGGCAAGCACTGCGGACGGAATATGCGCGCGGTAATTACCGACATGGACATCCCGCTCGGCAATTTTATCGGCAACGCTCTTGAAGTCAAAGAGGCGGTTGATGTTCTCAGAAACGGCAAGAGAAACGATTTATACGAGGTCTGTGTTGAACTTGCGGTCGAGATGGTATCACTTTGTCTGTCGGTATCCGAAAAAGACGCAAGGGGGCTTGTTATCGATTCGATAGAATCGGGAAAAGCATTCACGAAAATGAAAGAGTGGATCTCATCGCAGGGCGGAGATATCGGGATGCTCGATGATACATCGCTCCTGCCGTCTGCAAGCTGCAAAAAAACACTGAAATCCGAAAAATCCGGTTACATTTCGCACATGGACACCGAAAAAATCGGCAATTCCGCTTCCCTGCTCGGCGCGGGGCGAATCAGCAAGGGAGATGCTGTCGACCTTTCGGCGGGAATCGAACTTCTGAAAAAGACGGGCGACTATGTCGAACTCGGCGACGAAATCGCCGTACTGCATACATCCGACGCCGACAAATTCGCGGCTGCCGAAAAGACCTTCAAATCGGCGCTGAGCTATTCGGAACAAAAGCCGAAACTGCCTCCGCTTATCTTCAAAAAAATCAAATAATACCGCAAATCGACGCACGCCGAATCGATAAGCGATACAAAATTTCAAAAGGAGCCGCCGCTGCCGTTTTCCGCGGCACAGACTTGAATTTGACAACATGAATGATATTATTGTAATCGGTATTGCCGGAGGAAGCGGCAGCGGAAAAACGACACTTTCCGACAGAATAATCGATTATTTCCGTGACGACATTGCGGTGATTCACCACGACAACTATTACAAGGAACACAATGATCTTCCGTTTTCCGAACGTGAGAAGCTGAACTACGATCATCCCGATTCATTTGAGACAACCCGAATGGTTGAGGATATAAAAAAACTGCGCAATCATGAGACAATCTACTGTCCCGTTTACGACTACACTATTCACAACAGATCGAGTGAAACCATACGCATTGATCCGAAGCCGATTATATTGGTTGAGGGTATTTTGATTTTCGCCGACAAATCGCTGACCGATTTAATGGACATCAAAATTTTCGTTGACACCGACAACGATATCCGCCTTATCAGGCGGATTCGCCGTGATATGAAAACGAGAGGCCGCAGTCTTGAATCTATTCTCACGCAGTACACGGCGACAGTCAAGCCGATGCACGATTTATTTGTCGAGCCGAGCAAGCGGGCTGCCGATATTATCGTGCAGGAGGGCGGAAAAAATGCGGTTGCCTATGATATGATTGTAGACAGGCTTGCCTCACACATAAACAAACTGTCAAAACAAGACCTATCTTAATCGGTATGCAAAACATAACAAAATACCACCTGCAATGCAGGTGGTGTTTTGTTATTGTATGTGGGTTAATTATTCCTCATCGAAATGACGCAGACCGGCAACTTCGGTTACGGGAAGCGAGAACGAAATCGCACACGCCTCGGTTGTAACTCCGGCATTTTTATTTATCGCATTCATAATTTCGGATTTTTTCTTTTCGGATGCGACGATATATATTATATCCTTTTCCTCGGCAAGCGATACGCCGAGGAATTTTTCAACCTTTGTTTTGCCTGTTCCTTTGGCATGGAACACCGTTCCGCCTGCCGCACCTGCCGATCTTGCGGCATCCATTACCATATCCGAATATCCTTCATTCAGTATTACGACGATAAGTTCATTTTCGAAATTCATATCGGGTTTTCCTCCTTTCGGCTGTTTGCCGTCTGTAAAGTAAGAAAGTGCTCTGTTGCTTCCGACGCTTTTTATCGGAATTGCCGCAACTATGCCGTTTCCGGGTATATCAACATACATCTTCTTTTTTGCAAGACGCATGAGTTTCTTCATTCCGTCGGCATCGGCAACGGTTGATATTACTTCCTTCTCACGGGCCTGCAAATCGTGAATTGAGAGATGTTCGCTTGTCGCCGTTCCTTTTCCGAGGTTGGTAATAACAAACGACATATCAAGCTCTTCGCATATCGCGAGCATTTCATCGGAACGCTCTCGGTCGGTTATACTGATAACATAGTACAGTTCCATATTATGCCACCTCCCAAAGTTCGATAACGCCGTCCTCGGCTTCCGGGACAGGTTCGGGCAGTACTGCTGCCGCTTTCTTCGATCTGATAACCGAAACCGCGCCCATAATCTGAACGGTGATAAGAGGAGTCATCGCAACCATCGCGACAAGTCCGAATGCATCGGTCATAACATTTCCGCCAAGCGCCGAGCAGGCTCCCATTGCAAGAGGAAGCATAAATGTTGCGGTAAGCGGTCCGGATGCAACTCCGCCCGAGTCAAAGGCTATTGCGGTAAATGACGGGGGAACGACAAACGAAAGTCCGAGTGCGATTATATATCCGGGAATTATGAAATACATAATCGGTACGCCCGTAAGCACGCGCACCATCGAAAGACCGTTTGCGACCGCAATCGCTATCGACAGGCTGAGTCCCATGGCTTTTTCGGATATTGCGCCCGCGCTGAGTTCGGTTACCTGCTTATTCAGTACATGAACGGCAGGCTCCGCTCTGATAATAAACCAGCCCATAAGCATACCGAGCGGTATAAGCAGATATTTATATTTGCTTTCGGCGATTTCCCCGCCGAGAACATATCCGAGCGGTGAAAATCCGACATTAACACCTGTCAAGAAGAGTACAAGTCCGACATAGGTAAGCAAAAGACCTATTAAGATTTTGAAAAGCGGTTTTTTCTTTATATGAAGCGAAATTATCTGAAAAAATACGAAAAAGACGAAAATCGGAAGCAGAGCGAATGCCACCTCCGAAATATAGGTAGGTATTCCCTTTATATAGCCGTATCCGAGCTGAACGGTATTTTCGTAGTTTGCGATAATCTGGGTGGTGTTCTTATCCGCGCTGAACGAATAGATAAATCCGAGGACAAGCACAGAGAGAATCGGGCCGATTGAACAGAGTGCGACAAGACCGAAGCTGTCCGATTTCGCATCTTCGTCGCTTCTGATTGATGCAACACCGACACCGAGCGCCATTATGAACGGCACGGTCATAGGTCCGGTGGTAACCCCGCCCGAATCAAATGCTACCGAAAGAATTTCGCTGTCCGAGAATGCCGCCAGAATAAATACAAGTGCGTAAAATCCGATAAGTATCCATTTAAGCGGAATACGGAAGAGGGTACGGAGCATGCTTACAACAAGGAAGAATCCGACTCCGACCGACACGGTCAAAACAAGCACCGTTTTATTGATTTCGGGGACATTGTCCGCAAGAACCTGCAAATCAGGTTCGGCAATAGTAATTATAAGGCCTAAAACAAAGCTGAGCGACAAAATCAATGCAAGATTGCGTGATTTCGTCATTTTTGAACCGATATGCGAGCCGATTTTGCTCACCGAAAGTTCGGCGCCGACATTGAACATTCCCATCCCGAATATAATCATTACCGATCCTATCAGGAATGAAAGCATCAGGGCATTGTCGAGCGGAACAAAAAGCAGGCAGAGCACGGTAACTATGAGAGTTATCGGCAGTACGGAAGCAATCGATTCGCGAATCTTTTCACCAAATCCGTTTTTCTGGGGCAAGTTGATCCTCCTTTTGCCCGTAAAAACGGGCGTCGGTTTATTTTTTGCTCATCTGTATATTCAGTCATTTTCAAGTCATCGAAAATGTACAGATGTTGACAATATTATATCACAGGCATCAAAAAAAAACAATAGCATTTTTCAAAAACCGCTGCAATTCGGCGGAATTTTATTTGTGCAAAAGCAAAAATCCCGTGCATTTTGCATGCACGGGATTTTTTGTGATTTTGTGTTAAATTATGCGAGAGGATTTACAAGTCCTTCGGGCGTTGCGTAGAGTGTACGGCTTGACGGCCATGCAACTACCCAGTATTCATCCGAGCCGTCTGCATTCGCGTTGCAGTATCCGTTATTGATATTATCGGTTGAGGTTTTCCAGCCGATTCCGATTTCGAGTTCGCACGCATCGTAATCGATTGCATCAGACGGAAGAGATTCGAGCGCGATAAATACCTCGGTAATTGTGTGATAGTTGGCGCTTCCGGCATCATCGGCAGATGTCTTCATAACCGCTTCATCGATTTTTACATTATCCTCAAACACACCGCTGCTGGAAACACCCGTAAGAGGAGCGGAATCCATACCGTTGGCGTATACATAGAACTGTACCGACGGAGCAAGTCCGAGGAAGAATTCGAGGTTGGTGTTGAGCCACCATGAATCAACGCCTGTCGTATATACATTATGATATGCATCGCAGGCAATATAAAGTCCTTTATCGGTAAGGCAGGCATAGAAATCAACACTCTTGCCTTCATAAGCGCCGTCACCGACAATCGAAAGTTTTTTGATATTCGTCCATTCATCGAGAACGCCGTCGACTTTGAATTTCGAGCCGTCGGCAAAGGCGGGTTTGGCTTCGGTTTCGGGGGCTACCGTCGTAGTAGGAGCCGCTGTCGTGATTTTTGCATCTGTCTTAATTTCCGCTGTTGTGGTTGTAGCCGGTGCTTCGGTTTTACCGGCACCGGCGGTTGTAGCCGCACTTTCGCCTCCGCAGGCAATCAGGGATACCGACATTGCCGCAAGTACGATTAAGGAAACAATCGTTCTTATTGTTTTTGTCATTTGAATATACTCCTTCCTTTGATTGATTTTATATTATCACAAATATTTGACCTGCGCAATATCGGATAGGCATATTTGTGCAATAAGACAAAATTTTTGTAGGATATATGCACGGTTCGGAATAAATTCTGTATCAAAAGGAAAATTACGGACACCGATATTTTCGGGGCGGTTGACTTACAAATCGAGATGTGATATAATGTCAACGAAAAAACAACCGAAAGGATACATATAAAATGAAAAAGCCGAAAATTCTTGTTGTGGGCAGTATGAATATGGATCTTATTACATCTGCCGACAGATTCGTTATGCCCGGAGAAACAATTCACGGAACATCTTTTTCAACCGCTCCCGGAGGAAAAGGCGCAAATCAGGCAATACAGGCGGCAAGACTCGGCGCCGATGTTACAATGGTAGGCAAGGTCGGGAATGACGCGTTCGGTCTCGAACTCATCAAATCGGCGAAAGAGTCGGGCGTTGACACATCACATGTAAAAATAACCGACAAAGCTCCGACCGCGATTGCCGACATACAGTTATGCAAATCGGACGCGGGCACTCAAAACCGCATCGTAATCGTTGCCGGCGCAAACGGCGAGCTGAAAATCGACGACATCGATTTTCTTAAAGACAGCATACAAGAATATGATATGGTGATTCTTCAGCACGAGATACCGAACGAAATCAACGAGGCGGCAGCGAAGGCGGCATACTCTGCGAATGTTCCGATTATGCTTAATCCGGCACCTGCTGCCGAGGTTTCCGCGGAAATGTTAAAGATGCTGACATTCATTTCACCCAATGAGCATGAGGCCGCCGCAATCACCGGAATAAAAGCCGATGATGAAGGCAATCTGCACCGGATAATCGACATATTCGGCGAATCGGGCGTTAAAAACACGATAATCACGCTCGGCTCCTCGGGTGCGGTTATCGGCGGAGAATGCGGATATATACGCTGCCCCGCCGCATCATACGGTATTGCGGTTGATCCCACGGCGGCAGGCGACAGCTTTATCGCTGCCTTTTCGGTTGCATACTCGATCGGTCTGTCCTGCTCCGACTCTCTTCGTTTTGCATCATTCGCCGCCGCAATTACGGTATCAAGGCCCGGCGCACAGCCGTCTCTTCCGTCACTTGACGAGCTGCTCGGCGCGCTCGACAGACTCTGCGACGATCCGGAGCTTGCGGCAAGGATAAAAGAAAAAACCGGAAAATAAACTGTCATAAAACAAAACAAGAGCCGCGAGGCTTCGCGGCTCTTGTTTTATGCTGTTTAGAATTATTCGTAAGTGGGAATCCGTATGAAGCTTGCGGCATGTCTGAGACACTTTATGTCGACATCGTTATGCTCGCCGGCATTCTCACCGTCGATTGTCCACGCGGCTTTTGTTTTGGTTTTTACATTTATCTCACTGCTCTTGAGATATACGATATTTTTATTGCCGAAATCCGATTTTGTGAGAGCGCCGATAAGTTCGTTCAGTTCGAAAATGTTTGCGGGCGCCTTTATCATCAGTATCTCGAATTTGCCGTCGGCAAAATCGACTTCATCCTTAGGCAGCTTAAGCACACCGCCTATCGATGTCGAGTTCATTACGGCACACAGGATAATATCATCGGCTTCGTAAATTCCGTCGTCATAAGTAAGTTTTACCTTATAATTTCTGATATTTCCGAGTTCCTGAATTCCCGAAAGCAAATACGCGAGATGACCGAGCAGATTTTTCATATCCTGCGGTGTCTGATACGAGGTTTTTGCGAACGCTCCGAATGTGGCGGTATAAATAAAGCGTCTGTCGGCGCCGAACTGTCCTACATCATGGGCAATCGGCACGCCTTTTACAATCGCTTCGGCCGCCGAGCTTGTATTTTTCGGTATTCCGATTGCGGTTGCGAGATCGTTTGTCGTTCCGCACGGTATATAGCCTATTTTTATCGGATGGGAGAGCTTTGCGGATCCTTCAAGCACCTGACTTACCGTTCCGTCGCCTCCGCAGCATATAACCGTATCGAATCCTTCCGCTTCCGCTGTTGTATCGGCGGCGTCACCGGAATATTCTGTCAGATGAACCGTTATATCGTATTTTTTCGACAAAATATTTATAATATTGAAAAGGTTGGTCTTAGCACCCTGCAACCCCGCTTTGGGGTTTACAATGAGCAGAGCCTTATTATTCTTAAAAGACACGAGTATCCCCACTCCTTATTATTTTTCGTTTATATTGTACTCTGAATTTATTACTTTTTTCTTACAAATTTAATAACAAATCGAAAAAATCTTTTCAAAGACATACAGGGCCATCCGACATGACAGCCCTGCATTTTGATATTACTTATTTTCGTTTCCGAGCATTCTCATAGAATTGAGAATGGCAATTACCGAAACTCCGACATCACCGAATACGGCAAACCACATACTCGCAATTCCGAAAACTATCAGAAGAAGGATGAGAAGTTTGACTCCGAGTGCGAATATGATATTTTCTTTGGCGATTTTCATCGTCTTGCGTGAAATGGCGACAGCATCGGCAACTCTCATCGGATCGTCCGAAGAGATTACGACATCGGCGGCATCAATCGCTATATCGGCACCGTTCTTACCCATCGCGAAACCGACATCCGATCTTGCGAGTGCGGGGGAGTCGTTGATTCCGTCTCCGACGAATCCGCATCCGCCGTCTTCTATCAGCTTTTTGAGTGCTTCGAGTTTGCCTTCGGGCAGAAGCGCCGCCTTACATTCGGATATGCCGAGTTCGGCTGCGACATTGTCGGCCACCTTCTGCGAATCACCCGAAAGCATAACAGTGCGAACGTTCAGCCGATTAAGCTCGGAGATTGCCTGCTTTGATGTGGGTTTAAGCTCATCGCGGAAGGTAATACTTCCGACATACTTGCCGTCATACGCAACATGGACTGCCGTGCATCCTTCGGCATCGGCGGGGATTTTTGCATCTACGCCAAGCTCATCAAGCAGTTTTTTGTTACCTGCCGCAATATTTTTGCCGTTATACAAGGCGCTTCTTCCGCGTCCGGGCAGTTCGCGGATATCCGAAAGGCTGTTCTCATCCACCGATTTCCCGTACGCGCGACTGATTGCCGACGCAAGCGGATGAAGCGATGAAAATTCGGCAGCCGCGGCATACTGAAGCAGTTTATCTTTATCTGTGCCGTCGGCAGGCAGAATTTCGGAAACAGACAGAAATCCTTTTGTAAGTGTGCCGGTTTTATCGAAAGCAATATTTTTTATTTCGGTGAGTTTCTCGATTTTACTGTTATCCTTAAAGAGAATACCTTTTTTAGCCGATGCGCCGACAGCACCGAAGAATGTCAGCGGAACCGATATTACAAGCGCGCAGGGGCAGGACACAACAAGGAAAGAGAGCGCGCGTTTTATCCAGATGAGAAAATCCTGCTTAAGCAGAATCGGAGGAATGACCGCAACGACAAGCGCCGCAATACATACCGCAGGAGTATATACTACCGCAAACTTTGTTATAAAAGCTTCGGTTTTTGATTTTCCCGCTGCCGCATCCTCAACGGTTGCGACAATCTTGGCGGCCGCAGACTGGCTTGCCTTGCAGGTTGTGCGGATTCTGAGTCTGCCGTCGATATTGACGGTTCCCGAACTTACCGCATCGCCGACTCCTACCGACACGGGAAGCGATTCGCCGGTCAGCGAAGAACAGTCAATCGAAGCTCCGCCGTCGACAACAACACCGTCAATCGCGATTCTGCGTCCGGCGCCGACTTCGATTATTTCGCCGATTTCCACGTCATCTGCGGATACGGTAACGATTTTACCGTCTCTGACAACGTCCGCTTTATCCGGGCAGAGTTTCGCAAGCGAATCGATTGCGCCGCGCGCGTTACCGGTTGCGCAGGATTCGAAAAGTTCGCCGACATTTGCGAAAAGCATTACGGCAACGCCTTCGGTAAATTCGCCGAGAATAATCGCCGCAAGCGACGCTACGCTCATAAGAAAGTTTTCATCGAAAATCTGACCGCGCAGAATGTTCGAAAATGCATCCGCAAGTGTTTCTCCGCCGGCAATAATATATGCGGGCAGATAGCAGAGAAGCTTCAGCAGCCATTCAAAAGAGAAAAGGTTTTCCGAATCGGGCAGAAAAAGTTTATCGACAACAACTGCCGTGACAAACAGCAGAGCCGCAACGGCAATCCGCAGAGCGTCCTTCTTTTGTTTTTTTGAGAGTTTCACAGCTCAACCAACTCGCAGTCCGGCTCGACTTTCTTTACAGCCTTAATCGCTTCCGCGTAAATTCTGTCAAACTCGGACTCATCGGCGGTGATTGTCACCTTTTGGGAGAGAAAAACAACAGAAGCGCTCTCCACTCCCTTGATTTTCTGAATTTTAGCTTCGATTTTTGCGGCGCAGTTTGCGCAGTCGATATCTGTTAATCTGTAATGGCGTGTCATAATGGTTTCCTCCGAAATTTTTATAAAATTTTTATAAATTATTTTTTATTTTTTGTCTTCTTCGATGTGATCAACCGCACAGTTAATCAGCGTCTGAACGTGTTCATCGGCAAGCGAATAAAAGACGGTCTTGCCTTCCCTGCGGTATTTGATAAGTCTTGCCGCTTTCAGCACTCTGAGTTGATGTGAAATCGCGGAATCGGTCATTGACAGAACTTTTGCGATATCGCAAACGCAGAGTTCGTGTTCCCACAGAACGCAGAGTATTCTGATTCTCGTATGATCGCCGAATATTTTATAAAGCTCGGCAAGTTCGAAAATCGTATCCTCATCCGGCATTTTCGACAGCACCTCTTTGACTGCTCCTTCGTGTATCGAGCGGTAATCGCAGGTTTCGATTTTTTCTTCTTCCGTATTCTCCATAATTACTGTTCACCCGCTTTCGGTTTTGATTTCATTTGAACGATTGAATGATTGTTCATATATTCATAATAGCACGCGAATTATCATTTGTCAATAGTTTTTTTGATTTTTACAAAAAAAATCAAAAAAACCGTATTTTTTCAAAAAATCTATTGCAATTCGGAAAATATTATGATATAATTGCACAGTACGGCATAGGGGTGTAGTTCAGTCGGTAGAACGGCAGTCTCCAAAACTGCATGTCCAGAGTTCGAGTCTTTGCGCCCCTGCCATCTTGTGCGATCAAAACCGATTCGCACGAAAAAAGGCTGTTTGGTAAGACAAACAGTAAGAAATGGGAGATTTCGAAAGATTTCTCCCGTTTTTTATAACTTCTTTCACGAAGCACCGATCCGTTTGAGATTACCGACCGCAAGAACATGAATCAGCGAAAACGGAACGATATATTTTCGGTACAATCTGTTCCCGTTTACAAACCGGATTTTGCTGCGGGAACACATGATATATTTTCAACCACTCAAATAATAAAGATTTGGAGACAAAAGAAATGATTTACGATGTTGCGATTATCGGTGCGGGAGTAACCGGAGGACTTACAGCCGCCGCTCTCGCAAAGTACAAGCTCGATGTTTGCCTTGTCGAAGCCGGAGCCGACGTTGCGCTCGGTGCCACGAAAGCAAACAGCGCCATTGTTCACGGAGGATACGATCCGGTTCCGGGAACACTGAAAGCAATGCTTAACGTAAAGGGTGCCGAAATGATGGCAGATTTGTGCCGTCGTCTTGACGTTCATTACAAGAACAACGGTTCTATGGTTGTTGCATTTGACGAAGAACAGCTCGAACATGTCAGGATGCTCTGCGAAAGAGGAAAGCAAAACGGAGTTTCCGGTCTTTCGGTAATAACGGGTGACGAAGCAAGAAAGCTCGAGCCGGCGCTTTCAAAAAATATAGTCGGTGCGCTTCTTTGCACTTCATCCGGAATAGTTTGTCCCTACGATCTTACAATAGCCGCAGTAGGCAATGCGATGGATAACGGTACCGATCTTTATTGCAACTTCAAGGTTACGGATATTTCAAACGATGGGTCGGTCTACACTTTGAAATCCGACGACGGTGCGGAGATGAAGGCAAAATACATTGTAAATGCCGCCGGACTCGGATCTGATGAAATCGCACGTCTTTACGGAGACGATTATCATATAATCGCAAAGAAGGGCGAATATATGCTTCTTGACAAGTCCGAGGGCGGACTTGTTTCAAGAACCGTTTTCCAAACTCCTACGAAAGCGGGAAAGGGCATTCTCGTTACTCCCACGGTTGACGGAAACCTTCTTGTCGGGCCTACATCCGAAAAGACGGAAAAGGACGACAGAACAACAACGCTTGCGGGCCTTGACACAATAAAAGAGAAGGCTTCGCTTTCGGCCGACGGCATAAATTACAGATCCGTAATTACATCTTTTGCCGGACTTCGCGCAGCCTGCGCCGAAAACGAGGATTTTGTACTTGAAATTTCCCCGCACTCTCCGCGTGCGATAAACGCGGTGGGAATTGACTCCCCGGGGCTCTCTTCATCTCCCGCAATAGCGGAATATATAGTAAATCTTCTTGCAAAAGCGGGGCTTAAGCTCGAAGAAAAATCAAGTTATATCGATACTCGCGTTTCATGCAAGCATTTTCGCACGCTTTCAACCGACGAGAAAAACGAAATAATAAAAAAGGATCCGTCATACGGCAGAGTAATATGCCGCTGTGAAACAGTAACGGAGGGCGAAATCCTTGCCGCGATAAGACAGAATCCGAAAGCAACTACGATTGACGGCATAAAACGCAGAACAAGAGCGGGAATGGGACGCTGTCAGGCGGGCTTCTGCACACCGTTTGTGACCGAACTTATTGCAAAAGAACTCGGAATCGCGGAAAATCAGGTCACGAAGACAGGCGGCAAATCCAGACTTTTGCTCGGAAACAGAAAATAGAGCGGAGGAAACACAGCTATGAAAAAATGTGATATTGCCGTTATAGGCGGAGGCCCCGCCGGAATGGCAGCAGCCGTTTCCGCATTTGACAGCGGCGTAAAAGATATACTTATAATCGAACGCGACGAGGGGCTCGGCGGTATTCTTCGTCAGTGTATTCATAACGGATTCGGACTTCACCGTTTCGGTGAGGAGCTTACCGGTCCCGAATACGCGGACAGATACAAGAAAATGGTTATCGAAAGGAAAATTCCTTATATTGTAAAGACTATGGTTCTCGGAATAGAGCAGAGCGGGAACGGCAGACATATCGTTACCGCAATGAACAGCGAGGACGGCGTATTTACAATCGACGCAGGCGCTGTTGTGCTTGCAATGGGCTGCCGTGAAAGAAGCCGCGGTCAGCTCAACATTCCGGGCGAACGCCCCGCAGGCGTATACACGGCAGGAACAGCGCAGAGATTTATAAACATAAAAGGCGAAATGCCCGGTAAAAATATTGTTATTCTCGGTTCGGGCGACATCGGCCTCATAATGGCGAGAAGAATGACGCTTGAAGGGGCAAATGTAAAGCTCGTATGCGAACTTATGCCGTATTCCGGCGGACTCAACAGAAATATAGTCCAGTGTCTTAACGACTTCGGCATACCGCTCAGACTCAGTCACACGGTATCAAAGATACACGGAAAAGAAAGAGTTGAGGGTGTTACTGTTTCGGAGGTTGACGAGCATCTGCGTGTGATTCCCGAAAAGAGTGAATATATCGAATGTGACACGCTTCTTCTTTCGTGCGGACTTCTTCCCGAAAACGAGCTTACAAAGGCTGCCGGCATAAAACTTGACAGAGTAACCGGCGGCGCGTTTGTAAATCAGAACAGAAGAACCGAGCAGACGGGAGTTTATTCATGCGGTAATGTACTTCATGTTCACGATCTTGTGGACTATGTCTCCGAAGAAGCCGAACTTGCGGGAAAGAGTGCCGCCGAGTTTATAAAAGCGGGCTGCAAGGAACCGGATTACGTGGGTTCGCTTCCGGTTATCGCAACCGGCGGAGTGAGATACACCGTTCCGCAGAGAATTGACGTTACCGAAAACCCTGAAGATATAAAAATCTATTTCAGAGTCGGTGCGGTTATGGAAAATGTAAAAATCCGCGTTTCGTGCGGTGAGAAAGAGCTTGTTCTTCAGAAAAAGCGCAAGGTTGCTCCGGGCGAAATGGAATTTGTCCGCATAAAAGGCGAACAGCTCAAAGAGTGCGACGGCGATATCACCGTTGAAATAGTAAAGTGAGGTTACGGCTATGAATATCGGTGAAAAGAAGGAAATGATATGTATAAACTGCCCGATAGGCTGTCAGCTTACCGCCGAAAAAACGGCCGAGGGCTTTTGCGTTACGGGGAACAACTGCCCCAGAGGTGAAAAATACGCTATTGCCGAGCTTACGCATCCGACGCGAACCCTTACAACAACGGTGAGAGTTGCCAACAGGCAGGGGGTTTACCTCCCCGTGAAAACAAGCGCTCCGATTTCAAAAGAAAAGCTTTTTGATGCGATGAAAATGCTTTCCGGAGTTTCCGTAAATGCTCCGGTGCAGCAGGGCGAGGTCGTTTTTGCCGGAATTTGCGGAGAATCCGACATAATAGCCACCGGTTCGGTAGAATGATTTAACAAAAAAATTATTTTCGCGAGCTTAAGGAAAGATGCCGTGCGGCAATAAACAATACGTACAAAAAGCGGGAGAAAGCGGGAGATTTCTCCCGCTTTTCGTCCCCGCTCATTTCCTGCCTTCTCTGAATGCTTACAAATGTAGAAGCAAAAATTACTGTCTTTACATAAGGAGATTGTATTATGAGAATAATCAAAAAAATGATTGACAATCATAAAGAAAAAATCAAATGCCGTAATGACATGTGCGACAATCTGATTATTCAAATTGATACAGCTCTGCAGGATATGTTTTTATTATTGTCCGATTCACAGTCATTTATTGAACCAAGCAAGGAGTCGGACTGGTATAATCAAAACGCCGCACTGATGTCAAACGTTTCCCTACCTAATATTAAAAAATTAAAAAAAGCATCTCATTATAAAGCACTTCAGGAAAAGCAAGCAGAATTATATCACAGTGCCGTTTCTCTTAAACAGAAAATCGGCATTCATAACGAAACGCTTGCGACTGCCAAAATAAATAATGCATATACACTAATCGGTAATGTCGAAGGACGAAAACTTGACAGGCAGCAAATGATCTGCATTGTCAAAGAGGCTCATAATCATCTTGTGATTGCCGGAGCGGGAACAGGCAAAACAACCACTATTGTCGGTAAAATTAAATTTCTTTTGAAGTCCGGAAAATGCAAACCGGGGGATATTTTGGTGTTGTCATTCACCAATGCCTCCGCAAGCGAAATGAACAGGCGTATTAGCGAAGAAACCGGCTTTAACATAGATGCATCTACTTTCCACAAACTCGGGCTGAATATTATTACAAAAGTAAACGGTATCGTCCCCAAAATTACACAATTAAATCTGCGTAATTTTGTCAACGAACAACTGTTACTGAACATGCGCTCAAAAACATACTTTAACCTATTATGCAATTATTTATTATATAACCGCGTTGCACACAAATCAGAATTTGAGTTTACGACTCAAGCCGAATATGAGGAATATTTGAAATTTAATCCGCCGATAACGGCAAACGGCGAGACAGTAAAAAGTTACGGCGAATTGGACATAGCCAACTTTTTAGTACAAAACGGAATACAATATATTTATGAACACCCTTATAAAATCGACACACGCACAAGCAAATACGGACAATATAAACCGGACTTCTATTTGCCCGAATATGATGTATATATTGAATATTTCGGCATAAACCAAAACGGTGAAGTTCCAACTTATTTCAAAGCTGACGACGGAATGACCGCAAGTCAAACATACCTTTCGTCCATGAAATGGAAGCGAGAAACTCACAGTGCCAATAACACTGTCTTGATTGAATGTTATGCTTATGAAAAATTCGACGGCACTTTACTTGAAAATTTGAAGGAAAGACTTATTACAAACGGTGTAAAACCAACGCCGAAAACCGCAGAAGAATTATGGCGGCAAATATCTGTCGGCGACGATTCCGTTCTCGATGGTGTTGCAGAGCTATTCGAAACAGTTATCAATCTTATAAAAAGCAACGGATATTCAATATCCGACGTACGTCGGTTGAATATCCGAAGCAGTAATATTCAAAGCAATAATACCATTCTGTCGCTTATAGAGCCTATATTTAATTCATATAGTGCCTATCTTCATGAGCACAATGAGATTGATTTCAATGATATGATCAACATGGCAACCCGATTTGTTGAGCAAGGAAAATATATCAATCCATACAAATATATTATTGTTGACGAATATCAGGATATTTCCAAAGCTCGTTTTTCCCTGCTGCAAAGTATGAGAAAATCAAATGACTATGATCTGTTTTGCGTAGGTGATGACTGGCAGAGTATTTACCGCTTTGCGGGCAGTGACATCGGATATATTTTGAGTTTTGAACAATATTGGGGTTCTGCCGAAATCAGTAAAATTGAAACGACCTACCGCTTTACTCAAAAACTCATAGAAATCAGCGGCAATTTCATAATGCGAAATCCTCAACAAATAGCAAAATGCATTAAAGGAAACAGCGATACCTCCGGGTTTGCATTGGGTGAAATCAGCGGATATACCGAAAAATTTTCGATTGAATTTATGGTAAAAAGGCTCGAAGATCTGCCAAAAGACAGCAGCGTATTCTTCATAGGACGATACTCGTCAGATGTAAAATTATTGAATGGCAGCGGATTGTTTGAGTGTCAATATAATAATATCGGCGGGCTTACGGAAGTGAAATATCCGAAGCGGGCCGATTTGAAAATGCACTTTATTACCGCACATAAATCAAAAGGATTACAGTCGGATTATGTCTTTATTATCAATAACAAAAAATCAAGAATGGGTTTTCCAAGCAAGATACAGAATGCCGCAATCTTAGATCTGTTGCTTGAAAATTGCGACATATATCCGTATGCAGAGGAACGACGACTTTTCTATGTTGCTTTAACAAGAGCGAAAAAGAAAGTTTTTCTTGTTACCGTTGCCAATCAAGAATCCGAATTTGTTATAGAGCTTAAAGAACGCTATGATGAAGAACTCAAGAAAGAACAATGGGAATGTCCGTTATGCGGAGGACGACTGCTGAAAAAGGCAGGCCCGTACGGAGAATTTTTCGGATGTTCGAATTACAAAAGTTCAGGCTGCAC
>CAVGEY010000017.1:0-43608 GCA_963628435.1 bacterium
CTACACGCTCAATCCAAAGGATAGCCGAAAATTCATCAAATATCCGCACGGGATATTGATACGGAAATTTTGGCGAAGCCGATTTGGCTTAGATATAGGTAGGTAGAAACCAAAGAAACGGGACGCCGAGGACGTCGTCCCCTACACGCTCAATCCAAAGGATAGCCGAAAATTCATCAAATATCCGCACGGGATATTGATACGGAAATTTTGGCGAAGCCGATTTGGCTTAGATAAAGGCAATTAGCAATGTGCAATGTGCAATGTGCAATGTGCAAACCCAAATCGGCGAAGCCGATTTGGCTTAGATATTTGCCTTAAGGTCTCACGACCTTAATTCGGCAATGCCGAATACGGCAAATATCCGCACGGGATATTGATACGGAAATTTTGGCGTTGCCGATTTGGCTTAGATAAAGGTAGGTAGAAACCGAAAAACGGGACGCCGAGGACGTCGTCCCCTACACGCTCAATCCAAAGGATAGCCGAAAATTCATCAAATATCCGCACGGGATACAGTGAATCGAAAAAAGTACAATGAAAAAAGGTCGTCGTAAGCCGACCTTTTTGATTTTTTGCGTGGACATTATCGGGAGCGCGAAAAGAATGCGCAAGCAAACCCAAATCGGCGTTGCCGATTTGGCTTAGATATTTGCCTTAAGGTCTCACGACCTTAATTCGGCAATGCCGAATACGGCAAATATCCGCACGGGATATTGATACGGAAATTTTGGCAAAGGCGTTTTGGCTTAGATAAAGGTAGGTAGAAACCAAAGAAGCGGGACGCCGAGGACGTCGTCCCCTACAACGCATTATTGTCAGGGTAGTTGTAATCAATATCTAACCCAAATCGGTTATGCCGACTTGGGTTTTTTTGGAAAAAATCATTCCCTCGGTCGGCTCTGCCGACAGCTCCCTTTACACAAGGGAGCCTTTAAGGCGAATTGATTTTGTTGTCGGAATGTATAAAAAGACGTGCGGCGGTTTGTGAATTGTCACGAAAAAAATTTCAGACCGCAAAATCTGTCGCGAAATGCTTGCAAATTTTCGGAAATGTGATACAATTTACGCAGATGTCGGGTGTCTGTTTTGCGGAAATTTACGCGGGACAAGCCGACAGCCACGGCGAGGGGCGCGGCGCGTCCGACAGCCGAAAAATGAAAAGAAAAAAAGGATGGTAAGAAAATGAAAAAGATTATTTCTCTTCTTCTCGTGCTCGCAATGGCGGCATCTCTTGCCGCTTGTTCGGGCGGTCAGACCGAAACGACTACCGCCGCAGACAGCGAGGTTACAACAGCGGCTCCCTCCGTTACAACGGCAGCCGGGACCACTGTCAAAAAGCAGAACCCGAACGACAAATCGGTCAACAAGAAAGTCGTTTCCGACTTCGAGGTTGAGTCTGTCGAAGGCGTAACGGTAGCTACCGGCACATCTCTCGAAGATGTTATCGCAAAGCTCCCCAAAGAACTCTATGTATATGTTCCCGCAGCGGTTACCGAAAGTTCGAGCGAGCTCTTCTCCGACGATTTCTCATCGGGCGACAAGTGGACACTCTATGATCCCAATGAAACAATCACAATCGATTCGAACAAGGCTACATACGCAGGCACAACCGACACCGCGTACATGGCAATCACCGATGCCGCATGGGCGACATCCGACGGAGTTTACACAAACTACGCCGTATCGGCTACAATCACACTGCTTGACGGATTCACCGGCAACTGCGGATTCGTTCTCCGCGGCTCCGACTTCTCAGGCACATCGAGCGACGGCTACACCGGTCAGTTCATCGGTCTTGTAGCAGGCACCGACGAAGGCAAGGGCAGGCTCACAATAGGCAGAGCAGACGGCTCATGGCACGGCGAACATGACGAGGACTTCGACCATGAAGGCAGCACCTACCAGATGGAAGTTCTTGTCTACAACAACAAGTACATTGTTAAGATCGACGGCACAGCGATTTACACCGGCGAAATCGACGCATCGCTCAAGCAAGGCGTTGCCGGCTACCGTTCATGGAACGCAGGCTGCGAAATCGAAAACTACACGGTACGCACTCTCGGCGCTGATGATTACGCAGAGTTCGAGGGCGGTTACTGCGAAATGGTTCTCTGCCCGGTTACATGGTCCTGCACCGACTATGATCCCACCAAGGAAAAGAAAGCTCAGTACGGCTTCTTCGGCGATATGACCGAAGGTCTCGGCGGCAAGAAGGCTCAGATCAAGGTTATCGTTACAGCCGATCCCACCTATGTTGAGCCGACCGCACCGGACACAGCGACAGCCGAATAAAAAAACGCGGTCTTACCGCAGGCTTATAAAATTATAACGAAAAGGCGCAGAGTTTATGCTCTGCGCTTTTTCAAAAGGCGGAGCCGCCATATTAAATCGGGGGCGGCATATCAAAAATCGGGAGGCAGGTCATGAATCTTCTGCACATGAAATACGCCGTTGAGGTGGCAAATTCGAAATCGATAAACAAGGCCGCCGAAAATCTCTATGTCGGGCAGTCGGCGCTCAGCCGCGCGATAAAAGAGCTTGAAGATTCGCTCGGCACAAAAATTTTCGTCCGCAGCGCGAAGGGCGTTTCGCTCACTCCCGACGGCGAACTTTTCATAAAATCGGCGAAATCGGTGCTTGAACAGGTTGACGAGCTTGAAAAATCGCTCGGAAAAAAGAAAGCCGACAAAATCCGCTTTTCGATTTCGGTTCCGAGAGCAAGCTACATATCGGCGGCGTTTACGAGATTTTCGGCGCTCATCGGTCCCGAAACCGATGCCGAGCTTTTCTACAAGGAAACCAACTCGATGCGCGCGGTGCAGAATGTCGTCGACGGCGACTATCGGCTCGGAATTGTGAGATATGCCGAAAATTATGACAGATATTACAAAGATATGATGGCATCAAGGGGGTTGAAGAGCCGTCTTATTGCCGAATTTCGCTACAGCCTTGTCATGAGCGAAAAAGGGCCGCTCGCCTCGAAAGATAAAATCGATGTTGCCGACCTCAAGAATCTGGTCGAAATCGCGCACGCCGATCCGTACGTACCCTCGATTTCGGCGCTCGATCTGAAAAAGAGAGAGCTTCCCGAATACTCGCGCCGCCGGATTTTCGTTTTCGAGCGGGGCAGTCAATTCGATCTTCTGGTCAACAACCGCGAAACATACATGTGGGTGTCGCCGATTCCCGATTCGATGCTGTCAAGATACCATCTCGTGCAGCGAGAATGTCCCGAAAACAGCCGCCTTTACAAAGATGTGCTGATTTACCGAGAAGGTTTGCGGCTGTCGGACACCGACAGGCTCTTTTTGGGCGAGCTTGAAAAGGCGAAATCCGAATTTCTCGGATAGGGCGCGGTCAAACGGCATTTTTCCGCAGAGCCGTTCGATGCGGAAAATATATACAGATTCGGGCCGAAAGTTCAGCCGAAAAATCAAAGAAATCACAAAAAACAGCCGAAAAGCGGCTGTTTTTTACTTTTTTATTGACAATTACACATAAAAGTGCTACTATTAGGGGCGATAACACAACCGAATAAGATTTACCGACAGGAGATATTGCAGATGAAAAAATCAATTCTGAGAAATTACGCAAAGCTCATTGCCTGCTGTGGCGGCAATGTTCTGAAGGGACAGGAGGCCATCGTTTGCGCCGACCTCGATCAGCCCGAATTTGTGCAGATGGTCGTCGAGGAATGTTACAAGGCAGGTGCGGCAACCGTTTCGGTCGAGTGGAGCTATCAGCCGCTCGCGAAAATCAACACCCGCTACCGTTCGCAGAAAATCATGAACCGCATGCTCGACTGGGAGGTCGCCAAGCTGAAACAGCGCGCCGAAACCCTCCCCGTGATGATTTATCTCGAATCTTCGGATCCCGACGGACTCAAGGGCATCAATCAGGCGAAAATCGCAAAGGCAAATCAGGCAAGATACAAGATTATAAAGCCGATCCGTCAGGCGATGGACAACAAATATCAGTGGGTAATCGCCGCTGTCCCCGGCAAGGCGTGGGCAAAAAAGGTATTCCCCGAACTGCGCACCTCCGCCGCCGTCGAAAAGCTCTGGCAGGCGATTCTCTACACTTCCCGCGCGCTCGAATCGATGGATGACGGCGCGGCGGCTCTCGATCCGATTGCCGAGTGGGACAAACACAACGCCGATCTCAAACACCGCTACGAATATCTCAACTCGCTCCACATCAAAAAGCTGCACTACACAAGCGCAAACGGCACCGATTTCACGGTCGGACTGATTGATGACGGACTGTTCGCGGGCGGCGGCGAGTACACCATGAGCGGCGTATTCTTCAATCCGAACATCCCGTCCGAGGAGGTATTCACCTCTCCGATGCGCGGCGAGGCCGAAGGCATCGTATACGCGTCAAAGCCGCTGTCCTACCGCGGCGAGCTTATCGAGAATTTCTCGGTACGTTTCGAGGGCGGCAAGGCGGTTGAGGTTCATGCCGAAAAGGGCGAGGAACTGCTCAAAAAGATGATTTCGATGGACGAGGGCGCCGCCTATCTCGGCGAATGTGCGCTTGTTCCCTACGAAAGCCCGATCAACCGCACAGGTCTGCTCTTCTACAACACACTTTTCGATGAAAACGCCGCCTGCCATCTCGCGCTCGGCGCAGGATTCACCAACTGCATCAGAGATTACGAGAAATACACAAACGACGAACTTCACGCAAAGGGCATCAACGATTCGATGATTCACACCGATTTCATGATCGGCACCGCCGATCTGTCGATTGTTGCCGAGACCGCCGACGGAAAGAGTGTTCAAATCTTCAAGAACGGCACATGGGCGTTCGACTGATTTTACGAAAACGAGTCAATAAAGATAAAAAAATTTCGGAAAGGCAGAAAAGACAATGAAAAGAAGCAAAAAATCATACAAGAGCCTGTTTTCGGCGATTGTTTCGCTGCTTGTTGTCCTCTCGATGCTGCTCACGAGCGGCTGTCAGAGCGGCAGCGGCGCGGTAACATCGTCGGCGACGACAACTGCGGGCGGCAGCTCGACATCGGCGGTAACAACCGCTCCCGACGCGCCCGACAGCACACCCGACACGAACAGCGAAGAAGCGAAGGCCGAGCAGGAAAAGTTCGACGCGTTCCTCGACGATCTCTTCCTCAACGAAATCTCGCTTGACACGCTGACGCTCCACTACACGGTTGCCGATCCGTCGGCATACGGACTCGAAAACGCCGAGCCGCGCTGGGAAGCCGACGAGGAAGACGACAGATATCCCGCCGAGAAGATTCTCGAACTCCTGAACGGATACAACTACGATCTCCTCACCGACAATCAGAAAACCGACTACAAGGTACTGAAAAGCTACATCGAGCTTACGCTCAAATTCGACGACGACAAATTCGAGTATCTGTCGACATCTTTTGACGGCAACTCGGGCATTCAGTCGGCAATCGCGACCAACCTCTCGGAATACGATTTCCTGCGCGAAAAGGACATCACCGACTTCATCGCACTCGTAAATCTTCTTCCCGACTACATCGATGAGGCACTTGAAGGCGAAAAAGAGAGAGTCGAAAAGGGCTACGGCATGGTTGATGAGGTCATTGACCTCGTAATCGAGCAGGCCGAGCAGATTTCAAAGAGCGAAGGCGAGCTTTATCTTATCGGCGTTGTCAGAGAGAAAATCAACGCGCTCGACTTCATCGATGACGCAAAGAAAGCCGACTATATGGAACAGATAAAGACGGCGATAAATGACAAGATGGTTCCCGCGTTCGCGAAAATCGTCGACACATTCGAGACATTCAAAGGCAAAGCGACCAACGAATTCGGTCTCTGCGGATTCGAAAACGGCAAGGAATATTACGAACTGCTCGCGCAGTACGCGTCATCGACGAGCATGACCTGCGAGGAGATGATTTCGGCGCTCGAAAAGGACAGCGAAAACCTCATTTCCCTGCTCCGCAAATATTATGTCGCCGAGCTTTACAGCGCTTTCGCATCCGGTAAGGCGGACATCGACTTGACCGATCCGAACGAAATTCTCGACTATCTGCGCTCCAAAATCGGCACCGATTTCCCCGAAATCAGCGGCGACAGCTATGAAATCGACTATCTGTCGGACGAGATGGAGGTCATCATGTCGGGCGTTGTCGCATACTATGTAACTCCTCAGGTCGACAGCTATCTGCACGGCAAGATGAAGATCAACGGCGCGAACATCGGCACGACCGGTTACTCGACACTCGCGCACGAGGGCTATCCCGGACACATGTATCAGCATGTTTACTGGTACAGCACAAATCCGTCGAAAATCAGAACGATGCTCTCATTCCTCGGCTATACCGAAGGCTGGGCGGTCTATGCTGGCAATCAGTCATACTCGCTCTATGATTACAAGGGATATTCGGCAAGCGAAGCGACAAAGCTCGTAAACTACAATGTCATCAACGAACGTCTGAACTGGAATGTATCCTGCCGTATCGAGCTGGGTATTCACTATGAGGGCTGGACAATCGGCGAGCTTAAAGCGTATCTTGACACAAACGGATACAGCGTTACCGATGTTGAGAGCCTCTACTACAGCATCGTGTCCTCGCCGGCAACCTATCTCTCATACTATATCGGCTACATGAAGCTCGAAAGCGCGAAATCGCTTGCCAAAGCAATGCTCGGCAGCAAGTTCTCGCTCAAAGAGTTCCACAAAGTGGTGCTCGATCTCGGTCCCTGCCCGATGGAAATGGTCGAAGAGGCAGTCGACAAGTACATCAGCGACAACAAGTAATATACGAAAACGAAATCAAACGGCACGGAAAAACCGTGCCGTTTGATTTTTATGGGTTGGTGAAGAAAATCACAAAATATTGCAGGCGGAATTGAAAATATTTTTGTAAAGTCGGTTGATTTCGCTTACTTTCGCGCTTTCGCTGTTGACGCAAACCGCGTTTGCAATGTAAAAATATCTCATGGGTTTATTTTCCGAAGATTTCACAGAATCGAATTCGACAAGATGTAAATCTTTACGGAACACATAGGCGTCATCCGAACATTCATACATGTGTTTTTTGAGATTTTCAATCACTTTCCTGTTGTGATTTACCGCTTTTTCTATCAAAAAGTCGATTATTTTATCATCCGCACATTTGTCGACGGCACACTTTATCAGATCGCCGAGATTTGCGTAAATAAAATCGGAATTGTTTATGATTTTTGTTGTAATCTCATGCTCTTCGGTAAGCCATTCGGGAAATTTAAGGTCGCCATTTCGGATAATTTCGCGGTGCAAAGCGGCAGTTTCTTTGGCATCACGAGGAATTTCCCGTGAAATCAATTTCTTCGCGAGTTCGTAATTTTCCGATCTTACGGCAAGTGCCGCAAGTCCGCACTGCAGCTTATACGAATGTTCGAGTTCGGTTGACAGATGACACATAGAGGAGTCGCTGCCGATTTTTTCGCCTATAACGGGTAGTGAACATTCGATACTAAATGTTCCGAGTGCCTTTGTTTTTTTCTCTGTTGTTAAATAATCATTTTCAAACAGATAGTTTACAAAATCAAAGTTTCCGAACTCGACTGCATAGTCAAGTATTGTCTTTCCGTATTCGTCGGCTTTAAGGCAAGGCCTGCCTTCAATATTCATATATTTTTCCCATTCGGCGGGATCTGCGGAAGATGCGACATTATAGTTTGCCATGCGTTTTTCGCGCGGTATTTCGTTTCTCCCCGCCGAAAGCAGATTTTCGCAGGTTATATCGAGCATATCGCAGACATAGGGCAGATCCTCCTGCTGTATCCTTTTCTCGCCTTTCATGATTTGATAAAATCTGTTTGACTCTCTGCGGATGGTTTCTTCGTTTATGATTTTTCCCTTCCTTTCAAGGCAGTCTTTCGCAAATTGACGCACACTTATATAATTTTTGTTTCGCATACAATCGAAAAGATATTCTCCGATATCGCGGTTGCCGGCAAGATCAAACATAAAAGTCCCCTCACATTCATTTCTCATAAAATTTACGAACAATATGCGTACAAAACGGATGTATAATACAATTATATACACTTTTCGTGTATATATTAGCACAAATAATTTCGATTGTCAATAGCTCGAAATAAAAAATCGTGCGGAGGATGACGATTTTCTGAAAATTTGCCGCCGCCTGCCTTCATCCGAAAATTTGCTCGAAAAAAAATCAGCCCGAAAGCTCTTCGGGCTGATTTTTTGTTCGGTTTTCAACAGAAATCACCGCTTTACCACAGGCTTTTCCACAGGCGTGGGCAAAATCCCGACTTTGCGGATGTCGTTTAACGATTTTTCCTTTTTTCGCCGATGACGGCTTTAACCGTCGCTACCGCGTGAGCGGTGCCTGCAATCGGATGCGAAAAGATGATTCTCGGCCCCGAAAAGCGCATGACCTTTTTGATTTTCGCGCGCATATCCGGCTTGTAACAGTGGCAGGGACATTGTGAGCAAAAGTTTTTGCCGTTTCCCCATCGGCAGTTATCGAGCCTTGCGAGCGCGTAATCGACAAGTTCGCGGCAGTCGCCGCAAAGCCGACCTTTTTCGGTTTTATGAACGCCGCGGCAGTAGATTTTCACCATTTCCGCCACAATCTTCTTCTCTTTTGCGATTCTGTCTTTTTTCATAGTTCTGCTTTATCGGGAATATCGGTATCGGCTGTTTCGGCCGGATCTTCCGGATTATTTATCTTCGGGACGGATAACGTCGACGCCGATCCACTTTCTCAGTACATCGGGGACATTTACCGATCCGTCGGCGTTCTGGTTCTGCTCGACAAGTGCGGGCAGTACGCGCGATGTTGCGAGTCCCGATCCGTTGAGGGTGTGGACATACTCGATTCTGCCGTCGGCGCGTTTTACGCGGATCATGCCGCGGCGTGCCTGATAATCTCTTGCGTTCGATACAGACGAAACCTCTTTATAGCCGTTCATCGACGGGATGTTGATTTCGATATCGTAGGTGCGTGCCATCGATGCCGAGCAGTCCTCTGCGGCGAGTTTTACGGTGCGGAAGTGGAATCCGAGCCCTTTTACGAGATTTTCGGCTTTCGCAACGAGTTCATCGAATGCCTCGTCGCTCTTTTCGGGCAGTGTGTACTGGAACATTTCGACCTTGTTGAACTGATGTCCTCTTACCATTCCTCTTTCGTCCGAGCGGTAGGATCCGGCTTCGCGGCGGAAGCAGGGGGTGTAGGCAAACATTTTCTTCGGCAGGTCGGCTTCGGTCAGAATTTCGTTTCTGTAAAGGGATGCGAGAGCCGCCTCGGCGGTCGGGAGCATATAATGCACGCGGTCGTCTGTCGGATTTTCGATTTTATAGACTTCGTCGGCGAATTTCGGGAACTGTCCCGCCGTAAGTCCGCACTCGTATTCGAGCATGTGGGGGGGCAGGATCATTTCGTAGCCGTCGTTTATATGCGTTTCCATGAAATAGTTGAGCAGCGCCCATTCAAGACGCGCGCCCATTCCGCGGTAAATCCAGAATCCCGAGCCTGCGAGCTTCGTTCCGCGCGGATAGTCGATAAGTCCGAGCGATGTGCAGAGATCGACGTGATTCTTCGGCTCGAAATCGAACTTGCGGGGCTCTCCCCAGTAGCGCAGCGGCTGATTGTTCTCTTTTCCGCCGGGCAGGAGGTCATCATCGGGCAGGTTGGGCAGGCAGAGCAGCTTTGTGTTCAGCTCGTCCTCGACCGCTTTCAGTTTTGCATCGTTTTCGGCAACCGTTTCACCGATTTTTTTCATTTCGGCGAAGATTTCGGTGGTATCTCTTCCCTCTTTCTTGTACTGCGGGATGAGTTTCGATGTCTTGTTCTTCTCGGCTTTGAGCGATTCGGTCTCACCGATGAGCGCTCTTCTCTCGTCGTCAAGCTCGATTATGCGCGCGATGTCCTCCTTCGCGTCTTTTCCCTTTTTCGCGAGTCTTGCGATGACTTCTTCGGGCTTGTCTTTAATGTATCTGATGTCAAGCATAATTGTTCCCTCTCTTATAATATTGTGTAGAATAATGGACAAATGTCTATTTATTATAGATTATTCGTTGAAAAAATCGTCACCGCAGAGCGTTTTCAGGATGTTTTCGAGATCCGAATTGTCGGTATATTCGATTTCGATTTTCTTGACCTTTCTGCCCTCTGTGATTTTGACACGGTGGCCGATGCTGTTTCTGATTCGGCGTTCGAGTTCGGCCACATAGTCGACATCTTTTACCGAACGCGGTTTTTCTTCGTCTTCGGTGTCGGTCTTCGGCTTTGCCTCGTTGATTTTGCGGACAAGCTCCTCAATCTGCCTTACCGACAGCCCTTTTTCGACTGCGGTTGTGAGTATTTCGGCTATTTTCGATTTGTCGCGCAGTCCGAGCGCCGCTCTGCCCATTCCCTCGGATATTTCGCCCGATTCGAGCATTTTCTTTACATCTTCGGGCAAATCGAGCAGTCTTAATGTGTTTGCGACGGCCGCACGCGATTTTCCGACCTTGTCGGCTACCTGTTCCTGCGTCATACCGAATTCGCCCATCAGCGATTTGTATGCCAATGCCTCTTCGATCGGATTCAGGTCTTCGCGCTGCAGATTTTCAATCAGCGACAGTTCGGCGGTCTGCCTGTCGTCTGTATCGAGTATTATTACCGGAACTTCGGACAGTCCCGCAAGTCTTGCCGCTCTCCAGCGGCGTTCGCCCGCGATTATCTCATAATAACCGTTCGGACTTTTTCTCACCGCTATCGGCGAGATAAGTCCGTTTGCCGCTATCGAATCGGCGAGTGCCGAAAGAGCGTCTTTGTCGAAATATTTTCGCGGCTGACCGCTTCTCGGCGTGATTTCGGATACTTTCAGCGTCGATTTCGGCTTTTCGGCGGTTGTTGCTTCGTCTGCCTCGGCAAAGAGCGCATTAAGCCCTTTTCCGAGCCCTGTTTTTTTTGCCATTTCACTCTTCCCTTCGTATTTTTCCGCTTTTCGGGCGGATTTTTCAGATTCTCCTTATTATTTCGCTTGCAAGCGACAGATATTGCTCGGTACCTTTCGACAGTTTGTCATAATAGAATACCGGCTCGCCGTATGACGGCGCTTCCGACAGTCTGACATTTCTTTTGATTTTCGTGTCAAACAGCTTGTCTTTATAATACTTTTTCAGCTCGTTTTCGACCGATTTCGAGAGATTGAGCCGTCTGTCGTACATTGTTATGAGTATTCCGACGATTTCAAGCGGCGGATTATAACTCTTTTTTACCTGACGAATGGTGGAAATCAGCTGTGAAAGCCCTTCGAGCGCGTAATATTCGCATATCATCGGAATTATTACGCCGTCTGAAGCAACAAGCGAATTGAGCGTCAGAAGTCCGAGCGACGGCGGACAGTCTATGATGATATAGTCAAAATCGTCTTTTACGCTGTCGAGCTGTTTTTTCAGGAGCGTTTCTCTGCCTTCGGTCGATACAAGTTCGATCTCGGCACCCGTAAGCGCGATGTTTGACGGCGCAACCCACAGATTCTGGAATCTCGTTTTGATTATGACATCTTTCATCGGTTTTTCTCCGATTATCGCGTCATATACAGACGGCAGATCGCCTTTTTTGCTGATTCCGACGCCGCTTGTCGCGTTTCCCTGAGGATCCATATCTACAAGCAGAACTTTTTTCTTTTTCAGCGCAATCGATGCCGCCGTGTTCACGGCAGATGTCGTTTTGCCTATTCCGCCTTTCTGATTTGAAAAAGCGATTACTTTTGCGGGTTTTTCCATTTTCGGTTTACCCTCGCCTTGTCGGCGCCTTTCTGTTATTTTGCGGATAGCGATATTATAGCACAATCTTTTGCCTAAATCAATAGATAACGGCCATATTGAGCAAATATTTATGATAATGTTTCACGTGAAACAGGAGAACAGAAATTGTCGCCAAATTGTTTCACGTGAAACAATTTGAAATTACGAATAGGGTAGCGTGATTGCGAGAGGAATCTTTCACAATAAAATCATAATCGGTTTTCATTGCGATTTTTTTGAAACGAATGTTTCACGTGAAACATTCGTGCCTGCCGGTACGAAAACATAAGAAACAGAGCAGGGAAGAGAGTGAAGAATAAAAAGAACTGCTGACGCCGATAGTGTGGTGTGTGCGAAATATTCAAGGGAAGAGGAGAAAAAGAGTTTATTTTATCGAATGTTAAAAAAATAACAAAGTATCGCAAACCGACAATGTGGCGGCAGCGTTCTTGCGCAATCGACTGAAATCGGAACGGGTACGGAAATCGTAATGAAGATATATGTTCTCTGCGGGGCAGAGAACAGTGCGCGGAAAACGAAAAACGAGCGGCAAAGGGGAGAAAAGCGAAAAATTGAGCGACAAAGCGGTTTTTATCGACAAATCGAACGGCAAAGGGGAGAAAAGCGAAAAAATGAGAGGCAAAGCGGTTTTTATCGACAAATCGAACGGCAAAAGGGAAGTATCGACAAATCGAGCGACAAATGGGAAGTATCGACAAATCGAACGGCAAAGGGGAGAAAAGCGAAAAATCGAACGGCGAAGCGGTTTTTATCGATAAATCGAACGGTAAAAGGGAAGTATCGACAAATCGGGCGGCAGCGGTATATCGTTTCAGAAAAAACGAACCCCGAAAAGCGGAGGGTTAAAAGCAACTTTCTGACGGACAGAAAAAACTCCCTCCTTGCGGAGGGGAGCGGTCATGCTTTCGGATAAAAAACGCCCTCCTTGCGGAGGGGAGAGATTATGCTCTCGGACAGATAAAAAAACTCTCTCCTTGCGGAGGGGAGCGGTCATGCTCTCGGACAGAAAAAACTCCCTCCTTGCGGAGGGGCAAAAAGCACCTTCCATGCGGAGATAATAAAAACAATTCTCCGTAAAGAAGAGTAAAAAAGTACCCTCCTTGCGGAGGGTACTTTATCAATTCATGAAAAGAGTTATTTATCAGTGCTTTTTGGAAGCTACCGATGCGCCTGCGAGCGAAATAACCGCGATTGCGGCTACGATAGCTACTGTCGAGCCGGTCTTGGGAGCTTCTTTTACATCAAATGCGTCTGCTCCGAGAGGGCTGTCCGACTGTGTGAACTTGAATGTAGCCGAGAGGTTTGTAACCTTTGTTGCGAAGTTAACGCAACCGGTCGAGTCCGTGATTGCGAACTCGTCTACGCCCCAGGATCTAACAGCATCGCCGTTGATTGTTGTCTTAACCTTGAGAGTGCCGTTCTCGAATGTGCCGTAGCAAACGATTGTAAGATCCTTGCCGACTACGCTGTCGTGGTCGAGCTTAATCTGAGCATTGGCTGCGCCGCAGGGAGTCATATCCCACCAGGGGCCGAACCATACCATATCGCCGAATTTGCTGTTGTTGTTAGCGGCGTCGGGAGTATAGAATACGAATACGTAGCCGTGGCTTACATCGCTGTCGTCGTTGAACTGAATGCCGCAGCAGCCGTTGTCATCGGCGCGTCCTTCAGCTGCGGGAAGGCCTTTGATTGTGTAGGAAACTGCGAAATACTTCTTTTCGATGTAGAGTTTTTCGCCGAAAAGTTCCTTCTTCGAGCCGTCTTCCGAGATTGTGGAAGCGTCGATTGTTGTGATTTCATCGGCAGATACCGAGAGAGCGCCGAATGCGGCGATCATCGAAATCACGAGGATAAGCGAGATAATCTTTTTCATAATTTTGTCCTTTCTTTTGGGCTTTCACCCATATTTACGAGTTTATTATAATTCATATTTCCGAAACAGTCAAGAAAATTTTGACAATTTGTGAAAAATGTCAAAAATAATCTTATTATGCTTAAATCATACACAAAATATATGCCGAAAATATGTATATTCTGCCCGAACATTTATCGAGTGTGTCCGAAATCTACACAAGCGAAAATAAGGCGTCGTGAAAAAGGGAAGCGCTCTGTTAATGCTTACTTATTATCAGTGTTTTTTCTTGTAAACAAAGAAGATTACCGCCGCCGCTATTACGACAACCGCGGCTATGATTCCGACAACAAGACCGGTATTGTTCTTTACGCCGATTGTCGGCTCGGTGACCTCGCCGTCATACGCGGTTACCGCCGCGGTTTCCGTGGGATTATCGATTTCGCCGTCTGCTTCGGTTGCGGGAGCCTCGGTTGCGGGAGCCTCGGTTACGGGAGCTTCGGTTCCGGCGGGATTCTCCGTTTCTTCATTGGTGGACGGTGTTACCGATGTGCCGTTTACGAATACATCGGGAGTCAGAGGGCTGTCCGATTCGACGAATTTGAAGGTTGCGTCAATGCCCGACACCTTGGTTGCGGCGTTGACATAGCCGAGTGCGCCTTCTATCGAAAATTCTTCGAGTCCCCACGAGTTGACTGCCTCACCGTTGATTTCGGTTTTTATCGTGAGTGTGCCGTCAATGAAAGAACCGTAGCAGACGATCGTCATATCCTGATCGCAGACCAATGCGGGATCGTAGTTGAGCCAGACGTTGTATGCGCCTGCGGGGCAGTTCGGATTCCACCACGGGCCGAACCAGACTTTGTCCTGGAAGTCCATGACGCCGGTACCCTGATTGCCGTTGTAGCAGATAAACACGTATGCCTGAGATGCCGATTCGTAGTCGTCGAACTGGATTCCGCAGCAGCCGTTATCGCCCCAGATGCCCGCGGTTTGGGGCAGGTCGCAGAGGGTGTAGGACACTGCAAAATATTTCTTTTCGATGAAAAAGCTTTCGGTGAAAGCGCCGCTTGTCTGTCCTTCGGGGCAGGATGCGTCAACCTCAACGATTACGCCGTCGCCGTAGTCGTCTGCCGATGCCGACAGCGAGCAAAATGCGGCGACAGTTGCGATTATGAGAATGAGCGAGATGATTTTTCTGATGTTTTTCATTTTTGACATAACCTTTCATTCGATATTTTTTTGATAGCCGATTTCGGCTTGACCGCAAAAACATTATAACCTTTTTTCCTGAAATAAGCAATGCGGCGATGCGAAAATTCCTTAATATTCATTGTTTTGCCCGAAAATACAGGCAGATAAAAAGAAAAAACGGCTCTCATAGGAGAGCCGTTTTCGGTTAATGTTTACTTATTATCAGTGTTTTTTCTTGTAGGCAATCGCTGCGCCTGCGAGAGAAATTCCCGCGATTGCGGCGACAAGCGCAACTGTCGAGCCGGTTTTGGGAGCGTCATCCGATGTTTCGGGTGCGGGTTTGACTTCCGCTTCGGTGGTTGCGGCTGTGGTTGCGTCGGGTACCGGTCTGATTGCCGCTTCGGTGGTTGTCGGAGCGGTGGTTGTCGGAGCGGTGGTAACGGGAGCAGCCGTTGTTGCGGGAACGGTTGTTGCGGGTGCGGTTGTTGTTGCGGGAGCCGCGGTTGTCGTTACAGCTGCCTTTTCCTCAAACGCGTCTTTGCCGAGAGGGCTGTCCGACTGTGTGAACTTGAATGTGGCGGTGATGCCGGTAACACGGGTACGGTAGCTGATAACGCCTGCCGAATTATCTACCGAGAATTCATCTGCGTTGTAAGATTTGATGTCCTGTCCGTTGACGGCGGTCTTGAATTTGATCGTGCCGTTTTCGAGCGAGCCGTAGACAACTACTTCGAGAGTTTCTCCGTATACGAGATCTTCGATTATATCGAGGGACACCTGAACGTTTTTGGCTGCGTAAGGGCCGTCACCCCACCACGGGCCGAACCAAACTACACCTGCGGCATTTCTGGGGGATACTTTGTCGGAGTTGGGCCAGTAGGGAATGGCGATAAATCCGTCATTGGTGCTGGCGTCGATGCTGATGCCCATTGTGCCGTCGTCTGTGGGAATGCCTGCGGTGGCGGTGTATACCAGCGAGTAGGATGCGGCGAAATATTTCTTCGTAACCTGATAATTTCCGCCCCATACTTCTTTTCTTGAACCGTCTGTCGAAGGCGTGGAAGCATCCATTGTGATGATTTCGTCTTCCGCCTGAACATTAAGGGCGAGAACGGCTACCATCGAAACCATGCAGACAGCAAGAATCAGCGCGATGATTTTTTTCATTTTGATAATCTCCTTCTTTTAGGGATAATATCCCTTTATGATGATTAAATTATAATACGGGTGTCCTAAAAAATCAATGTTTTATTAACGGTTTGTGCAATATGTTAAAAAAATCGGGGAGGAACACAAAAACGAACAAAAAAAGAGGTTTATATTTGTGAGTTCTGTAAGACAATGTTTTTTGTGTGTCCGAAACATACACAAGTTGCGGGCGGCGAAAAGCCCCCGAAAATCGGAGAATAAACACCTTCCCGACGGAGAGAAAAAAACAATCTTCCCGAAGAGGAGTAAAAAAGTACCCTCCTTGCGGAGGGTACTTTATCAATTCATGAAAAGAGTTATTTATCAGTGCTTTTTGGAAGCTACCGATGCGCCTGCGAGCGAAATAACCGCGATTGCGGCTACGATAGCTACTGTCGAGCCGGTCTTGGGAGCTTCTTTTACATCAAATGCGTCTGCTCCGAGAGGGCTGTCCGACTGTGTGAACTTGAATGTAGCGGTGAGGTTTGTAACCTTTGTTGCGAAGTTGATGCAGCCGGTCGAGTTCTCGATTGTGTATTCGTCTGCGCCCCATGATTTAACCGCTTCGCCGTTGATTGTTGTCTTAATCTTGAATGTGCCGTTCTCGAATGTGCCGTAGCAAACGACCGTCATGTCTTTGCCGCATACGGTTGCGCCGTCAAACGGAACCTGATAGTTGTCTACTCCGCAGGGGGTCTGATCCCACCAGGGGCCGAACCATACGAGGTTGTTGAACTTGCAGTTGTTGTCTGCCGAGATCGGAAGATAACCGATGAATACGTAGCCGTGGCTTGCTTCGTTGTCATCATTGAACTGGATGCCGCAGCAGCCGTTGTCGTCTGCGCGACCTGCGGTTGCGGGAAGTTCTTTGATTGTGTAGGAAACTGCGAAATACTTCTTTTCGACATAGAGTTTTTCGCCCCAGTTTTCCTTCTTGGAGCCGTCTTCCGAGATTGTGGAAGCGTCGATTGTTGTGATTTCATCGGCAGATACCGAGAGAGCGCCGAATGCGGCGATCATCGAAATCACGAGGATAAGCGAGATAATCTTTTTCATAATTTTGTCCTTTCTTCGGGGATCCTGTCCCTTGTATGTTACTTTATTATTATAATCATTTTTCGGACGAAAATATCGTTTTATTTGCGATTTGTTCAAAACGCCGATTTAATTTTCTTTCTTTTGAAAATCGCCGGAAAACGGGCGCACCGATTTGTGAACATTGACCGCAAACACGGAATTATGCACAAATCGCGAAACAATCATCCTGACGAAAAAACACCTTCCCGACGGAGAAAACAATCTTCCCGAAGGAGAAATAAAAAAGCACCCTCCTTGCGGAGGGTACTTTATCAATTCATGAAAAGAGTTATTTATCAGTGCTTTTTGGAAGCTACCGATGCGCCTGCGAGCGAGATAACCGCGATTGCGGCTACGATAGCTACTGTCGAGCCGGTCTTGGGAGCAACGGGAGTTTCTTTTGCGTCAAATGCGTCTGCTCCGAGAGGGCTGTCCGACTGTGTGAACTTGAATGTGGCGTTGAAGTTTGTAACCTTTGTTGCGAAGTTGATGCAGCCGGTCGAGTTCTCGATTGTGAACTCGTCTGCGCCCCAGGACTGAATCGCTTCACCGTTAACCGCCGATTTAACCTTGAATGTGCCGTTCTCGAATGTGCCGTAGCAAACGACTGTGAGGTCTTTGCCGATGTCTACGCTGTCCTGATCGAGAGAAACCTGAGCGTTGGAGCGTGCGCAGGGAGTCTGATCCCACCACGGGCCGAACCATACGACATTGCCGAACGAGAGATCGCGGTTGTAAAACATATAAACGCAGCCGTGATTGTTTGTGTCGTCTTCATTGAATGTGATACCGAAGCAGCCGTTGTCATCGGGGATACCTGCGGCCGCGGGAAGCTCCTTAACCGTATAGGATACGGCAAAATATTTCTTTTGCACATAAATTCTTTCGCCGTATTTTTCTGTTTTCGTGTTGTTTTCCGAAGGTGTGGAAGCGTCGACTGTTGTGATTTCATCGGCAGATACCGAGAGAGCGCCGAATGCGGCGATCATCGAAATCACGAGGATAAGCGAGATAATCTTTTTCATAATTTTGTCCTTTCTTCGGGGATCCTGTCCCTTGTATGTTACTTTATTATTATAATCATTTTTCGGACGAAAATATCGTTTTATTTGCGATTTGTTCAAAACGCCGATTTAATTTTCTTTCTTTTGAAAATCGCCGGAAAACGGGCGCACCGATTTGTGAACATTGACCGCAAACACGGAATTATGCACAAATCGCGAAACAATCATCCTGACGAAAAAACACCTTCCCGACGGAGAGAATAATAAAACACCTTCCTCACGGAAGGTGTTTTATTGCGTTCGGTGTTATCTTTTATATCCCGCAGATGGGGAAAATCATCCGACGAGATCGATTCCGCGCGATGTGAGAACTTCGCGCACTCTGTCCGCGTCAAGATTTGCCGGCGAAATCCGGTCTTTTGCGCAGAGCGCCGCCGCGACTCCCGCCGCCTCTCCGATGTTTATGCAGATGTTCATTACTCTGTATGACGCGTGGGCGCGGTGGGTACCGCTGATGCATCTGCCCGCGAGCAGCAGATTTTCGTTTACATTCGGAACGAGCGAGCGGTAGGGAATATCGTACGGCTTTGTCTGTGGGGGACAGCCCTTGCTCTCGCTCTGGCCGCCGCCTGTCGGATTGTGAATATCGATACAGAAATCGGCTCTGTGCACGACACCGTCCCCGAATTTTCTGCCGGCGAGCAGATCTTCGGCGGTCAGCAGATATTTGCCCATGACGCGGCGGCTCTCACGCACGCCGACGATGTCCGAGCTGTCTTTTATGCGGACATTTTCGTAGCCGTCGATATTGTTCCGGAGGAAATTCAGCACCTTTGTCATCTGCTCGCGAAGGTCGACCTGAGCCGCCGTGTACGAGTCGATGTCGAGCGAGTCATAGCCGTTTGCCTGAGTGGCGTTGACCATCTGCTCATCGGGGTAGATGCTGTCGTAAAGGCGTACGATGCTGACGTTTTTCGGCAGTTCGCCGCTCGCGCAGGCTTTTTTGCAGAGTTCGAGATAGCCGATTCCGCAGGGGAGCGGCGTATCCATCTCTTCGTGCTTGCAGAGTATCTGTTTGCCCTCTTTTATGCCGCAGATCGTGAACATAACCGATGTCGGCTGGCAGAGTCCGTCATCGCGGCCGACCTCGATTTCCTCTCCGGCGAGTGCCGACAGCACGCCGTCACCCGTGGCATCGATGAAGATTTTGCCGGATACCGAGCAGAGTCCGCTTTGCGTTGTGAAAACGGCGGCATCGATTTTGCCGTCTTTCTTTATAATCTGGCAGACAGACGAGTTCAGCCAGACGGTAACGCCCGCATCGGCGAGCAGTTTTGTAAGCTCGGCTTTCGCGAACTCGAAATCGTGAACGAGAAGCGGTGATTTGCCGGGTTTCAGCAGATTGTTCAGCTTATCCGCCATGCTGTTCTTCGTATATCCGCCGAGCATCGGGGCGACATGACCGACGGTCAGGTTGCCGCCGACAACACCCGCGCGCTCGATTATGACGACCGACGCGCCGAGTTCGGCAGCCGAAATCGCCGCGCCGATTCCGGCGGGGCCGCCGCCTGCGATAACGACATCGAAAGAGCCTTTGTCCTCAACGGCGAAATTTATATTTGTTTTGGTATTATTCATAGCCGTACCTCTCGGAAAAAATTTCATTTTATATAATTATAACACGGAGGCGGAAAATGTCAACCGAAAAATGCGATAAACCGTGATTTTGCGACAATCTGCGACTTTATTATTAAAGGGCGCGGGCTATGATGGTTTACGGAAGCTCTGCGGGAGAGATTTCCGAAACTGCGCCGCTCGGCGAAAACGGGGCGCGCCGTGCGGCACAGCCGAAAAGACGAGGTAAAACAAAATAACAAAATAACAAAATAACAAAATGACGAATAAAGGAGAAAAATCGAAAAAATGCTGAAAATCACATATAATACAGGCGGTTTTGCCGTCCGACTCGCCGCGGGAGCGGCGGCGAGTCTGCTTTCGGCGCTCGCAGGCGACATCGGTCTGCCGCTCATTCTGCTCTGTATGTTTATTCTGCTCGATTATGCGAGCGGTCTTGCGGCGGCATGGATAAACGGCGAGCTGTCGAGCCGAAAGAGCATCGCCGGCATAATCAAAAAGGTGTCCTATCTCGCGGTAATCGCGGTCGGTGTCGGCTGCGACTATGTAATACGTTCGGGATTTGCGGCGGCAGGCGGCAATCTGCCATTTGACGGGGCGGTCGCGACCGTCATCATAATCTGGCTGCTCATCAACGAGATGATATCGATTCTCGAAAATCTGGCGAAAACAGGGGTGCCGATACCCTCATTTCTGCTTGCCGCCGTGAAAAGGCTGAAAATCAGCGCGGAAAAGGCGTCGGCGGATAAATCGGGCAAATCGGACAAATCGGACAGCGGCGACGAAAACAACGGCGGCGAAAACAACGGCGGCGAAAACAACGGCGGCGAAAAGGAGGGCGGAGAAGATGAGTGAGAAAGACGTGAAAAAATATTCGCTCGCCGCCGATTTCGACAAAAGGCTCTCCGAAAACTTCAGGGTTATCGAATTCCGCTGCCGCGACGGCTCCGACTGCATCTGTCTGTCTGACGAACTTGTCGGAATTTTGCAGAAAATCAGAGATTATTTCGGGCAGGCGGTTAAAATCACGAGCGGATACCGCACCCCCGCATACGACAGGCGTGTCGGGGGAAGCGGCGGCGGCTATCACACGAAAGGGTGCGCCGCCGACATAATCATATCGGGGATAAAGCCGACGAAAATCGCGGCGTACGCCGATGTTCTGCTCGGAGAGCGGGGCGGAATCGAGTGCGCCGCTTACGGAGAATGCCGCGGATATGTCCACATCGATGTGCGGCAGGGAAGATGGAGGGCGCTGAAAGCCGATGCGGCGAAAAAATACGTCAGTCTGTCCGCACTTTTTCCGACGGTGAAAAAGGGAAGCCGCGGTCAGGCGGTGAAAATCATGCAGCGGGAGCTTAACGAGCGGAATTTTGACTGCGGAGATGCCGACGGAATTTTCGGGAAAAAGACGGCGGCGGCGGTAAAAGACTATCAGAAAAGCCGAAATCTCGAACCCGACGGAATCTGCGGAAAGCTGACATGGGGAAAAATCCTGTCCGAATAAGCGGACAATCGAAAAATCGTCGGAAACGGCAAATCGGCGGCAAAAGTTTTCGATAAAAGCGCGGGCAAATAATATTCTGCCGAAAAACGGGAGTCCGAAAAGAGATTTCGGGCTCCCGTTCGTATTTTCGGCATCCGGATATGAAAACGAAAAAAGTCGTGTCGGAATTTCCGACACGACTTTTGTGAAATCAAAATTATTTAACTTCGACTTCTGCGCCTGCAGCCTTGAGTTCTTCTGCGAGCTTGTTGGCGTCATCTTTCGAGATGCCTTCCTTAACAGCCTTAGGAGCTGCTTCAACAAGGTCCTTAGCGTCTTTCAGGCCGAGACCTGTTGCTTCACGAACTGCCTTGATAACTGCGAGCTTGTTTGCGCCGAATCCCTTAAGGATTACGTCGAACTCTGTCTTTTCCTCAGCTGCGGGAGCTTCTGCTGCGCCTGCTGCTGCGCCGCCTGCTACTGCAACTGCGGTTGCGGATACGCCGAATTCTTCCTCGAGCATCTTTACGAGGTCGTTCATCTCAAGAATTGTAAGACCTTTAATCTCTTCAAAGAGAGCTGTTACTTTCTCACTTGCCATTGTTAGTTTCCTCCGTTAATCAGTTTTTATAAAATTAAATTTTGTGTCGCGGACTTTTTCCGTCCGCATTCGTTTTTGCCGTGCCGCCTCTGGACGCATCGGCCGATTGCCTCTTTTTCACCGCAAAGGCTGCGGTTTTCGCCGATTATTCGGCTGCGGGAGCTTCTGCTGCGGGAGCTTCTGCCGATTTGTCGATTACGGCCTGAAGTACCATAGCCAGCTTGCTTACCGGGCTCTTCATGCTGCCGAGCAGCTTGCCGACCAGCATGGGCTTGGACGGAACGGCTGCCAGTGCGATGACTTCGTCGGCTGTCATTGCCTTACCGTCTGCAAATCCGGCTTTGATTGTGAAGCTTTCGATTTTGTCGGCATATTCCTTGAGGATCTTCGCGGGAGCAACTTCGTCGCCCGATGTGGTGGCGATTGCGTTCATACCGTTCAGCTCGCTCTTGATTGAAGAATAGCCGCAGGCATCGAGAGCCATACCCGTGAAGGTGTTCTTGTATACCTTGTAGTCTACGCCCGCCGCACGGAGTGCTTTGCGGAGCGCGGTATCATCTTCAACGGTAATGCCCTGATATGTTACGACAACACCGGCGGTTGCGTTCTTTACCTTGTCGGTAAGTTCGGCAACAATCGCCTTGTTCTTTTCGAGTACACTTGCGCTTGGCATTTTTCTACCTCCTGTTTGATTTTGAAAATAAAAAACCTCGGAACCGTCAGACGGCCCGAAGGAAGGAGAAGGCAGCAACCGCTCCGCACTTTATAAACGCGCGGGAATCGGTCTTATGCCGTATATATCTTCCACCTCGGCCGGATTTACGCGACAGGCAGACAAAATCGAGACAGTCCGCAAAGGCTGCTGCCTTCGCCCGCTCGTCCTGTTTTGCCGCATCGCACCTGCTGTCTTCGGCTTACCCTGCGATTATATCACCGAATATCCGCAATGTCAAGTCTTTTTTTGAAAAAAATCGATATTTTTTTGCGGAAAATCGGGGGAAAAGTGCGAAATCGGAGCCGCGGCGGAAAAGTTTGCCTTATCGGGAGGCGGCTGCCCCGGCCGTCTGTGTGCAAAATACCGATATTGTGAAATAATTGTTAAATAAGCGTTTTTTTCTTGATTTTCGGGGGAAAAAGTATTATACTTATAGTGGCGGACAAGGGGATTTCGTGAGAATCTTCCGGGAATCCGGATAAAATCGAACCGGATTTGAGAAAATTCCTCCGCACTCGGTTAAAAAATATTTATTACATAAAGGAGAGAGAAAGAATGACAAACAACAAGTATGTTCTTGACTGGATCAAAGAAATGGCCGATATGACACAGCCGGACAGAATTGTCTGGATCGACGGCAGTGAAGAGCAGGCGGAAGAACTCCGCAAAGAGGCGTGCTCGACAGGAGAACTTATAAAGCTCAATCCCGACAAACTTCCCAACTGCTATCTGCACCGCACCGCGATCAACGATGTCGCGCGTGTCGAGGGCAGAACATTCATCTGCACTCCCACAAAGGAAGAGGCAGGCAACATCAACAACTGGGTAGAGCCCGGCGAGATGTACGCGAAGCTGAAAAAGCTGTATACGGGTTCGATGAAGGGAAAGACCATGTATGTCATTCCTTATTCGATGTCGGTTGTCGGCTCAAGTTTCGCCAAAATCGGTATCGAACTTACCGACTCGATCTATGTCGTGCTGAACATGCTCATCATGACACGCGCGGGCAAGAAGGTTATCGACGCGCTCGGCGACAGCTCCGACTTCGTCAAGGGACTTCACGCAACCGCAGACTGCGATGAGAACAACAGATACATCACCCACTTCCCGCAGGACAACACCATTATGTCGGTCAACTCGGCATACGGCGGAAACGTTCTGCTCGGCAAGAAGTGCTTTGCGCTCCGCATCGCATCCTATCTCGGACGCAAGGAAGGCTGGATGGCAGAGCATATGCTTATCCTCGGCCTTGAATATCCCGACGGACACATCAGATATATTACCGCCGCATTCCCGTCGGCATGCGGAAAGACCAACCTCGCAATGCTCATTCCGCCCGAAATCTACCGCAAGCAGGGCTACAAGGTATGGTGTGTAGGCGATGACATCGCATGGCTGCGCGTAAATCCCGAGGACGGCAGACTCTACGCGATCAACCCCGAAAACGGATTCTTCGGAGTCGCTCCCGGAACAAACTCGCACTCCAACCCCAACGCGCTTGCCGCAACCAAACGCGACACGATCTTCACAAACGTCTGCCTGAACACGAAGGATATGACGGTATGGTGGGAAGGCCTCGACGAGCCCGTTCCCGAACCCGGCAACGCAATCAACTGGAAGGGCGAGCCGTGGGATTATCACACCTACAACAAGGCCGACAAGATCAACACATCGGGCGCTCATCCGAACTCGCGTTTCACCGCGATGGCGAAGAACTGCCCCTGCGTATCTCCCGAATTCGATTCGACAACAGGTGTGCCTGTTGACGCGATCATCTTCGGCGGACGCCGCGCAAAGACCGCTCCGCTGGTATATCAGTCATTCAACTGGCAGCACGGCACATTCGTCGGCTCGATCATGGCATCCGAAACAACTGCGGCAGCCGCAGGCGCTCTCGGCGTAGTTCGCCGCGATCCTATGGCAATGCGTCCGTTCGTCGGATACAATATGGGCGATTATTTCGCACACTGGCTCGAAATGGGCAAGAAGATTCCTCACGCGCCCAAGATTTTCCATGTCAACTGGTTCAGAACCGATGACGCGGGCAACTTCATCTGGCCCGGATTCGGCGACAATATGCGTGTTCTGCTCTGGATTCTCGCGCGCTGCGACGGTGCTGTCGACGCGGTTGAATCACCTATCGGCTATCTGCCGAAGCCCGAGGACATCTGCCTCGACGGACTCGACATCGGCGAGGACACACTCAAAAATCTTCTCTCGGTCGACAAGGAAAGCTGGAAGGCCGACATCGAAAACATCAAAGAGTTCTACGCACAGATCGGCGATCATGTTCCCGCAGAACTTTATGACGAGCTTCACGCGCTTGAAGCAAGACTCGGCTGATAAAAGAATTGCAGTCCGGACGGAGAAATCCGCCCGGACTTTTTTAAGCAGTCGTCAATGCGATATTGCGGCCGCCGCGTTCACGCCGTATTCACGCACGGCGGCATGGCATTGACGGAAATAATTGCGGCAAAAACGCTCCCGTGTCGGCGGCGATTGACAAAAGGGAGCCGAAATTTCGTTTCGCCTACGGGATGGTTATAAAATGATAAAATTATGCGTAAAACTCGACGATGTCGATTATAACGGTCTTATCGACAGATTTCTGCCGATTTTTCTCGAAAAAGCGGCAAAAAGCGGAGATTCCAAGCTGAAAATGCTCTCCTCGCTTCCGCAGGGAGTCGCCGCCGGCATGCTGAAATCGCTGTCCGACGACAAAAAAGAGGAGCTTGCCCTGTCGCTTATAAGAATGAACGGCGAAAAAATCGCCGCGCTCCTCACAGATGAAGGGTCGCGGCGCGGGATAAATTTCAAAATCACCGAAATCACCGCCGAAAAAGCCATCGGCTGAAAGCATAGCCAAATCGGTCGGGGGGACACGGCTTTTCGTTCGGGAAATTGCGGGGGCGATGTCCCCGACGCCCCGATTTCGGATATTATTCTCCGAACGCAAAATCTCCCGCCATGTAAGGCGGGAGAATGAAAAAAGAGCAAAATCTTTCGGGAGAACACGGCTTTTCGTTCGGGAAATTGCGGGGGCGGTGTCCCCGACGCCCCGATTTCGATTTTTGATTATCTTAAAGCAGAGCGCGTTTCAATTTATCTTTGCGGCATCGTCGCCCGCGAGAAAACGAATCGAGCGTTCCACGCCGATTTTTGTCTTATCATCGAGCTTTTCATCGGCATAGCGGTAGTCGAACGAGCGCGCGAACGCCGACACGTCGGCGGAGAGAGACGCGAGATGACCGTTTACGAGCGAAACAAGCTGCTCGGAAAAATCCGAATAAAGCCGCTTCGGCAGTTCGGATGACGCCGTATTCAGCAGCGCCGAACTGTGTCCCACACAGAAATAGGGCTGCGCGGCGAATTTTTTTCTGAAAAGATCATCGGTCTGCCACATATAGACGGCGTTTGAGAGGAGTCTTTTCATATTCGAGTCGACACGCGAGCAGATATAGCAGGAGCCGTCGAGTTCGGCGAGCATTTTCGCGATTTTGTCGGGCGACGGTTTCATAAGTCCTTTTTTGCCGACCGCAGACGAAAGCTCTCCGAGATGACTTTCGAGCATCAGCGCGAGCGGCAGTCTTTTCGATATTCTCAGCATTTTCGTGAAATGGCGGCTGCAGAATCCCTGTTTGTTTGTCCTGATTCTTATGTCGGGCTCCATCATCGACGCACCGAGTATCAGTTCGAGCTCATCCGATTCGAGTTTTGCCGCGAGAGTGCAGAACGGGCAGGCATCGGCGCCCTCTTTCATATTTTCTTCAAAGACTTCGTTTATCGGAATCGTGTAAATTGTTTCTGCCATAAAAAACTCCTTCCCGGCAAATTCTTGCTTTTTCTTTCCATATTATATATAAACCGATTGAATAATCACGGAGAACGAATGAATAACTTGCAAAACAGCGGCAGGATCCGCCTTTTCGAGTGTGGGAAAAACCTGTTAATAAAAGATTGCGGCGGCTTCGATCCCGATCTTGTCTTTGACTGCGGACAGACTTTCAGATTCGCGAAAGGCGCCGACGGGGTGTGGCGGGGTGTCGCAAAGGGCAGACTGCTCGAAATCGGAAAAATCGAGGGCGGTATCTGTATTTACGGCTGCGACAGCCGCACATTTTACGATGTCTGGTACGATTATCTCGGATTTTCGCTCGATTACGATGCCGTTCGCGCGGGTTTTCCCGAAAACGACCGCCATCTGAAAGAGGCCGCCGCCGTCGGGAGCGGTATTCGGATCCTGCATCAGGAAGCCTTCGAGACGCTCATCTCGTTTATCATCAGCCAGAACAACAATATCGCGAGAATAAGCCGCATTGTCGGCGCGCTCTGCGAAAAATACGGGAAAAGAATCGATTTTCCGAACGATGAGAACGGCACGGGCTGTTCCGACAATCCGGATATACCGAGATACGCCTTTCCGACAGCCGAAGATCTCGCCGATGTCGATGAAAACGGCTATGCCGCGCTCGGTGTCGGTTATCGCGCGCCCTACCTCTGCGATGCGGTGAAAAAAGTCGTCCGGGGCGAGATAAATCCCGACCGAATCGCGCAAATGAGCAGCGCGGACGCCGAGCGTGAGCTGCGGAAAATCGTCGGAGTCGGCCCGAAGGTCGCCGCCTGTATTCTGCTCTTCGGATTCGCGAAATACGATGCCTTTCCGATAGATGTCTGGGTGAGGCGGATTCTCGACAAATATTACGGGGGAGCTCTGCCCGATTTCGGAGCATACGCCGGGATAGCTCAGCAGTATCTTTTCTATTATGAGCGGTATATCTCGACAAAAGAGCCGAAATGTGCGGATAAAATCACAAAGTAGCAGAACGGCTGTTTCAAAAACGCGGCTTTACCGGATTTTCGGCAAAGCCGCGTTCTGCGTCTTTTTTATCGGTTAAAGTCTGACGATTAAAGCTCTACGCCGTTCTTTCTGAGGAGTTCGCGCGCGGTCTCTACCGAGTCGACACCTGTCGCGTTCTTGACGGGTGCGAATTCCTTTTCGCGTACGACCTCGTAGCTGAGGCAGGAGTCCATCATGTGAATCATGTCAAGCACGAGTGTCTCGAACTTGTATCCGTTGGGCTCGGTCGGCTTTACGGGATTGCCGTTTTCGTCGATGTGCGGAATCTTCTTCTCGACAACGTGTACCGGCATCTTTTGACGGAGAATGTCCTCGAGCTTCGATACCTTGAACATATAGTTGAGAATTACGCCGAATTTGTAGAGAAGTTCGCCGCGTTCGTCGCGCAGATTCTTCATATCGTCGGTGATTTCGTAATATTCGACTATCGAGGGCTTGCCGTCCTCGAGGCAGAGCACGCCGATTTTCTCGGTCGGATTTGCCTTTGCGACAACCTTCGCGCCGCAGTCTCTGCCCGACATGATTGTCGCGCCGACGAATGCGGGATCGTTTATGCGCTGGCAGACGTTGTCAACCGCGAATACGGTCAGCCATTCAACGCCGTTTTCCTTCATGTGATTGAGATAGCCGGCTTTTACGAGCGATGTGAACCAGCCGCCGTTGCCGTTGGGCGAGAGCGAGATGCGGTCTTTGCCTTCGAGCAGAATCTTTCCGTCATATCCGACAGAGGGAGCCATCTCCTGAATGAAGAAGTGTACGTGGCCCTTATCGTAGCCGAAATATTTATGCTCCTCGAAGAATGCGATTGTCGCATCGTTGTTCTTTTCGCTTGTCATAATGTAGAGCGGAACCCATGCGCCGACACGTTTTACGACATCCATGAGGTTGTTTATAAGGCACTGGAAGATGTAGAGTTCGTGTGTAACGCCGATGGGATATGTACCCTTCGGGCCGTCAAATCCGAGTCTTGTACCCTGTCCGCCGGCAAGCAGAACGGCGCCGACCTTTTCGGCTTTAAGCGCTTCGATGCCGACTTTCTCGAATTCGTCGCGGCGGGCGTTGATCTCGTTAATCTCGAGTGCGCCGAGCGGAGAAAGAACTCCCTTTTCCACCTTCATTTCCTTGCGGTCGAGCAGTTTGAGCAGCGACCAGTCGATGTTCTCGATCTGAGAAAGCAGCGATTTGCGGGATTCTTCGGACAGCTCGTCATAATAGGCAAGCAGCTGTGTCTGACCGTGTTTTTTGAGCAGGTCGAGTGTTTCGTTATAATTCATATTAAGCCTCCGAAATTAGAGATCAAATTTTTTACCTATATATTATAGCAGGGTTGTGCGTTTTTGTAAAGAGATTTTGTAAAAAAATCGGCAAAAGCGGCGCTTTTTGACGGTTTTCGGCAGTCGGTAACGGTCAGGTCGATTTTCCTCTCTTCGTTTTGCCGATGGAGCCGAAAATGTCCCCTCGGTCTATGATTCTGCGCCTGATTCGGTAGGCGGTGTCCCGGCTTATCTCCATTGCTTCGGCGGTCGCCTCCATCGTGAGATTCTGGCGGTAGCGCAGTTTCAGGTAGAGCTGTTCCTGCGCCCTTTTTTCGGCTTCTTTCGGACTGTCCGAATCGTTGAGGTAGTCGTCGAGAAAGCAGTCGACCGAACTGACCGCCGCGCGCAGTTCGCCTGCCGCGATTCGGAGCAGATTCAGCCGTTCGCTTTCCTTTCCGTAGTGTTCCAGACGGTTTATTTCGTTTTCGAAGGATGCAAGCAGCATCCGATCGGTATTGTATTTTTCAAAATAGGTTATCCAGTTCAATCAGATCTTCCTTTCGTAATATTTTCACGGTATTTCATATCGGGTTTATGATATTTCGGGGTAGACTGTCCGTATTGTCCGGCGCGGCCGCAAAACCGATCTGTCCCGCTTCGGGGCTCGGAAAACGGAAAGACTTTTTGCGGAGAGCGGCATCGCCGCCGACTCTGCCGTCGGATACGGAGCGGTGCGGCGGCCTGTCACGCCGCCTGCGGGTGAGTTGATCCCGGTTCGGTAGGAACATTTGCCGTTCACGGAGCATATCGGCCGTCAACGGGGCGGAGACGGTCAAAAAAACGAACAGATGTTCTGTTTATTATTATATCAGGCGGTGCCGGCATTTTCAAGCTGCCGCCGAAAAATTCACAAATATTTTTTCGCGGTGTCTTTTCATCGAAAAACGCCGGTCGAACGATGTCGAAAATAATGGACACAATGCGAAATATATGTGGAATTGTAGCTGTGCGAAAACAAAAGCGCAAAATTTTGTGCAAAATGCTACCGCGTAAAAATTCAGCCGCCAAAATTGTGCAAAATGCACATTGTTTTTTCACCTAATACACACCTGCCGTTCATACCGAAAAAGTAAGCAAAATTTGCCGCAATTCGCCAAACGATTAACAAATATCAAAAAATACAGGATATATCGACAAAAATCGAAAATAATGAGTAAATATTATTTACATCAAATCGGAGCGGACGGCGGCAAAATCAGGGAACGCACGGCACGGTGTGAAAATTTTGTTTTAACCGAAAATATCCGACTTCGAAAAAAACGCGCGGCGGCGTGCTATGTCGATTTTTACGAATTTCGGCTTCTTGACAAGCTTTTTGTTGTGTGGTATTATATGTCCGTGCTATTGAATCGGCCCGACCGATCGGCGCGCAAGACGATTGCCGCCTGCTTTCGGTCGGTATTTTTCACGGCCGGGGTTGCCGTTGTAAGAAGCTGCTTGCGGTTTTTGCCGCTTTTATTTATCGCAGAACCATTACGATGCTTACCTTATTATATACGCGCCTGCGGGACTGCCGGAAGACCGCGGACGGGATGCGTTATTCCGGTATGTCTTCGTCATTGTATCTGCATTACACTTTTCACTTTTTAGGAGGAAACGGCAAATGAAACTTTCAAAGAAGACCAGATTTCTCGCCGGTTTTCTTTCGGCTCTTATGATTGTCGCGCCCGGTACGGCTACCGCGGCATCGGCAGACGAGGCCGAAACAAGCGGGACAAAGGCTTCTGCGGCAGGCAGCTATGAAACTCCGACTCTTTCCGAGCTTCTCGACACCATCAAATATTCGAGCTATATCGCCAAATATACCGATGTTGCGCCCGGAAGCGAGAGCGTGAGTATTTCGGGTGATGCCATTGTCGCCTACAATGAGAAAATCACCAACGCGGAAGGCGTTAAACCGATTGTTCTCGATGACGGTACCGAACTGCTTTATCTCCCGTCCGACGGTGTTGTCGGATGGACTCTTAAAGTTCCGTCGACCGGTCTTTACAATATCAATATCGTCTACTATCCGGTGCTTGACACCGTCGAGTCGACCGGCAAGACCGACTCAAAGACGACATCTATTGAAAGAACGCTTTATGTAAACGAAAAAGTCCCGTTCTACGAGGCGCGCTTCCTTACCATGACAAAATCATGGGTTGACGACGAGTCGACACTGCTTACCGACGACAACGGCGGCCCCGTATACAAATTCCTCGACGCAAACGGCAAGGTTAAGTATGACTATGTCGACGCCGACGGCAACGTTCTGAAGCGCGATACATCCACCGGCAAACTGCAGTTCCCGAAAACCGGCGAAACGGTTGACGAGGCGGCTCTTCTTGCCGAAGGATGCGAAAAATATCCCGCATATCAGAGCGATATAAACGGAAACGAAATCAAGACCGATAAAGAGCTTATACTTACTTCGGCAAATGTTTACAAGAACGAAAAGCTCGGTCTCACAACGAAAATCGGCGAAAGAAGAAGCTACACGGCAGCCGATTCGACGGGATATTACACCGAGCCGCTGCAGTTCTACTTCGAGAAGGGCGAGAACACCGTTCAGCTCGAATCACAGCGCGAGTCGATGGCAATCGCCGCGATTGAACTTGTTCCGGTTGTCGACACAATGTCGTACAGCGAATACCTCGAGAGTCACGCGGATGCCGCCGACTACACGGGAACCGCGGTCAAGATTCAGGGCGAATATCCGGAGGCAACATCCGAAAACACGGTTTACCCGACCAACGACCGTACATCTTATATAACCGAGCCGCAGGACGCGACACAGCTTCTGCTGAACGTCATCGGCGGCGACGGCGGTGAAAAATGGAAAAACCTCGGCCAGTGGGTACGCTGGAGCATCGAAGTTCCCGAAACCGGCTGGTATCAGGTAACACTCCGCTTCAAGCAGAGCGTGCTTGAAGGAACATTCTCTTCGAGAACGCTGCGCGTGGCAACCGCGAGCGATCTTGCAGAGGGCAAGGAGGCAACCGTTCCGTTCAAGGAAGCGAGATACCTCCAGTTCAATTACAGCGACGACTGGCAGACCGGCGCGCTGAACGACGGCACGACGACATTCAAGTTCTATCTTGAAAAAGGCGTCAACCGCATCGAGCTTGAAGCATCGCTCGGCAACATGGCAGACATTCTCCGCCGTGTCGACGCATCGATGACCACCATCAACGCGATTTACATCAAGATTCTTATGATTACCGGCTCGGATCCCGACGCAAACCGCGACTACGGATTCTACCGCATCATGCCCGACGAGGTCGATGAGCTTCTCCGTCAGGCAAGAGAGCTTGAGGCGATTTCGGACGCGTTCAGCGAAATCACGAAATCTACCGGCTCGCACGCAAAGACACTGAACAAGGTCGCGCTGCTGCTCGACCGTATGGGCTCGGACGAGGACAAGATCGCGTCCAACCTTTCAAACCTCAAAGAGTATCTCGGAACGCTCGGCACATGGCTTCAGACATCGACCGAGCAGCCGCTCGAAATCGACTACATCGTCGTTGAATCACCCGCGGTCGACGCGTCGAAAGAGCATAAGGCAAACGACAGCTTCCTTGAGGCTCTCTGGTTCGAGATGATCCAGTTCGCGCGTTCGTTCGTATCCGACTACAACACGCTCGGATCGATGGAAGTTGTCGAAGAGGGCAACACCGTTGAGGTATGGACGACACTCGGACGCGACCAGGCGCAGATAATCAGAAACCTTATCAACACCGACTTCAACAAATCGCACCCCGGTATCTCGGTCGAACTCAAACTTGTCGCGGGCGGCTCGCTGCTGCCGTCGGTTCTTGCCGGCGTCGGCCCCGATGTCTCGATGGGACACGGTTCGGGCGACGTTATCAACTGGGCGATACGTTCGGCGGTAATGCCGCTGAACGATATGGAAGGCATCGAAGAGGTATGCGGACAGTATGATTCGGAAGAAGGCTATCTCGGCGGACAGTTTACCGAGAGCGGCGACTTCACCGGCGCGTACTTCACAAAAGCCGCAATCGAGCCGCTGGAACTGTTCGGCGAATTTGACCCTGACGGCGACGGCGAAAACTTCGAACACACCGTAACTCTCTACGGTCTGCCCGAAACGCAGTCGTTCTCGATGATGTTCTACCGCGCAGACGTTTTCCAGAACCTCGGAATCGAACCTCCGACAACATGGGACGAACTCGTGGCAATCCTTCCGGTACTTCAGAACAACCACATGGAGATCGCGATGCCGAACTCGCTGGGCGGACTTAATCTGTTCGGCTACCAGATGGGCGGCAACCTCTACGCCGACAACGGCAAGAGAATCGGTATCGACACCGACGTTATGCTTACCGCGTTCGACTATATGTGCTCGTTCTTCTCCAAATACAAATGTCCTTACACCTACGATTTCTCAACGAGATTCAGAACAGGTGAAATCCCGCTGGGCATCATGGACTACACAACATACACCCAGCTTTCGGTATACGCGACCGAAATCAAAGGTCTGTGGGAATTCGTCGCTCTCCCCGGAGTTATTCAGTATGATGACGACGGCAATGTAACCGGCGTCAACAATACCGCGGTATCCGGCGTATCCGCACTTATCATGCTTTACGACGCCGACCGCACCGAAGAGCAGACAGAACACGCATGGGAATATATGAAGTGGTATGTCGGTTCGGAAAACCAGTCCGCCTACGCCAACGAGCTGACCGCTCTCCTCGGAACCGTGTCCAAGCACAACACGGCAAACGTCGAAGCGCTCGCATCGCTGTCATGGACGACAAGCGAATACAAGAACCTGATGAGCCAGTTCACCAACCTCTCGGCAATACGCGAGTATCCGGGCGGCTACATCATTTCCCGTTACGTCAGCTTCGCTTTCCTCGCTGTTTACAACGACAACGCGATACCTACCGACAGCCTGCTCGATTATATTGTTGAAATAAACAAGGAAATCAGCAGAAAGCGAAAAGAATTCAATATGACCTATTACGAGATTACCCAGACGACGAGCTTCCTCGAAGAGTAAAGCGAAATCGGGTAAAAATCTCGGAAATTTCACCGGCACAGACATTTGAAGCGGGCCCGCGGCAAACGCGGGTTCCGCAAAAATACTAAGAACAAGGAGAGGATTGCAGGTGTCAGAAAAAACAGCAGCCACCACTCGGGACGTGCAGGTTAAAAAACCGGTCGCGAGAAAAGACATGACCAAAATGCAGTGGACTCTTAAGGAAATGAAGCGCAACTGGTTTGCATACGTTATGCTTGCCCCCTACTACATCATATTCCTTACATTCACGATTATTCCGGTCGTCGTTTCGCTCGCCCTGAGCTTTACCGAATATAACATGTTGGAGCCTCCGACATTCGTGTTCATGCAGAATTATATCAGACTCTTTCTTGATGACGATATTTTTATTCTCGCCTGCCAGAACACACTTATTTTCGCGGCGGTCACAGGACCGATTTCATATTTGCTTTCGTTCCTCGTCGCATGGTTTATCAACGAACTTTCCCCGAAAATCAGAGCGATTGTTACCCTGATTTTCTATGCCCCGAACATCGCGGGCTCGGTTTACATGATTTGGTCGGTCGCATTCTCGTCCGACTCGTACGGATATGTAAACGGTCTTCTTCTCTATCTCGAGATCATAGACGAACCTATCGCGTGGTTCTCGGACGCCGACTACGTTATGCCGCTCTGTATCATCGTTGCCCTCTGGACATCGCTCGGTACCGCCTTCCTGTCGTTTATCGCAGGTCTGCAGGTTGTCGACCGTTCGCTCTACGAGGCGGCTGCGGTTGACGGAGTCAAGAACCGCTGGCAGGAGCTCTGGTATGTTACCCTGCCTTACATGAAGCCTCAGCTTATGTTCGGCGCGATTCTGTCGATCACAGGTTCGTTCGGCTTCGGCGGCATAGTCGATGCGCTTGCCGGCAACCCGTCGGTTGACTACTGCGCATGGACGATTACACACCACCTAAACGATTACGGCGGCGCGAGATATGAAATCGGATACGCGTCGGCGATTGCGACAGTGCTATTCATCATAATGATAGGCGCGAACGCCGCGGTCAAGAAAATTCTGTCGAAAGTGGGGCAGTGACGATGGCAAAAGTTGCAAAATTAAGAACAAGAAAACACACCGTCGTCCTCAACCGCTCGCGCGGAGGAGATGCCGGAATCGCATTCTTCCTTATTATAATGGGCGCGTTCATGTTCCTGCCCATGCTTTACACGATACTTCAGTCACTCAAGCCGCTTGACGAGCTTTGGGTGTTCCCGCCTAAATTCTACGTAACATCGCCTACGCTGAAGAACTTCAAAGACCTCTTCAAGCTGATGGGACAGAACTGGGTGCCTTTCTCGCGTTACCTCTTCAACACGATAGTAATATCGGTCGGAGGAACATTCGGCAACCTCTTCCTCTCATCGATGGCGGCTTACGTTCTGTCCAAAATCAAGTTCCCGGGACGCGACTTCCTCTTCCAGCTCATCGTCCTTTCGCTGATGTTCCATCAGACGGTCGGCGCAATCGCGAACTTCATCATCATGTCCAAACTTCACTGGGTCGACACCCTCTGGGCTATCATCATTCCGGCATGGGGCTCGACGCTCGGCCTTTACCTGATGAAGCAGTTCATGGAATCGTCGGTTTCGGACGCAGTCCTCGAATCGGCACGTCTTGACGGCGCGAGCGAGGTCTACACCTTCTGGACAATAGCGATGCCTATGGTTAAACCGGCATGGCTGACACTTATCGTGTACTCATTCAAGGATCTGTGGAACACGGGCTCCACAATCTACATCTACTCCGAACAGCTTAAAACCTTCAGCTACGCCATCGGCCAGATTATTTCGGGCGGTATCGTCCGTTCGGGCGCGGGCGCGGCGGCAACCGTTGTCATGATGATTGTCCCGATTACGGTATTCGTCATTTCGCAGTCGAACATCATCGAAACGATGGCTTCGTCGGGTATGAAGGATTAAGGAGGTATACGATGAGAAAATTCAGAAAAAATATTCTGCTCGCCCTTATGGCGGCTCTGCTCCTTATCGGCGCGATCCCGTCATTCGGTGCCGCATATACCACCTACACCTATTCGATTGACGGCGATCAGCTCCCGTCCCCCGATGCCTACACCCCCGAAAAGGTAATCGATTCCAAAAAAATCGGTCTTGAGGTTGCGCTCAACGCGCCGACGGCAATCGAGGTCGACACGGCAGGCAATGTTTACATCGCCGATCCGTCGAACAACCGAATCGTAATTCTCAACAAATATTACAACTATGTCGGCGAGATCAGCAGCTTCGTCAACGGCGAAGGTGTCAGCGATTCGCTGAATGCGGCCGAAGGTCTTTTCATTCTCGAAAGAACGGTCGCGAGAGACGGCGAGTATGTCAAGGAAAAACTGATTTACGTCGCCGATACCGAGAACGCGCGTATCGTGGTGTTCGATGACGAATACAACTATGTGCGCACAATCAATCAGCCTTCATCCGATGTCTTCGAGCAGGGTGAGCTTTACAAGCCCTCTCAGCTGTCGGTAGACTCTTCGGGACGTATCTATGTGGTATCTTCGACCACATATCAGGGCATTATGTCGCTGACCGAAGACGGCGAGTTCGCCGGATATATCGGCGCGCAGAAGGTTACCTACAACGCACTCGAAATCATCTGGAGACGCTTCCAGACGGCAGAGCAGAGAGCTCAGTCGGACGTCAACGTATCGACCGTTTACAACAACATCGCAATCGACGATGAAGGATTTGTCTACGTAACGACGGGCGCCATCGACGAGTCGACTCTTTCGGGCGCGATAGCGAGCAGCGACACAAACTACGCTCCGGTCAAGAAGCTGAACACATCCGGAAGCGACATCATGAGAAGAAACGGCTTCTTCATGCCGGCGGGCGAACTTTCGTATAAGAGTTATGTCCGTTCATCTCAGCAGAACTCGGTGCCGTACGGCCCGTCGAGAATCGTCGACGTCGCAATCGGCCCCGCAGACACATGGTCGATTATCGATGAAAAGAGATCGAGAATCTATACCTACGATGACAACGGCGAACTGCTCTTCATATTCGGCGATGTCGGAACACAGATGGGCAACCTGCAGAAAGTCTGCTCGATAGTCTATCAGGATACGAAGATGCTCGTCCTCGACAGGCAGACCGCATCCTTCACGGTATATGACCGCACCGAATACGGCGATCTTCTTATCACCGCGATTGAGCATAACAACGAACGTAAATACTCACTGGCGCTCGAGGACTGGAAAGCGATTCTCCAGAGAAACAACAACTTCGACGCAGCCTACATCGGCATAGGCAAGGCCTACTACCGTCAGGGCAAGTGGGAAGATGCGATGGATTATTTCGAGCGCGCATACGATACCGAAAACTATTCGGACGCGTTCGGAAACTGGCGCAAGGAATGGGTTGAAAAATACATCTGGGTTATCCCGATTGTAGTCATCGTATTCTGCGTTGCCGTCTACGAATTCTTCAAACTCGCAAACAAGGTCAACAGAAAAGCGGCAACATCCGGAAAGAAAAAGACATTCTGGGAAGAGGTGCTGTACGCATTCCACCTGATATTCCATCCGTTTGACGGATTCTGGGATTTGAAGCACGAGAAACGCGGATCGGTACGCGCCGCATTCTTAATTCTCGCGCTCGCGATCGTATCATTCGCATATCAGGGTATCGGTCAGGCCTACATCTTCAATCCGCGCGGCGGATATTCGAGCATCATCACGCAGCTGACCGGACTGCTTGTCCCGATCATCCTCGGAACAACCGCAAACTGGTGTCTTACCACACTGTTTGACGGCGAGGGCAGCTTCAAGGACATCTTTGTTGCGATCTGTTACAGCCTTACTCCTATCGTTATGATTGTGCCGCTTGCGACACTTCTCACCCATGTCGTTACCAATTCCGAGGCGGGATTCGTCAGTCTGCTGCTCAGTCTCTGCTATGTCTGGGTAGGACTCCTGCTCTTCTTCGGAACGATGGTTACTCACGATTATTCGATGGGCAAGAATGTGATAACACTTATCGGCACGCTTGTCTGCGCCTGCGTAATCATGTTTATTATGGTGCTCTTCTCAAGCCTGCTTATCAAGATGGTATCCTTCATATCCAGCATCATAACCGAAATCACTTACAGCTAAAAAGCAGGAAGGAGAACGAAAACTTTATATGGATAAAATGAAAATGAACAATTTCAGCATAAACACAAGAGTTTTGTCGATGCTTCTTGCTTTACTTATGGTTATGGCGACCGCAATCTCATTTACGGGGATTACGGTATCGGCTGCCGGGGACAGCACATCGACCGAAACCGTGGATCCGGATGAGGAAGAGATCAAGAACCCGACAATCGAGGAAGCAATCGCCGCTTATCTTACCAGGGAATACAAGACAAGAGAAGAAAAGCTCGAGGCGATGACCGAAAAGCTCACCAAGGGCGACTACGTATTCTACTGCGACGAGTACACCGGAGAGGTTGCCGTCAGGAATACCGCCACAGGTCAGATTCTCTTCTCCAACCCTTACGACGTAGCGACTGTCCAGACCGAAACGGTTAAGCAGAGACTTCTGTCGCAGGTTGTCGTATCCTACAAGGATCTTCAGAACAACGGACAGACCGCCGAACTTTACAGCTACAAGGATGCCGCCTCAAACGGACAGGTTACCGTAAAGAATATCAAAAACGGTGTCCGTGTCGAGTATACGCTCGGCAAGGAAGCATCCAAGAAGCTGATGCCTTACTGGATTGAAGCATCGAGATTCGAAGAGATGATTCTTTCCAACATCACCGCAAGCTATGACCTCGGTAAAGCGATATCCTACTACGACCGCAAGGACGCCAACGATACGACTCAGCCGAACTCGGTCATAGAGGAAATGTACGAAAATTACGAATGCACGAACTCATCTTATCAGAAGCTCGGCGTCACACCCATGTATGACCGCACCGAGACCGACGAAGAGGGCAATACGGTTTATGTAACCGAGTATGTGAACCATCTCGGCGAGACCGTAACCCACAAGTACAAGATGACCGACAAGCTGGTAATCTACACAATCACGCCTCAGGTTACCGCATCCGAAAAGATGTCGAACATCATGGAAGGCTACACCAAGATGTACGCCCCCGATTACAGCTTCGAGGAAAGAGACTACGACATCGAACTTACCGGATATGTCGGCGACGAAGCGGGCAACGCAACCTTCCGTCTGGCGCTTGAGTATACCCTCAACGACGACGGCTTCACCGTATCGCTTCCCGCAAACAGCATCCGTTACGATTCGGAAAAATACCGTCTGAACTACATTTCCCCGCTTCCTTATATGGGAGCGACCGGCAATGACACCAGCGGCTACACCTTCTTCCCGGACGGCTCGTCCACGATTATCAGAAACGAGGACATCAACGCCGTCGGAAAGACCTATACCGTAACCGGCAAGGTCTACGGTCCCGACTACGCATATCACACCCTCACCTATAACGGCAAATCGGAAATCATCCGCATGCCGGTATTCGGAGTCATCGACTCTATCGGCGATCCGACACAGGTCGGAAGCACGATTATCCCCGCGAAGGACAATGCGGGCAACGATGCCTACGACACCGAAACGGGCGAGCCGATTCCTCAGTACTGGCTTGTCGACGAGGAGGACGTCACCGAAATCAAGGATGAATACGGCGATACCGTAAAATACATTCTGACCGATGACGAAACGGTCGAGGTTGAGAAATTCGAGACCAAGACAACAACGATTTACTACCGCCTTGACGAAAACGGCAAGCGCGCCTACCTTACCGAGCCGATTTACGAATACGAGTACAACTATCAGGGATTTTTCGCAATCATCGAAGAAGGCGAGTCGCTCTGCGAAATCACCTCCGATCACGGCGGAAACGTAACCCACAAGTACAACACGGCATACTGCTCGTTCTATCCGGAAAGCTCGGACAGCTATAACCTCGCCGATTCGATTTCGGTCGGCGCCGATGCGGAATGGACAGTCGTTTCGGAAAGAAAATATACCGGACTTCTCAAAATCCGTTATGTGATGCTTGCCGAAGGCGGAAAATACGAGCCCTCCTATATGGGAATGGCCAAAGCATACCGCGACTATCTCGAAACAAACGGAGTTCTTTCGCTCATCGATGACGCGGCAGCCGACATTCCGCTCTATATCGAATCATTCGGTATGATCGAGACCGAGGACGTTGTCCTTACCATTCCGGTTATGGTCGACACTCCTCTTACGACATTCTCGGATATACAGACGATGTACAGCACCCTTTCGGACAAGGGAATTTCCAATGTAAACTTCAGGCTGAAAGGCTTCAACAAGAACGGTACCGTATATCAGTACGCGCCCTCGCTCGTCAAATTCGAGAAGGTGCTCGGCGGCAACGACGGCTATAAAGAGCTGCTGACCGACGCCGAGAGCAAGGGATACGGAGTATTCCCCGAATTCGATTTCTCGAACGTCAACGCATCCGCCATGTTTGACGGATTCAGTTACAGCAAGCAGACCATACGTACGATAGACGACCGCTATTCCTACAAGCGCGAGTACGACGCGATCTACCAGTCGTTCACATATATGGGTTCGGTAACGGTATCGCCCTGCGCTTACGCCGACATCTTCGAAAAATTCTCCGCAAAGATGGACAAACTCGGAGTCAACGGCATCTCGGCATCTACTCTCGGCAGTGATCTTAACTCCGACTTCGATGAGGACGATCCTTACAACCGCGAGGACGACAAGGAGCTCACATCCGAACTCCTGCAGTCGATGTACGAAAAGTATAAGAACATCATGGTTGACGGCGGCAACGCATACACATGGCAGTATGTAAAGCACATACTCAATGTTCCGCTCGACAGCTCACGTTATCTGAGAGCCAGCCAGGCGATTCCGTTCATGGGACTTGTTCTCCACGGATCGGTTTATCTCGCGGGCAATCCTACGAATATGCAGGGCGACCTCAAGTACGAGATACTCAAGATTATCGAAAACGGCGCATCGCCTTATTACACGCTGTCCTACCGGAACACCGCAGAGCTTAAAGAATTCAGCAAGCTCTCGGAATACTATTCGGTTGACTTCTCGATCTGGCTCGATGACCTTGTCGAAACCTATACCACAATCAACAATGCTCTCCACGACGTACAGGACTCCCGCATAAACGATCACAAGTTTGTCGAGGGAACACGTACATACAGCGAGGACGAGCTTCCCGAACACGAGGCCGAGCTTGCGGCAGTCTACGCCGAATATCTCGAAATGTATAACGCCGACCTTAAGAAGGCAATCAAAGACGATGTAAGATCGGGTGCGGTTGTACTTCCCGAAGGATATGACTACGCGACAGACGCGGACGGCAAGATAATTCCTCCCGAAGACTTCGATCTTGAGGCGTTCGAAGAGGATTACACCACATTCGACGAATACAACACAAAGACAAGCAAGACAAAGATTGATGACTACACAATCGTTTACGAGGAATACGAAAACGGCATCTGCTTCCTGCTCAACTACAACGATTTCAATGTATCCGTTGAGCTGAACGGCAAGACCTATGATGTCGGAGCGTATGCTTACGTTAAGATTGACGCAAACGGCAATGTTGCCGCGAGTAACTGAGAGAGGGGGGAAGTACAATGAATAACGCACAGGCACTTAAAACGGCGGCAGCCGCCGCGCCCGCAAAGAAAAAGAAGAAGAAAACCGTGTCACTTGACAAAAAGAAGGCGCGCGCAGGCTGGTTCTTCGTTGCACCCTTCCTGGTCGGATTTATACTCGTATACATTCCGATCATCTTCAACTCGCTTCAGTCGAGCTTCTACTCGGTAAAGGGCGGTTTGCTTGACAAATTCGTCGGATTCGACAACTACGCGTACGCGCTCTTCAACGATCCCGACTTCGTAACAACCCTTACATCGGGTATCAAACAGCTTGTCATCGATATCCCCGCAATCGTTATATTCTCGCTCTTTATGGCTGTTCTTCTTAACCAGAAGATGTTCGGCCGCGCGCTTTTCCGTGCGATCTTCTTCGTGCCGGTCATCCTTTCAACAGGACTTATCGCCGACATCGACTCGCAGAACATTCTCGACAGCTATATGAGCGGCACGGGCGGATCGGCGTCCGACATAGATACCACCAACATGACATCGACATCCGACATCATCTCGATGGCAGACGTGTCCTTCCTGTTTGAGAACATGAAGGTCGGTACCGAACTCGTAAGCTATGTCGTACAGCTTGTAAATGACGTTTACAACATCATCAACCGTTCGGGTGTTCAGATGCTGATATTCCTTGCGGGACTTCAGTCGATTTCACCCGCCATCTACGAGTCCTGCTCGATAGACGGCGCAACGGCATGGGAAACATTCTGGAAGATCACCTTCCCGATGATAAGCCCGATGATTCTCGTAAATACGATTTACACGGTTATCGACTCGTTTACATCGAGCGACAACACGGTAATGTCGTTCATCATGAACGTTTATTCAAACGGCGGTTCGCAGTCGCGTGTTCAGTCGACCGCAATGGGCTGGATTTACTTCCTTATCGTTATCGGAATCGTTGCGATAGTATCGGGTATCCTGTCCGCGTACATCTTCTATCAGAGAAGAGATTAAGGAGGTCGACAATATGAATGCACAGAATGTAGAACAGAAACCGACCAAGGTTATGAAAGAGTCAAAGAACAAAATCCGCGTCGATTTCGACAGAACCTCCCGCTGGCAGCGATTCAAGATCAAATATCTTTCGATGAACTTCCTCGGACAGCTCATCTTCAAGATTTTCAGACTCGTCCTTCTTCTCGGTATTTCCTATGTCATCATCTACCCGTTCATCTCGAAAATCGCTTCCTCTTTCATGAGCCCGAGCGACTTCGTCGACGTAACGGTCAAGCTGATACCGAAAAATCCGACGCTCAACACATACAAGCAGATTATCAGGGAGAACGACTACTTCCAGGCGCTCTTCAACACAACCGTTCTGTCGCTGCTCTGCGGCGTAATTCAGACGCTTGTCTGCTGTGTTGTCGGCTACGGATTCGGCAAATACAAGTTTAAGGGATCGAAAATCCTGTTTGCCTGCGTAATGCTCACAATGATCGTTCCTCACCAGATGCTCAGATTCTCGCTCTTCAACGAGTTCAGATATTTCGACATCTACGGAATCATCAAGCTGATTACGGGCGATACACTCAAGCTGACCGGTACATACTGGCCGCTTACAATCCTCTCGATGACCGGTCTCGCATTCAAAAACGGTCTTTACATCTATATGCTCAGACAGTTCTTCAGAGGCGTGCCCGATGAACTTGAGGAATCGGCATACATCGACGGATCGGGCGTGTTCAGAACCTTCATTCAGATCATCCTGCCGTTGTCGGTGCCGATGATGATTACGGTATTCCTCTTCGCATTCAGCTGGCAGTGGACAGACAACTTCTATGTTGACCTGTTTATTCCGGGTACAACAAAGGGACTCAAACTGCTTCCGAGAATCATCGAAGTGCCGAAGACACTCGATGTTACTTATGCGGGCGGAAACCTCTTTTCGGCGGCGATCCGCAACACCTGCGGTCTGCTGATTATGGCTCCGCTGATTATAGTCTACCTGTTCTGCCAGAGATATCTTATTCAGGGTATCGAACGTTCGGGTATCACAGGCTGATTTCGAAAAAACAAAAAAGGGCCCGTCGGAAGATGGGCTCTTTTTAATGACACGCCGAGCGGCGTGTTGTTTCCGACGGCGAGTCCGGTGCTTTTGTGCTTGTGAACGGTGAGTCTGTTGTCATCCGTGCGGCACACATCGTGAAGCGGTCGGACGCGCACTGCGGCATCTGCCGAAAACCTGAGGAGAAAAAAATATGGAAGCTGCAA
>CAVGEY010000018.1:0-38412 GCA_963628435.1 bacterium
AAGGACCGATCCGCTACCCGCTCTCGCGGACAGCTTGATTATTATATCACCCCTCCTCCCCTTTGTCAATACCTTTTTCAAAAAAATTGTGGTTTTTTTGAAAGAAATATTCGAAAAAATCTTAGAATAACGAAATAATCATAAATACAAAGATGCATAACAGCGATTCCGCAAGTGTCATCAGTTTTGATTTAATCAATTTTACAACTTGTTCATTCATATAATAACCCGGATATAAACTTATCTTTATCTCTTTCTGCTGATTTGCAGTTAGTTACGACTAACCGTAAATCAATTATACCATCCGATTATACATTTGTCAATAGTTTTTTATAGATGAATATTATATATGAAAACAGCTGCAGAATCTGTAGTCTGCAGCTGTTCATTTTATCGTTTCATGTAAAAATTGCCATTGCGAGTGTTCCGCAAGTCATAAGTCCCAATCCAATGCCCGATTTTACATTCAGTTTTTCGCCGAATACAAAATAAGAAAAGGCAACCGTAAGCAAAAGACTCATTTTATCAACAGGAACAACAACGCTTACTATTCCGTTTTTTATGGCATAATAGTAGCAAAGCCATGAAGCACCCGTTGCAAAACCGGACAAGATGATAAACACGAGTTCTTTCTTATCAACATTTTTTACAACATTTAACTTTCCCTTTAGGAAAACAATCAGCCATGCCATAAAAAGCACAACTACGGTTCTGACGGCGGTGCCGAGATTAGACTCAACATCTTTTATGCCGATTTTGGCAAGTATTGATGTGGCCGCAGCAAATACGGCAGAGCCGACAGCATACGGAATATACCTCCGGTCGTTAGCACTTTTGTCGACTTGCTTCTTTTCAATCATAAGCAGAGTGCCTACACCTATAAGCACTGTTGCGGCAAGTTTAACAACAAGATTGTCGGTCTCGCCAAAACAGACTATTGCCAAAATAACAGTCAATACCGTACTCGATTTATCAATAGGTGCGACTTTATTCACATCGCCGATTGAAAGAGCCTTAAAATAACATATCCACGAGGCTCCTGTCGCAAATCCGGAAAGTATCAAAAAAAGTAAAGATTCTGCCGATATTTGCGAAATTGAAGTCTGAGAGCCGACAACGAATACCATTATCCAAGAAAAAAGCAAAACAACAGCGGTCCGAATTGCGGTCGCAACATCTGAATCTGTCTTGCGTATACCGCATTTGGCGAGAATAGCAGTAAGTGCGGCAAAAAAAGCCGAGCCGACAGCGGCAATCAGCCACATCTTTTCAACATCTTCCTTCTACACAATATTTTATTATCAAATGCAGGAAAATTTCAGCAGTTTTCAAACATTACTGCAAGTTTTCTTGCAACATTTGACATATTGCGAATTCCATCCATAATATTATCGCTATTGTACGTATTCAGGTAGCGATCGGCCTCCAATGTAAAATACCCGTTATAACCGATTTCTTTAAGAGCTTTTACGACAGCTTCAAAATCAATCTGCATCGAGAACGGGATTTCATGTGAATCATGCCATCTGTCATTATCGTGAATATGCAAAGCGGCAAGTCTTTTGCCGAGTGCGCGAATCATTTCGGGAGCAGATGTACCGAGCCCTTTCATTTCGGCATGTCCTATATCAAGGCAGGCTACAAGATAATCATCGTTTACAGCATCAAGATGTGCATTAAAACTTTCGGGGGTAGCGCAGGCAGCAAACACCGCGTGATCCTCTTCACGATTCCAGTTCCACATGTTTTCGGTCGCGATTTTAACATTATGCTCTTTTGCAAAAGGAAGAAGCTCATTGAACATTTCGGCATTTGCTTCGGGTGATTTATTATTATCCGGATGAATTATGCAGATACTTCCTCCGGCTTCTGCGGTACATTCGATTGAACGTTTAAGATAATCGCGAATCTCTTTAATATTTACGGGAAAAGGTGCATGAGACTGATTGCATACGATTCCGTTATCAAGTCCTATCTGCTTTAATTCCCTAGCAAATTTAAGATACTCGGACGAGAGAAGCGGATGATTTGATTCAATCACTTTTCCCTTTCCCCAATCGAATTTTACCATTTCAAACATGGAAAAATCCCACGCGTCAAAGCCGGCTTTTCCTATGTACTCTACGGCCTTTCTTTCGCCAATCTGTCGGGAAGCAGAGCCGATTTCAGTCGATGTTTTCATTTGTTTTTCTCCTTATTTGTTTTTTTATTTAATATTATCCGGTTAACAATATATGAATTCAGAACATGCAAACACAAAGCAAATCGAAAAATGCAGAATATACGTCAAATTATTCGGGAAGTTTTACGTTGAGATTAACTTCATCCGGATCTTTGTATGTGGGAACAACTTTTTTCAGAGCTTCCTTGGCGATTTTTTCATCGCCGCTGTTTAATGCATCGCGCAAAATGTTTAACTTAAAGGTCAATTCATCCCGTGATATCGGATTATCATGCTCTATGAAAATCAGTTCGTTCTCTGTTTTATAAGTTGATTCAGACTTAATAAGGAGCTCCTCATATAGTTTCTCGCCCGGACGCAAACCGGTTTCTACAATATCTATATCTTTATAAGGCTCATATCCGCAAAGGCTAATCATATTTTCGGCAAGTGTAAGTATTTTAACGGGCTTACCCATATCAAGTACAAACAGTTCACCGTTTTCAGCCATTGCGCCCGACTGAAGCACAAGCCGACTCGCTTCGGGTATTGTCATAAAATAGCGAACAATTCTTTTATCGGTCACGGTTACCGGCCCGCCGTTTGCAATTTGCTTTTTGAAAAGAGGAACCACTGAGCCGGCACTGCCGAGTACATTTCCGAAACGTGTTGCGCTGAATTTCGTAGATGGCGACATCTTACTGTGGCAGAGCACAATCATTTCGCACATGCGTTTGGTTGCACCCATAACATTTGTGGGATTTACCGCTTTATCGGTTGAAACCATTACATATCTTTCGACATTATACTTTTCCGAAAGTTCCACGGTATTAAGTGTTCCGAAAATGTTGTTTTCAATAGCTTCAAGGCAATTATGTTCCATAAGCGGGACATGCTTATGAGCGGCGGCGTTTATTACTACATTCGGATGATATGACTCAAACACGCGTTCGAGAGCAGCACGATTACACACGGAAAGAATCTCTATTTTTATATCAATTTTACCTTTATATGCGGCTATAAGCTCCTGCTGTAAATCATACGCGCCGTTTTCGTATATATCAAGTATAACAATCTGCTTGGGTCTTGCAATGGCAAGCTGTCTGCAAAGCTCACTGCCGATAGATCCGCCACCGCCTGTTACAAGAACAACCTTGCCGCTGTAACATTTGATTGCATTTTCGTCGGAAAAATCTATCTCGGCACGAGGCATCAAGTCATCTATGTCAAAATCGCGCAGCCTGCGTTTGACGCTCGCACTTTCTATAATGGGATAATCGTATATCCTGACCTTACAGCCGTACTTTTTATACAGCTCGTAAAGTTCCTTCTTTTTTTCAACGCTGATTTGCGGCAGAGCCAAAATAAATTCGCGAATCGAATATTTATCCACAAGATTTTGACTCACCGATTTTTCATCGAAAACGGGTAGTCCGATAATCTGTCGACCGATTTTTTCCTTATCGGTATCTACAAAAAATTTAGGTTCGAGAGAAGAATATTTTCCGGCAAGAAGCTCCTGAGCAAGCATAACCCCGACCTGCCCGGCACCGACAATTGCCACACTGATGCGACTGTAATTAACATCATCATTAAGTTCTACTCTGCCAAAACTCACTATTTTTACAATCCGATTAAGCATATTGCCGAGAGGTGTATGTTTTTTGCAGCATTTGTAAGCGTATGCATAAAAAAGACGAATAGCAAGTGTGCAGAGAAGCGCAACACACGCATTGGAAACAGATCTCGAAAAAGAAGTCCACGGAATCAAATGCAGAAGCTGAAGCAGGAAAAAAGTCAGATACGCAAAACTGTCAGACATAAGAAGCCGGATATAACTTCTGATATCACCGTAACGCCAAACCTGATTATATATCTTAAACAAGTAACGATACAGAAAAATTATACCGCAATAAGCCAAAGACAGTAAAAGCATATCCGTGAATTCGGAATGTTCGCTTTTCCCGCAAAATACAAAAAATACAATACCGACGGCAACCAAAATAATAAAATCATATAATATAATCAAATATGTGTTGCTGATATTTATCTTTGGCTTTCCGATATTATTTTTTTCATTTTCTTTATGTAATCTATTCATTAAAATATATATTCCTTAAATCAAGAAACAAAATTTACAGCGATGGCATATATCAATGCAATCAATGCTCTAACAGTAAGTTAAATCGTCACCGATCAAATCGAATTTTACTCCGTCCGTTTCAACAATGCTGACAGCACAATTTTTCGGCACATGGCCGTGCCAAAAATCCCGTTTATTCTCATAAATGAAGTTAAGCATTGCGCGCATTGCGCACCCATGAGTCGACACCAGAACAGTCGAATATTGACAGCTACGGCTTATCTCTCGCAAAAAACTTTGTGTTCTGCTGCAAAGATCGGTAATTTTTTCACCGCCGGGAAAACCGTCGAAAGTAAATGTATCTTCATAAAACTGTCGGAGTTTTTCGAGAGGCAATTCTTTACTTTCCTTGCCGAATTTTTTCCCTTCCCAATCGCCGGCGTTGATTTCTTTCAGCCTCTCATCGATGAATATGTGGGTCAAATCGTTTCCGCTGTTTTTCAATATCAATTCACAGGTTTTGTATGCCCTCCGAAGCGGGCTGGAAAAAGCCGCATCAAAATGTATATCTGACATTTTTTTTCCTGTTAAAACGGCCAAATGTTCACCGCGCTCATTCAGAGGATAATCTGCCCACCCCTGAAGAACGCCCTTCGCGTTGGCTTCGGTCTCTCCGTGTCGAATGATGTAGAGTTTCATCCAATAATTCCTCGTGATCCTTAACTTGTGTTATTTTATCACAGTCCAAATAAAATGTCAACAGAACTGAATTTTAATTTCGGAGTTGCAAAAATTTATAAAGATTTTCCAAGTCATTTTCATCGATGCAAATTATTCCGTTTTCGGATAGAATTTGCGCTGCAATTCCCTTACCGTCAACAAGTTTTCCCGAAAAAGTTCCGTCATAGACGTATTTGCAGCCGCACGACGGGCTGTTTTCTTTAAGTACGGCAATTTTACAGTCAAAAGTTTCGGCGATTTTAAGTGCATGTATTCCGCCTTTCTCATAAGCATCGGTTACTTCTCTTCCCTCGCGGTTTATCACCTTGTCACCGACTATTTCGGCCGGAGAGCGCGGAGTCGGGAGCCCACCGTCACATTCGGGACAAATCGGTATAAAATTTATACAATCCGAAGAATTGCAAATTTTTATTATTGCCTCGCAAGGCTTGCTTTTGCCGTCATAGCGGCAATCGGTACCGAGAAGACAAGCACTCACCAGCACATTTGTCTTATTTATAACAATCACCTCATCGAATATAAATATATCAGAAAAGCAGGAAGAACATCAAAAAGGTCTGCCTGACGGCAGACCTTTAATCATAAAATCAGTGAATAATGCACTTTTCGGTATCTTTATCGAAAATATGAACTCTCGAAGCATCGATACAAATCTTAATCTGATCGCCGCTTCTTGTCTGAGACTGCGGAGGAACGCGGGCAATAAGATTCTGGTCGCCGGCAGTCATATAAAGATAAATTTCATTACCCATAAGCTCGGTAACATCAACGCTTGCCTCAACAACGGTATCGGGGGATGCATTGACATAAGATGCATCGTCATGCAGACATTCGGGACGAACACCGATAATAACTTCTTTACCGATATAATCCTTCAGTGCGGGATCATTTGCCTTTTCTGCGGGAAGCTTAAGCTCGCAAATAACCGCCGGTCTGTCTTTCTGCTCCTCAACTCCCCAATGAACTATGACATCACCGTTTCTCTGTACGAGAGTGGCATCGATAAAGTTCATTTGAGGTGTTCCGATAAATCCGGCAACGAAGAGGTTACACGGGAGATCATAAAGTCTCTGAGGAGTATCAACCTGCTGGATAAGTCCGTCTTTCATAACTACGATACGAGAAGCCATTGTCATAGCCTCGACCTGGTCATGCGTAACATAAATGAATGTTGTGCCGAGTCTCTTATGAATCTTCGTAAGCTCTGTTCTCATCGTTGCACGAAGCTTTGCGTCAAGGTTTGAAAGAGGTTCGTCAAGAAGGAACACCTTAGGATTACGAACTATTGCACGTCCGAGTGCGACACGCTGTTTCTGACCACCTGAAAGCTGTTTGGGGCGACGGTCAAGAAGGTGTGTAATATCAAGAATTTTTGCAGCCTGTTCAACCTTTCTCTTTATTTCTTCCTTCGGAACTTTACGGAGTTTAAGACCGAATGCCATATTGTCGAATACGGTCATATGAGGATAAAGAGCATAGTTCTGGAAAACCATCGCAATATCACGGTCTTTCGGCGCAATATCATTTACAAGCTTATCACCGATGAAAAGCTCGCCTTCGGTAATTTCTTCCAGTCCGGCAATCATACGAAGGGTCGTCGATTTGCCGCATCCCGAAGGACCTACGAAAATAATAAATTCCTTGTCTTTGACTTCAAGGCAGAAGTCGGATACGGCGGTAACTCCGCCCGGATATTTCTTATAAATGTGTCTGAATGATAAGCTTGCCATTTAACAGCCTCCTGATTTTAATCTGACTATCGGTAAATTCTTTACTGCTGTCTATTTTAACAAATAATTGTGAACAATTATAGAGTTTTACTCCACAAAATTTCCAATTTATTTTTGTGCATAATATATAACAATATAACCGTCAATACTTGAATTCTCGATTTTCCATTTTATATTTTTTCTAATATATTAGATTTTAATGTTTATCGTAAGATTCGAGAATCGCGATTTCATTATCCGTAAGAAATCTCCACTCGCCGAATTTCAATTCGGCATCAAGAGGGATTTCGGCAAAGCTGATTCTCGAAAGCTCTCTTACCTGATTATGAACATACTCAAACATTCGTTTAATTTGGTGAAATTTCCCCTCATGAAGAGTTATTTCCCCTTCATAATCGGAAAGCCTTTTAATCTTGCAAGGTTTCGTAACTTTTTCGTCGAGCGGAACTCCGTTTTCCAGCGTGGCTATATCCTCATTTGAATACGGAAATTTAAGAAGAAATCTGTAAGATTTTTCACAATGAGACGACGGTGAAAGAAGTCTGTGCGCCAATGTTCCGTTGTCGGTTATCAAAACAAATCCCGTTGTATTCTTATCAAGTCTTCCGCAAGGAAACAGCTGCATTCTTTTTTCTTTTTCGGGGAGAAGATCAATAACCGTCAGGCCACCGTCTTCGGTTGCGCAAACAGCTCCGACCGGCTTATTCATCATTATGTACGTATAGCGACTGTATATGATTTTCTGCCCATTTAGGCAAACCGTTTGCTTTTCGGGATCTATATGTTTTGCGGGATCGGATTCAATCTTTCCGTCTATGCTAACCGCGCCTTTGCGGATAAATTTCGATGCCTCCGATCTTGAAAGCGTACCCGTAACACTGAAAAATCGGTCCAGTCTCATATTTCTCACTCCCTTTTTGCCCGCATACTGAAGATAATGAAGGCAGTTACAAACTCTTTCGATAAATTTATTGACATTCAATGGCAAAAACAGTATAATAAACGAAACGAAGGAAGGTGTCAAATTGAATACAAGAAGAATTTTTGCGGTTGTTTCGGTATTTTCCGCAGTGGCTTTTTTAACGCTGCTTCTCGTAGGATGCGTAAAATCATTCAATAACAATATTACATTGCTTTCAGTCACCGGCAATGAAATTTCGACATCAATAAATACATCTACCGACAATCAAGGCACAGGAACGGATGTGCAAACAAAAAGCAAAACCTCCCGCAATTCTTCCGAAATCTCACCCGCAACGATTAAACCGTTAACATCATTGCCGACAACCGACAACACACCATACACTTCGGAAAAAGATGACGCATCAACTCAAAAATCAAAATCAACCACAAGTCGGAAACCCATAACCTCTTTGCAAACCTCGTCTTTACCGGGCACCTCCGAACAGATTGCAACCGAATCTAAGGTAAGCGGCATTCCGAGTACATCCGAATTATCTACGGACAATCTTACCTATATCTCTACTGCGGGCTTGCCGATTACAACGTATATGCCGATAACATCACAATCCGAAAGCACGTCCTCAACTTATGCCATCACATCTGTCGGCTTTATTCCGCACACCGAATGGTAACTATTTGACACTTCGTTTAATTTATAAACTGTCCGAAACAATGATTTCTTAATTATAAAACAGTCCGCAACACCATCACAGATGTTGCGGGCTGCTCTTATATAAAATATTTTTCAAAAAAGAAATTACTTTTTCTTTCCGAACAAGCCCTTTTTCTCTTCTTTTTTAGGCTCCTCCGATTCGGCGGGTGATTCTGCTTTCGGCGTTTCCGCACTTACAACTCCATTTGCAACCGCAGCGGGAACGTCAACACTCTTTATAGCCCATTTCATAATACGGATTCTCGTACGGTCGCGGCCTGTTTCTATCATGCAGGTTTCTTCTTTGATGCTGACAATCTTTCCGATAATACCGCCGACTGTGGTAATCTCATCGCCGATCTGAAGGCTGTTGCGCATCTGAGCGGTTTCTTTTTCCTGCTTACGCTGCGGACGTATCATAAAGAAGTACATAGCGACAAACAGAACTGCCATCATTAAAAGAAATGTCCAGCTTGATCCGTTCGCGGCCGTTGTATCGGTTGTACTTGTAAGCAAATAGATATAATTCATATTTTTTTCCTTCCAATATTTTGTTTTTTACTTAGGTTGTATTATATCCCAATGAGTGACAAATATCAAGATATTTTTCAAAAATTTAATTATACTTAACAATTTTAACAATGCCGCGCCAACATTTATCATTCATTTAAGGCATCATACTCGTCTTTGGTAATCGCGCAAACCGAAATGTCTTTATACTCACCTTTGACAAACATTACCTGACGGCCCGTTCCCTCAAATTTCATTCCGATTTTTTCCATTACTCTGTGACTGGCTTCGTTTCCGGGCATAAATTTTGCCTCAATCCGGTTCAGACCGATTACATCAAATCCGAACTTAACGACACGCTTTGCCGCTTCTGTTGCAAGCCCCATACGATAATATTTCGGATTGAGCACATATCCTATTTCGCCGAGATTGTTTTTTACATCTATTCCGGTAAAACCGACAGTTCCGATCATTTTGCCGTCAGCCTTATATACAATGGCCCAATCATAAAAGTCCCCGCTCCTATAATGCTTATGTACAACCTTTATGTAGCCGCGCGTATAATCGACATTCGGATGCGGAGACCATGACAGAAAGCGAGTCACATCTTCATGTGAAGCATAATCAAACATATCCCGACAATCTTTTTTCTCAATCATCCTCAACACAAGCCTGTCGGTCTCGAGTTTCGGCGGAACTCTAAATATTTTCAGAATTTCTTTTTGATTCATTTCAAGCCTCGAAAATGCGGAATAATCGGAGTTTTCACCCGCATCTTTACTTAATAATCATTATACATCCGCAAATTTTCAATTTCAAGATTTTTAATAAAAATTTCAGCAAAATAACTTGATTTTTTTTGCATTTTAATATAGAATCAAAAGGTATTGTGATGCGAATTACAGAAACACATCATCCTATTGAAAGGCCGCAAACGATGAGAGAAGACAACCGAAAAGATTACGACTCGACCGAAGAAAAACCGAAACGAAAAAAATTCAACCTGTTCAACTTTTTATACGAACGAAATGCGAAAAAACGCGAGGATCTCGTTTACGACCCGAATCACAAAAGAGATTTTCTGTTTTTCTTCAGAATGCTGTTCGACCACAAGTCTAATCTGTTTTATATCAATTTGATGACGGTATTCGGTAATTTTCCCATATTTCTGATTCTGCTCGTTTTCAGCGGAAATATTCATCTGCGAATGTCAGCGCCCGCCGATCCGCTCTTTGCTCCGATTTACGGTGCAATGTATTTTTCATCTGGTTCACCGTCTACCGCAGCCTTATTCGGAGTTTACGGGAGCACCGCGAAAATCGATGTTTGGACACCGCTAACATACATTGTATTGATTGTCGGGCTGCTTCTTCTTGCGTTTACATTCGGGCCGGTGAATGTGGGAACAAGCTACATACTCAGAAACATCGTAAAAGGTGAACCCGTATTCCTTTGGACCGATTTTTGGTATGCGATAAAGCGTAATCTTAAACAGGAATTTGTTTTCGGAGCCCTTGATCTCGGATTTTTAATGCTTTCTGTTTATGATGTTTATTTTTTCTATATAAACTATCACACATCGTCCTCGATGTCCGGCATGTTCAGCGTGTTCTTCTGCCTCGGAATTTTCATCACGATTACATATCTTGTTATGCGTTTCTACATATATTTAATGATGATTACCTTCGATCTCTCGATTAAAAAGCTCCTTAAGAATGCGATGATATTTACGGTCATAGGGTTCAAACGAAACATCGTTGCACTTTTCGGAATTGCGGCAGCGGTTTTTCTCAATTATGTAATAGCAACCGTTTATCCTCCGATTGGTATTATTCTTCCGTTTATAATTACAGTTTCACTCTGCTCTTTTATGGCCGCATACGCGGCTTGGCCGAAAATCAAAGAAATAATGATCGATCCTTATGCCGACGAAAATCAGGGAGAGATACAAGAAGCATAAAAATGTCAATTATGTACAAAAAGTTAATTTTCGATTTATCCTATTCCATTTCGAGCAGATTTGTGATATAAGAATAAGAGCTATATTTAGCGAAATCATATTAGAACTCAAAACACGTAGAAGGAGATTATCCTAAAATGAAAAAAGCAACTCGAGCAGCAGCTCTCGCATCAGCCGTTATCCTTGCGGCATCGACACTTGTCGGATGCAGCCCTTACAACAATCCCGGCAAATATATAAGTGTTCCGGACAAAGGGACGGTATCAATCAAAAAAGAAGATATCGACAAAGAATATCAGGAGGATGTGGATTCGATTCTTGAGGATAATCGGGAAACCGAATATACTAAGCTCACCGACAGCGATGCAACAGTAAAAGACGGAGATCAGGTGAATATATACTATGTTGGTGAACCTATCGGCGATGTTAAACTTTCGGACGATACACTTTCCGGTATGAAATACACCAAAGATTCCGATGACGAAGGCAGCGATTCAACGGGTTACGATCTTGTTATAGGATCCGGCACATTTATTGGTGCGTATACAAGTACCGATGATTCCTCAAAGAATACCAAAGGATTTGAAGAGCAGCTCATCGGCGCCAAAGCAGGTGGCGAGGTACTTGTAAATGTTACATTCCCTTCCGATTACGACACCGAAGAGCTCCAGAATGTGGCAGTTAAATTTACGGTAACAATCAACAGCATATCGCGTGCTTATGTTAATGATGACACAACCATCACAGTATCATACGAATTCATCAATTCAATCGCCAATGAAGATTCGGATGATACATCCGCTTCCGAAACGGCCGGCAAATCAAGAGCATCTGCCGCATCGGACACATCGGAAACAACCGAAGATAATAACACAGACAGCTCAAGTAAAATAGAAACTCCCGAAGACACAAAGTCATTCGAAGATATATTCACAAGCGGAACATTCACGTATGATTTCACCGATGCCGAAGGCGAGAAAGACAGCAAGTTCTTCACATTCCTTAAGACTGCCGATTACGTTGCGGAATTCAAGGGCAAGGAAATCAATACCGAAATAACGGTTAAGGTAACAGTTCCCGAAGATGCAGGTGATACATTCAAAGATTATCTCGGAAAAGAAGTCGAGATGAAGCTTACTGTTACGAAAATCAACCATCTTCCCGAATGGAATGACGATTTCGTTGCAAAATATACAAGTGATACATACAAAACCGTCGACGAATACAAGGACTATGCTTGGAATCTCATAGCTCAGAACAATGCATTTACGGCAATTAACGAGAAAACCGAAGTCATCAGCTATCCTCAAAAGCAGCTTAAAGCGGCTTACGAAAACTATGTTTATCAGTCTGTATACACCTATCTCGGAAACAAGGCACCTACCGAATTTACAGCGGCAGAGCTTGCAGAGAAAATAAGCGATGAAAAATACGAAGAAATATATAGCAGCTCGGCTGTAAGCGCCAAAGCATCAATCAAGCAGAGACTTGTAATCGAATATCTCTGCAAATATTACGATGTGTCACTCACAAATGATGAATATAAGACAATGCTGAACGAGGAATTCACAAACAACATGTACACCTACGTTTACTCCTATGGCATATACTCTGTCGATTCACTTGAAACACTGTACGGAAAAGAATATTTCGATCTTCAGTTCAGAGCAACTAAATTGATGGAACATCTTACCGATTATGTTGTGATTGAATAATAAATATAAAATAACTCCCGACGCGGTGTCGGGAGTTATTTTATATTGAAATAAAAATACAAATATGTATAAAAGCAAAAGAACGCACCGAGGTGCGTTCTTTGGAGCTGCTAATCAGAGTCGAACTGATGACCTCATCCTTACCAAGGATGCGCTCTACCAACTGAGCCATAGCAGCAATTCGGACAACATTCAAATTATAGCAGAATCATTTTTGTTTGTCAATAGTATTTCACAAAAAAATCTACAAAACAATTTACAAAAAATCAATCACAATTCAAATCAATCTATTGTTATCTCTTATCTGCTGCATATTTAATTCATTTTTCTTTACCGATTATTCATATTTTTTGCAGTTTAATTACTTGACAATGTGTTTTTTTTAAGTATAATAACAATTAGTTTGTAAACTAATAATTTATATTTGGCGTAAGCCGGAAAGGACTGTATTATTGAGTGATTGAAACAAAAGAGGAAAAAGTTTTTTCGCCTACACCGATGATGCTCGTAAATGAATGTGCGCGTCTGTTCGGGCAGCAGATGCGTAAATTTGCCGACGAGAATGGTGTACCATACGGATACCGTGATATTTTAAGATACCTTGCATATATCAAATCACAGGGGATTGAAGGTATTTCGCAGTTTGAATTATCAAAGAAAACACGTCTGTCTCCTCCGACCGTATCATCGGCACTTCAGAAAATGGAGCGTGACGGATATATAACAAGAAAAATTGATGCATCGGATGCCCGACAGATGTGCGTTTTTCTTACAGAAAAGGGATACTCGATTGACATGGCAAACAGAAAAAAATGCAATGAAATCGAAAAATTCTGCTGTTCGAATTTGACAGACACGGAAAAAGAAAATCTCAAAAATACACTTGAAAAAATCCGTGACAGACTTGCATCCGGCAATGCCTCGTTACAGGATGAAAGGAAGGATTCAAATTGAAAAGATGGCAAAAGTATATTAAACCTTATCTACCGTTTTTTATTCTCGGCCCTATTTGCATGATTATCGAAGTTATAGGTGAAGTTATAATGCCCAAATTTCTTTCGATGATTATAAACGAGGCAAACAACAAGACATTAACGGTAGGCGGATGCATCGGAATTATGGCTTTAATGATTTTGACTGCCATTCTGATGATGGCAGGAGGAGTCGGAGGCTCATATTTTGGCGGAAAAGCATCGGTTAATTTCGCAGCCGATTTACGAGCCGATGTTTTTGCGAAAGTTCAGAAATTTTCTTTTGCGAACATAGACAGATTCTCATCAAGCTCACTTGTAACAAGGCTTACAAACGATGTAACACAAATTCAGAATGTTGTAAACATGGCACTCCGAATGTTGCTTCGTGCGCCAGGGATGCTTATCGGCGGTCTTATTATGGCAATACTGCTCAAGCCTTCCCTTTCGGTTGTATTTGCCGTTACGCTTCCCCTGCTACTCATATCGGTTATCGGAATAATTTCGGTCGGCTTCCCGCGTTTCTCACGCATGCAGACTAAAATTGATGCGCTTAACTCAACGGTTCAGGAAAATGTCACCAATGTCCGAGTTGTCAAGTCATTTGTACGTGACGAATTCGAAAAAGAAAAATTCGGCAAGGCCAACCGTGAACTTAAAGACTCGGGAATGGCCGCAATGAGAGTTATGATTTTCATGTCGCCTGTTATGACACTTTTTATGAACCTGACAATACTTGCTGTTATCTGGTTTGGCGGACAGATTGTACTTGACGGAAATATGGATGTAGGTGATCTTTCGGCATTTATTACCTATGTCTCGCAGATTCTGTCGTCTCTTATGATGGTTACCGTAATGTTTATGATGTCATCTCGTGCGATTGCATCCGGAAAGCGTATTTGCGAAGTGCTTGACGAAAAGCTTGATCTTGATGATACAAACGCAAAGATGGCCGACAAGGTTGTTACATCCGGTAAGATAGAATTTAAGGATGTTTCATTCAGATATTACAAAAACAGTGAAAATCCGGTACTTGATAAAATCAATCTTACGATTGAATCCGGAGCGACTGTCGGCATCATCGGCTCGACAGGATGCGGCAAAACAACTCTTGTATCAATGATTCCGAGGCTATACGATGCCGACAGCGGCGATATAATCGTTGACGGCGTTAATGTTAAAGATTATTCTCTCAGAAATCTTCGTGACGGAGTCGGAATGGTGCTCCAGAAAAATGTGCTCTTTTCAGGCACCATTGAAGAAAATCTGCGCTGGGGTGATGAACACGCGACAAACAGCGAAATTGTTTCCGCAGCGAAATCCGCGCAGGCAGACAAATTCGTTTCCGATTTTACAAACGGATATCAGACGGAGCTCGGTCAGGGAGGCGTAAATATTTCGGGTGGTCAAAAGCAAAGACTCTGTATTGCGCGTGCTCTTTTGAAAAAGCCCAAGATACTGATTCTCGATGATTCAACTTCCGCGGTTGACACAGCAACCGAGGCACAGATAAGAAAAGCATTCAAAAACGAACTTGCATCTTCGACAAAAATAATTATTGCACAGAGAATCACATCCGTAAAAGAGGCTGATATGATTATTGTTATGAGCGACGGAAAAATTACCGGAGTCGGCACTCATGACGAGCTACTCGCTTCCAATGAAGAATATCGCGAAATATACGACTCTCAAATGGGCAAGGCTACTGCCTAAGCAGAAATCTGACAGAAAGGAAAGCTGTACGCTTTAATTAATAATTATGGCAAGAAATCTCAAAGCACTTCAAAAGCAGTATTCGAGCGCATCCCCTGCCTCCGGCGGCATGAGAGGCGGTCCCGGCGGTCGCAGAGGCCCTCGTGGTATGGGGTCGGGAGTTAAGCCCAAAGACGCGGCTAAAACAGTCGGTCGACTTCTCGGATACATCGGAAATTATAAATACATGTTTATCGTAGTCCTGTTCTGCATGCTGATCTCAACCGTCACATCGCTAATCGGTTCTTATATGCTCGCTCCTATAATCGACAAACTTACTCTTGCGATTAAGCCGAATGCAAGCATTGAAATGAGTGTGCTTGAAAAAGCCGCCGACAATATAATTTCATCGGCTACGGGCAGCATAATGAATCTGTTCAACGGATCGAAAACATCCGAGATACTGATTTACATTGCAACTGCCCTTGTTATTCTCCTGATTGTATATGCTGTCGGTATCGTTGCTACCTATCTTCAAAGCAGAATCATGCTGAGGATATCGCAAAACGCAATTGAAAAAATCAGAAATGATCTTTTCAATAAAATGCAGGCGCTGCCGGTCCGTTTCTTTGATACCCATCCTACAGGCGAGATAATGTCGAGGTTCACCAACGATGTGGACAACATAGATGTAATGCTGAACAACTCACTTACATCGCTTATTTCCGGTACGGTAACTCTTATCGGCACATTTGTATTCATGATAACAACAAATTTGATACTTACGCTGATAACAATAGCCTTCATTCCGATTTTCACATTCGGAGGCGGTGCATTGGCAAAAGCATCATCCAAATACTACAGCGGTCAGCAGTCCGCTCTCGGTGCGGTAAACGGATACATTGAGGAAACAGTTACCGGCCAGAAGGTAATTAAGGTCTTTAATCACGAGAATACATGCATTGAGGAATTCGATACATTAAATGATGATCTCCGTGACAAGCAATTCAAAGCACAATTCTACGGAGGCATTATGGGCCCTATCATGGGAAACACATCTCAAATCAGCTATGCGGTAACAATCGGTGTAGGCGGTATTATGATGTGTACCTCAGGTTTTTCCGCGGGCGCACTTACTGTATTTGCCGGTTATTCAAAACAGTTTTCGATGCCTATCAACATGATTTCACAACAGATGTCAAATGTATTCTCCGCTCTGGCCGGCGCAGAGAGAGTATTTGCGGTGATGGATGCCGAACCCGAATCAGCCGATGCTGATGATTCGATCGGATCCGGAGAAATAAGCGGTGATGTGAAATTCGAAAATGTCACATTCGGATACAATCCGGACAGAGTAATACTCAAAAATATTTCGCTGTATGCTCATCCCGGGCAAAAAATCGCATTCGTCGGTTCAACGGGTGCCGGTAAGACAACAATAACAAACTTAATTAACAGATTCTACGATATTGATGAAGGTCTTATCACAATCGACGGTATTGACATTCACAAGTACAAACGTGATTTTCTCCGTTCAAATGTAGCAATGGTTCTTCAGGATACACATCTGTTTACAGGCACTGTAATGGAAAACATAAGGTACGGAAGACTTGATGCAACAGACGAAGAAGTTATTGCGGCGGCTAAAACAGCATCCGCGCACTCGTTTATTATGCGTCTTTCCGACGGTTACAATACAATGCTCGAAGGGGACGGAACAAATCTTTCGCAAGGTCAGCGTCAGCTTTTGAACATTGCCCGTGCAGCCCTTTCAAAAGCACCGATACTTGTTCTGGATGAGGCCACATCTTCGGTTGATACACGTACAGAACGTCACATTGAGCACGGAATGGACAGACTTATGAAGAACAGAACGACATTTGTAATCGCGCACAGATTATCAACAGTACGCAATTCGGATGCAATCATGGTTCTTGAAGCGGGAAAAATTATCGAGCGCGGCAATCATGATGAACTTCTTGCGATGAAAGGCAGATATTACGAACTTTACACAGGCAAAAAAGAGCTTGATTGATTATTCCAAATAACAAAAAATCAAGTGCGATGAAATTAAAATGAGATGCTGTGAGGGAGAAGGCACAATAGCCTTCTCCCTTAAACTTTTTGTGCGTGAGAAATCTTCGCTTTTTAAGCGGAAGCGAATTTGTTTGATTTTTTTGAAAGCACAAAACGACGGCACAGCTTTCACTGTACCGTCGTTTTGCATAAACATTTCGTTATCGCTCCTCAGCTTAATGCATTGCTTTGGATTTTTTATTCATCTTTATTTTTTCTCATAGGTTTAAGAGTTTTCGGATCAACCGCAATACACAAAAGCATTATAAGCAATGCTGTAAGAATAGCATTCGGAATCATATATGAGCCGTTATATGTAAGTGAATAAATCCATACAGGAGTGCCTTCGGGTGCGTACGAATCCCATATAAGGCATCCGGAAAGAAAACTGCTGAAAAATCTGATGATTGAAACGATAAAAGCACCTAAAGTATATCCAAGCAATCTATGCTTTCCAAACGGTTTTGCAAATATATCGGCAAGACCGATGCAGGCAAATGCAATCAGATAGTCAAGCAAAACACAGAGAACAAATGCCGCAAATGTTCCGGCAGGCGGTGCATACCAACCCATAATTATCTGAATTACAGCGTTAACCGTACCCGCCAGAAATCCCCATTTCCATCCGCGTCGATAGGAATAAAACGCGATTGGAACCATTGCAACCGTAATCGAACCGCCTTGCGGCCAGCTCGGCAGCGGTATCAGATCAAGAACAACCGCAAGCGCCACCATTACCGCGCCCTCAACAAGCGACACGATATTTTCGTGCCCGGAACTTCGTGATTTTTTCATAAAAACCTCACAATAAAATATAAAAATTCCGTACCGGATAAGCGTACGGAATATCATAAACACGCGGTTTACGCAATATTTTATCAATAATCTCCCTACGTCGGTATTATCCGCATCAGGTTAAGGGTTTGAGTGTCCTCATCTCAGCCGCTATTAAGCAGCACCCCTGACTATATTCGGTTCGGTGTAGTAATTATAGCATTTCCGACATAATTTGTCAATATTTTTTACAAATAATCTTTGTGAAAGGTAATCTTTTTTTATAAAAATCAACCTAATCTCTTGACAAGTTAAGAGTAAATATTGTATAATAAATCGATATTACATTTGGGAGTGAATAAAATGAAAAAACTGCTTTTGGCAATGCTCATCGTTTCGCTCGGTGCCTCGCTTATTTCCTGTACCGGCGGCGAATCCAATAAAACCACTACTGCGGGCAAAACAACCGCTCAAATCTTAACCCGAGATCCGTCGGCTGTGACCGATGATGTTGTGACAACAGAAGAAACCGTTGAAGCAACAGTAGAAAGAGATCTTTACGGACTCGGAAAGTTTGTTGAGTATGCAGAAGACGAGCAGTACAAATACATCGTTTACGAAAACGGTGCGGCAATTTCCGAATACAAAGGAAACTCGACCGAAATAACTCTTCCGACTGTCATCTCTGGAACAAGCACAAGTGTTTCGGCGATTGCAACACACGCATTCCGCGATTCTGAAATAATCAAGGTCGCAATACCCGAAGGATATACGGTTATAGGAAACGGCGCTTTCTATAAATGTGAAAAGTTAGCATCCGTTTCACTTCCGTCTACTCTTGAAAAGCTCTCGGACAATGCATTCATGTATGCCGGTTCGCTTTCATCAATCACAATTCCCGATTCAACCGAAAATCTCGGTGACAGCGTATTTTTCGGATGTGAATCATTGAAATTCTGCAAACTGCCCGCAGGAATTACGAAAATTCCCGATTCACTTTTCTACGGATGCTCTTCCCTTGTATATGAACTTCCCGAAGGAATTGATGCAATCGGCGACTCTGCTTTCTATTATTGCACATCGCTTACAAACATTACAATCCCCAACAGCTGCAAAACAATCGGAAGCGAAGCATTCTATTACTGCAAGGGTGTAACTACTCTTTCCATTCCGAACGGTGTTGAAACAATCGGCGATTATGCATTCTTCAAAAACAGCGGAATAACAAATCTGTCCATTCCGTCCTCGGTTATCGAAATCGGAAATTATGCGTTTTTCGGACTTGATAAAATATCCGCTATTAACATTCCGAGTAATATCATAACATTGGGTGCCGGCGCATTCGGCAAATGCACAAATATAACATCTGCGGTTATTCCGGACAGCATCAAATCGATACCGGCATATCTTTTCTTCGGTTGCTCAAATCTCTCATCGGTAAAATACAGTTCAGCTGTTAATTCATTCGGAAACGGAAGTTTTTCGGGAACAGCAATCACGTCATTTACCGCGCCCGATAAAGTAACTACTCTGAATGCATATCTGTTCCGTAACTGCACAAAACTTACAAATGTCGATTTCGGAACAAATGTTAAGACAATTTCAACCGAGGCGTTCAAAGGATGCACGGCGCTTACCACACTGTCAATTCCGTCGAACGTTCAAACAATATCCGACAGCGCATTCAGCGGTTGTACTTCGGTAACAAGTCTTACGCTTGAAAGCGGTGTTGCGAAACTCAACAAATATTGCTTCTATAACTGTCCCCTTATAACATCGGTCAATGTTCCCGAATCGGTTACCGATGTAGGCGCCTATGCTCTCGGATATATCGACGGTGAGACTAAAAAAGGCGAAAGCGAACCGACTCCGGCAGCAGTTGAAAACTTCAAAATCACAGGTTATATCGGCGGATCGACATCATCGCTTGAAAAGTATGCAAAAGAATATCCGGTTGCGGAATTTGAAGTTCTCGGCAACATAGGCGAAACTCCGTATAATCAATTCGAATTTCATCTCGGAGAGAACGGTCTTGTTATTGACAAATACATCGGAAACGAAACGGAAGTAATTATACCCTCTTATATCCGCATCGACATCAACAATAACAAAGATGTCAGCTTTGACGGCAGAAACAGACGTGTGGTTGAAATCGGTGAATCTGCATTTGCGGGGAACAAAACAATAACATCTGTTGTAATACCCTCCAAGACAGAAAAAATTGCCAAAAACGCATTTAACGGATGCAGCAATTTGAAAGAAGCCGATATAGAGAATACTTTGATTAAAGAAGTAGGCGAGGCGGCATTCCTGAACACGAAAGTTTACAGTTTTGCTGTACCGAATACCCTCGAAACAATCGGCGATTATGCGTTCTGCTATCAGCTTGTTAACGGAGAGTATTCTGTTCTTCCCGACTACGATGATGTCGAGATAACGATTACAAAGAAGAAAGTTGAAGTTACCGATGCCGACGGCAACAAAGTTTACAAAGAAGACGGCAAAACAGTAGTAACAACCGAAATAGAGGTTGAGAACAAAAAGACAACTACCATTAAAGTTTCTATGAAAGGGTTGTCCGGCTCGGCAGCGGCCAAATACGCAAAGGCAGCAAAAATCACTTATACAGCTATTCTTCCCACTACAACCGCGGTAACTGAAGAAGAAAAGTAAGAATTATCTATAAAGAAATCAGCCACATTTGCGTGGCTGATTTTTTTATATAACAAAAAAATCAGAAAAACATCTTGACAAAAGGATAAAACAAATGTATAATAGTCAGGTGAAGGTCTGCAAAAGCAGATCTCTCCTTATCGCGAACAAATCAATAAGTACGCGATCTAATGTCCATAGGGAGGTGTAAAAATGGAAAAGAACAATCAGACTTATGAAACTTTATTCGTCGTTGACATCAACGAAGGCGAAGAGGGTATCAAGGCAATCGTGGATAAGTTCACATCGCTTATTTCAAGCAATGGCGAAATTACCAATGTTGCCGAATGGGGAAAGCGCAGACTTGCTTACCCGATTAACAAGATGACCGAAGGTTATTATGTGCTGATCGATTTCAATGCTCCTGCCGCATTCACGTCAGAGCTTGAAAGAATCTTCAACATTACTGAAGGCATCATGCGTTCAATCGTTGTAGCCAAAGAAGCATAACAGTACGGAGGGACAATAAGATGGCAAATTTTAATCTTAACAAAGTCATTTTAGGTGGTCGCCTTACAAAAGATCCTGAGCTTCGCAAAACACAAAACGGTGTTTCGGTTGTACAATTTACTGTTGCAGTTAACCGCAGCTACAAATCGAGCGATCAGCAGCAATCACAAGCCGACTTCATTACGGTAGTTGCTTGGCGTGCTACAGCTGAATTTGTTGCGAAATATTTTCACAAAGGCAGTTCGATATGCGTTCTGGGTTCTATTCAGACTCGTACGTATAAAGACAAGAGCGGAAACAACGCATACGCAACAGAAGTTATTGCCGATGAGGTAAATTTTGTGGATTCTAAGAGCGATTCCGGATCCCGTCAAAACGAAGTATCCGATTATGTTCCGCAAAGCTACGGCGGACCGGCTTATTCAAGCGATAGCTCGGATGCACCCAAGTTCGACGAATCGATGTCGAGCGATGATGATTTACCCTTTTAATTACGAATAAGGAGGTTTTATACGATGGAAAACGAGAAAGAAACAGTTCAGGCAGTTTCCGAAGAAAATACAGATGTTGCTCCCGCAGCGCCTGCAGTTGCTCCCGCATCTGCGACAAAAGCACCTTTCAGACCTAATGTAAACCATAAGAGAAAAAAGGTTTGTCAGTTCTGTGTTGACAAGGTTACCGAAATCGATTTTAAGGAAACAGCTAAACTTCGCAAATATATTTCAGAACGCGCTAAAATTGTTCCGAGAAGAGTTACCGGTACTTGCGCAAAGCATCAGCGTCAGCTTGCTATTGCAATAAAGAGAGCACGTATTGTTGCACTTCTTCCCTACGTAAGCGACTGATTCTAAAATACAAATCAACCGTCGATTAAATCGACGGTTGATTTATTTAATGTTATTTGTTCAAATATATTATTTTCCGAAGGTAAAAATGAGAGATAAAATAGCGTCACAGATATTTGATTTTATATCCGAATATACCGGAACTGATCGTTCGGAGATAACCGAAAACTCAACTCTATACGATTTTCCGGATTATGATTCAATTAGTCTTGTTGAATTATTATCATATATTGAGGATAAATTCGGATACTATATACCGGATGACAAATTAATAAAATTAGAGACAATAGGCGGCTTAATTGACGAGATAGCCGATAATGTACGGTAGCTCTTTACAAACAGTGCGGCAGAACATGAATTGTTCTGCCGCACTGTTTATTTTCGGGTTTATTATTTGCGATCATTTATAAAGACAGTTTCACCGAAATTATAATATCCGAGTTTTCGTGCCACTCTATCATAATATCCAGGTTTATCGCAAATGGAAAGCTCATAAGAAAGTTCATCAACCGAATCGGAATAGCTTTCAACCTGCTGCTCGAGCTTTTCGTATTGTTCATTTAATTTGTTAAGTTCAAACTGCTGATTTATTATTGAATAAAGAGTGACCGCAAAACCAACAGCTGCGGCAATTTTTATCATAATATGTCCTCTGTTTTTCATCTCAGTTCTCCTTATTCGAAAAAAATGCAAATTATCAATTCAAGACTTCATACATGGCCGATGCATCTGATTTTTGCGCATGTTCGGCAACATTCAACACCTTAATTTTAAGCGTTCTTGAGCCGAAAACAATCTCAAGAATATCGCCCTCTTTGACCTGATATGATGCTTTGACCTGTCTTCCGTTTGCCATTACGTGTGCATCATCACAAGCTTCATTTGCAACAGTCCGACGTTTTATTATACGCGACACCTTCAAATATTTATCCAGACGCATAATTTTCCTCACATTTTTACTCTACACACAAAGTATAGCATTTCATAACCTCGATAGCAATATAGAACTATGTAAAATAATGTTAACTTTCTGTTAACACGAATACAGGCCATTATTTACCTATAAATTCGCGAAAAAGAGAATTTTTCGGAATATAATCCGGAGAAATTGGTTCTATATTTTCAAACAGTTCATAAAGTTCGTAAGTTTTATACCTATATATACTGTCCTCGGGAATTGTCGAGACTACGTTCAAAAGGTCATTTTTAATAGCAGATAATTCGTATCCGAGCGCAGAGTTGATTTTTATATCGACATTATCCGAAAAAGGCAGTATATGTTTATCTTCATTTTCTACAACACTTTCCCATAAATATATGGAAAACATAGGCGGCGAATTTCTGAACTTGAAATCTCTGACAATGCGCCTGAAAAAACGGATATTTCTCGGTGATATTGTTTTATCTCCGATATTAAATTCACTGTCGACAGATGCATAAATCGAAAGCGATTTTATATTTTTGAAAAGTTCGGTAAATTCAGGATACAGCGTCTGTATCCCCTCAAATATTATTATATCATCATTTTCAAGTACGAAATCTTTTGATTCGGAATAACGCTTTCCTATATTGAAATTGTAAAGCGGCAGTTTGGCTGCTTTACCGCTATATATATCCGACAGAAATTCTTCAAGAAGATCAAAATCAAGCGCACTCGGACTGTCATAATCAATATCGCCGACATATTCATTCAGATTTCTGTCTAAGTCTTCCCTTTCCTTAAAGAAATCATCTATCGATACCAGTTTAGCATGTTTCCCCGACTTCTCGATTAATTTAATAAGATTTTCGCAGATGGTGGTTTTTCCGGAACATGTAGGACCACTCAACATTATCGTATTTACATCATTTAAGGTTGAAATTGTCCTTCGGAGATTTTCAATCTGCTCCTCAAATTCACGCTCGCACTTTTCTACTAATGTCTTTTTTTCAACCTCGCTGTCAAATTTACATTTAACATTCAGGCATTTCATCAAAGTACTCCCACTAAGTTTTAATTATATCGATATATAATCATTCATTTGCCGAAAAAAAGGAATCAACTTTTTGATTATATTCAAGTCTGAATTTTTCTTCCCCGTCTTCGGAAAGATATTCATACGGATATTTATCCATAAATATTCTGAGCATTCTGTTATTGTCTCTGTCAACAAGCTTGGTCACCGCGCCTGCTCCGACTGCAAAAATATGATGTACCTCTTCCATGATGTATATATTATAGAGCCCCTCTGTTCCCGGCTTGGCAAAACCGACATTTTCAAGATTCGAAACAGAATTTTTCTGTCTGTACAAATAATACGGAACATAACCGTTTGATTTTGCACGAAGCTGCGAGTAATCAACCGATTTCTGAACATCTCCGCCGGCACTGGTATAAATACCGTCGGAATGAGCAAGGTCTGCGGCTTTTTTTACACAAAATGTATGAACGGTAATATTATCTGGTGCAAGCTTTACTATATTGTCCATTGTCTTAACAAAAGAACGATGGCTGTCACCCGGAAGTCCTACTATTAAATCGGTATTGATATTCTTTATTCCCGATGCTCTGGCAATTTCGAAACTTCTGTAAAAATCGTCAACCGTATGAAATCTTCCGATTTCCCTTAAAACATCTTCATTTAGTGTCTGTGGATTTATACTGATGCGTGTAACACCGTTTGCCACTGCAACGGCAAGCTTCTCCGAAGTTATTGTGTCCGGTCTTCCGGCTTCAAGAGAAAATTCATCAAGAGAAAAAGGATCAATATATTCACCGATTTTATCGAAAATCAATGAAAGTTCCTCGGCAGTTAGTGTTGTCGGCGTGCCTCCGCCTATATATATGGTTTTAAGAGTCAGATTGTGTTTTTTTATCTGAGCAAAAACAACATCGAGGTCGCGAAGAAGCCGCTCGATGTAATCGGGGATCATCGAAAGAAGTCTTTTGGTAGCGAACGAAACAAAAGAACAATAAGCACATCTTGTCGGGCAAAAAGGTATTGATATATATAGTGAGCAAGAATTCTTATCGAGTCTGTCAATTATTTTCTGCTCATTTATGGTTATACTTGTAAGGATTGCAGCTTTTTTCGGGTAAAGGAAATATTCATCACGAAGTATTTTTCTGGTCTTGGCGGCGTCACCCGTCTGAGCATAAATCTGTCTTGCAATTTTCGAGGGGCGGATTCCGGTCAAAATTCCCCATGCGGGCGTATATCCGAAAAACTGCTCACCTGCGGCAAACACCGCTTTACCGACTGCGATTTTCTGAACTTTTATTGCCGTCCTCGAAGTTTTGTATTTTTCGGTTACATCCGCGAAGGCATGTTGTTCGCCTATTTTTATTTCCGCATGAGCAGTCGCTCCTCCGTCTGATTCGGTCAGATTAACCGTAACAACCGGAGTTTCGTCTGTAACTTCCTCATTTTCGGAAAATTTAGATCCGGGAAAATAGAGCAGACAGAGTGATTGCAAATAGTATTTACTTATATTATCGGAGCAAATAAGTTTCATATTTATCACATTTTCATTGTTTTTTTGTTTTAAGAATATTACTGTCCATAACAATTGTAACAGGACCGTCGTTAAATATTTCGAACATCATATCTGCGCCGAAAACTCCGCGACCAACTTCTTTTCCGAGAATCGATGACAGTTTGTCGGCAAAATACTTATAAAGAGGTTCGGCAATATTCGGAGATTCGGCGCCGAAAAAATCCGGTCTGTTTCCGTGTTTATAGTTTGCAAGAAGTGTAAACTGCGATACTACAACCGCTGAGCCGCCTATATCCATAACCGACAAATTCATCTTATCGTCTGCATCCTTGAAGATGCGGAGCTTGGCAATCTTTTCGGCAAGCAAATCGGCATCTTTTTCGGAGTCACCCACAGCAACTCCCAAAAGTATTGCAAGTCCCCGATCGCATTCTCCGGTTATCTGCCCGTCAACCTTAACGCAGGCAGATTTTACTCTTTGAACAACCGCAATCATGTTGAATAACCTCTTCTTACCTCATTAACCTTCGGAATTATCGCAAGACGTGCCATAATAGCCTTAAAATGAGCAACATCTCGACAACCTACAACAAGGTTTACCACAAGCATTCCGTCTTTTGTACGAGTATTTATTTGATGCAGAGCCACCCTCATATCGGCAAGCGTAGATGTTATATTCGCGAGTAACATCATATCATTTTCGGCGAATATCTGCACATAGGCCTCATAGGTGCCGCCTGCAGACTGACCGGCTGATTTTACAGCACCGTCACCCCAAGCGGCAGTTACAAATCTGTCTCTGTTTTCTTCTTTTTCAAGTCCGGATCTGACATTCGGGCAATCGCGTTTATGTATTGATATACCGAACCCTTTTGTTATAAATCCGACAATATCATCGCCCGGAAGCGGATTACAGCATTTTGCGAATTTGACCTCGCAACCATCAACGCCGTCTACAACAACACCGCTCGAATTTTTCTTTGCATGAGGTTTTGTTGTAATCTGATCAACTGCGATAGGAGCGGTAGGCTCTTCGGGCTTAATAAGTCTGTCGAATTCATCGTGCAGCCTTATCGCGACTTTAGATACGGTAAGTCCACCGTAACCTATTGTACTGTAAAGATCGTCGGCTTCGTGAAATCCCATTCTTGTTGCAACATTGTTTACAATAAGGTCCATTTGAGCGGTGGTATATTCTCTGCCGAATTTTGAAATTTCCTTTTCGATTTCGGCCTTACCGACAGCAATATTTTCAGATCGTTTTTCCTTTTTGAACCACTGTCTGATTTTATTGCGTGCTTCACTTGTCTTGACAATATTGAGCCAGTCTCTGGATGGGCCTTTTGATGCTGATGATGTCAGTATTTCGGCAATTTCACCGTTCTGCAAGGTACGGTCGATCGGAGTAATCATTCCGTTTACTTTTGCCCCGATCATTCTGTTCCCTACCTGAGAATGTATGGCATAAGCGAAATCTATAAGTGTTGCTCCTGTCGGAAGACTAATAACATCGCCTTTCGGTGTGAAAACAAATATTTCATCTTGGAATATATCCACCTTAAGAGCACGCATAAATTCGTCATGATCGCGCGTATCGCCTTCGGCTTCAATGAGCTTTGCAATCCATTGAAGTCTGCGGTCAATTTCTCCGTCGGCATGATCTCCGGATTTATATTTCCAATGGGCGGCAACACCGAATTCGGCAATTTGATGCATTTTCTCGGTCCTGATCTGAACTTCAAACGGTATACCTTCCTTACCTATAACCGTTGTATGAAGTGACTGATACATATTCGGTTTCGGAGTGGAAATATAATCCTTAAATCTGCCCGGAATTGATTTGAAAGTATCATGGATAATGCCGAGTGCGGTATAACATTCAAGCTCGGTTTTAGTAATTATTCTGACCGCGTAAAAGTCGTATATTTCATCCAGAGATTTATGCTGATTATACATTTTGAAATATATTGAATATACGCTCTTGATTCTGCCGTCAACAGTAAATGAAAATCCGTTTTCTTTAAGTTTTTCGGTTATCTCTGATTTAATATTATTTATGAAATCCCGGTTTTTCCCGTATCTTTTTTCGATATCGCCTTTAACTTCGGCATATCCGATAGGATCGAGGTAAGAAAGCGACAAATTCTCAAGTTCTGTTTTAATTCTCTGAATACCGAGTCTATGAGCCAGCGGTGCATACACATGCATTGTTTCAAGTGCGGTAATTCTGCGTTTTTCGTCCTCTTTTGCAGAAAGTGTACGCATATTATGCAGTCTGTCGCAGAGTTTAATAAAAATAACACGTACATCCTTGGACATTGCCATAAACATTTTTCGCAGATTTTCCATCTGCTGTTCTTCTTTATCCTCAAATGGAATATGAACAAGTTTGGTAAGTCCATCGACAAGCAGAGATACATCTACTCCGAACTCTTTTTTTATTGTTTCGATACTGACATTACAGTCTTCAACAGTGTCGTGAAGTAGAGCCGCACAAATTGAGTCGGTATCCAGTTCGAGAGAGGCAACAATTTCGGCAACAGCGACGGGATGAGTAATATACGGTTCTCCGGAAACACGGAATTGTCCATCATGCATCCGTGAGGCAAAATCGTATGCCCGTTCTATCTTTTCAATATCATACGTCATATTATGATTTTCGGATATGATACTGAAAAGTTTATCGAGATTCGTATTCACACATTCACACCTCTTTTAATAAGTAATCAGTCAACAAGATTATTAAGCAGATTTATATATATCGGTGATTCGGTAAGATTAACCTTGGCATGCATCGAATTTATTACGAATACGGCATTTTCGTAATTTAGACCGCCTTTTTCAATCGAAATAAGTCCGCGCTCTATAAGTATTTCCAAAATCAGATGCATTTTAACATAGCCGATACCGTCAAGTTCGTTAATCATATTGCGTATGCTTATATATCTGTCGGTTGATGAGTCTATATGATGTTTCAAATAATTATAAACCGCAACAAAATTATCTCTTTGAGGGACTATGTTGTCATCTTTTGAAAAGCTGCTGCCGATTTTGATATTGGCAAGCAGTTCAACATCTGATGACAATATTTCGTAGTTGCTGTGTCTGAAATCGGATGCAATAAGCTGGACAGATTTATAACCTCTGAACTCGTTAACCGACATTTGAAAAACAATATCAATTTCATCGTTATATACGATGTCGAGGGTTTCTCTCTTATTGCCGAAGAGCAAAACGGAAAAAGCATCGGTCCCCTTTTTGACCGTCAGTTTGGTATGTTTTCCCGCAAGTTCGGTAATTTCTGTTACTCGAACGTGACGAAGTAAGAAAAGCGGCATAGGATTACCCGAGCCATACGGTTCAAGCATTTGAAGTTGTTCAGCCTGCTCTATTGTAATTTCGGGAGCGAATGTTTCACACTCTATTTCAAGCTCGGGGATGAAAGCAGCCCCGTTTGAAGATGCCGAAACAGACCCTTTTATCTTTTTACAGAATGCATCAAAATTTTTGCGTTCGATGGTAAGTCCTGCGGCAAGTTCATGACCGCCGAATTTGGCAAGAAGTTCGGAACAATCTTTGAGTTTATCAAAAAGGTTTACGCCTTTTATCGATCTTCCGGAGCCTTTTCCTATATCTCCGTCAAAAGAGATAAGTATTGACGGAAGTCCGTATTTCTCGGTGATTCTCGAAGAAACAATTCCGATTACACCGCTGTTCCACCCTTCGCCTGCGAGAATAATAATGCCGTCCTTATCTTTATTATCATGCTCAATCATTTTAACAGCCTGCTCGGCTATATGATTTTCCTCTTCCTGTCTCTTGCGGTTAATATCACAGAGATGTGCGGCAATTTCTCTTGTTCTTTTAGTATTATCACTTAGAAAAAGTTCTACGGCAAGAGAAGCATGTTCCATTCTGCCGGCAGCGTTAATTCTCGGAGCAAGTGTATATCCGATCATTGATGAATTAACTTTTTTAATTTGTGATATTTCACCGTTTGATTTACGATATGCTTCTTCAAGAAGCATTTTAATCGCAGGTCTCGGACAATCGTTGATATATTTTAGGCCCATACTTACAAAAAGACGATTTTCATCAAAAAGCGGCATTACATCCGCAACCGTTCCGAGAGCTACAAGATCGCAATAGCGTTTGCACAAATCGGAAAGATAGTCCTCACCGTCGGGCAAACGGCTCATTTCCATCGCGGAAACAAGCTTAAACGCAACTCCCACACCTGCAAGCGATTTGAACGGATATTTGTTATCATCATCCTTACGCATCGGATTAACAACAGCCACGGCACTCGGAATTTCGGCCTTACATTCATGATGATCTGTAATCACAAAATCAAGTCCGAGTTCATTGGCATATTTGATTTCGTCAATCGCAGTAACGCCTGTATCAACTGTTATGACAAGACCGGTATTTTCGTCTGCAAATTTTTTGATCGCATCACGATTTATACCGTATCCTTCGTCAACACGTCCCGGTATATAGTAAGATAAATTTTTTACTCCCCTATCTTTCAGATATAAAAAAAGAAGAACGGTTGATGTTACACCGTCAACATCATAATCGCCGTATATAACGATTTTTTCTTCAGATGCAATTGCAGATTCAACCCGTTTTACCGCTTTATCCATATCAACAAGCAGAAAAGGATTGTAGAATCTGTTATCGGCAAACGAAAGGAATCGATAAGCTTCATCGTAATCCGAAAGCCCCCTCAATGACAATAAGCGTGCCGTAAGAGGAGTTATGGAAAGTCGTTCGGCAAGATTGAGAAGGTTCTTATCGATAATCTGCTCCTCTGATTTGATTTTCCACTTTTTCTTTGGCATATTGCCATATCCTTTCAAAATTTTTAATGAGAAATTAACGCGGCAAGTCGTATTTTTTCATAATGCGAAGTGCACAGTTAACCCCGTCAACTGCCGCCGAAGTTATTCCGCCCGCATATCCGGCTCCCTCACCGCATGGGTAAATACCAACATGTCCGACAGCTGTCATTTCATCTGTGCGAAGAATGCGAATCGGTGCGGATGTTCTTGTTTCAGGGCCGGTCAATATTGCATCCTCACAATCAAATCCGTCAATTTTCTTTGCAAAGTCGGCGATACCGACTTCAAGCATAGAAGATACAAAATTAGGGAAAAGCTCATGCAAATCGCATGGAGTAACTCTATCGCCACCCATATAAGTCGGCTTCACATCGCCGATAGATTTTGTGCTTCTTTTACTTAAGAAGTCTCCTACCGTCTGCATAGGAGCATTATAGTTTTTACCGCCGAGCAAAAAAGCTTTATTTTCTATTTTTCTGCAAAAATCCACTGCAGAATCAACGTCTTCTCCGTAATCTGCCGGAAACACCGAAACGGCTAATGCACTATTGGCATTGACGCCGTCTCTCGCATGTTTGCTCATTCCGTTGGTAACAACTCCTCCGATTTCGGATGCTGCAGCAACAACTTCACCCCCGGGGCACATGCAAAAGCTGTAAACGCCGCGTTCTCCTACTCTCTTCGACAATGAATATTCCGCAGGCGGCAAAATGTCAGCATATCGTCCGTAAAGCGCATTATTGATTTTTTCTTGAAGATGTTCTATCCTCACACCTACCGAAAAAGATTTCGGGTATATTTCAAAAGATTTTCTTTCAAGCATCTTATATGTATCACGGGAACTGTGTCCGATTGCCATAACAAGCAAATCGCAATCGATTTCCCCACGATTGGTTTTGATACCGTAAATGCTGCCGTCACTTTTACATTTAACATCCTCGAGCTTGGTATCAAAATAGACATTTCCACCACAACTCTCGATTTTTTTCAGAGCATTATCAACCACGCCTAAAAGAAGATCGGTTCCGATATGGGGTTTGGCCTGTATGCGGATTTCTTCGGGTGCACCGAGTTCAACAAATCGATTTATTACATACGAACATTTAGAATCATTGATTCTTGTCATAAGTTTTCCGTCCGAAAAAGTCCCCGCGCCGCCGGCGCCAAACTGAATATTGGACTCCGGATTTAGTATTCTCTCTTTATAAAATCGCTCTACCGATTTTCGCCGTGAATAAACATTTTCACCGCGTTCTATTACAATAGGACGATAACCGTTTTCGGCAAGAAGCAGCGCACAAAAAATTCCGCAGGGTCCGAATCCGACTATCACCGGACGTGCATTAAGATGCTCATTTCCGTATTCGATTTTTATATCGTTATTCTGAAGTATGACCGCACCGATTTTTTCAAGGCTTTTCGCTTTCGGCCTTCCGAATATTTCGGCGGTCACTGAAAAAACATAATATATGCTGTCTTTTTTACGTGCATCTATCGATTTTTTTGCAATGCTTATGCTTTTCTCATCCGTTTTTATATTTTCTTTTTTCAGTATATGAAGAGCCTTCTCGATTGCTTCATTTTCCGGCGATGAACTGTCAACCGGAATTTTAATATTATGTAATATTATTTCGGATATATCAGTCACTGGTTTACTTTTAATCTGCGGCATTTGACAATGACACAGTATAGCTCCCTACTTCATAAACATAACTCTTGTATTCATCGGAGAAAAATACGACGACAGGTGCCCTACTGTCTGTGCCTATATTACTGTAATCTACTCTGAGCGTAATTTTATCTGTATGCTCTTTAAGTGATTTAAGCATCATTGCGGCATTATCGCCGGGCATCGCACGAACGGTAATTTGAAGTCTCCTATCGGCTATCTGCACCCCTTCGGGGGCACCTACAAGTTCAAAATTATTTACCCAAAATACATCGGTCTCAAGGTTGTTTACGGTAATTACGATATCTGCCCCATTAAATTCGCTTCCGTCTGTATTGGCAAACGTAACGCCTTCTATAGCATCAACTGTCCCTTTGAATGTTGTATCGTAGAATATCTCTTTTTCATTAATAGTATCGGTATTAAGTGTAATGCTGCCGATCGAATTAACAACAGATGCCTCACCCGATATTTTAATTTCAGACGGGACAATCTTTATCTGATCACTGTTAAAAAATCCATATTCTGTCTTTACGGTAAGATTTATTGTTTTTTCACGATAAACGGTCAGTTCTACAATAATTCCATCTCTGCCGGCATCGGTTTTTACGGTTATCGGCAAATCAAGTTCATTAAGTTCTTCATCCAAAAGAACCACACTTGCAGACACACTCATACTTGATGTAATCTGTCCGACTGAATCGGTAATAATTTCTATGCTTGATACTTTTTGAAGATTTACGGAACTTCCTTCAAGCGTAACTTTTGAGATATTCAGATTTTTCTCAACAATTTTATAATCGGCAAGCTGTGTTCCCTTTATACGAATATTCTCACTGCTTACCGAAATTTCGCGTCCCGTGGGCTTGTCAATAGAAACAGTTACATTTTTTACCGAAAGCTCACATTTTACGCCTTTGGGTACTTCCGCGACAAGAGGCAGACTGTAATCGCCGGCGGAGCTTATATCCTCGAGATTAACATAAACATTTATATCCGAGCTGTCAATGCCTTTCAAATCATCGCTGTCACCTGTCAATGTAACCGAAACCGATTCATCAACCGTTTGAACTATAAGTCCGTATTTGTTTCTGAGACTGCTCTCACCTTGATAGGTAAGGTCAACAGACTTGAATACAACCTGCGTCAAACCGTTGCCGCCGCTTGTTACAACATAGCTCCAGAGCGCTATAGCCGCTACCAGCGAAAAAATATATGCAATAATATTTGCACGCCTGTTCTTTTTGACGACATAGTCATCCCTGCCCTCATTCGCGACATACCCGGTCTCGGAGTTTTTATTTTTCTTATTTATCAGCATTTCCGTTTACCTCCGAATTTCCAATTGACTCAGCCTGCGACAAATCTTCGGATTGAGAAGAATTTAGCGAATCCTGCGCCTGCTTTTTTTGTTCGGATAAAGCTTTGGCGCGTTCACGTTCTGCAGCCGCAATCGCACGCTCGGCTTTACGGGCAGCTCTTGCCGCACGCTTTTCCTGATATGTCATTTTGCCGTTCACAATATCGGTAATCTGCTTAGGCATTATGAGTTCAACAAGTTCATTATACAAACGCGTATAATCATAATTTCTTTTAAGCTGACCGCCGATTGCAAGAGAAATAGTTCCCGTCTCCTCACTGACGACAACAACAACCGCATCACTTCGTTCGCTGATACCTATCGCAGCCCTATGCCGTGTACCGAAATCAAGATTTATATTTCTCGACGCAAGAGGAAGTTTGCATCCCGCAGAGTGGATTCTGTTGTTCTTGATTATCACAGCTCCGTCATGAAGAGGAGCCTTATTGAAAAAAATATTTTTCAAAAGCTGTTTGCTCACTTCGGCGTTTACAAGTGTACCCGAGCAAACATATTCTTCAAGGCCGGTTGTCCTTTCAAGCACTATAAGCGCTCCCGTTTGGTCGCTTGACATATCGCAGGCAGCTTCACATACATTTCTCACGGTATTCTTAACCTGAGCGACATCGCGGGAATCGCTATGCGGTATAAGATTACGCACGCCGCCCATTTTTTCAAGAACATCACGAATTTCCGGTTGAAATATAACTATAAGCGCGGTAATTCCGAGTTGCAGTACATTACGAAGAATATAATTAACAGCCGTCAAATCAAGCAGTGAGCCTATAAACTGTATAACAAGAAGAACGACAACTCCGGCAGCCAGCTTACCGGCGCGTCGGTCGCGTATAAATCTGACCACATAATAAAAAAGCATGGATATAATAAATATATCGAGAAGATCAATCAGATCCATATTCATAAACGCTCTTGCAATATCTTCAAGCATTTCACGTATATTATCCATATTCCGCTCCTTGTATCATATCAGACCTATAAAGGTATAAATTATTCGCATAATAAATCGATTTTATTTTATTTATTATATAATATTTTGACTCAAGTGTCAACATATTTAGGCCAAAATCAAAAATATTCACCGCCGGTTTTCAGGTATTGCGCTCCGAGCGGCATCCCTGCACGCTGTTTCTTCTTACCATTTCCTTATCAATCTCATTCATCACAACAAATTTTTTTCTGCTCCACTCAGGGGCGATAAGATCATCGGGTGCGCCGTCACCGGTTACCCTTCCGATAACAATATCCGGCGACAATATCTCGAGCTGATCGCAAACGATACCGACATATTCGTTCAGCGAAAGGGTGCTGAATTTGCCTTGATTATACATCTCTCCGAGACATGTGTTTTTCAGAACATGAAGAAGATGAATTTTCACACTTTGCGGATGCAGATCGGAAACTTTTGCCGCACTTTCAATCATCATATCGTGGCTTTCATAAGGCAATCCGTCAATAAGATGTATGCAGACATTGAGCCCGCTCAGCTTTTCATATCCTTTAAGAAAATCCGCGTAGGTGTGACATCTGTTAATCAGTTTTGCAGTGGAGTCATGAACGCTTTGAAGTCCGAGTTCCACAGTAAGAAATGTTTTTTCGGACAATTCACATAGCAGATCCACTATCTCGTCGGAAAGACAGTCGGCACGCGTTGCTATACTGATTCCGACAGTGCTTTCGGCATTCAATGCCTCATAATAACATTTTTTCAGGTATTCTATATTGCCGTATGTGTTTGTATGTGCCTGAAAATACTGTATACAACCGATATTGTCGCCCCATTTTGCCGTCATCATTTTCATTCCGGATTTTATCTGTTCCGAAACAGATTGAGACGGAAGCCCCGCAAAATCACCGCTGCCGCGCGGAGAACAATATATGCATCCTCCGTATCCGAAATGTCCGTCAATATTAGGGCATGTACATCCTATATCAATAGGAATCTTACAGATTTTTTTTCCGAATTTTTGTTTCAGAAAGTAATCATAAGTATAATACCTTTTGTTGGTATCCGAATAGATAAATTTAAGCTGTTTATTTTCCAAAATCTCGAATACACCTTTCTTGTTTTTCGTCCGATATTTAATTTTCGGTCCCTGTCTATCGGAATTTATGATAAAATATGTTCAACGACTAAAAGTTACCGGTCGGATAGAATTCCGACCGGTAATGTTAATTCATATAAGCAACGTATTCATCGCCAAAGTATGTTCGAACATCGTCTTCTGTCAGACCAAACGTTTTTACAGCATCCTTGACAAGAAGCTTAATCCTGTTTTCACCGATTCGGTCTCTGACCGTCTTAACGTTTGCTTTCCAATCAGCATATGACTTATGATAATTATCCTTCCAACGCTCGATATTATATTTCATATCGGCATCTATTTCTCCGGCAACCGCATCTATACGTGCCTGAGTTTTTTCGGGATTCAGCGTATTTTTCATCTGATATCCGAGTCGCTCAAGAAATTGTTTCTTAAATTGATCATTTTTCAAAAGCGCTCTGAAGATAGTATGCAGTCTGTTGATGCTTGCGTTATTGACTATATAATTAACTTCGTCCTTGGTTGATCCGTAATCGAGACAAAGGTCGCAGTCAAACAGAATGAAATTCCATCTTCCGCCATCGTAATCGGGCGATTTAACCGCCCTGATATTTCCGCTGTCGCGATCGCCGCCCCATATTCGCATAATATAAACATCCATAAAGCTATCGACATTCAGCTGCGATACAACTTTCTGATAGTTTTCATCAACCGAAAGGTCGGCCTTTTTGTTTGCGACAAAATCCCACAGATCATGCCATCCCTGATCGGAATCGCCGTACTTAACTGTATTAACCCAGTTGATTATCGTAACCGAATCGGGATCAACATTCCAATGATTTGCCACAAAATCTTCGTCAATCTTTTCTCTGAAGAAATATATGCCCATATATTCTCCGTTTATATACAGATTAACGGCTTTATATGCCTGTGTGAGAACATTCGGCATATATCCGGATGTTGAAGCAACAGATGTTACAAGTTCATCGGTAATCATTGTGCGGTATTTCATAATCGATTGTGAACCGGATCTGAGCACAACATTATTGAACTCGGTTATGTCAAGATTGTCAAACAACTTATAATTCAGCTTTGACATACCGTAAGCTGTACGGAACTTAAGCTGAAAACTCTTTTTCGCATACATTCTGCTCGATGCACCGAACATTTTTATTCCGCAATTAACCGAGAATTGCTCAACGCCGTTAACATAGTATGCAAATCCCGCTTCTTTCTCAAGCTCGGTATTATTATATTTCGTATAGATTCCGTTCGATCCGTCAAAATCATCCTGTTTCATCGAAATTTTCACAACGGGAAGATTGTAATCGGGTACGCCTATAAAATAATTGAATGTTTTTACCTCGCTCGGTATCTTATCACCGTCATACGCAATCACTCTTATAGACATATTTTCGGAAACGGTAATCGGGCTGCCGTCATACTTCTTTGACGCTGTTGTGGGTTTTGAACCGTCTGTGGTATAATAAATCGTTCCGTTTCCCGCCAGAGTAACAATTTGCGAGCTTTCATAAAATCCGCTTTGTACACTTGCCGTCGGCGCGGCAGTCAGTTCGGAATAACCTTTGGGATTATCTTTTCCGAAAGAAGGTGTGGAAAAATAAACGAGATCACCGTTATATCTGCCATAGCTTCTGTTTGCCGGTATAGCCGGAATTTCAAGCGCATCTTCGATTGTGCCGTCGGTCCGCGAAACTACCAATTTTTCGCCATTCGAACTTATCTTGAATGGTGCATAATTTTTACCGTCGCAAACAACGACGTAGTATTCGCCGGGTTGAAGAGTTACATCGGGCAGATTATATCTCTGAAGATTGCTTGATTTATCCGACAGATAGTAATCAGAAAGTTTAAGAACTTTATCTGTTGTGTTTTTCAGTTCTACAAGATCATAATACTTGCCGTCAACCGCATAGTATTTACTGTTAGATGAAATAACTTCGTTAATCAGAAGTCCGCTTCTTGATGAAATCGCCTTTTTATGTCCGTCTTCATCGTTCGAATATCCGGGTGACGGTTTTGCGGAAATTCCCGCATCATAAGTCCAGGAATAATTTTTTTCGATTTCATCAAAAGAGACAAAAGCGGCAAGAACTCCGTCAGAACGTGTTACGTAAATCTGTTCTCCGTTTTTGGAAAGATTAAAATCGGTATCTGTACCGCAAGCCAGCAGCAGATATTCGCCCGGCTGAATTACTTTACCCGAAAGGTTACAACGGTAAAGATTATCTGCGTTGTTTGACAAATAGTAATCTGACAAATCAATCGAATTTTCGCCGGCATTATACAATTCAATCCAGTCGCAGAATTTACCTTTTACAGGATACAGACTGTTAGACGACATAAACTCACTGATTATGAGATTGTCCTTTTCTTTTACGGATGCATAACCGGGAGTGGGCTGTGAACTTTCCGAACCCGTATCGGGAATATAAGAGCAGTTTGCGTTCGCATTAAGATAGCTGACTTTATCTGCGGCATATTTTCCGTGATAAAGTACAAGAACGCCGCTCGCAGGAAGTACAAAGGGAATGTCGGTATCGCCGCTTTTTCCGTTTGCAAAAAGAACAGCATAGCTGCCGGGTGTGATTGTCAGTGAAGGTAGGCTTACCGAATCTTCACCGTTTATTGACAGCTTATAATCTCCGAGGTTTACATCTTCACTGCCGCAATTATAAAATTCCACCCAGCCCACTCTGTTGCCGTAGGCATCTGCTTGACCGACGGTATTACAAACCATAAGTTCGGTAATACGTACAGCGGGATCGGTTTCGGGTGTCACATCGATTTTGGGGGGATTAGTGAGATTTTTTACATCAACTGTTGTAACATCGGATTCGGAATTATTAAGCAGTTTTTTTATATAATTTTTCACCGAACTGCATCCCGAAAGTGTAACCAGCGAAGCTGCAACAAGCAAACAGGCACAGAACAGTGAAATTG
>CAVGEY010000018.1:38422-40874 GCA_963628435.1 bacterium
TTATTGTGAATGTACGTTTGGCAATAGTTTTCATTATTTTCCGCTTTCTCTTTTTTATATGCAGTATCACAGACTTACAAATCATATTTTGTTTGTAATATTGTGTATGAAATTTCATTACAAAATTTAAGGCGGCAACATTGTCAAACATCACCGCTTTGCATCTTTATTTTATCACACAGAAGGGTCAAAAGTCAATATAAAAAAAAATTATTTACAGAATTTAGCTTGCGTTCGGAAAATTCATTTTCCATTAACATTCAAGTGATATGGTATTTATAAAGCAAATGACATAATTTCAATATCAAATACGGTTGATTAATTGCAAAAAAACATCATTTATAGCAAAAAATCGTACGATTTGTATTGACAACGCAAAAAAGTTATGGTATAATGACAGTCGCCGCATGATGTGCAGGATTAAAGAGAATATATTTCCCCTCATAATCAGCGAGTTTTGTACCCAAGCGGTACGATGTTGAAAGGAATATCACAAATGTACGCAGTAATAGTTACCGGAGGAAAGCAGTACAAGGTTTCCGAGGGCGATGTTGTTTTTGTTGAGAAGCTTCCCGTTGAAGCAGGTGAAACAATTACATTCGACAATGTCCAGCTTGTAAGCGCAAACGGCGAGCTTAAAATCGGCACACCTTATGTAGAGGGTGCAAAGGTTACGGCATCTGTTGTAAAGAACGGTAAATCCAAAAAGATTTATGTGTTCAAGTACAAGGCAAAGAAGAACGAAAAGAAAAAAATCGGTCACAGACAGCCTTATACAAAAGTTCAGATTCAGACAATTTCACTCTAATCTGACACGGCAATTCGAAAATGACTAAAATCACATTTTTCAAACAAAACGGCATTTTCTACGGCTTCAAAGAAGTCGGTCACACCGGTTTTGCAGAGGCGGGCGAGGATATCCTCTGTGCTGCTCTCTCGTCAATGACCATGTTGATTATAAATGCCATCGAATGCTCCTATGCTTCGGATGTCGACTATAAAATCGATGATGAGTCCACCGATATTACGGTAACCTGCAAAGCAGCGCTTCCCGAATATTCGGATGATGAAAAAAAGTCCTATGCTATTTCCGGACTGTTTCAGGCATATTTTCTTCAATTAAATGACATGGTTGAAGATTATTACGATTTCATCGAGGTGGACGAAACCGAAGACGGAGAGAAAATCTGAAAACGGAGGTAATCTACTCATGCTTAGAATAAGTTTACAGTTCTTCGCACATAAAAAAGGTGTCGGTTCAACCAAGAACGGTCGTGACAGCGAATCAAAGAGACTTGGCGTAAAAAGAGCCGACGGACAGTCTGTTCTTGCAGGTAACATTCTCGTAAGACAGCGCGGAACTCATATTCATCCCGGCGTAAATGTCGGAATCGGTTCCGATGATACACTTTTCGCACTTAAAAACGGCACCGTTAAATTCAAGATCGTTGCCGGCGGCAAAAAGACAGTCAATATTGTTACCGACTGATTTTTTATTCTGAATTTAACAGTAAAAAAGCTGTTCCGAAAGATTTCGGAACAGCTTTTTTCGTATTATCAAGCACCTTTGTAATCTGATTTATCCGCTCATCCAAAAGGTCTATAGCATGACACACTCGGTAATAATTCCATCTGCACCTATTTTCTCGCAAGCCATCTTCTGTTTCTAAAATATTCTTTATCCATAAATTAAATATCTTCCTTATTCTTCCTTATTTAATTCCGATATAGCTTTTTCAATAGTATATGTATACCTTTGAGGCTTTCCCTGCATCTTATTGAACTTGTCTGTATTCCACTTTTTAAGTGCCGTAAAACATCCTTGATTAGCATCATTATAAATTATGCTATCAAACGGCTTTTCTTCCTGCATTGTAGTCAACTGTAAATATCTGGGTTTTTCATTCGGAGGACAAATCAAAATAGATACCTGCTCAAATTCCTTACCTAATTCTATCATGTCCTCTTTTAACTTATCAAAACTGAAAAACTGTTTTGTACGTATACTGAAAGGATAAACAGCAAAAGATTTTTCCGTAGCCTCGATTCCTGTGTCAGGATATTTATACCCGCCGAAAACTTTTAGATAAGAATATTCTTTGTGTTTTATTCGGTTTTCCAAATCGGCTGTTCTTTTATTATTTTCTGCGGTATCATAGTCATCTTTTGAGGCACTTATCACGACATATCCGTCTTTGCTATGACCGCGAGATAGTCTATTTAAGTTTGCTTCGTTTAATTCTCTTAAACCGCAAGAATTGTGAATGTATGGCTCTTGTTTTTCTCTCAACTGACAGTTAAGATTATTTCCTGCCCAGTTTGCTGATGCAGCCATTATATTGATGGGAAACTGTTCAATATAAAGATTTATATCATCCTCTTTCAGCAATTCTTCATCATAACCAAGTATCATAAATTAAATTATACCTCTCTGTATATTTTTATAATTATA
>CAVGEY010000019.1:0-39955 GCA_963628435.1 bacterium
GATATACCGAAAGTCTCGATGGTATAAATACCGTTTCAGCTGATTTCCGTTATCAGGGAGCATCGGATACGGGTAATTTAGAGTATACCGGTATAGAAATATATTCGAAAGACTCTTATTATCGTTTTGCAATATGGCCGAATACTGCAAGTAACGGTCCCGCCGTATTCTTCGTGCAGAAAGATACCGAAGATCCGATAAGCAGATTTATTCGTAAGGAAATGTCGGCGGACAGCTTCGGTAAAAACGTATGGTACAATATGAAGGTTACGCTTACCGACGATTACCTTGCGGTATGGCTCAACGGCGAGCTGATTTGTACAAACACCTCTCTCGGAATTGAAATCGGAGACTTCGAATGGAACAGTGTTCGCATAATAAGCAAAGGATGCCCCGCGGAAATTAAGAATCCCGAAGTTTCATACAGAGAGCCTGACTATTCTACCTATCTTGACTTTGAGTTTAATGATGAAAAGGCAGTTGCCGCATTTACATCCGATAATGCTTCCCTCACTTATGCCGACGGAAAAATGAAAATAACACTTGACGGAGCTCTCGCAACAGTAACTTCTCCCGAGATATTTACAAATCCCGGCCACAGATACAGCGCAAAGCTCGGTGTAAGAAACACATTCGTCATAAGAATGAAAAACGCCAGCAACGCCGAAAAACTGAAATTATATTTCCTGGTAAAAGGCGATACCGATTTCAGCGAAAAGCAGTGCAAAGAATTTGCGATTAATCCGAACAGCGGATTTAATACCTATTATTTTAATCTTTCAGATGTAATCGATTGCGATTGCTGGAAGGATACGCAGAAGCTTGTAAAATGCGATCATTACCTTTCAGGCTTCAAAATCGTTGTTGAAGGCGCAGAAGGCGGAGAGATAGAAATAGACAACATCTCCTTCTCGCGTGAAGCACATATTTTCGAACACGGTGCAACAGAAATAAAGGCTGTCGCAAATAAGTCAGAGGATAAGGTCACCGTTTCTGGTAAACTGCTTGAAAAATATGCAGGCAAAACAATTACCATTCTCGAAACAAGTGTCAAAAACTATAATCAGGATATAAACTACGCAGGCAACGTAAAAATTGCATCCGCAGTCGCAAACGGAATAAACTTCACGGTTACCTTCCCGTTCACAAACGGAAAGATGAACCACCTTTCCACAAAGTTTATCGCAGTCGTCTCGGACGGCGATGACTATACCAAGGGCGTAAAACTGTCCGATGTTTTCATGATTGAAAACTGGCGCGACTTCTCAACGAATCCATACGATTTCACGGTTCCGCAGCTTACGGTCGATGTTACCGACGAACGCTTCGGAGCAAAGGGGGACGGATTTACAAACGATACCGATGCTATACAAAGCGCAATCGATTATGTGAGCGCTAAGGGCGGCGGTAAGATCGTAATTCCCGGAGATGACAGCGAATACGGACGCCGATATATCATGACAGGCGTCGAGCTCAAGAGCAATATTGAACTTTGTATTGAGAAAGGCGCAATTCTCTGGCAATCACATAACGAAGATGATTATACTAAGTATACCGTCTATTACGGCCATGAAAACATGGGAAAAGACGTTGCTTGGGGACTGTCATCACTTATGCATCTTCCCTTCATATATATACATGATGCCGAAAATGTAAGAGTTACAGGCGGCGGAACAATCCGTATGGATGATACAGGTACAGAGTGTCTTGACGGAAACGGATACGCAACCAGCAGCTACAATATAACGGTCGGTTGCTCGTCAATCATACATCTCGTTCCTATCGGAATATACGGATGTAAAAATGTCGAGATTTCCGACATAAATGTAAGAAGATGCAGTTGCTGGCACGCTTATATCAGAGAATCCGAGAGAGTCTACTTCGGTAACGTAGATCTTGCCGAGGTAAACTGCATAAACGGCGACGGCTTCGACTTCTCGACAGCAGTTCATGATGTTGTTGTTGATCGTTGCAGCCTCTATTCAAACGACGACGCACTTGTTCTCGCCGTTACGACAAACGACCCGAGAGACGATCTTTCAATTTGGCGTTCAAAGAGTACAAAGGAAGATAAATCGCTTTATAATTTCACTGTGAGAAACTGCAACCTGTTCGGCGGTCACGGCATAACCTTTATTCCGTGGGCATCCGAAAATGACGATCAGGAAAAGGTACAGATATACAATATCGATGTTCAGAACAGTGTCCTCGGTGGTACAACGACCGCTGTGGGAGTTTGGGCGGACAACCCCTTCTACGGAAAGAGCAATTATTGGGGCGGAACATACGGAAGCACCGATGCTACCGAAGACGGTGACTACTCGCCGATACGCGATATTGTTATTATAAACAACAAATATGTTTCACCGTGCAGTTTCTACGGCGTAAACGTAACGAATGTACTTACCGATGCCAAGATTGCCGGAGCAACCGGATTTGAAAACGGAAACTTCGATAAAGTAGTTCATAAAGGTAACGGTTTTAATGACGAAACCAACTATATTACCGGACTTTCCTACTGGTCGTCAAAAGGAAACGTCGGAACAAAGCAGAACGGAACGAAAGACAGTCTTACAGCAGATACAAACGAGAAAATCACGCAGTCCGATTATATCGGCTATGTGAAGGGCGACGGAGAACTTTTCCAGGGCGTATGGCTGACATTCGGAACCTATAATTTCAGCTTGAAGACAATGCTCGAGTCCGGAAGCGCAAAACTTTTCGTGAGAGACCTCGTAACAGGTAATATTATTGCCGAAAAGACAGTAGAGAAATCGGATGAGCTGAGCGAAACAACAATTAGCTTTAATATTGAGAAGTCTGCTGAAATACAGCTCGGAATAAGCCATAGCGGAAACGCAGACGATGTAGTTTATATTGATGACGCACAGGTTACAAGAGACCAAAACGCCAATGATTACGATGTTGACGGAAAGACATACGTTTTCGATTTCGATGACGGAAAGATTGACTTCAATGTTAAAAATAGCGGCGGCAGTGACCCGACCGTAAAAAATGGTAAGCTCGTTGTTCCTTCAAACGGCGAATATAAGTTCATGCTTAAAAATAAGGGTGAACTGAACGAATTTTCGATTTCGGCTGATATAAACGTAAGCAAGGATAAGAGAACCGATGCCGGTATATATATGTTTGCATCAGATGCAGAAAACGGTCAGGATGAAATCAGCGCATATAATGTTCAGGTGATTTCGGAAGCTGGTAGTGATAAATTCAATATTGATATCTATACATTTGACGGAACATATCTCGGATCGGTTGCTACAAGCAAGAGTTTCACACCCGAAAACGGAGTTGCTCACATAAAGGTTGTTGTCAAGAAAGATACAATATTTGTCTTTGTCGGCGACTCAAAGGAACCCGATCTGATCTGTGAGGTCGATGAAGGACTTTCAGGCAATGTCGGACTGCGCGCGCAGAACTGCGAAAGCGTTTTTGATAACGTAATACTCGTTACCGATCAGTTTATCGCAGAAGATGAAGAGCCTACACCTCCGAAGACCGGAATAAATATTGCATTTGCAGTCGCGTGTGCTCTTACAGGGCTTATCTGCCTTGCAGTTCTTACTCTTTCAAAGAAAAAAAGAAAATCAATGTAAAAATTAATTAGCACATCGGATACAGCAAAATACCGAGATAAGTGATAATCACTTATCTCGGTATTTCTTTGTTCTTAAAGCAAAATATAAACAGCGCTAAATATAACCGCGAAATATGCACCCGCTATTACGTCATGAATATAATGAACACCGCCGATTACCCGTATTAGCCCCAAGAAAAATCCTATGGCGCAAAAAATTATACCCGCGCTATAGCTGAACCGCATATATGTCATAGCAAGCATAAATGCGGAGAATACATGTCTGCTCGGGAACGACTTCCCTCTCTTTTGATGATCGATTATCGGCGTATAACCATAAATTTCATACGGTCTTTTTTCGTCTATAATAAATCGAATTACGGAAACAATCGCAAAAGAAATTGCAGGTATGGTTATCGAGTATAAGATCTGATTAAGTCCGACATCCGAAAATATAATAAAAACTAAAAACACGGGATATGACAACACACAAGCCGAAACAATAAAGATATCACAAGCTTTTACAAATGCAGCCAATTTTGGGCATCCGATAATATCGATTATCAAAGATTCATAAAAATTATTTTTCATTATTGTAGAGTCTCTCTGCATATCTTACTGTATCCATCGCATCTTTGGCATAATAATCTGCACCTATCGAGTCCGCATATTCCTGCGTCAATACCGCGCCACCTACGACCACCTTTCCGCAAGGATATTTTTCTTTAAGAAGTGAAACTGTTTCAGCCATTGATTTTAATGTTGTTGTCATAAGTGCTGATAAACCGATGATTTTAGCGTCATTCTTTATTGCACAATCAAGCACACATGAGGGTTCTACATCTTTTCCGAGATCAATAACATTATATGCATAGTTCTCGAGCATAGTAATAACTATGTTTTTCCCGATATCATGTATATCTCCTTTAACGGTAGCCATAACTATCGTAAACTTCCCCGCACTTTTGGGAATAGCAGATTTAATTATGCCGAAAGCACTGCCTGCGGCATTTGCCGCCATCAAAAGCTGCGGCAAAAATATTTTCTTTTCGGCAAAATCCTTACCAACAACATCAAGAGCCGGAACTATATCCGCATTGATTATATCAATCGGATTTTTGACTGAAAGTGCCTTTTCGGTGAGTTTTTTTGCCTTATCGGACATGCCGTTTATAATCGCTCCCGAAATTGTATCGCATTTTGTCGCTTCGATTTCATTTTTAGGTTCTTTACTCAATGAAAGTGCGGATGAAATATACTCTTCACAATTTGTGTCTTTATTAAAAATGACATTCATACCGCGAAATGCGTTCATAACATTATCGGAATACGGATTTATTATAGCTGCCGATAATCCAGCGCACATTGCCGCAGACAGAAATGCGCTGTTCAGATAATCCCTGTTCGGCAGTCCAAACGAAATATTGGAAATTCCGAGGATTGTACAAACGCCAATCATATTAAGACGTTTTATACATTCCAGCGCAACAACAGCCGCATCCGGAGTCGCAGAAAGTGCCATTGAAAGCGGATCGATTATTATATCTTTTTTGTTTATTCCGTATTCTGCCGCAGTTGTAATAATTTTCAAAGCAATTTTTATTCTTTCATCTGCGGTTTCCGGGATACCGTTTTCATCGATTGTCAAACCTACTACAACGCCGCCGTATTTTTTTACAATGGGAAATACAGCGGACATTGATTCTTTTTTTCCCGTTACCGAATTTACAAGGGGTTTCCCTCTATATTCACGCATTGCCATTTCAATAGCGGTCTGATTGTTACTGTCGATTTGAATTGGCAAATCGCATACTTCCTGAATTGATTTAACAGCTTTTTGCATTACTGCCACTTCATCAATTTCAGCAGAACCCACATTAACATCCAATATTTTAGCTCCGTGTTCTGCCTGCCCTATTGCCTCAGATGTTATATATGAGAAGTCAGAATTTATAAGCGCATTCCTCAATTTTGACTTTCCGGTAGGATTGATTCTTTCTCCGATCGGAATTGTTTTTTCATTCAGGCATACTGCATGTGTATATGAAGATACAACAGTTTTTTGTTTATCATTTATCGGCAGTACAGGAATATTCTGGGTTTTTGAAACAAGCGATTTAATAAATTGCGGATTTGTACCGCAGCACCCTCCGATAATATGTGCACCTGATTTTACGATGTCAGCCATACTATCCGCAAAATCATCGGGCGTAATATTATATGTATATTTTCCATTGCAAATATCGGGCAATCCGGCATTTGGTTTTACAATTAAAGGTAAAGAGGAAAAAGAAGCAAGTTCCTTTACGACATCAATCATTTCATTAGGAGCCAAGGAGCAATTTAACCCAAGCGCGCTGACTCCCAATCCCTCAAGCATAGCAACCATTGAGGCACAGTTTGAGCCTGTTAATGTTCTTCCGTGCTTATCATATACATTTGTTACAAATATGGGTTTATCCGAATTTTCTTTTGCGGCAATAACAGCCGCCTTTGTTTCAAGACAGTCTGTCATTGTCTCAACAATTATGACATCATACATTAACGGATCGGCGCATCTGATTACATCGGCAAAAGCCGATACCGCATCTTCAAAGCTAAGATCACCTAATGGTGAAAGCATCTTACCTGTCGGTCCGATATCCAATCCGATATACAGCTCACGATCATTTTCTGTCAGCGAATCTCGCGCATAATTTGCGGCTAAAAGTGAAGAATCAATCATTTTTTCGAGCTGTTCCTGTGAATATTTGATGCTGTTCAGCCCGAATGTATTAGTGTATATAAGGTCGCTACCGGCTTTATAACATTCTATATGATGTCTCTTTATAGCCTCAGGATGAACAATGCTGAGAATTTCGGTACCGTCCGAAATGTCATATCCCGACATTTGCAAAGATGTTCCCATTCCGCAATCCAAATAAAAAATCCCATTTTGTATTTTTTTACAAATATCTGTTCTCATAGTTGTTCTCCCAAAAAAAGACAAACATTATTTCAATTAGAAATTGTTATCCGATAATACACGAAAGATTTTCGACAATTTTTTTTGCAATATCTTCTTTGTTCATAGAATAAACATGTACGGCATTTATCCCGTTGGCATACAGATCAATTATCTGTTCTGTTGCATATGCTATCCCGGCCTGCTTCATCGCATTGGGATTTTTGCCGTATCTGTCAACAATCTGTCTGAATTTCGGTGGTATGCACATTCCCGTAAGTCTGCATATTCGATTTATTTGACTCGGATTGGTAACCGGCATTATTCCCGCAACAACAGGCAGACTGATGCCCGCATCTCTTAGTTTATACATAAAATTGTAGAAAACATTATTATCAAAAAACATTTGTGAAGTCAAAAAATCGCATCCGCAATCTTCTTTTAATTTTAGATACTCCAAATCATCATATATAGAAGCGGATTCGGGATGTCCTTCCGGATAGCATGCTCCGCCAACGCAAAAATCGCCGTTGGACTTAATGATTTTAATAAGATCTGAAGCATGAGAGTAATCGGACGGACAACTTCCGTCGGGTATATCACCCCTTAGGGCAAGAATATTTTCTATGTTTTCGGCTTTGAACCTTTTCAACAATTCCGTTATGTTCTGTTTATATGCGCCGACGCAAGTTAGATGCATAAGTGCAGGTATACCTGATTTTTGTATATTTGAGACGATTGACTCGGTAAATTCAGTTGACCCATGTCCCGCACCATATGTTACGCTCATAAACGATGGTTTTAACGATGCGATTGACATTGCGGCATTTGTGATTGACTCAACTTTTGAAGATGAATTAGGGGGAAAAACCTCAAACGAGAGTGACGGCCTTGATTTTTCTGTAATAATATCCTTTATTTTCATATAGTTTCACATCCTTTTCTGAATTATATCATATAAAGTCAAAATGTCAAGTTATTGCTTTTTATAAATTATGCTTTCTTGTCAAATGTCACAATAGACAATTTTTTTCATTCTTTTTTGTTTATATTTACATATTGAAATTTGAATTGATTTATGATATTATTTCAATGTTGGAGGCATAGCTCAGCTGGTTAGAGTGCATGCTTGACATGCATGAGGTCATTGGTTCGATTCCAATTGTCTCCACCAAAAAATCCGGATGAATTCATCCGGATTTTTATTTTTTATATAAAACTGAAAATTGCCAAAAAATAAGCAGACTTTACAGATTTTTAAGAAGCCTAATATTTTCGCTGTCAAAAAATAAATTACAATCAGAATGATTCGCCCATGGAGTCAAGTGTCTCCATAAGTGTCATCAACCGTTCCTCAAGATTTGACGATTCCTCATACAACTTTGATAAAAGATCACAATTGCTCTGATTTTTGTTTATTTCCTCTTTAATTTCATCAAGCCGCTTCTCTATCTTTTTAATCTCTTCCCTATTTTGCCGGATTAAATTATTATGTTTTCGTTTGTCCGAATTTGATTGTTTGTTTTTCAGATATTCTATTTTCGAATCGGTCAGAATACTTTGTTTCTCTGAGCTTTCATCTTCATTAAATCGCGTAATATAATCAAGATATCGTTCATAACCGTCATGAAAATCTCTCAGTTCACTTTTTTCAAATGCCAGAATGCGTGTGCTGAGTTTCTTTATAAAATATCTGTCGTGCGAAACAGCAATCAAAGTCCCGCCAAATGATTCGAGAGCATTTTCGAGAACCTCACGCGTCATAATGTCAAGGTGATTTGTCGGCTCATCCAAAAACAGAAGATTAACTTTTGAAAGCATCAGCTTTGCGAGAGTGATTCTTGCTTTTTCCCCACCGGAAAGTACCCGTATTTCCTTGAAAATGTCATCTCCTTTGAACAAAAAAAGTGCCAGTGTGTTTCTTATTTCGGTTTGAGTAAGACCGGGATAGCAATTCCAAAGTTCGTCAATAACCGTATTATTTTGACTCAGATTCTGATTTTCCTGATCGTAATATCCGATAGAAACATTAAATCCAAATTGAAATGTTCCACTGTCGGGTAAAACTGTATGGTTAAGAATCTTCATTAGTGTTGACTTACCACAACCGTTTGGACCGATGATAAACAAACGATCCTGCTTTTTTACATTAAATGACAAATCCGAGAAAAGCGTTTTATCTTTATATTCTTTTCTTAAATTTTTAACCGTTAAAACGTCATATCCGCTTTCATCTGCCTCGGAAAATTTTACTCTTATATTTTCCGGCAGTTTCTGCGGAGCGTCGATTTTCACCATTTTATCAAGCTGTTTCTGCCTTGATTCGGCCGCGATTATATTTCTTTCGCGATTCCAACGTCTTTGCTGTTCTATATACGCTTCTATGCGCGCAATTTCTTTTTGCTGATTTTTATATTGATGTTCGAGTATATCGCGTTCTCTTTTTTTTTCAACAATATAAAAATCATAGTTGCCGTTGTAAATTTTTGATTTACTATTTTCTATTTCAAGAGTTTTTCCTGTAACTTTGCAAAGAAAATATCGGTCATGCGATACTACAATAATTGTTTTTCTGCTTGCCGATAAATATTTTTCAAGCCATTCAATACTTTCAATGTCGAGATGGTTAGTGGGCTCGTCCAAAATAATGACATCGGGATCAGATAGAAGCAGACTTGCCAGTGCAACTCTCGTTTTTTGTCCTCCGCTTAAAGACGTTATCGATTGGCTCCAATATTCATCTGTCAATCCGAGACTGCGAAGAATCCCTTTACATCTTCCGACATATTCAAGTCCACCTGATGATACATATTCGTCATAAAGCTTGGACATTCGTTCTACGGCATCACTGTCGCCATTATCTATTTGTGTCTGTAATGACTTTATTTTATTCTCCAAAACCATCAAATCGGAAAAAGATTTCAGAATTTCATCAAGGACGCTGCTTTCACTCAAATATTCCGCATTCTGTTCCAAAAATCCGATTTTCATTCCTTTTTGAATGTATACATTACCGCTGTCGGCAGTATATATACCGCAAATTATCTTAAGAAGAGTCGTTTTACCGGCACCGTTTACACCGACAATGCCGAGTTTATCGCCCTCATTTAATGAAAAAGAAATTTTATCCAGAATTGTATTTATTCCGACTGAAAATGAAATTTCATCACAACTTAAACTAATCATAATCTTTTTGTTCCTCAACTGAATATTAGGTATTATATAATTATTTTATTTTATTGTCAAGTCACAATTGTTCATAAATCTATTGACCTTTGCAGATAAGAGTGATAAAATCAACATGAATACAACAAAGGAGAATATACAATGAAAACCATTAAAACCCTTTATAAAATAGGGTGCGGACCGTCAAGTTCACATTCAATGGGGCCGGAATTCGCATGTAAAAAAATGCTCTCTCTTTATCCGACCGCCGATAACTTTGTTGTAACATTGTACGGTTCGCTCGCCTTGACAGGCAAAGGTCACATGACAGACAAGGTTATTATAAAAACATTCGCTCCCCTTAAAACCGATATAATATTTGATATAAAAACGATATGTCAAAAATATCAAAACACAATGGATATTGCCGCATTAAAAGGCGGCACAATAATCGGGAAAGAACGAATATACAGCATAGGCGGCGGTGACATTCTCTTTGAAAACAGCGAATCTGCTGCAGACGCAGATGTATATCCGCATAATAAATTTTCCGAAATTTCCGAATATTGTAAAAAAAATAATATAAGGATTTGGGAATATGTAGATAAATTTGAAAACAGCGAAATATGGAATTATCTATCCGAAGTTTGGAAAGTAATGAAAAAAAGTATAAACGAAGGTCTGTCTGCCGATGGAATTTTAGATGGAGGGCTTAAAATACAAAGAAAGGCAAATTACTTATACAATCAACGCCATATTGATGAATCTGTCCAAACAAAAGAAAACAGATTGGTATGTGCGTATGCATTTGCCGTAAGTGAACAAAATGCATCTGCGGGAACAATCGTAACTGCTCCGACCTGTGGTTCATCCGGCGTTCTTCCGTCTGTATTAAAATATATGCAGGAGACAAAAAAATTCAGTGATGAGCAAATAATTCATGCACTTGCCACAGGCGGAATAATCGGAAATTTGATACGGACAAATGCTTCCATAAGCGGTGCGGAATGCGGATGCCAGGCTGAAATAGGCTCCGCCTGCTCTATGGCATCGGCTGCGCTCGGCGAACTTTTCGAAATGGGTATTGATCAAATCGAATATGCCGCCGAGGTGGCGATGGAGCATCATCTCGGTCTGACCTGCGATCCTATCGGAGGACTTGTTCAGATACCTTGCATTGAGCGAAATGCCGTCGCAGCAATGCGTGCGATAAATGCTTTATCACTTGCAAATTTTTTAACCGCAACGCGTAAAATCAGTTTTGATACTGTTGTTGACACAATGTATGCTACCGGCCGTGATCTTCTCGGAAAATATCGTGAGACGGCCAATGGAGGACTTGCAAAATTTTACAAAAGCAGCGAAAACAAATAATACAGCATAAAACGGTCGCGGTGATTAACACCGCGACCGTTTTATGCAATCGATTTCTAAAAATCAATAAGTTGAGACAGAATTGTATTACTTACCAGGATGCCTTTGGTGGTAAATTTCAGCCTGCCTTCCGAATACTGCATAAACCCGTTTTTTAGATATTTTTCTGCTTTCGTTAGAGTAATATCATCCGGTTTAATTCCCTTTTCAAGCCGCAGTCCAAGCATTATTTTCTCGTTATATTCATCTTTTTCGGAAATTTTACAAACATCTGCAAATGACGGTTCAAGATTATTATCGACAGCGTGTATATATTCTTTTATGCTTCGCGAATAACCGTACCGTACACCGTCTATAAAGGAATATGCAGTCGGCCCGAATCCGAGAAATTCACCGTAGTCCCAATATTTCATATTGTGTCTGCATTCCTTGCCATGAACTGCAAAATTGCTTATTTCATATCTATTGTATCCACCCTGAAGAAGAATGTCAACGGCTCTCTCATACATTTCGCTTTGAGTATCATCATCGGGAAAATCATATTTTTCCTTAAATTTGCCGAATACGGTATTTTCTTCTATTTTAAGACCATAAAAAGATATGTGTTCGGGTTTTATGTAAATTATATTTCCGAGTGAATTAACGAGGCTCTGTATCGTTTGAGAAGGTATGCCGTACATCAAATCGACATTTACATTATCAAACCCAGAAGATCTCACAATATCATAGCTTTTAATAAACGACTCATAATTATGCCTGCGTGAAAGCAGTGCAAGCTCCTCTTTATTTGACGATTGCAATCCGAGACTTATCCGATTTATTCCGAATTGTTTTGCCGCGTCAATTTTATCTTTATTGAATGACGCGGGGTTAGCCTCCATTGTAAATTCACAATTTGAAGATATTGTAAAACTATTGTATAGGCAATCACAAATTTTGCCAAGTTGTTCGACAGACAAAAGTGATGGAGTACCGCCGCCTATATATATCGTATCGACTGTTCTGCTTCTTACCTTAGACATCCGAGATATATGACGACAAAGAGCCGATACATATTTGTCAAGACTTTCGGTATCGGAAATCGAATAAAAATCGCAGTATGAGCACTTACTCTGACAGTACGGAATATGAATATATATTCCGATTGGCTTTTGGGTATTGATCATTCCTCATCATCCAAACGCAGAACAGCCATAAACGCTTCAGGTGAAACCTCTACAGAACCAAGCTGACGCATCTTTTTCTTTCCTTCTTTTTGCTTTTCGAGAAGTTTCTTTTTTCTTGTAATATCACCGCCGTAACATTTTGCCAACACATCCTTTCGCATAGCCTTGACAGTTTCACGAGCGATAATTTTACCGCCTATAGCCGCCTGAATTGGAACTTCAAAAAGCTGCCGCGGAATATTTTCCTTTAATTTTTCGCATATTCTTCTTGCTCTCGAATATGCTTTACTTTCATGTACAATAAAAGAAAGCGCATCAACTATTTCTCCGTTTAATAGAATATCAAGCTTCACCAGTTTGCTTGGCTCATAACCGGAAATTTCATAATCAAGAGATGCATAGCCCTTACTTCTGCTTTTTAGCGAATCAAAGAAATCATATATAATTTCATTAAGCGGCATATTATAATGCAGTTCCACACGCGCAGAATCGAGATATTTCATATCTTTGAATGTACCGCGTCTTTCCTGACATACTTCCATAATTCCGCCGACAAACGAAACGGGCGTTATTATGTTAGCATTGATAATCGGCTCATAAGATGTTTCAATTTCATCGGGCGATGGATATGATGTGGGATTGTCAATCATCACGGTTTCACCGTTTCGTTTGACAATCTTATAAATAACACTTGGTGCTGTTGTAATAATATCAAGATTGAATTCTCTCTCAATTCTCTCCTGAAGTATTTCCATATGCAGTAGGCCGAGAAAACCGCATCTGAAGCCGAATCCGAGAGCAACAGATGTTTCGGGCTCGAACGAAAGTGCCGCGTCATTTAATCGAAGTTTTTCGAGCGCATCGCGAAGATCGCCGTATTTAGACCCATCCGCAGGATAGATACCGGAAAAAACCATCGGAAGTGCTTTCTTAAATCCTGGAAGTGCCTCAGGTGTAGGATTATCCGCAAGTGTTACGGTATCACCGACTCGAGTATCCGAAACATTTTTAATACTTGCGGTAAGATATCCCACCTGACCTGCGGTTAATATATCTGTCTTATTTAGTCCAAAGGGCTCCATTGTACCGATTTCTACCGTTTCGAATTCAGCTCCGGTGTTCATCATTCTGATTTTATCGCCCGCTTTTATTGTTCCTTCAAAAACACGCACATAAACGACAACGCCCAAATAAGAATCATAATATGAATCGAAAATAAGCGCCTTAAGAGGGGCATCGGGATTCCCCTTAGGTGCGGGAATGTCGGTTATAACCCTGTCAATCACATCTTGAATATTTATTCCGTTTTTTGCCGAGATAGCAGGACAGTCCTCTGCAGGAATGCCTATAATATCTTCAATTTCTTTTCTGGTACCCTCAACATCTGCCGAGGCAAGATCGATCTTATTTATAACGGGTACAATTTCAAGATTCGAGTCGAATGCAAGATAAGCATTGGCAAGCGTCTGCGCTTCAATTCCCTGCGTTGCATCAACAATCAAAAGCGCTCCTTCGCATGCATTAAGAGATCGTGAAACCTCATAATTAAAGTCAACATGGCCGGGAGTATCAATCAAATTAAGTACATATTTTTCGCCGCTTGCATCAACATAATCAAGCTTGACGGCCCGCGCTTTTATGGTTATTCCACGTTCGCGTTCAAGATCCATATTATCAAGCAGTCGATCTTCCATATCTCTTGCCGCGACCGCCTGCGTTTTTTCGAGCAGGCGGTCGGCAAGGGTTGATTTTCCGTGGTCGATATGTGCTATTATACAAAAATTGCGTATATTTTCCTGTTTAACATCCATTAATATAGTAATCTCCCAAAATTAAATCTACCCGATAACATCTGACTCTGTTATCGGATTTTGACCGGACGTTGTTATCGTATCATCTGTTGAAGGTGAGGTTTCAGCGGTTATCGGCATTGTAATCTCAGATGTTTCCGGTAATGTGACATCACCGGTGGCCGGAATTTCAGTTTCCGGTGCATTTGTTGTTACGGGATGCTCGGGTCCGAGGCTGACAACCAAATCAATGGTTGTCAAATCGGCAGGCACCGCTTCGCCTCTGTATACGCTCTGACTGATGACAATACCAGCCGAAACAGTATCCGAATATTCATAAGTTACCGTACCTGCGCACAAATTGGCATTAATAAGTTCCTGTGCTGCTTCTTTTATTGTTTTTCCGATAAGTTTAGGAACAATTGTGTAATTTATATCCGGACCCTTGCTGACATATACAACAACAGTTGCATCTTTGGCAATTCTCGAACCGCCCTCCGGATATGTGGATACGATTCTACCCTGAGGCATTGAATCACTGTAAACTTTTACAAAATTTACACTGATATTTCTTTCGCTGAAAATAAAGCTTGCATATCGGTATTCCAAACCGACATAATTGTCAAGAAGAACGGTGTTTTCTCCCAAACTGACTGTCAATTTAAGCTCACATTTTGTTTCACCCTTGATAATTTTACATCTTGAATTTTTTCTTGGTGACTGCGAAATTATTGACCCGTATATATGATCGCTGTCGGATACCCATTCCACACTTACCGAGTATCCCGCTTTTCCCAAATCATTTTTTAATTCATCGTTGTAAATCTGTCCTTCAAAATCATCCACGACAATAACTTCGGAATCACCCGAAGTTATTATCGTAGCAAAATAGGATTCATACACAAAAAGAAATGCGGTGAGACCAATGATACCGAGAGCACAGAGTGTGCCAAATAAAATTGATGCAAGCGAGATTCTTGAATGTTTTTTAACGGTTTCTGTTTTTATAATTACCTTTTTGTTTTTCTTGTTGCTTTTCTTTATCTTTTTATTATCCGTGCTATTCGCGCCGCGGGCTTCGGTTTTATTTTGAATGTAGCTGCCGGTAAAAAGCAAATCGTCGGAATTTGAACTTTTTATTTGCACATCCTGGTAATTTACAGGCAAAAAATCAAAAGTAGCCCCGGGATTCTCTTTTAGACGAATCAAGCAGTCGAGCATCTGTTTGGCAGTATCAAACCTTTCGGACGGATCTTTTTTTATTGCTTTTACAATGATTTGTTCGAGCCCTTTTGACACATCGGGATTTATGCTCGAAGGAGGTTCGGCGGTATTTCCAATCTGCATATATGCGGTTTCCAACGGATTATTGCCCGAAAAAGGCGGCTTTCCGGTAACCATTTCATAAAGCATTATTCCCAGCGAATAGATATCGCTTCTTTGATCTATCGTCTTTCCACGTGCCTGTTCGGGACTTATATAGTCGACCGTTCCTACCGTGGTGCATGACACGGAAAGCGGATCGCTTGACGGAATTTTCGCAATTCCGAAATCGGTAATTTTAAGTCCGCCGTTATACGGCAAAAGAATATTTTGGGGTTTAATATCTCTGTGAACTATATTTTTTGAGTGAGCATGGCTAAGTGCAGACAATATTTTTATTGATATTTCTATTGCCTCCGCGGACGAAAGCTTTGATTTTCGCTTAATAAGGGATTTCAGGGTTTCACCTTCAATATACTCCATGACAATATATTTAAGTTCTTTTCCGTTTGAAAAATCATAGCATTTAACTATATTATCATGAGAAAGCATAAGAACTGCCTTAGCCTCATTGCAGAAACGTTCAACCGCATCGTGATCATTCAAAAGCTCATCGCGAAGAACCTTCACGGCGACATTTCTTTTCATTGCCTCGTCATAAGCGAGAAAAACAAGAGACATTCCACCGCTTCCGATCAGCTTTTTTATTGTATATCTGTTATCAAAAGTTTTACCTATATATTTTTCGTTCTGTTCCATGTGAAAAAATTAACTCCTTTTCACCTTATATCGGAAATCAGTAAGACGGTAATATTGTCATATCCACCATGGTTATTTGCCAAATTTATCAGTTTTTCGGATTTTGATTTAAGTGAGCCGAAAGAAGAAATTATTTTTTGAATTTCACTGCCGCTTACCATATTTGTCAAACCATCTGTACAGAGTGCAAAACAGTCGGACGAATTTCTCTCAACCGTAACTTTGTAAAGATCGGGAGTAGAGTTTGTGTTATATCCGATTGAACGCGTAATAATATTTTTGTGTGAATGTTCGGAAGCCATAGAAGGATCAAGTTTGCCGTGATCAATAAGGTCCTGTACATAAGAATGATCCTTCGTTATCTGTGTCAGATTGTCGCCAGAACACAAATACGCACGGCTGTCTCCGACATTAAGAATATAAGCTATTCTCTTAATAATAAGCATCGAAACCATCGTTGTTGACATTTCGATGAGCGACTCATTTAAGCGGGCTTTTTCGCATATAGCTTCATTTGCATCATGAAGTGCGTGAATTAAAATAAATTTTACAGTACTTTCGGGTATTTGTATTTTTTTATTTGAAAGAAGAGGTAAAATTTGATTATGAACGGAATTTTGAAACACGCTGCAGGCAATCGAGCTGGCAACCTCTCCGCCTTTTGATCCGCCGACACCATCGCATACAATAAACAGTGCCGTATCCGAATCGAAAATTTCGGCAGAAAAGGCATCCTGATTTTCCGCTCTGCTTTTGCCGAGGTCGGTTTTACCGAAATAATTCAAAATCATCCCTCACTTTCAAGCAAAATACATTCAAAAAAAGAAAAGTTAAAATTATTGGTTTACTGATTGTTTTGGATCAAGCCCATGTCTTAACTGACCGCAAGAAGCATCAATGTCTCTTCCCAGCTTGCGGCGTACTGTTGCATTGACGCCGAAGCTGTTGAGAGTTTTGCAAAATTCAGCCACCGATTTGCTGTCGGATTTTGTAAAATTGCGTTCATCAACCGGATTCACGGAAATCAAATTTACATGAAACGGTCTGTTTTTAAGATATTTTTTTAGCAGCTTTGCAAGTGCAGCGGCCTGTTCTCTGTTATCGTTTTTCCCGGATATCAATGTATATTCAAATGAGATCCGCCGACCGGTTATATCAAAATAATCGCAGCAGGCATTCAGCAGACTGTCGATATTCCACTTATTATTGACAGGCATGATAGAACTTCTCGTTACGTCGTCACTTGCGTGAAGCGATATTGACAATGTAATCGGAAGATTTTCCTTAGCCAAATCATAAATCTTATCCACAATTCCGCAAGTCGACAATGAAATGTGTCTGAGACCGATATTGAGAGAATGCTCTGAACTGACAATGTGCAAAAATTTAATAACATTGTCGTAATTATCGAGCGGTTCTCCGATTCCCATCATGACAATATTTGAAATTCGAATGCCGAGATCCTTTTGCGCAATAATTATCTGACCGAGTATTTCGGACGGATGTAAATTTCTTACTTTCCCTCCGATTGTCGATGCGCAGAATTTGCATCCCATCGGGCATCCGGCTTCGGAGGAGACACACATTGAATATCCGTGTTCATATTTCATGACAACACCTTCAATAAGCTGATTGTCATACAGTCTGAACAGAAATTTAACAGTCGAATCAAGCTTTGAAACATATTTCTTTTCAATCGAAGGATAATACAAGCAGGCGCTGTCGCAAAGTTTTTTTCTAATCGACAATGACAAATCGGACATATCATCAAACGAAGTTCCTCTGCAAAGCCACTGCGATATTTGACGTGCTCGAAAAGACGGTAATTCAAGTCTGTCTTTAACAAAATTATTCAGTTCATCAAAAGAAAGTGATAAAATATCGATTTTATCTGACATATATTTTCTCATTTCTGAAATCGTAACATCTTTTGGAATTATAACATATTACGAGTTTAATTTCAACTTTAATTTCAATTTTTATTTATAAACATCGATTATTAGCATATAATCGTCAAATTGTTTCGTTATTTAAGAGCATTAATGCATTCCGATTCATTCCGTCGAGTATAGCATCGGGAAGTTTGTTTATAAGTTTTTCGAAATTATCATAATTTCGATCTATCCGGTCGTGGATGTCACTTCCGATGACATGAATCGCATTTTCGTTATAAAGCGAGAAAAATTTGCGCCTACCCGAAAAAGTCGAAAACAAATCGGCATTTACCTGCGCGATATAAGATCTTGAAATAAGTTGCCGTGAATGGCTGTCACTGTATCTTTCAATATGAGCAATAATCGGGACAATACCATATTTAGACTCAATCTCATACAGGGCGTTCAAAACACGATTGGACCACGCCGAATCAACAAGCGGCATCTCCAAAAGCATATAATCGGTTCCGCTTATGCACAGTTTTCTGAATTTATCCGGATCGATATTGTCAATCATATCGGGCTCGAGAGCGACCTCGGCTGCCGGAACAATTTTAATATCGGCAAAATTTGTTTTATCAAGAGCAAACACCAGCATATCATACGCTCTTTGACGTCTTTCAAGAAAATCGTCTATATCATTAAGATGATAATAAAAATGCGATGTGGCTACAATCGTTGATATTCCGATTTCTCCGGCACGCTCGATAAGTTTAAGCGATTCGTCCAAATTTTTACAGCCATGATCGACATCGGGTAAAATATGCGCGTGAAAATCAACCAATCCGTTAATTTTGTTTTTCATAAAATTTCTCCAATGCGCTAAATTTAATCGAATCAACCGTTCTTATATAAGTATACCGCTTATATTTTACCATCATTTATAACATTTGTAAATAATAAAAGCGGGCAAAAGCCCGCTTTTTACTAAAAAATAATATAATCAAATATAACCTTCGGCGCACAAAAGTTCCGCAATCAGTATTGCACCGCCTGCGGCTCCGCGAATTGTGTTATGAGACAGTCCCACAAACTTATAATCAAATACGGTATCCGCACGAAGCCTGCCGACAGATACTCCCATCCCGTTATACAAATTCCTGTCAAGAAAAGTTTGCGGACGATTTTCTTCCTCAAAATAAGTTATAAATTTTTCCGGTGCACTCGGCAAACCGAGTTTTTGCGGTATACCCTTATAATTATTCCAAGAGTCAACAATTTCTTCTTTAGATGTTTTTTTATTAAATTTAACAAACACTGCCGCAGTGTGTCCGTCGGTTATAGGTACTCTAATGCATTGTGCCGAAATCACAGGCGACTCAGCAGGAACAATACGACCGTCAACCACTTTACCCCAGATTCTAAGCGGCTCTTTTTCGCTTTTTTCTTCTTCGCCGCCTATATAGGGTATGATGTTATCTATCATCTCCGGCCATTCATTGAATGTTTTTCCCGCACCCGATATTGCCTGATACGTAGTTGCAACAACAACAGACGGTTCAAATTTTAAGAGTGCCGAAACAGCGGGTGCATAACTCTGTATTGAACAGTTTGGTTTCACCGCAATAAAGCCGCGCTTTGTGCCGAGCCTTTTCTTTTGATATTCGATAACAGAAAGATGTTCCGGATTGATTTCGGGAACAACCATAGGTACATCCGGTGTCCATCTGTTAGCACTGTTATTTGACACAACGGGTATTTCCGCGGTGGCATATTTTTCCTCCAAATTAAGAATTTCTGCTTTGGACATATTAACGGCGCAGAAAACGAAATCAACAAGTTTCGATGCGGTATTTATGTCATCCGAGTCGATAATTGTCATATCGGCATATTTTTCCGGGATAGACGTTGTCATTTTCCATCTTCCGTCAACCGCCTCCGAATACTTTTTTCCGGCACTTTTTTTACTTGCAAGCAACGCAGTAACCTCAAACCACGGATGATTTTCGAGCAAAGTTAAAAATCTTTGTCCGACCATTCCCGTACATCCTATAATACCTACATTATATTTTTTTGACATTTTTATTCCTTTCATTATGAAGTGCAAACTGTGATACATTCTTTACTCTTATGATGTTTAAGAAAATCCGAGAAGAATTTTCGTCAATTATAGCACAACATTTTTCGTTTTGTCAATTATTTCTTCAAAATATTTATTGTAAAGTAAAATAATCGAATGAATACAAGAATTTTTTTCACTGTTAATAGCCATTTTTCGCATTAAAATTTTACTTAATTATTTACTTTTACTTAATTATTTACTTTTATAAAAATAGAGTCTAAAAACTTGACAAAATTAAGCAAATGATGTAAAATGAATAAGTAAAAATATGCATGGTTTTTTGTGACAATCTATAGATCGCAATTCATTTTTTCTTTTTTGGGGGGAAAATTAAAATGGCCAAAAGTATGACCGCGTTCGGAAGAGCGAAAAAGGAAGTCAACGGCAAAATCATTACCGTTGAAATAAAAAGTGTAAACAGCAGGTTTTTTGATCCTCAGGTCAAAATCAGCAGAGCTTATTCTCCCCTTGAGGAACGTCTGAAGTCGAAAGTTCAGTCATACATTTCAAGAGGCAAAACAGATATTTCTCTCAATGTTGAATTTATCGAAAAATCAACTACCACTATAAGTCTTGATACAAAATACGCGGAAAATTATATTGCGGCGCTCAAAAAACTGCGTGATGAATTCAACCTAATCGATGATATTTCGGTTATGACGGTGGCTCAAAATAAGGATGTGTTCAGCATTACAGTACCCGAAGCCGATCTTGAAAAAATGTGGGAAGAGGTCTCCCCGATTGTTGACGAAGCTGCACTTGCTTTTGATACGATGCGTTATGCCGAAGGTGAGCGACTGCGCTCCGACCTTATAAAAAAGAAAAACAACATTTTGCTTTTGGTAGATAAAATCGAAGAACTCAGTCGCAATTCGATTAGTGGTTACAAAGACAAGTTCGAAGCAAAAATCAAAAAAATAATCGGTGACAGCGGAATAGAAATAGACCAACAGAGGATCTTGACCGAATGTGCCATCTATGCCGATAAAGTTTCGATTGATGAAGAAATAGTCAGACTGAGAAGCCATTTTGCCGCATTTGACGAAATATTCGAATCAAACGAACCGATTGGAAGAAAGCTCGATTTTCTTGTTCAGGAAATGAACCGTGAAACAAATACCATCGGTTCAAAATGTACCGACAGCTCCATTGCTCATATAGTTGTCGATATTAAAAACGAGATTGAAAAAATCAGAGAGCAGATTCAAAACCTCGAATAAATAAGTCACTCTAAGGATGGTGTATTATCAGTGTCATCTAAACTCGTAAGTATAGGATTCGGAAATTATGTTGTCGCTTCACATATCATAAGCGTTATTTCGCCGGATTCTGCACCTATTAAGCGTCTTATACAGGATTCGCGAGAAGCCGGAATGGTAATTGACGCTTCCTGCGGCAAGAAAACAAAGTCGGTAATCATTACCGACAGTCATCACGTTATTTTGAGCGCACTGCCAACCGACTCTGTTTTGGACAGATTCAATGATGAAAAACTCGATGAAAATGACAGTGATGATAAGAAGACTGAAAACTGATTTATTCGGAGATATGTAAATATGGAAATATCAAGAAAAGGTTTGCTGCTCATCCTGTCAGGACCAGCGGGAAGCGGTAAGGGATGTATAGTCAAGAACATACTTGAAAAAGATAATAACATACGACTTTCCGTTTCGGCAACAACGCGCGAACCGCGTCCAGGAGAAATTGACGGATTTCATTATTATTTTGTAACTCATGAAAAGTTCACCGAGATGATAAATTCCGACGAAATGCTTGAATATACAATATACTGCGGAAATTATTATGGCACACCCAAAGAAAAAGTCCGCAAAATGATTGACAGCGGAATTTCGGTCATACTCGAAATCGAGCTTGAAGGTGCAAAGAATGTAAAAAGATTATGTCCCGATGCGGTTTCGGTGCTTATACTGCCGCCCGATTACGGGATCCTTGAACAAAGATTACGCGGAAGACACACAAACACCGAAGAAGATATAAAAAACAGACTTAACAGGGCAAAATCCGAAGTCGCTTCTTATAATCTTTATGATTATATCGTGATAAATGAGGATGATAAAATAGATGAGGCCGCCGAAAATATACTGCAGATTTTGAATGCGGAACGTCATAAAACCTCACGTAACCCGAATATTCCGACTGATTTTTTTAACTGATAGACTAAAATTCAAACAGATTATTATCTGGCAAAAGATAAAAAGGAGAAAATTATGATTATTAAACCCACTATCGATCAGCTTTCCGGAGGAAAATATAATCGCTATACCCTTGTGCAGGCAGCTGCAAAGGGTGCTCGAATGATTACCGATGAATATGTAAGAGAGCGCAACGCCGCCGAACAGCTCATCGCCAACAAAGAAACAGATAAATCAATGATACAGCTCATCAATCGCGAATTCTGTGATGAGAAGGCTGTTCGCTCATCTATTGACCGAATCTATTCGGGAGAATTTATTATTAAAAACGCCCCGGGAATCGATGGAACACTTGATAAATAAAAAGTAATTATTCTTCAGGAGGACAAATATGGTATATCAAACAGTTGGTGTACATGTAATGTCACTTCCATTCTATGCCGACAGATTATTTGAATATTATATTCCTCCGGATTTAAGCAACAAAATATATTCCGGTAGTTTTGTTGTCGTTCCTTTCGGCGGCTCTAACAAAAAAATGAATGCAGTTGTATTCGAGTTTGCAGAGTCTCAGGATGTTACGAATTTGAAGCCGATAGAATCGGTATATTCCGAAGTCAAGCTTTCCGATGAAGAATTGAAGCTATGCTTATTTATCAAGGAACATCTTTTTTGTTCGGTGTCCGATATTGTTAAGCAGCTGGTTCCACCCGAAGCATTATCCAATTTGAAAACTGTATACCGAGCGATTCCATCAGGTTCAGACGAGCGTGTTACGGTTAGTAAAAACGCGCTTGTAATATATACGGATATACTCCAAAACGGCGAAATGACAGCAGAAAAACTGATTACACGATATGGAGACGGTGCGGACTTTGTCGCTTCAAAATTATGTGAATACGGTTATCTTGAAAAAGCAGCCGTAAGTGATGCTGACAAGAAAAAAGTCAATGAAGAGAAAGTACATCTCTGCATAGATTCGAACAAAATTGACACTGTAATTAAATCATTAAAAGGACCTAAGCAAAAGCAGATTCTCGAATATTTGAAAAATAACGGCAGCACCGATATTGATGTTCTGAAAGAGAATTTCGGATCAATCAGATCCACAATTGATTCACTCAAGAAAAAAAATTATATTGAAGTTGAGGTAATCGATTCATATCGGGATCCTTATGTTAATGACATTCAAAAGCAATCTGATATTACTTTATCCGAAAGTCAAGCCGAAGCATATAATGTGATTGCGGGACTCATTGACGAGGGAAAGCCGAAAGCGGCGCTTCTTCACGGTGTTACCGGCAGCGGAAAAACCGTAGTAATAAAATCACTAATTGACAAAGTAATTTCTGAAGGGCGTCAGGTTATTGTTCTTGTGCCCGAAATTTCGCTGACTCCTCAAACTGTTTCTTTTTTCAAATCATTTTACCAAGACAGAGTCGCCGTAATTCACTCTTCCCTTTCAAGAGGAGAAAGATATGATACATGGCGCAGAATAAAAGAAGGTAAAGTTGATGTTTGTATAGGTACTCGCTCGGCTGTTTTTGCACCTTTTGAAAAAATCGGAATGATAGTCATAGATGAGGAACACGAACACACTTATAAATCGGATCAGACACCGAAATATCACGCACGCGATGTTGCAAGATTCAGATGCGCTTACAACAACGCTTTAATGCTTCTCGCCTCCGCGACCCCGTCGATCGAAAGTTATTACCGGGCTCAAAACGGTATTTATACTTTGGTAGAACTTAAGGAGCGGTACAACAACATCAAACTGCCCGAAACAGTCATTTGCGATATGAGGCTGGATGCCGGAAAAGGCAAGATTTCGCCAGTCGGTACAATGCTCGGTGACGCGATAGAAAACAATCTTGAAAAGAAAGAGCAATCAATCCTCTTTGTAAACAGACGAGGATATAATAACTATCTGTCTTGTCCGCTATGCGGTTCTGTAATAAATTGTCCGCACTGCAGTGTTTCACTTACCTATCATACATCTGCAAATAAAGAAAAAAGCGGATATTTATTATGTCACTACTGCGGTTTTAGGCAGAGTATTCCCAAGGTATGTCCCGAATGCGGTTCCGACAAGTTTTTATATTCGGGATTCGGGACTCAAAAAGCAGAAGATGAATTGTCACTTACTTTTCCGGAAGCAAAAATCATTCGGCTTGATGCAGATACAACTGCGGCCAAATTTTCATCCGATAAAATTCTGAATTCGTTCAGAAAAAAAGAAGCAGACATCCTTATCGGGACACAAATGGTTACAAAAGGTCACAATTTTCCCGATGTTACGCTCGTCGGAGTATTATCTGCGGATGATTCGCTTTATGTCAGTGATTACCGTGCGGGAGAGCGTACATTCTCTCTTTTAACTCAGGTAATCGGAAGAGCCGGTAGAGGAAACAAGCCTGGTATTGCGATTATACAAACATTTTCACCCGAAAATCCTATTCTGTTAGAGGCCGCAGCGCAAGATTACGGTAAGTTTTACAAAAACGAAATTGCGATGCGTAAATCCTTTTTGTTCCCTCCGTTTTGTGATATCGTGCTTATTTCCATCTCTTCGACCGATGAAAATCTTCTTTCAAATACCGTATCGGCATTCTCGATAAAAATTACGGAACTTGCCAAAAATAAATACAGTAATATCAGCATTCAGATATTCGGACCGTTTGAAGCACCGATTTACAAATTGAACGAAAACTACAGAATGCGTTTTGTCGTAAAATGCAGAGACAATAAACAAACCCGTATGCTTTTTACGGAGTTGTTATTTGAGTTTACAAAAAAAGCAGGAAAGAAAATCAATTTTTCTATTGATGTTAATCCTTCCTCATTGTAAATTACAGTAAATTTTTAATTTGGAGATAATATGGCATACTTGAAAATACTGACCGATCGTGATCCGACACTCCGCAAACATTGCAGAGAGATTGACAAAATAACATTGAGAACTCAAATATTGCTTGATGACATGCTTGAAACAATGCGCCGAGCTAACGGCGTCGGTCTTGCGGGGCCTCAGGTAGGCGTGCTTCGCCGTATAGTTGTTATCGAATGCGAGCCCGGTGTTGTCTATGAACTCATTAACCCCGTAATAACAGATACCCAAGGTCTGCAAACAGGTCGTGAGGGCTGTTTGTCAATACCCGGAAAAGTCGGAATCGTATCCCGTCCCGAAAAAGTAACCGTTGAGGCAACCGACAGAAACGGAGTTCGTCGCACGATTGTGGGAGAAGGTTTACTCGCACGAGCCCTTTGTCATGAAATTGATCATCTTGACGGAAAACTATACACCGATATTGCAGACCGCATGCTTACCGAAGAGGAAATAGAATCGGAGGATGAAGTATAATGCGTGTTTTATTCATGGGAACTCCCGATTTTTCAGTCGGGAGTTTTAAGGCTTTATATGATAATTTCGAAATTATCGGCGCTGTTACGCAGCCCGATAAGCCGCAAGGCAGAGGCTACAAGTTAACAGCATCACCGATAAAAAGAATCGCATCGGAATATGGTATACCGGTTTATCAACCTGAATCGCTGAAGAACGGCGCTTTTTCGGATGTTTTACATTCGCTTAACCCCGACATTATCGTTGTTGTTGCTTACGGAAAAATTCTTCCGAAATATGTTTTGGACTACCCGAAATACGGATGTATAAATCTTCATGGCTCGCTTTTGCCTAAATATCGCGGTGCCGCTCCAATGCAGCGTGCAATAATTGACGGTGAAAAAATAACCGGTGTTACAACGATGTTTATGGCAGAAGGACTTGATACAGGCGACATGCTTGAAAAAGCGGAAATCAAAATCGAGGAAAACGACAATTTCGAAACAGTACATGACAAACTTTCCGAAGTCGGTGCTTCTCTTCTTGTTTCAACATTAAGAAAAATCGAAGCGTCGCAAATTAAAGCGATAAAACAAGATGAAAATCTTGCAACGTATGCCAAAAAAATCGAAAAGGAAGATCGACTTATCGATTTTTCAAAAGATGCCGAAAACATTCACAATCTCATACGCGGACTTTCCCCTATTCCTCTTGCTTTCACATATCTCGGAGAAAAACTTGTAAAAATTTCGGATGCGCAAATAGCCGAGAAAAACAGTATAAATTCAAATCCCGGAGAAGTTTTATCATTTGATCATGGAAAGATTGTTGTCGCGTGCGGCAGAGGTTCAATATCCCTAAGTGTTCTTATTCCCGAAGGTAAAAAGAGTATGAGTGCCTCAGACTTCATAAACGGAAGGCAAATAAAAATCGGCGAGGTATTCGGGCGAAAATGAACATACGTGAGCTCGTATATAAATCATTATTTTCAACCGAAAAGGATAAAAAATATTCCAACATAGAATTAAGCAGTAAAATAAATGCCAACAACCTTTCGGGAACAGACAGAGCATTTTTCACATCACTTTTTTACGGTGTAACAGAAAAAAAAATCACGCTTGATTACTTTATAAAACAATATTCATCAATTCCCTTTTCGCGTCTTGATTTGTCGGCAGTTATTCTTTTGCGAATGGGCATGTATCAAATTCTTTTTATGGATAAGATTCCGGATAGTGCCGCAGTTAACGAAACGGTAAAAATCGCCTCTCGTTACTCTTCAAGATCCAAAGCATTTATAAATGCCGTATTGCGAAAATTCTCCTCTGAAAAGAATGATTTAGTATATCCCAATGATGTCTGCAATCGCATAGAAAGCTTATCTGTACAATACTCAATCCCGACATGGATTTGTGAACTGTGGGAAAAAGATTATCCGGGCAATGCCGAAAATATTATAAAAGAGCTGTCATTAAATCGGCCGATTACATTTCGCATTAACAGCCTAAAGACCGATTGCGATACAATTATAGCTAAATATAATAACATTTCAAAATGCGAATATTCACCGTACGGCATTAAGTTGTCAAAGCATACTGCCGTGTCCGAGTTCCGGCCATTGATAAACGGCGAGTGTTTCGTACAAGATGAAGCATCACAGATTGCCGGTTTGGTTCTTAGTCCGAGCGAAAATCAGCTGATTATTGATGTTTGCTGTGCGCCTGGCGGAAAATCATTCGGCGCGGCAATGCTTACTAATGATAATGCGAAAATTATTTCATGTGATATTCATGAAAACAAACTATCACTTGTAAAAAAAGAAGCCGAAAAACTCGGGATAAAATCAATAAACGTATTAACGCATAATTCAACATCCGCAATTTCCGAATATGTGGGAAAAGCAGACAGAGTAATTTGCGATGTTCCGTGTTCCGGACTCGGCGTCATTGCTAAAAAAAGCGATATAAAATACAAAGATGAAAAATCAATCAAAGATATTGACAAAATTCAGTATGATATTTTATCTGCTTCATCAAAATATTTGAAAAACGACGGAATACTTCTCTATTCAACATGCACACTCAGAAAAAGAGAGAATGAAAATGTTGTCGAAAAATTTCTTAATGCAAATCCCGACTTTTCGCTTCTTCCTTTTGAATACGGGAAAATAAAATCCGACAGCGGAATGCTTACTCTATTCCCGAACATTTATCATACAGACGGATTTTTTATGGCAAAAATTATTAAGAACAAATAATAATTAACAAATCACCCGCACAACAGTGCAGGTGATTTGTTGCCACAGATTTTCATTTTCTGCCGAAAAGGGAAAATCCTTTATGTTCATAAGGTTCGGTGCTAACCGAAACAAGTGTATAACCGGTATCGGTTATGACTTTTTTCAGCTTATCTTCATTAAGAGGATCATTTGAAATTATTTCGGTTGTACCTTTCGTATGCGATGAACTTACTTTTTTTACATCAAAATTGTTTCTTACGGCATCATTCATATGAGCTTCGCACATCGAACAAGCCATTCCGTCAATTTTAAGAATTGTTTTAACCATATTTACCTCCGAAAAAAATTATCATTTAAGAATTTTATCTTTATCAAACAAAATAATACCATAACCCCAACCGAACGTTCCGCCGCTTTTCATATAATCGAGAAATGCGCGCTGCAGACGGGTATCGGAAGGCAAATCCGAAACCTGCAACTCATTTGGCTTCTTAAAAATTCTCCAACGATCATCGAAATTGTCCGATTTTCCGAACTTCAAAACGGTAAAATCATCTACAAACGAACGAATATTCGAGTCTTTTGGAAATACATCCTTATACGGTGGATAAAGAAGCCACGACCAGCAAACAAGCGCTATCGGCTTATTATCTTTCGAAAAGAAGTCATAGGCGAGTTTATATGAGTTTAAGCGGGATTCTTCGGGAATAGGACCGGATGACGGAATATGAAAATTATAAACAGTATCTCCTCGTTTTACCGTATATCCGTCAATTTCATATTTGTCATAATCGAAATCGGCCTTTTCATATTGAAATCTGCCGAGTGCAAAACGATCAACAAGAAAATGTCTCTGAAACCAAAAGAAGACAAATGTTCCCCAGATGGAATATACATCGTGACATTCAATCAGCTTGCAACGCAAATCAATCATTAAATTTTCAAAAAGTTCGATTCCAAGTCCTTTTTCAAGATATAACCTCCGAAGTCTTTCAGCACAATAAAGCAAAAAGATAAAATGGACCGTGTAAATATGTATTTTACTTTTTTGCGAAATTTCTTTAAGACTATCCTCTACATAAGAAGATTCGTCACCTGAAAAATACAAATCCCGACATTTACCGAAAACATTGAGATAGTCGGCATTACCAAGCAGTTTGTCATATTTTTCGGCAAGGAAATCAATAGATTCACTCGGGAAACTAAGCCTTTTCATAAGATTTATGACAAATTCACTGTTCAAAACATCACCTTCTTTACTTTATTATAACATAAATAAAAAAAGCTGTCAATTACTTTATATTTATTCTTTCAATAAACAGATTTGAGACAAAATCACGACTATTGTCTCTGTCCCTTCTATTCTATATCTCTATTTCGAAGTTCAGATTACGATTAAATTCGAATACAAAATTAAAAATCGCAGAGCCGTCAATCAGCTCTGCGATTTTTCTGTCTTTGCGGAAAAAAGTATTTTATCAGAACTTATTTCGACTGAGCAAGCAGCCAATCAACAAGTCCTTCCTCATTATAGGCATAGGGCCAAACATTATGTCCGACTCCGGAATAATATGTAGCCTTGAATTTTGTTCCGCCTGCCGCCTTTATTGCATTCTCCATGTCTCTTGTTCCGCTTACCGGTACTGTGGTGTCATCTTCTCCGTGAAAAGCCCAAATAGCCATATCCTTAAGCTCAGCAGCGCCGGAAGGAATTCCCGCACCGCAAAGCGGAATAGCCGCGGCAAACAGTTCCGGGTTTCTTGCGATTATCTCCCAGGTTCCATATCCACCCATAGATATTCCGGAAACATAGACTCTGTTTGTATCGATTTTCCCATCATTTATATAATCCTTGAGAAGCTGTGTGGCAGCCTCGAGAGCTATCGTCGGGTTTTCTGTAAGAGTGCGAGAGCCGGTATTCCAAGCATGGTTTAGCGGAACCCAGTTATACTCGGCGGGATCATTACACTGAGGAGCAATTATTACACAGCTTCCGTCCTTAATAAGATTATCAAGTAATGCATTTGCTCCTCCGAGAACTCGTATCTGATTTGTGTTGTTATTACCGATTTCACCGTACCCGTGCAGAAAGAGTAATACGGGAAACTTCTCCGAATTTGAGCTATCATATCCTTCGGGAAGATAAAGACGATAAGGAAGTGTCATGCTCTTCCCTGTACTGCTGCTTATGTACTCATAAGTTTTGAACAGCATGTCATCTACGTTTTTTTCATCACTTTCGTACTTGCTCATATCAACTGCATAGTCATAGATGTAGAGCTCATCAACGCAGCCGACAAACTGACCGTCTCCGCCATTATATCCTATGGTAAAAGGACAACCGCTTGAAGAAGCATCAACAGCAGGTAGCCTGAGAACAAGCTTGTCATCATAATAGTAAGCTATAGTTCCCGCATCGGCGTCCTGTACGACTACCGCATGATGCCATGATGTATCTACCGCAGGTTCGGCAGGATAATTGTTGTAAGATGTAATCCCGAGATTCAATTTCTGATCGCCGGAATTAACCCAAAATCCCACATATTTGCCCTGCGATATTCCCTTTTGGATAACGCATGGCCAGTTTGTTCCATAATAGGTGCCGCTCCACTTAAACCACAAGTCGATCGTGAAGCTATCACTCTTCGAAAACTTAAAGTCAGTCGAATCTGCAATTTCAATATGCTGTCCGCCGGCAAGAGAAACCGCTTTTCCGTAACGTCCTTCTACAATTTCAACAGTGCTGTTTGCAACAGCGTTATTGCCGTTTCCCGTATCATCATTGAATACAAGGCCTTCGGACAGAGCATCAAATGTGATATGTGCAACCGGACTATCAAAACTAACTGCGTTTATTACTTCAAGTTCACTAACACTGACGAAGCCGACACCACCGGCGGTTCCGGCAATACGTATACCCATACAGTTAACTGCATTCTTTAATTTGAATGTATAACTCTGATATCCGGGTGCGAATGTATTATAATCATCGCCGACAGGATATCTGTCATTACCGTCACATTCGGCATCAATCCATCCTTCCGATGTCAAAATTTGAATCTTCACGCTACCGTTCTTAAACCAGCCGCCATTGTTAAAATGGTTGCCCTCGGTGAAAATCAGCCCCGAAACGCTGCGTTCGGATGTGAAAAGATATCCAATATAGGTAAATACATCCGGAGTTTCTCCGACATAGGTATCGTACTGCATTTTGTCGTTTGCAGATGATGAACTGGGGATAATGCCGTCGCAGATAACTCCGATGTCCTGCGATCCACCACCCGATGGCGCACCGACCGAGCATATAACTGCGGGTTTGCGGTTGATAGTTACACTGCCGTCGTTTGTAAGCGGAGTTATTTCTGAAACGCTGATAAAGTATGCGCCTCCGCCCGGCTTGCCTTTGAAACGAACTCCGTCACATTCGGTCGGATTTTCAAGCCTGAATGTATAGCTTTCGAACGGCAGTCCGTGAGCAGACATGTTGTTCGCATCGGGGTATGCTTTTCCATCAATCACGGTTGCGACCTCAACCCAATTTCCTTCGATAAGAAGTTCAAGAACAGGCGCTTTTTCAAACCAGCCGCCATCCCAGAAGTGCATACCTTCGGTGAATTTGACTCCGGTGATCGACACCGTTCTGTCGAACTTCATTCCGACATAGAGCGAGTCAAGTTCCCCACCTCCGCAGTATGTATCATACTGCAATGCGGCAGACGAATCGCTCGTTGACGGGATAACGCCGTCGCAGAAAACGTTCATATCCTTATTACCGCTTCCCCAAGGATTTTCAACCGAGCATATAGGGGTATATTTTACGCCTTTCAGCTCGGATTCAAGAGTTACGGTCGTTTCAAGCGTGATATTTGTGCCTTCCTTGCCCTCGACATTGCATGTGATCTTATAGGTTCCCGGCGCTGCATAGCCGTATTTGCATAGATTTTCGCTCGTTACATAGCCATCACCCATATCGTAGGTCACTTTTTCGATTTTTTCAGACCCGGATGTTGCGAGCCTGATATTTACAGAGCATCCCCCCGAATCATTTACAATAAGTTGTGCTCCGATACCGCCTTCCCACTGTTCAAACGGAACAGCCTTAATCTTTTCGGGAACAACTATAGTGTAATCGTTATCCGATACCGTGCCACCCGAAGATGTAACCGACTCCGAGATAAGTTTCATCGAAAGGTCAAGAACTTGCTCAAGTGTGTATTCCGTTGTCTGGAACTTCGTTCCGGTCATATCGACACCGGATTTATATTTATCGGGTATTTTAGATGCACCGAGGAAATTGCAGAGTACAGATGCGGCGGTTGACGGATTGCAGTCGCTGTCCTGCCCGCATCTTGTCGATATAATTATCGTCTTTTCAAGGTCGCCGCCGCCGTAAAGCAGTCCGATCAGCACATACGCACTATTCAACTTTGCGTCTATATTAATCGGTCCTGTACACTCGGTACATTTATCGGTCGATGCCCATTTATCCTCAAGCGTTTTCCATACAGTCTCCCAGCTATCGCCTTTGTTATAGCCGTTTACAACATCAAGCAGTGCGTTTTTGAAGAGCGTTCCGTCGGGGATTGCGTCAAGTCCCGCTTGTATCACCTCGTCAAGAGTTGCCGCAGTGTATGCAGCCGAATGAAGTGCGCTCACGAACACGCCGCCGTACACGCCGTCACCGTAATTCATAATATGACCCAGCTCGAATGATCTCTCAGAAGCCATGTTTACAAGCCCCGGATAGATCATTCCGAGAAAATCGGCTTCGATCTGCCAGTCGATATCATCGGCATGGATATTGTACATAGGACTACCGGAATCCGGGTATTTTATTCCGTTTTGCAGGTTGAGTCTTGCTTGATAATTCGCATGCCAGAGCGGGAACCCGGATTTTGCGAAATTATCGGCAATCAGATTCACATCGCAGTTGATACCGTTTTTCTCGAGCATTTCCATAAACGGTATCTCAACATACAAATCATCCTGCGAAAAAGCATCGTTTATCATCGAAGCTTTCCACTTGGGCATATTTTTTTCGGGCATAATCTCTCCACGGTAGCAAAATTCAGTTGATGCCGCCCACGAGACTCCTATCATCTGTCCGAGCCATCCGCCGAGCAACTTATCATACATCTCGTCCTTTGAAAGTGTGACTACACCTTCTGAAATCTTCGCCGAGCCGAGATCTATCTCTTGAACGACCTTTTCACCGCTTATCAATTTTGCAGTTGCACTAAATGAGGTAATGCCAAGCGGTATACTGTAAACGGTACAGGCGATAAGTCCGCAATCTTCCGCAGCGTAATATTTTTGTCCATCCGCATTCATCGAAGTATACGCCTTATCGGCTTTGTAATTTTTGCTTTTAACTGTTTTATTGCCGTTAAACAAGCTAATCGAAAATTCACAGCGATCGTATTTTTTCAGTTCGCTCTTTTTTGACTCCATAATTACAATAAGGTCTTTTTTTGATTCATCATCGATATTTTCCCTTACATAACAGAATCCAAGTGCCGTTTGATCTGCCGACGGCGCATCAAGCAGTATTCCATCATTTGTTTTATCAGTCGCGCAGGCCGCAAAACCTATAGGTAAAACGCCAAAAATAAATGAAAGTACAAGAATCATCGAAACAACTTTTTTCATTTTACAGCTTTTCCTTTCCCGACTAATCATCGTAATTTAATTTCCCCGGTGTTGCCTCAGTGTCTTCGGTTGAAATAAGAATGATATCATCACAATCAATCAGACAGATTTCAATTTTCGGTACAACATATTCTTTTTTTTCGTTCATAATCTCACCCCCATTATTTTTCTTTGATATGCTTCAATGTACGCTCAACCATATCATCGATACTTACTCTTCCGACACCGAAGATTGAAGTATCAAGCATTCCGTTTATCGGTGCAGTCCACTGTACGCCTATCGACAGACTTCCGTTCATCATTCCGATGACAGAGCCGACTGTCGCGCCGTTGCAGTCTGTATCAAAACCTGTCTCTACCGCCATACAAATTGATTTCGTATAATCGCCGCCGCCGTAAAGAAGGGATGCCGCAACTATCATTGCGTTCGGTATCGTATGACACCATCCGTGATCGCTGAACTCATCATATTCGGCATGGATTTTGGCAAATGCTTCGTTCTTTGAAACACCGTTTTTGTATCCGTCAACAATCGATCTCACCGACTCCCAAAGCCTTGATGTAGTCGGAATCTGTGAAAGTCCCATATTTACAATTTCCGCGATATCACTGCAACCGGCTGCTGCCGATATCATTGCCGCTGCGAACATCTCACCGTATATCCCGTTTTTAACATGCGATATCGAAGCATCGCGCCACGCCATTTCGGCAGCTTTGGCCGGATCGCATGGGTTTATGTATCCGAAATAATCTCCGCGTATCTGTGCACCTATCCATTCGCGGTAAACATTTTTGTAGACCGCCGACATGGGCGGACGGTACCCCATCACAAAGTTTTTGAATGCGACGCGTTCTGCCGTACAGTATGCATCCTTTCCCTGATACCATACCCACGAATTTGCCACATCCGACGGCTTGAAATCCCGACCGAAACGATCGACTATCACTGACGCGAGAACGGTATAATTTGTGTCGTCATCAACAGGAGCACAGGCGATTGCATCGGCAAGGCTGTCCCTTCTCACCCGATATGATATTTCATTTTGAATTTCGGAAGTAACATCGGATGTAGTTATATACCTGTGGAGCGGATAATTATCCGAGCTTTTGAGCAATTTATTAAGTTCGGGTGTGTGAATTCCCTCGATAGGCTTGCCGAGCAGACAGCCGCAGATTCTTCCGAGCCATGCGCCTTTCACCTTGTCTTTAAGCTCATTTACCGATGGCATTTTCATCTTTACAATCTCACCCGACGAAAGTTCTTTTATTTCCGAATATCCGGACGGTTCGGCATACCGATACCCTTCAACCGTAGCTGCAGAACAAACAATGTCGAAAAGCTGATCCGCCATTTTTTCCTTGTGTTCACCCGCCGGCATTTCATAAACAGCCTTGAAAAGTTTTTCGTACATCGAAATGTCTTTGCCCTCCTCAATAGACTGTCTGTACTCATTGAGAAGGTTCTGAGGGTAGGATTCCCAGTAAAACATATGCTCATAATCGGGAGCGATATCGCTTCCGTGCATCATTTCCTCTGTTATCCTGTTTCCTCCCTCAAGTACAAGCGAATCAAGTGTTATGCGGAATAGCTTGGCCATTTTCACAAGATGCTCAAGTCCCGGAATCGCGCTTCCGCTTTCCCATTTCTGCACCGCCTGCCTCGAAACACCGAGAGACGCGGCAAGTTCTTCCTGCGACATACCTTCGCACGTGCGAAGTTTTGCAATCTGTAATCTAAGCTCCATATGCTTTTTCCTTTCGTTTTTTGTATGATGTTACAAACATTTATCGGTTTTCATTTTAATTATCTACGTTTTTCATTATAAATCAACCAATTTCGGTTGTCAATAAAAGCAACCGGCAGTTGCGAATGCAAATCTGCTGTCACTGTATTCGACAAATATAAATATTCCGCCGTTTTGTAAAACGGCGGAATATGATTATGCAAATATAATAATCAGAATTTACGTTTTGCTGTTGCTACTGCGGCAGCTGTACCGAACAACGCAATGGTAGTAATTATAAGCATAGCAGAAAGAGCATTTCCTGTTTTAGGATTCGTTACCGGTGTTGTAACAGGTGTTGTGTCAGGTGTCGTAACGGGGGTCGTGTCAGGAGTTGTAACGGGTGTCGTAACGGGTGTCGTGTCAGGAGTTGTAACGGGGGTCTCTTCCTGAGTTTTAGCATAAACTTCGATTTCGGAAACCGATGCATGACCTGCATACTGATTTTTCGCTCCGCGTACGCGAACCTTAGAACATTCAACACTGTTAGTAAGATTAAAGATATACGATTCGTTTATATCTGCCTGAGCATCTCTGTTATCTGCGGGATAAGATGGCGTCATTGTAAAATCAACCGATTTCCACTCGCCGTCGGAGTAAACTTCAAGAACAGGGGAATTTCCGAACCATCCGCCGTCATTCCAGTGTCCGCCTTCCCAGAATATAACCTGTGTTATATCATATTCTTTATCAAATTCCACGCCAAACCATACGCCGAGTTCATCACTATATGTAGAGCTCCAACAGTCGGCAGTATATCCTTCAGCCTTTTTTCCGTCTACAACAAAAGTGGTGATATCAACATTATTCATGTTTCCGCCGGATGCATTTGAAATTCCCTTTAGTGTTGCACCGAGTTTTTTCAAATCGGTACCTTTAATTACGCCGTTATAATCCGGTGCAGCGTCAGGCTTTGCGCCGAGAGTTGCAGTGCCCAGCAAGCCGGTGTTCTGATATACGCCTTCAATGCCGGTCCATGATACAAAATCTGCTCTTCCATTGCCATCGACAAGATTATCGCTTGCCCAGACATCGAGCCCGAACTTGGTTCCCTCTTCTGTCTTAAATTCACTGAAAAAGCCAATGTCAACGGCAACCTCTACAACATAGCCGGTATCACCGACAACAGTGGCGGCCTTCACAAATTGAGAAGCTTTGATGTAATGACAGAATACATATCCTCTTGCATTGATATCGATATAAAGATCATTGACACCATCATAATTTGTTGTTTTATCGTTACCCAGATCAAGATAAATCTGAACGGTATTCTTAGTCCAGAGATCGCCGAGTCCCGGGTACGGACATTCTTCATACCTATTATCGCCGATTGTAGAGTCTGTGACATTTACCAAAAAATACAGGTTAGTGCTATCATACATTACTTTCCATGTAGCCGCAATTTCGGTCGGGGCTGACGAAAAGTGTTTATCAGATTCATAAGTTTTGGCTTTTGCCCAACCGTTGTCGGGAACGCCATCGATTGCATCGGGTGTCCCGTAAACAACATCGGCTGTGAGTTCGTCGGCATTGACTGCAAACGGAATAATTCCGAGAGCCATTACAACAATTAAAAAAACAGAGATTATCTTTTTCATAATATCCTCCTTTTGAGTTTTCACAACTCTTTATAATATTATTGTATTATTTTTCGCTGACAAAATACATAGAAATTATGCTAAAATAATGTATAATTTGGAAATAATGTTGATTAACGAAAAGCCATCCCGTCGTATTTAGGCAGGAAGGCTTCAAGATTATAAAATCACATAATCGCATAGTTTTTTGCGGCATCAATATCAAAAATAGCGGCTCCGACAAGATAATAGCCTCTGCCGCCATATATCTGCCGCCCTATAGAAGATAAATCCGAAATCTGCATGGTAATTCCGAAAGAACGTTTAGTTTTCGCTTTGCACTTTTCAACTAATATTATATTACAGGATATTATCTTTTTATTCAACATGAAAACAGATAAAATTATGTATAAAAAAGAAAACATCAATGAATAGAGTGACGTTTTTTATATTCGCTGGGCGACATTCCGTACTTTTTCTTAAAAAGTTTGCTTAAATGAAATTCATCGCTGAATCCGAGTGCATAAGCAATTTCATATATTTTGACATTCGGGTCGTTTTTCAGCATATAAAGCGCCTGCGCAAGTTTATAATCGAGCTGAAACTTATAAAATGACTTATTAAATCTTTTCAAGAAACTTGTTCTGAGCGTTTTTGATGATACGAACATCATTTCCGCCATTTCGGTTTCTTTATAAAATTTATCCGGAGTCCTATGGATAATATTCATACATTCGTTGACAAGGTCGTGACTCTTTATAATGGTTTTCTTACTGTACATATATATGAGTCCTATCAGCGAATTAAAGAGAGTTGACATTAGAATATCCTTGCGGGGGTTATCCGAATATTTCATCATAACTATTTCAAGAAACAGAGACTGTATTGTACTGTCTCCACCCGTATGAATAACATTTCCGAGCGGAATGATATTCGGCTTAATCGAATCATCCGAATACTCACTTTCAATAAAATCATCAGGTAAAGGAAACACATGCACGAAAATTGTCCTTGTATGCGGAATACACTCGGACACTCCTTCATAAACAGACATCGCAGGAAGAACAAAAACATCCCCGGGACCGACTTCGTAAACACATCCGTTAACTCTGAAATTCCATGTGCCGTCTTCCATGTATACAATATCGTGAAACTTGGGGTTTACGCGCGTAGGATGCAGTGCTGAATCATTATATGTTATGTCTCCCGCTTCATATATTGTTCTATGACTGCCTATATCGAAATTTATTGTCATAACATACTCCGTAAAAAACATATTTTAATTTTATACATCTTTTTTCCCATATTATAAATTAAAAAAAGAAAAAAAACAAGTATAATTTAGATATAAAATTATGCTTGGCAGCACGAAAAGGAGAAGAAATGAAAAAAATCAACGTTGCGCTTGTCGGTCTCGGCTTCGGCGGAGCATTTGCCGACATATACAAAAATCACCCGGCAGTCGGAGAGCTGACCTTATTTGATATTGACAGCAAAATCATGCAGAATACCGCCGACTATATCGGAGGAGCACGTCTTGCACATTCGTTTGACGAGATACTTCATGATAAAACAATCGATGCGGTTCACCTTGTAACACCTATTCCCGATCACGCCGATTCTACGGTAAAAGTACTGAATGCGGGAAAGCACTGTGCATGCACCGTCCCTATGGCAACATCTCTCGAAGATCTTAACCGAATTGTCGAGGCGACGAAAGCATCGGGAAAGAACTATATGATGATGGAGACAACCCTTTATACATATCAGTTCTTTTATGTAAGCAATATGAAGAAAAACGGTGAACTCGGAAAAATTCAGTTCCTTCGCGGCAGCCATTATCAGGATATGGCAAACTGGCCTTATTATTGGCTCGGTCTCCCTCCGATGTGGTACGGAACACACGCAATATCTCCGATGAGAGTTTTGGCTGATGCGCCGATTGAAAGAGTAAGCTGTCTCGGTTCGGGAACAATGGACGAAGAACTTACAAAACAGTACAATAATCCGTTCCCTGTTGAAACCGCACATTTCTGGTTTGAAAATTCGCTGAAAGGCGAAGCAACGCGTACGCTGTTTGAAACATCGAGAGCATACCAGGAAGGTCTTTTTGTCTACGGCTCGAAGGCGTCTTTTGAATGGGGATTCAATGACGCGGACAGCCCTTACATCACCACAACAACTCCTTTCGAACATGGTGAGCGCGGATCAATAACAAATGTTAAAGTAACCGAAATGCCGAATTATATCAGTGATCTTCCCGAAGAACTATGGAGATTCACGGTAGGCGGAAATTACGATCCGCTTAATCCGCAGAAATCGTTAATGAAGGGTGCAGGCGGAGGACATCACGGTTCGCATCCGCATCTTGTCCATGAGTTCATTATGAGCATTCTCGAAGAGCGCAAGCCCGCAATCGACGAAAAGCTCGGTGCAAATATTACCGGAGCCGGAATCTGTGCGCATGAATCGGCCATGAATGACGGTAAGGTAATCTATATTCCGAAGTTCTGATTTAATCCGAATTTGAATTTTCAGTAAAAAAATCACGGAGCCGAATATCGGTTCCGTGATTTTTTCAGTCAATTATTTTTTCTTTTTCTTTTTTACGAAAATGATAATTATTGCCGCGATTCCGAGAGTCGCAGCTGCCGCAACGGCAGAAACAACCGCAATCTTTCCGTCATTGCCGCCCGATTCTTCGGTAGTCTTATCCGATGTTGTTGACGGCACTGTCGTTATAGTATCATTTGATGTAACGGGATTTGCACTTGATGCTTCGGGCACTTTCGATTCATCGGTTTTATTTGAAGTTGTTGTAATAATCTGCTCTCCGACTGTTGTTCCGTATACCTCGATTTCAGCACATGATGCATGGCCGGCCAGTGAGTTCTTTCCGCCGATTACACGTATAGCCGAACATTCAACAGGCGTTTCTAAAACAAACGTATACGCTTCGTTTTGAGGAAGCTGGGCAGATGCCGAATCGGCAGGATAATCGGGATCTATCGAAGCGTCAACATCAACCCATTTTCCGTTTACTTTAGCTTGAATATATGGTGTGGTTCCGAACCATCCGCCGTCATTCCAATGTCCGCCCTCGTAGAATATGATGTATGACACAACATAATCTTTATCGAATTGTACACCAAACC
>CAVGEY010000020.1:0-32375 GCA_963628435.1 bacterium
CTGGTCAAGAAGTACCACGATTCACACGGCAATGATAAAGAGGTCTTGATTACCATCCGCAAGGCGGTTGACGCAAGCCCCGAGCTTCGCAGTAAGAAGGCTCTGATTGAAACCTTCCTGGCGGGTATCAACGATGTTTCGGATGTCATGCTTGAGTGGCGCGAGTTTGTTGCCGATGAAAAGGAACGGCAGCTTGCCGAGATTATCCGCGAGGAAAAACTCAAGGATGAGGAAACCCGCCGCTTCGTGGAAAGTGCGTTCCGCGACGGAGAAGTCAAGACCACGGGAATCGATATCGATAAGCTCATGCCTCCGATTTCCCGCTTCGGCGGCGGTAACCGTGCCGAAAAGAAGCAGACCGTTATCGAAAAGCTGAAGGTGTTTTTCGAGAGATTCTTCGGAATCGGGTAATTTTTATTTGGGGGATTTAATATGGCAAGAGGAAAAACGTTAAAGTTGTTTTTGATAGACGGAGAACCGAGCGGAAGGATAAAATGCACGCTTGCAAATTGGACGGGAATTGCGTATAAGATACCGCGCACCGCACTTGAAAAATGCAAAGACATGGACTTGCTTAAGCAAAGTGGTGTCTACTTTTTGTTCGGAACCGATAAATTGCAAAACCCCGCAGTCTATATCGGTCAGGCCGGCGCGAGAAAGAACGGAAAAGGGCTGCTTCTCCGTATTCAGGAACCGCATAACAGTATCGATTATTGGACGGATGCAATTATGTTTACCACGACAAATAATTCATTCGGTCCGACCGAAATCAGCTACCTTGAAAATCGCTTCTGCAATATTGCCGGGCAGGCAGGGCGATATGCGGTAAAGAACAGCAACGATCCGAATCCGGGCAATATCACAGAGGAAACAGAGTGCGAGCTTGAGGAGTTCATTGACTACGCAAAAATCGTGGTCGGAGCTTTGGGACATAAAGTATTTGAGCCGTATCTTTCCAATGCGGGCACGGGCGCAAAGGAAGGTCTGCTTCATCTTGAGTACGGTCATGGAAAAGCAACCGGACAGCGCACAAGCGATGGATTCGTCGTTCTCAGTGGCAGTGTCATTAATCTGACGACAACCAAAAGCTGCCCTGAAAGAACATTGAAAGACCGTGAAAAGTATGCCGATAAAATCGACGAAAATGGAATTCTGACCGCAGATTTGCTGTTTTCAAGTCCATCGGCCGCAGCGGAATTTATCGGCGGTGCATCCTTAAGCGGAAATGCGCTCTGGAAGAATGAAGACGGAGTCAGCTTAAAGGAACTCATCGAGAAGGAGTAATCTTCTGATCGCTGATTTTTGATGAGTTACGGATATAACTTCAAAATCGAAATTCGCACATTCGCAAAATCGCTCCCGACGGGTACAATCTACCCGACGGGAGCGATTTTATATGGAACTGTAAAACAACTTTATCTACAACAGAATACTCCGAAGATACAGCGTCTGCTTCCGAAAAAGAAGCAGACGCTGTTTTTGCCGAGCGTGAGGGAATGACCGAAAAGCTCAGGGTACATATTCTTGTACTTGCTCACATTCGGCTCGCAGATGATTTTTGCATCACTTTTATTTTGCCGTAATCGGCTGCGGCTTTTGCTCTGGAAATTCACTCATGAAAATAAAAAATAAAATGAGAATAATTTTCTCAATTATATTGCAATTCACATTTAATTATGTTATACTGTGATAAATAATTTATCATTCATAGTTTGGATATGAATGAGGATGGAGGAATTACGATGAAAAAATTTATGAAGAGTTTTATGGTTCTTGGAATGGTTCTGGCGCTTCTGCTTACTTTTACGGCTTGCGGAAGCAAGAGCAATGTCAGCGGCAAGACCTATGTGTTTGAAAGCTATACGCTGAACGGCGTAGATGCAACCGAAACTCTCACGGCTGTCTACGCTTCTCAGAAATTTGAATTTAAGGCCGATGGAGTTTGCGAACAGACGATTGTCTGGGCAGAGGATTTGGCGGCACTCATGGGCACAGATCCCGTTGTCGTTTCCGGCACCTATGCCGAAGAAGGAAATACTGTTACCGTAACAATCCCGGTTGAAGACGAAGAGGATACCGTAATGACATTCACCGTGGACGGAGATACGCTTCAGATGGTGGAAGAAGGAAGCACAACGGTTTACCGTGTAACTTCCGAATCCTGATATTTTATAAAATGCAAACGGGGCACGTGCGGCACGGATTCTCCGTGAACCGGACGTTGCCTCGTTCTTTTAATTACGAAAGAAGAAGTGAAATGAAAGCGGAACTGATGCGATATTTCCCCATTGCAAGATTTTTGAAGCAATCTTTGGGAGAACGATTCCGGGTTTTTCTGGTCGATGCGGATAATTTGAATGAACCGATTCGCTTTTCCGAAGAAGGACTTTTGAAGGAAACACCGGGAGAAGACGAAGTTGAATTGTTGGCTGAAATCCTTCAAAGCACGGCGCTCAAAACTCGGGAAGCCTTTACGCTTTATAAGGGAAACGATGAAGACCTGGCGGCAGAGAAGAAATCGATTCTGAGCATTCGTAATGCGGCGGATGAAATAGTCGGTTTTCTCTGCCTTTTTGAAAAACAAGGCAATCTTTTTGAAGTGCGCGACGTTTTGGACCAGATTCTTTCTAACGGGGATGTTTCGGAAGAGAAGGGCTCCGAGCGTATTGCCCGGGAAGTGAATGCGCAGCTGCGTGAACGGGTGGCTGAAGTTTGGATGCGTCACAAATCGGCCGGCGAAACCATGCGCAAGGCCGAAAAAGTTGCTTTTGTCTCGGAATTGTTTGAAATGGGCCTGTTTCGCATCAAGGGCGCTGCGGAGCTGATCAGCAATATCACCGGCATTTCGCAGGCCAGCCTGTATCGTTATTTGAGCGAAGTAATCGACTGAAACAAGAAGGATGTGAATTTGCGAATGGACGGAGAAAAGGTAAAGAACAAAGGACTTTGGAAAAAATTCTTTCATCTGGTGCGGCTTGCGAAAATCCCCTATCTCGGTATCGTGTTTTATTTTCTTATCAGCCTCAGCACGGTATATGTTGCGGTAAAGCTGCCGCAGGTGAACAGCGACGTATTTACCGGAAATGCAAGCGTTGCCAATATTGCATTCGTGATTGCGGTGGAATTGGCGACTACACTTGTTGCGGTTGTCATGTTGGCGTCTTACGGCTGGATCGGCGGACGCATTGACCGCAATTTCAGAGATGCGATTTGGCAGAAAATTCTGCGCATGGAGCCGAAATACTTTGATACGATTTCGCCCAATACGCTGCTCAGCCGCATGACGGACGATGCCGAAAGCATGAAGGGATTCATATTGCTGGTGGTCTCCGAGCTTACCAGTATCACCACAACAGTTGCCACCATTGCCGCGATGACCACGATGAACAAGGGTCTTGCGGTGGTAATGGCAGTTATGATTCCGATTTATATTCTCTTCGGCTTCCTGCTGGGACGCTTCCGTATGAAGGTCGGCAATCGCGTGAAATTCAAAATGGCCAATCTGACGGGCTATCTTTCCGGACAGCTGGCACGCATTACGGTTATCAAATCTTCCAATCGAGAGGCTTATGAAACCGAGCGCGGCGAAGAGAAGATTCACGAATACTATCTCGCACAGCGCAAGGAAAACATCGCCGATTTTCTGCAGGCTATGGCGGGTTCTGCGATTGCGTTGATTCCGAACACCGTTTTGCTGCTGGCGGGTATTTATATGCTGAATGTTAAGGCGCTTACCGCCGCCGGATGGATTGTGTTTTATTCGTATGCCAATGAAGTGTTGACATTCTTTTCGGATAAAAGCTCTCTTTGGATTCAGGTGAAACAGTATCAGGGCAACATGAACCGCCTGACCGAGCTTTTCAATGCGCAGGAGGAAAAAGCCCGACCGTATTCCGTGGAAACAGTCGAGCCCGGCGATATTAAATTCGATCATGTTTCGTTTGCTTATGACGAGAATAAGATTCTGAATGATGCTTCATTTACCTTCGAAAAGAATCGCTTTACCGCCATTATCGGCCCGAGCGGTTCCGGTAAAACGACCATCCTGAAACTGATTGAACAGATTTACGCTCCGACATCCGGACAGATTCTGCAAAACGGACATGCCATCGGTGATTACAAAACGGAAAACTGGCGGAAACATTTCGCTTATGTCAAACAGGATACGCCGATGATTTCGGGTACACTGCGAGACAATATTCTCTATGGCGTTTTTGAATCGGTTTCCGATGAGCAGATCATGAAAGCAGCAGAGCAGATTCGTGCCGACAAGATGATTGAATCCTGCCCGAACGGTCTGGATTACGAAATCGGTCAATTCGGTGAAAAGTTGTCCGGAGGACAAAAACAGAAAGTTTCTCTTCTGCGCGCTTTTTTGCAGAATCGAGAAACCATTTTGCTGGACGAGCCGACGGCGAGCCTGGATGCCGTTTCGGTAAACGAAGTGATGGAGAGCATTCGCGGTCTTATCGGAAAGCGTACGATTATATTGGTTGCGCATGATAAAAAGCTGATTCACGATGCGGACAGCATCATCGTTTTCGATGAAGGAAATCATGTAATTCAGGGAACGGAGACTGAGCTTCAACAGAAAAGCGAATTCTTCAAAACAATGATGATGGACGGTGAAGAGGAGGGCGAGAGTGATGAAAAAGCGTAAATCAAACATGCTCGGCGGCAAAGAAGCCGCATGGAAACCTCTGCTCCGCGTCTACAAGACCGTTAAAATCCCGTGGAAATTTCTGATTGCCGTGGTTCTGTGTTCGTTCGGAGAAAAATGGGTCAACGTTCAGCTTGTGCCTTATTATTCGAAAATCGAAACGGGAACGATGGTGGGATCTTTCCTGATCGGGTATCTGGTTTATTCGGTGATTTCGTTCACATTCGAATATGCCTACGATTTGATGAACACAACCGGCAATGCGAATATGGCACGCAATGTTCGGAAACACCTGTGGGGAAAGATGCTGCGGCTGCCCGTTTCCTATTATGAAAAGGAAGAACCGCAGCAGCTCGTATCACGCATTACAAAGGACACCACATTCGCCTATGGCGCGGTAACTTCCGTGATTCAGTTGATCAGCGTCATCTACGGCATCGTGATTGCGATTCTTCCGATGATTCGGATTTTCGGTGCGAAAACATGGATTATCGCAGTGGTAGTGCCTGTGCTGTTTGCGACATCATGGATTGTCGGCAAAATTCAGTATCGTCTGGATCGCATGATTAACGGCGTTTATTCGAAAATGACGAACTATTACAGTGAACGACTGCCCAATATCACATTCATTAAAATCAACAATATGGAGGCGGATGAATACAAAAAGGGCCTTGAAGTCAGCAACGAGAAATATAAGGCGGACACGCTTTACAAAGTTCTTTTCGCTCTGCAAATGCCGCTTCAGTCTCTGGCCAATTATATCGGATTGATTTTCGTGCTGATTGCTTCATCGGCAATGGTTCGCGCCGGAACTATTACATCGGTGGAAATGAAGGAACTGATGCTCTATTTCAACATCGTAATTCAGGAAGCAACATTGCTGTTCAGCGTATGGATGACAATCAAGGCTTCTCACGGCGGCTGCGAGAAGATTTCCGAAATCAACGGGTGTGCGGAAGAAGATCAGGGCGGCAGTGAAACGGCAGAAGGCGTTCAGAACATTTGCTTTGATCATGTTCAATTCGGCTACACTCCGGATAAGCTCGTTTTGAATGATGTGTGCTTTACGATTCCCGCAGGGAAAACAACGGCCATTGTCGGCGAAAACGGCTGCGGAAAATCGACGATTACGAGATTGCTGGAACGCTTTGACTGCCCCGAATCGGGAAAAATTCTCGTGGGCGGCAAAGATTTGACTGAAATCAACCGTACGGATTGGCGCAGGCAAATCGGATATGTATTTCAGGGCAATCAGACGGTGGACGGAACCATTCGTGAAAACATTGCCTACGGTGTAACCGGCGAGTATGCGGATGAGGATTTGATTAAGGCGGCAGAAGACGCACAGGCGTATTCCTTCATTCGGGAAAAGGAACAGGGATTTGAAACGCCCCTGCAGGTGTTCGATTCCGAGCTTTCCGGCGGTCAACTGCAGCGCATTGCCATTGCGCGTGCGTTCATGAAAAAGCCCGATTACCTTATCATGGACGAAGCCACCAGCGGTGTGGACAGCCTGAAGGAAAGCGAAATTATTGAGCAGATGGAAGAAAATATGCGCAATAAAACGGTGATTCTCATAAGCCACAATATGGATCTGGTCAAGCGTGCGGATCATATCGTGATTCTTCAGGACGGCGGCGTTGAAGCCGAAGGAAGCTTTGAAGAAGTGAGGACCTGTAAAACGCTTGAGGCTATGCTGAGCGAACCGCAAAAGAAAGATGAATTCGTGGAAGGAAAGGAATAGACGATGTCCGAATTGAAACTCAAATCAAAATTGATTTCCGGAAAAGATTATCACGAAGTGGATTTAAGCGCATTTGCCGTGCCGCTTTCATTGGATACCGATCGCTATAATCGGGATTTGTGCAATTTTCAAAGACATTTTGCCGTGAAGGTGCAGGCGGAAACAGTGGCAGAGCAGGATACGGTAACCATCTCCTGCACAAGTGAAAACCCGAAATTCCGAAAGAACCATATTACACTGCGTGTGGGTTTCGGATTGTTTTCGAAGGAATTGGAAGGAAAACTGATTGGCATGAACAAGGGCGAAACGAAGTCCTTCCAGGTAGGTGCGGATGATGTTTCCGTCTGTGTTGAATCCGTTCGGCGTGAAGTGCTTCCGGAATTGACCGACGAATTTGCCCGGTCCTGCGGTATTCAGGACATTCAAACGGCGGAGGATATCAAAAAGCATTGCCGTTTCAAACAGTATGATGATATCTTAGAAGAGCCCGCAGATAATGCTTTTGTGGAACTTGCGGGTAAAATTACTGAGAATTCCGTATTTCAACTGGACGAAAGAGAATTGGAAGCATCTCGGCAGCTTGTTTCGGCACTTTTCCAAAGCAATAATGTTCAGGAAAATGACTTCATCGATGCTGCGCAAATGAGCGAAAGCATGTTGAAATCCGCGGTGCTGGGCGAAAGTATACGCACGCTTACGGATGCGGATTATGCCGCGTTTATCGATAAAAAGATCGTGGCGACGGGATGCACCGAAGAAGAGGCGCGCGCAAAATACGGTCGGGATGCGTATCTGATTGAAGAATACGATTCCATATTCATGGACACGCTGGAGGCCTATGCGTTCTATCGCTTAAAGGAACTCGGCGAAGCCCTGACAAAATCTCAACAGGAGGAAGTAAAATGATTTCTTACGCAAGCTATGATAATTTTGACGATCTGCTTCAACAGGAATTTGTGATGGTGGATTTTTATTCCGAAACCTGCGGTCCCTGCAAGGTGCTTTCGAAAATTCTGGAGGATTTGGACGATGAATTGCCTTTCGTGAATGTGGCCAAGGTGAATCTCACGAATTATCCTAAAATCGGAGAAGATTATGAGATTGATGCCGTTCCGACGGTGCTGTTTGTCAAAAACGGGGAAATTCTGGAACGGGTCGTCGGCCTTATGGAGCGGGATGAAATTCTCGAGAAAATAAGCATTCACTATTACGGCTGAGGAGGCGTATCTATATATGAAGCGAATCAAGATATGTTTGATTGCCATTGCCCTGATTTGCACGACTGTCGCCCTTTCGGGCTGTGAATCCTTTTATCAGATGTTTATCGATGAAAGCGATGTCTCGTCGGGAGTTTATTCCGCGGTGTATGATACCGAATACGAGGGGACAATCCCCGATACGCCGTTTATCAAGGGCAACCCGCACGACGTAATTTCAACTTACGGTCTTACTCTGGAGGCCACACTTGCATACGATCTGGAAACGAGCAACGAAGCAACACTTTCTTTCTTTTACTATCATAATTCGGAAAATGAGGATGCGGCGGATTATTGCAAAATCGGTCTGAGCTGCATGGGAACCTATGAAGGCGATGCCGAAAAGGTTATATTTACCTTTGAAAAGGACGGCTACAATACCGCATTCGCCCGGTTCGGCTCTGATTTCGCCGATAGCGACATTTTCCGCGGATGCAGCTTCAATGCAGACGGCAGCTGCGGTGTCTGGGCGTATGCGAGTGTACCCTGGGACTACGAGGACATTGCCGTGATAGACGAGAATGTCGTGAAAGATTTGCCCGATTCAATTATAGTCACGCTTTCCGGCAACCGAATCACGGGTTGGAGCGTATCTGATTGATTTTCCCGAAAGGATAGATGAATATGATTTACGATTGTGCAATCATCGGAACAGGACCTGCGGGGCTTTCCGCCGCTTTGAATCTCAAAATCCGCAAAAAGAGTTATCTGTGGATCGGAAGCAAAAGCCTGAGTGAAAAGGTCGTTCGTGCGGAGCGAATTTCCAATTATCCCGGCTTTGTGAATGTTTCCGGAAGCGATTTGGCCGAAGCGTTTCACAGGCAGATATCCGAAATGGACCTTGAAATCACAGAACAAATGGTGAACAGTATCCTGCCTTTCTCCGACCACTATGCCCTGATGGCGGGAAGTGAATTCTACGAGGCGAAGACGATTATCCTGACCACCGGAATCGCAAGAAATGCCATGCTGCCCGGAGAGGCGGAGTATTTGGGCAAAGGTGTAAGCTATTGCGCCACTTGTGACGGCGGATTGTATCATGGCAGAACGATTGCCGTGCTCTGCGGAAATCAACGCTTCGAACCGGAAATAAAGTATCTTGCGGATATTGCGGGAAAAGTATATTGCAGACGGGAATACAAGGGTGATTTCTCCCTGTCCGATTCCGTTGTTCCGATTGATCGGAAGGTCTCGGCCATTCTGGGCGAAAAGCGCGTGAACGGCATTCAGACGGAAAACGGCGAGGTTATATCGGTGGACGGCGTGTTCATTTTGCGTGATTCGGTGGCGATGTCCCATTTACTGCCGAAACTCGCAATGGAAGACGGTCACATTTCGGTAAATCGCCAAATGGAAACGAATCTGCCAAATGTGTTTGCCGCAGGAGATTGCACGGGACGTCCCTATCAGTATACCAAGGCCGTGGGCGAAGGAAATGTTGCGGCACACAGCGTATTGGAAGCGCTTTCAAAATCGGAAAACGGGAAATAAGAAAAGTAATATATCCTGAGAAAATATAATTGCACGGTAAGCAAATTGCATTTAGATAAAACTGAAAAAATTTTCAAAAATCCGGATTCATAATGAAAATTTTCAAGGAGTAATTTTATGAAGGCAATTATGGTAATGTATGACTCCTTAAACAGAGAAATGCTGGAATCATACGGATGCGACTGGACGAAGACACCGAATTTCAAACGACTTGCCGACAGATGTGTTCAGTTTGAACAATGCTACGTGGGCAGCATGCCCTGTATGCCGGCACGCAGGGAATTGCATACGGGAAGAATTAACTTCTTTCACAGAAGCTGGGGACCGCTGGAACCATTTGACGATTCCATGCCCGAAATTCTGAAAAAAGGCGGAATTTATACACATTTAGTCAGTGACCATCAGCATTACTGGGAGGACGGCGGAGCAACATATCATAACCGATATTCATCGTGGGAGATTTCGAGAGGACAAGAAGGCGATAAATGGAAGGCGGATATCGGACACAAATTTGTATACGGAGCAGGTACTGTATTCGAAAAGAAAAAGGCTATGCTGAAAAATATGCCTCCTTTCGGAATGGCGGTACAGGACCAGATAAATCGCGAAAATATGGATACGGAGGAAAAAACCTCCCAGGCAGTTACATTTACGAACGGACTGGACTTTATTCATAAAAATCACCGAGAAGATAACTGGTTTTTACAAATAGAAACATTCGACCCGCATGAACCTTTTTATACTCTCCCAAAGGACAAGGAGCTATATCCGCATCATTTTGAAGGTGATGCGGCAATGGAAGCAGACTGGCCGCCGTACGCCAGAGCAGTGGAATCGAAAAATACGATAGAGCATGTCAGATATAATTATGCGGCATTATTGAGTAAGTGCGATCGATATCTGGGCAAGGTGCTTGATCTGATGGATAAGTACGATCTGTGGAAAGACACCATGCTGATTGTGAATACAGATCATGGTTTTCTTCTGGGTGAGCATGGCTGGTGGGGAAAAACCAATATGCCGATTTACAATGAGATTGCACATATTCCTTTGTATATCTACGATCCGAGACGCGCAGAACTCGGCGGCAAAAAGCGTAATTCTATCGTTCAGACGATTGATCTTGCACCTACACTGCTCGAATATTTCGGAATGGAGATTCCGAAAGATATGGAAGGCAGACCGCTCGGACAGGTTATGGATGACGATACACCGATTCGGAAATATGCAATATTCGGCTATCACGGAAGCCAGGTAGATGTCACGGACGGAAGATATGTTTATATGCTTGCGGCAGAGCATCCGGACGAAAAGGTATATGAATATACATTGATGCCGACACACATGCGGCAGATGTTTCGGCCGAAAGAACTTCAGAATATTGAACTTGCAGATCCGTTTTCTTTTACCAAAGGCTGCAGAGTCATGAAAATTGAGAAAAAAGATATGATGGGAGATACCACATCATTCGGCACGATGCTGTTTGATTTGCAGCAGGATGCCTCTCAGAATACACAAATTCGGGATGAAGAAGCGGAAGAGAGGATGAGGGGGTATATCAAGGAATATATGGAGAAAAATGATGCCCCGCGGGAATTATATAAAAGACTGGGGTTATAAGGTATAAATCGGAAATTGCATTTTCGTCATTATCCCTCCTGTCGGATACAGCGTATCCGACAGGAGGGATTTTTATATGAATCAGATCCGCACTTAAATAAGTAATATGTTGTATAAAATTATCTAATTTCGGGTTGACAAACGATGATTAATATGTTACTATTGCTGTAATAAAATAGGTTACCGATAACGATTGTTTACGACAAAGCCGAAAATAAAAAAATTATATTGTTTGATTATCACGAATGAAGTATAACTTAAAGGAGCTTAATTATGTCGGAGATTTGTAAAACCATTTCAGAAAAGGTGCAGAACGGTCGCGCCAAGGAAGTAGTATCACTTGTCGAAGAAGCACTTAACAGCGGTGTGTCACCCGAAACTGTTCTTAATGAGGGACTGGTAGACGGAATGAACATTATCGGTGAAAAGTTCAAGAATAATGAAGTTTTCGTACCGGAGATTCTCGTTGCCGCCCGTGCTATGAATAAGGGTATGCAGACCTTGAAACCCGCTTTAACCAGAGAAGGTATCAAACCCGTCGGAAAGGCTGTTATCTGTACCGTAAAGGGTGATATGCATGATATCGGAAAGAACCTTGTTAAGATGATGATTGAAGGTCAGGGAATCGAATGCATCGATCTCGGTGTTGACGTGGAGCCCGCTAAAATAGTGGAAACCGTTCGCGAGACAGGCGCACAGATTGTATGCCTCTCCGCACTTCTTACAACAACAATGTACGGGCAGAAGGACGTAATCGATGCGCTGAAGGAAGCAGGACTTCGTGACAAGGTTAAGGTTATGGTAGGCGGAGCACCGGTTACTCAGGCTTATGCGGATGAAATCGGCGCGGACTGCTATACAGTCGATGCCGCGTCCGCAGCACAGGCAGCAAGAGCATTTTTCAACTGATTGAATATGTATATTCGAATCTTTACGATTCTTCGAATTATAATGTGAATTTTGCGATAATGGCTTATTATTTTGAGTCTTTTGACGCAAAAATTCAATTTGAACATATCTGTATAAGTTTTTCAGGAGGATTATATTTATGGCTTATCCGAGCTGGATAGATAAATTGCCGTCATTGCATAAGCCTATGCCGATTCTCTCGTTCCCGTCGTCTTCGCTCTTAGGTGTAAGTGTATATAAACTTACTCACGATGCATCGATTCAAAGTGAAGGCATAATCCGTGTGGCAAAAGAAACAAATGCCGCTGCGGCGGTTACCATGATGGATTTGTCTGTGGAAGCGGAAGCGTTCGGCTGCAAATTACGCACTGTGGAAAATGAGATCCCGACAGTTGTCGGCGCTCTTGTGACGGATGAGGATGAGGCGAATGAACTTGAAATGCCGCGTGTAGGCGACGCGCGCACCGGACTTTATATAGAAGCCGCCAAAGCCGCCAGGGATGTTATTAAAGACCGTCCCGTACTTGCCGGTGAAATCGGACCGTTTTCGCTCGCAGGAAGACTTATGGATGTTTCCGAAGCATTGGCTAACTGTATATGCGATCCCGATTTTGTTCATGCTGTTCTGCGTAAAACCACGGCGTTCTTGATTGAATACGCTAAAGCATATAAGGCCGCCGGACTTGACGGAATAGTAATGGCAGAGCCGCTGTCGGGACTTCTCGCGCCCGCGATGGAAGAGGAATTTGCCGCGCCGTATGTTCGTGAGATGATTGAGAGTGTGCAGGACGAAAAATTCGCCGTAATATATCATAACTGCGGCCCAAATACACCGCTTATGACAAAATCTCTGGCGTCAAACGGCGCCTCCGCGTATCATTTCGGTGATGCCGTACAGCTGACCGATTTGCTTGACAATATGCCGTCCGATCGTACTGTTATGGGTAATATTTCTCCCGCAGGACAGTTCCTCGGAGGAACGCCCGACAGCATGACAAAAGCGGTTAATGAACTGCTTGAGAAGTGCTCTTCGTATCCGAACTTCCTGATTTCATCCGGCTGCGATATTCCTCCCTCTTCTTCTTGGGATAATATAAGAGCTTTCTTTCGGGCAAGCGAAGAGTATTACCGTACGCATTGAATTTAATATATTTGAGTATGATATGATGATATGAATACGATAAAAAATATGAGTAGGATAAAAAGTATGACTGCTTCCGAACGGTTTCGGGCATATCTTTCGGGGAAAGCCGTTGACCGTGCTCCCGTCATCGAGTGGGCTCCATGGTGGAATTTGACCGTTGAACGCTGGCTTCGCGAAGGGCTGCCGCATGAGTTTGCGGATTATGAGGCACTTCAGGACTATTTCGGACTTGATAAATGTCTCCAGTTCTGTGCCGATGTAAGGACGCCCGCAACGCCTCAGCCGTCAGTATACGGTCAGGGAATTATGTCCGACGAAAATGACTATATAAATAAAGTAAAACCCACCTTGTTTCCGAAGGTTGATTCGATCCTCGGCGAAGAACGGTATGAGAATTTCCGCAAAATCCGTAATCGGGGAGATACCATTCAGTTCTTTACGGTTGAAGGATTCTTTTGGTTTCCGAGAACATTATTCGGAATAGAAAACCATTTGTTCAGCTTCTATGATTATCCCGAACTCTACAAACAGATTTGCGAAGATTATGCCGATTGGCTTATTCGGCTGTTTCGTTATGTTTTTTCGAGATTCCGTTTTGATTTTATGACTTTTGCCGAGGATATGAGTTATAACGGCGGTCCCATGATTTCAAAAGAACAATTTGATGAATTTTTAGCACCCTTTTACAGAAAGGTTATTCCGGTTATACATGAATACAATATTCCTGTCTTTATCGATTCGGACGGTGATATCACGATGGCTGTCGATTGGTATTCTTCGGTCGGTGCCGACGGTATGCTTCCGCTGGAACGTCAGGCGGGTGTGGATGTTTCGGTGTATTTAGACAAGCAGCCGGATATGGCTTTTATCGGACACTACGATAAAATGTGCATGAAATACGGCGAGGAGGCAATGAGAAATGAATTCGAGAGAATCTTGCCGAGTATGATGAGGGGAAAACTCATTCCGTCAGTGGATCATCAAACCCCGCCCGACGTGCCGATTGACTATTATCGTATATATGTAAGACTTCTTAAAGAATATGCCTCAAAGGCAACACATAATGCCTGCCCGATTTCACCTTGTCCCGTATTCAAAGATAAAAAATAACTCTTTCCGATTAGTATAAGGAGGATTATTATGACTAACCGAGAACGCGCAATGAATATATTGCACTACAAACCGGTAGACCGTTTTCCCGCTGTTCATTTCGGTTACTGGCCCGAGCTTTTAATCGAATGGGCCGAACAGGGAAAAATACCGAAAGAGCTTGCCATAGACAATTACGACGGCAGCCAAAAGGATATGGAGCTGGATAAACTGATCGGTTGGGATTTCAACTGGTCACATGCTTTCGGCTCAAACAATGGCTTGTATCCCGCATTTGAACATAAAGTACTTGAAGTTCTGCCCGACGGCACACGCCGCGAACAGAACGGAGTGGGGTTAATTGAACGGATCCACCCGGGAATTGTTTCTATTCCTCAGGAGGATGACTATCTCTTAAAAGACCGTGAAGCGTTTGAAACTTTATATCGTCCTCGCATGCAGTATACTCCCGAACGTGTCGATACCGAATTTTTCAGGCACTTCAACGAAAATGTCTATGATAAAACAGACGTGCCGCTCGGAATCTCAATGGGCAGCGTACTCGGACAAATCCGCAGTATGACATCGGTAGTCGGAATGGGCTATCTTCTGTACGATGATGACGAGGATTTGTTTGCCGACATTGTCGACTGTTATGCGGAAATGCAGTATGAATGTGTGAAAGCAATCCTCGAAACGGGAGCCAAATTCGATTTTGCTCTTTATTGGGAGGATATATGCTTTAAGAGCGGTCCGCTGCTTTCTCCGGTTGTTTTCGATAAGCTATGTGCAAAGCATTATAAAAAGAGAAATGAACTTTGCCATCAGCACGGAATAGATGTTATTTCACTGGACTGCGACGGCGTGACCGAAAAATTACTGCCGACATGGTACGAAAACGGTGTTAATACAATGTTCCCGATAGAAATCGGCACATGGGGAGACCAGTTCGAACCTGCAAGAAAGAAGTTCGGCAAAGGTATGCTTGGAGTCGGCGGAATGGATAAGACAGCATTGCGCAAAGACAAAGCGGCAGTAGATAAAGAACTTGAGAGAATCAAGCATCTTGCTTCCCTCGGCGGATTCCTTCCTTGCCCGGATCATCGTTTAATGCCCGGCACAAAGTTTGAACTCGTTCAGTATTATGCCGACGAAATCAAGAAGATAAATTATTAAAATTAAGCCGACTCAGAGTAGTGCAATATGAATAAGGATATACAGATAATCAAAATTCCGTCTTTTGCATCGGGAGAACAGCTGACATCGTATCTCACACGGCAGAAAGTTTATCTTTCTTCGCCATGCGGCGGACGCGGTGTTTGCGGTAAATGTCGCGTAAAAGTCAAATCCGGATATTTTGTTTCACGTGTTAACGGCGAAATCTTAAAACCCGATTCGGAAGGCTGTATTCTTTCATGTCGGGCGCTGTGTTCGGATGTCGACAGTGAGATCGAAATTCCGAACTTTTCGGGAGAAGGGCTGACGATTGCCGATGAATATGTTGAGTCAACCGATGAACACGATAAAGCAGAATGCGACGGGGTTGCATTGGATATCGGTACCACTACAATAGCGGCGGCAAGAGTTGATAAGAAAAGCGGCAGGATACTCAGGTCTGTTTCGTGTTTGAATCCGCAGCAGATGTACGGAGCTGACGTAATCAGCCGTATAGAAGCTGCAAAAAAAGGTCAACTTGCAGATATGCGGCTATGTGTTCTCGATGCCGTTCGCACCTTGCTTGAGCAGCTGTGTGTCACAGCCGAAGCACCTGCCGAAGAGCTTGTCGTGGCGGGAAACACGACTATGCTGCATTTGTTTTGCGGTGTTTCACCCGAAGGAATGGGAACATATCCGTTTACTCCGGTGTTTACGGATGTAAAGAAAATGTCGGGATCGGAGCTCGGACTTCCGGTACGGAATGTCACATTGATGCCGTCTGTTTCCGCATTTATAGGAGGTGACATTACCGCCGGGATGCTCGTGTGCGGTCTCGGCTCGTCCGAATGTCCCGCATTACTTCTTGATATAGGTACAAACGGTGAAATGGTTTTCGATACGGGCAAACAGTTCGGGAATCGTCTGATTGCCGCATCTGCCGCAGCGGGCCCTGCACTCGAGGGCGCCAATCTGTCGTGCGGTATAGGCGGTGTCGACGGTGCCGTCAGCCGCGTCGCGGATGAAAACGGTAAGCTTGTGTATCGAACCATCGGAGATAAGCCCGCAAAGGGAATATGCGGCTGCGGAGTCATAGACCTTTGTTCGGTGCTTCTGAATAACGAAAGTATTGACGAAACAGGTTATCTCGAGGATGATCCGTATGTACTGAAGGGAATGCATAGAACGGAGACCATAACAAACGCGGAAAAGACTACAGACGTATATTTGAATCAAAAGGATATACGCGAAATACAGCTTGCGAAAAGTGCCTTGCGCGCCGGTATCGATGCTTTGCTTGACTGTGCGGGAATGAATGTTGATTCCTTTGTAAAATATGGCGGCAGGGTGTATATCGCAGGCGGACTCGGTTACTATATCAGCCCTATCAATGCGGCACGTGTGGGTTTACTTCCGCAAAGCTTTGTTGCGGATGAGAATACCGTGTCCGTAATCGGCAACTCGGCGCTCTCGGGAGCAGTAAAGATACTCGTCGACTCATCGGAATTGTCACATGTATGTGAACTTGCGAAGGTGTGCACGACTGTGGAACTGAATAAATCGCAAAAATTCAACGACGGTTTTATTGAATATATGATGTTTCCCGATGGGTAAGTGTCTTGTTCGCATGAATGAAAGGAATATGCTATGTCTATAGAATCGATTTTAAGCGATTTGCAAATGAATTCCGATGTATTATCGTATCCTATTCACGAATCATCGTTTGTTTCTCCTATGAATATAACTTTTTCTCAGGAAGTACGTGATGCATGTGAGGCGAACCTGTGCGGTATGTACGGTAAATGTTGGTCATGCCCTCCCGGGGTGGGACGCTGGCAGGATTTAATGGAACATTATCGCGGATATGAAAACGCATTTGTTTACACAACCGTTCATGAATTGGAAGACTCATACGATGTCGAAGGAATGAACGAGGGAAGAATACAGCATGTCAAAGCCGAGCGAGAAATAGAAAAAATGCTTTCGGAACAAGGTGATGTATTCGAGATTTGCGGTGCCGAAGGCTGCCGGCTGTGCGAAAAATGCACATATCCGATGTCGCCATGCCGTCATCCCGAATTGATGCATCACTCAGTTGAAGCCACGGGAGTAAATGTAATTAAGCTCGCGGCGGATTGCGGTATACATTACATTAACGGAGTGAATACCGTAACATATTTTTCGGTAATATATTGGCATAAAAAATAAAATAAAAGGCACCTTATATGAAGTATTTCATACGAGGTGCCTTTTTATTGAATTCAGTGTGTAGTTTTATTAAATTTGCGCTGTGAAAATTGCCGCTGCTGTCCGAATCTTCATTTTCGGGTTCGTTATTGCGGTTTTTTCTTAAAGGGCAAAACCGTTGCAGTCCGACCGCATATTTGTCATTATTTCAGATACTCCGTAAAGAATTCATCCAGCTTCTCAAACGGAATCACATCAAGGTTATCATACAGGTCGGTATGAACCGCACCCGGAATAGATAGAAATTTCTTGTTTTCGGTATACTTGCTGTCCCGAATCATGTTTTCATAGGCGTCTTTCCCGAAGTAGTAGCTGTGCGCCTTGTCGCCGTGCATGATGAGAACGGCGCTTCTGATTTCATTGCTGTACTTAAGAATCGGCTGATTCATGAAGGACTCGCAGCCGATGCTGTTCCATCCGTCATTGGAGTTCAGACTTCTTGCATGATAGCATCTGCCCTTATAGTATTCGCTGTAATCCTTCACAAAGAACGGCGCATCCTCAGGCACGGGAAGCGGCATACAGCCGCCTGCTCTGGAGTATACGCCGCTGCGATACTCCTCGGTGCGAAGCTCGTTCATCGCCTGTTTCTTGGCAAAGCGGATTTCTTCGCTGTCATCGGCGTCAAAATATCCGTTGGCGTTCACTCTGGTCATGTCATACATGGTGGATGCGGCGGTTGCCTTGATTCTTGTGTCCAGCGCCGCTGCGTTAAGTGCCATGCCGCCCCATCCGCAGATGCCGATGATGCCGATTCTGTCTGCATCCACGTTATCCTGCACGGAAAGAAAATCGACAGCCGCCATAAAATCTTCCGTGTTAATGTCGGGGGATGCCATGTATCTCGGCTCACCGCCGCTTTCTCCCGTAAAAGACGGGTCAAATGCGATGGTAAGATAGCCCTTTTCCGCCATGGTCTGCGCATATAAGCCGGAGCATTGTTCCTTTACGGCTCCGAAAGGGCCGCAAACGGCAATCGCAGGCAGCTTGCCGGATGCGTTTTTCGGGGTATACATGTCCGCCGCCAGTGTAATGCCGTAGCGATTATGAAAAGTTACTTTGCCGTGATTTATCTTGTCGCTCTGTGGGAATGTCTTGTCCCATTCCGAAGTCAGATTAAGCTGTTCCATTGAATTAAATCTCCTTTTCCGTTGCTTCTTTATAAGCTGCGTCATCTACGGGTTCCAGCCATTCGTTGGAGCTGTCCTCACCGGGTACATCCATGGCAAGATGAGAAAACCAGCTGTCGGGCGCCGCACCATGCCAGTGTTTTACGCCTGCGGGAATGTTAACCACGTCGCCCGGATGAAGTTCACGCGCAGGCTTGCCCCATTCCCGATAGAATCCTCTGCCCGCAACGCAGATGAGAATCTGACCGCCGCCGCTTTTCGCGTGATGAATATGCCAGTTGTTGCGGCAGCCCGGTTCAAAGGTTACATTAAAAATACCGAGTTGTTCGGCAGATACAGGCGCAAGATAGCTCCGGCCGATGAAATAGTTTGCATAGGCATCATTCGGCGCGCCGATGGGGAATACCATCTCGTTTTCGTGCTTCGCTCTCGCATCCGCCGCGTCATCCTCAGCCCATACTTCTTTTGCGAGATTAAACACAGCCCATGCTTTCGGCCATCCGGCGTAAAATGCCGTGTGCGTGATAATCGCCGCAATCTCTTTTTTCGTTACGCCGTGATTTTTGGCGTTCTGAAGATGATATTTTAACGAAGAATCGGTGATTCCCTGTGCCATCAGAGCAACCACCGTGATGATGCTCCTCGTTTTCAGATCAATATCTTCGTTGTTCCAGTTTTCTCCGAAGAGAACATCGTCATTGAAATGAGCAAACTCCGGAGCAAATTCTCCGAGCGCGTCTCTGCCTGCTGTCTGAATGATTTTTGACATTTCTTTTTCCTCCCGTGTCTTATTTAACTTTGTATCGGATCCAGACCGCGCCGCTTTCAAACGGCTGTACCTGTTCGAGTTTCAACTGTGTAACAGGTCTGTCCATCGGCAGTCCGTCAAATACGGCACTCATGCCTCCGCGTCCGTCAATGCCCGCTCCGATCAGAATGCTGACCTCATCCAGAAGCCCTTTCAAAAGAAAACCGGCATTGATATGTCCGCCGCCGACTACCGCCATTCTCTTAACACCGAAATTATCCGAAAGAATTTCGCAGGCACGCACAAGGTCAATATTTTCCTTGCCGCAGGCAATATATGAAATATGCTTTTCTCTGAGATAGTTCAGATATTCCGTGCTTGCTTTCTCGCTTGTCAGAATAAGCACAGGCTGTTTCTCATTCGACTGATCACTCCAAAGCAGCGTTCCGTGCGTGTCGACTGCAATCTCGTAGCCGTCTGTATCTGCCGATTTGTAAAAATCTTCCTTGTCAATCGGTGTAATCTTTTCACTTGAAAACTTTCCCGGAAGAGCCATTTCAAGCTCAGCCGTGATACGGCCGCTTACATGCGTCGGTGCGTCAAGAGAATCCAGCGTGCTGTAATATTCCTCTACACCCGGCAAATTTTCGGTCATGGCACAGTCGATCCGTCCGTCTATTGATGTCATCATGTGACAAATGATATAGGGTTTGTTCATTGAAATATTCCTCCTTTTATATCTTGAAGTTAATCTTCCGATCTGCTATAATAATTATAACACCTAAACTCAGCTTTAAGTCAATAGGTTTTGAAAAAATATTTTTTGAGGTGAGCCATGTATACAATCGGACAGGTTGCCGAAATGTTTGATTTGCCCGTTTCAACGCTCCGCTATTACGATAAGCAGGGGCTTTTCCCGAAGCTGAAACGTGAATCCGGTATCCGCAAATTCGGCGATAACGAAATCGAAGCACTCAGAGTAATCGAGTGTCTGAAAAAATCAGGTCTTGAAATCAAGGATATCAAGCTCTTTATGGATTGGTGCGTAGAGGGCTCTTCCACTTACCCTAATCGTTTGGAGCTGATTCAGAAACAAAAGGAACGTGTGGAAGCCGAAATTCGGCAGATGCATAAAACTCTTGATATGCTCAGATACAAATGTTGGTATTATTCGCAGGCCGTGAAGGACGGCAGCGAAGACACGGTAAAAGCATTAACGCCGGACGGTCTTCCCGAAGACATCCGCAGAGCCTATAATAATTCACACGAGGAGTAATCTTTACGGAATTCGAAATTGCGTTCTGCCGAAGTCTATTGATTGTATGCCGTGAAATTTCTTGTAAAAAATAATCTGTTTTTCGTCATTTTAATGAAATTTTTCGAAATACAGTTGAAAAATTCGTAAAATTTGATATAATAATTTTTAATAACATATACATTCCGAATACTTTTACAAAAGCGAAAGGAAAATCCTATGACGGAATTGAACGATACCGCGCGAATCGAAGAAGAGCAAATTCGGTCCGATAAAAAAATAGCACAGATTGAATCACAGCTTAAGGTCTATGAAACGGAAGAACGGCTCAGTATTCAAATCCGTCACTATGCCAAGGCGATGGGCATCGTCTATCCGCTGGTTATCGGAATAGATTATACCAATGACCGTTATGAAATGCTCGAATACGATAATTTTCTCAATAAAACCGCTCCGTATTCCGGTACGATTGACGAGCTTGTTAATGTAGGAGCCTCAACAATACCCGATCCTTGCGCGGCGGAGGCATTTATGTCGCTGTTTAATAAAGAAGCGGCTGTTGCCGCATTCCGCCGGGGGAAAAAGGAACTTACCCTGCGTCATCCGCAAAACGGCGATGACGGTAAGGTCCACTATATGGAGACTCACATTATCTGCACCGAATGTTCGGATGACAGGATTACCGCCATATCGATGGCAAAATGTATTGACGAGGAGACCGAGCGTGATCTTGCGGCACAGCAGGTTACCGAACACGCGGAGGTTATAGGCGCGCTTGCCACAATCTACACAACAATTATTGAAGCCGACTTGCTGACTCACGGCTATAAGATTATTCAGACAAATTCGCCGATGAAAATCGTCGTTGGCGGCAAAGATCAGGGCAATTTCGATGCCGTGATGGAGAATGTGCTGAGTTTTTACATACACCCCGATGACATCGACAGGATGCGTGAATTTATCGACCTGTCCACACTGTCCGAACGATTTGGCGCCGAAGCAACGCTCGTAACCGAATATAAAGCGCCCTACGGTAAGTGGTTTGAGTCCAGATTTATTGCCAAAAAGCGTGATAACGAAGGACGCGTTATATCCGCAATCTATGCGTCAAGAGATGTCACGCCCGAAAAGATGAAGGAGCTGCATTATAGAGAGCAGCTGCGTGAACAGCTGATGATATCAGAAACGCTGGCACGCAACTTCAAAAACGTCTATCTTGTCGACCTTGAAAAAGAAACCGTGAAGATATTGAAGCTGGAGGCAGGCTATGTCGATTTGCAGAACGAAGGTATAGGACACGAATTTCCGTTCGCTGTTATTCTCGACAACTGGCTCAATAATGTGGTATGCCCCGAAGACAGAGATGAGCTCGCAGGGATTTTTACGATAGAAAATGTCAAAAGACAACTTGCCGCGGAAAATGAGTTCACGGGAAATTACCGCAGTATCAACAACGGTGAAACGCATTGCTATCAGTACAGTATAAGCCGTGCGAGCGGTGACGGCACAAAGGCGATACTGGGCTATCAGAATATCGACGATATCATCCGCACACAGCTGGAGGAAGAAAACAAACGCCGCGAAATTGAAAATACATATCGTGAGCAGCTCAGAAAAGCGGCAGAGGCGGCCGATAAAGCCAATAAGGCCAAGACCGAATTTCTCCTGCGCATGAGCCATGATATCCGAACACCTCTGAACGGTATCCGCGGAATGCTTGATATGGCGGACTACTACGGAAGCGATCTTGAAAAAGTGAGGGAATGCCGCAGGAAGATTCGTGAATCTTCAAATATACTGCTTGAGCTGATCAACGAGGTGCTCGATATGAGTAAACTCGAATCGGGTGAGGTGACGCTGGAGCATATCCCGTTCGATCTTACCGACATATCCTATGAGATTTTCACGGTCATCGAAAAAATGGCCGAGGAGCAGACCGTTGAAATCACCGAAGATCACGATATACGGCATACGCGACTTATCGGAAGTCCGGTACATTTTAAGCGTTTGATTCTGAATGTTTTGGGCAACGCCGTAAAGTATAACCGGCCGCACGGCAAGGTTTATGTCAACTGCCGCGAATTGTCGTTTGACGGGAAAACCGCCGTAATCGAATCGGTTATCCGCGATACGGGTGTCGGGATGAGTGAGGAATTTCAAAAACATCTTTTTGAACCTTTCAGACAGGAGAACGAATCGGTACGCACCAAATACGGCGGCACGGGATTGGGATTGTCCATCGCAAAAAGCCTTGCGGAAAAGATGGGCGGCACGATTACCTGCGAAAGTAAAAAGGATGTCGGCACAACATTTACCGTTCGTATACCGTTTGATGTTGATTTGTCCGGGCATACCGATGCGGTAAATGATAAAGACGAAGATTTTTCTATCGCAGGTGAGACCGTCATTCTGGCCGAGGATAATGACCTGAATCTTGAAATCGCGCAGTTTATATTGAAAAAAACCGGCGCAAATGTCATTGTTGCGAAAAACGGCGAGGAAGCAGTCGACGCATTTGCCGCGTCCGAGCCGGGCAAAATATCCGCCATTCTTATGGATATTATGATGCCGGTGACAGACGGCTATGAGGCAACCCGCCGTATTCGTGCCATGAACAGGGCGGATGCCGTGAGCGTTCCCATCGTTGCCATGACCGCCAATGCTTTTGTCGAGGACAGGATCGCCACGAAAAAAGCCGGAATGAACGCGCACATCGCAAAACCGCTTGATGCCCAAGAGGTAATCCGTGTCATCGCCGAGCAGGTGAAAGCATCGCACGACGGAAAAACAGCAGGGTAAAAAATGACGGTGTCGGAGCTGCTGACCCCGAACTGTCGAAAAAATATTGGGAGGTCATTTTCGTGAAATGGAACTTTGATTACAGTCGGACACTGTGGATGAAAATGTTTTGCGCAAAACCCGATTTCGGGCATAACCGCAGTACGGTTTATATCGATTACGAACAGGCACTCGAAATTATCAAAACGGTTGACAGAATCACGCAGGGAATAACTAAAATAGTCTATCTTGTCGGATGGCAGGGTTTGGGACATGATGACTGCTATCCGGAAATGGAAGTCTATAACGAGGCGCTGAAACGCGACTGCGATAAGACGGCGAAAGAAAGCCTTTTTTGGCTGTTTGAAGAAGCAAAAAAATATCATACGGTCGTCAGTTTTCACGGCAATCTCGCCGATACATATACGCAAACCCCCTGTTTTCCCGATTTGGTCGCCGCCAATGCGGTTGTGAAAAATAAAGACGGCAGCCCCGCCGTGATAGAACATTTCAACGGCAGAGATGCCTATAAAATATCGTATAAAGGATATTATGAGAGCGGACTGTTCAAAAAATACTGGGACCGCTTCTGCGAGGCGACACCCGTAAGACAGGCGGGAACCGTACATCTCGATAATTTCTGCATTGCGCAGAGTCTTAACCCGTATACAAGCATGGAAGAAGAAAATGATGCGCGCAATAAGATGATTGATTATATCTCGTCTCTCGGTATCGATGTTACCACCGAATATACCTACCGCGAACTCGAGTGGCGCGCCGACGATCCCGGACATCCGATACGCAGATTTTACGAAACGGCGGGCAAGCCGCTCCCGGTCGGAAGCTGGCAGGATGCTCCGATACGTGCGCTCGGAAAAATCCCCGCCGCATGGTGGATGAGCGGAATGACGGTTGAAGATTGCCTGCGTATTCCTCCGTCACTTTACAGCGGGCGTATGGGCGGAAAGGAACTGCGCGCTTTTTACGGCCCGATGCACGGAGAGGAAATATGGAAAGACCGCGGCAATGATGTTGAAAACTGGAAAGATGAATTTGTCCGTCAGTTCTGCACAATGCAGCTGCCGTATTTCTATCTTAACCGCTATAACAGAGTTGACGCAAAAGAAGAGGACGGCGAACTCACCGCCTATTTCTCGGACGGAGTTGTAAGCAGCGGAAAAGACGGACGTATTACGAAAAACGGCGTTGTTTTGAAGGACGGCGACGATTTGCTGCTGCCGCTTGATGACGACTGCACGACATTTATCGCTTATTCCGAAAAAGGAAGAAGCGGGCAGTGGAATATTCCCGATGCGCATTTTGATTTTGCCGATCTGTACGAGATTACGGCCGACGGTAATGTTCCGCTCGGCAGCGTTAAGATAACCGACGGCAAACTGAATCTTGATGTTCGCCCCGAACAGGCGCTTGTTATTAAGAGCAGATAACCCTATAATGTCGGCAGCGGAGCCTTTTTCGGCTCCGCTGCTGACATATTGTCCGCATTGCTATTGACACCGCACGAATTTTATGATAAAATATGCGAGGTCGGAATGAGAAAACGAATCTGAATTTGCCCGAAGGGAAGTGAGCTTACGGAAACGAGAGTTGCCGTTGTCAGCATAATAGTGGAAAATCCCGAATCTGTCCGAGCGCTGAACGAACTGCTTCATAATTACGGCAAATACATAATCGGAAGAATGGGTATTCCTTATGAAAAGAAAAATCTGCATATCATCTGCATTGCGCTTGACGCACCGCAGGATGCGATAAACAGCCTAACCGGCTCACTCGGCAGACTTGACGGAGTTTCGGCAAAAGCCGCCTATTCGAAAACCGCCGATAAAGATAAATAACTTTAATCATATATTCCGCGTCCCCCTGACACCGAAAACACAGATAATCGTTTAAGGCGAAAGTTGGGATGCGACACATACCGATGAGCCGATGTTTCGGCTTTTTCGGACTGCGCCGCATCTTTCTTTCAAAGATGCGGCGTTTTGATATATATTTTATAAATTTATAAACGGCAAAATATAAAAATCGATTTTGCCGAAAGAAAGGAAAACAAAATGAAAAAAACGATTTCTTTACTTATTGCAGTCACTCTGCTGCTGCTTTCTCTGACGGGCTGCGTGCAAAAGCATGACACGGTCGTTACAAAACCCGCCGGAACCACAGAAAATGGAGAAGATGTTAAATCGCCCGATCCCGTTGATGTGAGAATCGCGGCACTTAAAGGCCCGACCGCTATGGGAATGGTCAAGTTTATGTCGGACAACGACAATAAGCTGATAACCGATAATAATTACAGCTTCGAGATTGCGGCATCCGCCGATCTTGTATCTCCCGGACTCATTCAGGGTACAATCGATATCGCCGCCGTTCCCGCAAATCTTGCCGCCGTGCTTTATAATAATACAGACGGAGAGATAGAAGTTCTTGCGGTAAACACGCTCGGAGTTCTCTATATTGTCGAAAACGGGACAAGCGTGAACTCAGTTGCCGATCTTAAAGGTAAAACGATATACGCAAGCGGAAAAGGCGCAACCCCCGAATATGCGCTCAACTATATCCTTAAAGAAAACGGTATAGATCCCGAAAAAGATGTTACTGTCGAATGGTCGAGCGAACATACCGCCTGCCTTAATATGCTTCTGTCGCACGAGGGCTCTGTGGCAATGCTCCCTCAGCCGTTCGTCACGGTTGCGCAGAGCAAAAGCGATATCCGTGTCGCGCTTGATTTGACCGAGGAATGGAACGCAGTTCAAAAAGGCGGGGAAACAGCCTCGACAATGATTACCGGCGTTGTTGTTGTACGCAAGCAGTTTGCGGAAGATAACCCCGATGCAGTCAGTGCATTTCTCGACCATTATAAAGAATCGGTGGAATATGTGAAAGCAAATAATGATGAGGCGGCGGCACTCGTCGGCAAATACGGTATAGTAACCGAAGAGGTCGCAAAAAAGGCACTTCCCGAATGTAATATCACGTTCGTTGAGGGTGATGAAATGAAAACAATGCTTTCGGGCTATCTCGCCGTGCTTTATGAGCAGAATCCGACCGCTGTCGGCGGCAAATTGCCGGGCGATGATTTCTATTTCAAACGCCGATGAAAAATTTATCCTGCTCCGATACTCAAAAAAACAGAGTAAAATATATAAAAATCGCGGCGGCGGTTCTGTTTTGGCTGATCGTATGGCAGGCGGCGGCAGCTGCGGTAAATAAAAAAATACTGCTTGTATCCCCGATTGCGGTTGCGGTAAGACTTTCACAGCTTGTCGCAGAGCCGGCATTCTGGCAGGCGATAGGATTTTCTCTCGCCGGAATAGCCGTCGGCTTTCTGCTTGCCGTACTGCTCGGGATAATCCTTGCCGCTTTATCGGCATCATTTGAGCCTCTGCGTATACTGCTTTTGCCGCTTATGACCGCGATAAAAACAGTTCCCGTCGCATCTTTTATTATACTCGTGCTGATATGGTTTCCGTCAGAAAAACTGTCAAGCGTGATTTCATTCCTTATGGTTTTGCCTGTCATATATACAAATACGCAAAACGGTATAATGTCAATGAAAAAGGAACTCGGCGAAATGGCGGAGACCTTCCGTATTCCGCTTTATAGGCGCATCGGATGCGTATATATTCCGCAGATAATGCCCGATTTCAGGGCGGGCTGTGAAATTTCGCTCGGCCTCTGCTGGAAATCGGGAATTGCCGCCGAGGTTATCGGAATGCCCGACGGTTCGATAGGCGAGGCGCTTCAGCAGGCAAAAGTTTATCTCAACACTCCCGACCTTTTTGCGTGGACTGTAGTCATTGTGATTTTAAGCGCAATGCTTGCAAAGCTGTTTCTTTTTCTTTTAAGCATTCTTGAAAAGACGATAACGAGGGTTTAGCCGATGAAAAAAGAACGGAAAAACGAAGATTTTGCCGATATTGTCATCACCGATATATCTAAGTCGTACGGCGAAAAAAAGGTGCTCGAAAATTTTTCTTTCACTTTCGGATGCGGAAAGACCTATTGTATCTGCGCCGAATCGGGCGCGGGCAAAACAACTCTGCTCAGGCTGATTATGGGACTCGAAAAAGTCGATTCGGGACAGATTTCGGGTGCTGCCCGAAAAAAAATCGCGGCGGTGTTTCAGGAGGACAGACTGCTCGATTATGCCGATGCCGTATCGAATATCAGACTTGTCAATACCGATAATGACCGTGCCGCGGTTATCTCCGCGATGAATGCCGTCGGTCTCACAGACTGTGAGAATCAGCCCGTGACCGAACTTTCGGGCGGAATGCGGCGCAGAGTGGCGATTTTGCGTGCCGCTCTTGCCGATTTTGATCTGCTCCTGCTTGATGAGCCGTTCAAAGGGCTCGATGAACATTCAAAAGAGCTTACCGTGAACTTTATCAAAGAAAAATCGGTCGGAAAAACGGTGATAATCGTCTCCCACGATATTTCGGAGGCCGCGATGATGTCTGCCGAAATTGTAAATCTTAAATAAAATAAAAACCGTCTCGACCGCAAGTGCCGGGACGGTTTTCGTTTATTCGGTTATTCTGTCGAGAGTGTACTTTGCGCCCACTGTGACCGTACCTTTTACAGCCACCAGCGTTAAAATATCGCCCTCTACCGTAAATGTGTATTCGCAGTCGGTGACGTTGTAGTCGTCAAAATCAATGCTCAGAAGATTGTCCGAAATCGCGTATGAGAATTTGTATGTGTTGCCGTCGGTGATTTTCATCGCGCCGCTGCCTTTTCCGTCAAATTCGTACACATAATAAACATTGTAGAGCCAGTCGCCTTTTAACACATCGCTTGCGGAATTTCTTATGGCTTTAACCGCAAAGATCGTCAGAATAATGATAAGAACAATTATCACTGCGACCGCCGCATAGAAGGCGGGGCTGCGTTTTGAATTTTTCTTCTTATTCGGAACGCCGCTGCCTTTTTTCGAAGCCGTTTTTGATTTTTTTACCGATGCATCTTCGCTTTTTTGCGAATTTATGTTTTTCTTTGTGTCTATCAAATCGAAATATTCGTTTATTGCACTGTCTTTGCTGCTGTTGTCCTTCATTTTAACTCCGTGTCATAGATTGTTGCTTTTTTTGCGCTTTACCAGAGCAGAGAGGTCTTTTTGATGTGCGATGCGACCATAGTCGAATCAACAACGCTGATTTTCTCGTCGCCGTTTACGTCGGCACATTCCAGCGCGTAGCCGGTGAGCAGCGATGTTTTCTTGATGTGCGATGCAATCATGGTCGAATCAACAACGCTTATCTTGCCGTCGCCGTTCACATCACCCTTCAGCCAAATCTCCGCATTCTGCGTAAGTCCCGAAGCTCCGGGCTTTACACTGTATTCGCGGCTCACGTGATTTGTTTTGGATACCTTCATTGTGTAGCTGTCGGGTACAACGGCACCGAAACTGTATGCCGCGGTGATTTTGCCGCTGCTGTCGGCAGTACCCGTAACCGTAAGCGTATATGCCGCGTCTGTCGAATTTTCGGCGTAAAGCTCTATCGTGATTTTGATATCCGCAGAGCCGTAGCAGACAATGCTTCCGTCAAGTTTTACCGATTTGGGAAGAAGTGTGATTATTATCTCTCTTCCGAGATTTACATAGCTGAAAGCGTTGCTGTAACCGAGTTTGTTGTAGATTGATGTGATGTTATCCCGAATTTTGAGCGAATCGGTAAATTCGGTCAGGTCGCCGGTAACATATATACGTCCGACACCGTCTCCCGCCTTGATTCTTTCCGCCACCGAGTCGGCATTGAATGATGCCATTTTTCCGCCGTTAATTACGAAATAATCGGCGTCGGTGCTGTTGCACACAGGTAAATCGTATGCCGCCGTCTGAGTTGTGTGATCCTCGGCAAAATCGGTATCTGTTTTGTTGAAATACGCGTAGAATATGTTTTCACCCTGATCGTCCCATGTGAGGTCGACATGATAATATTTTCCGTCAATGCGAACGGCATTCCATTCGTGGCTGTAATTTACTCCGTCTGACGGGTCTACGCTCGAACCGTACATCAGGAAAGACTGGATCCCCGCCTTGTAAAGGAGATACTGAAATGCTTCGGCGTATCCTTCGCAGACTGCCGTTCCTTCGACAAGCGCACCGTATGGGGTGTAAGCGTTTTCGGTATCATATCCGCCGTATGTGATTTTCGCGGCAAGACGGTCGTGAATCAGTTTTTCACGCTCGTATTCGCTCATCGATGAGCTTATTCCGTCGAGGAGTTCGTCAACCGCGTTGTTGAATGCGGTCTTCGCGGCGGTGAGCGTGTCTCCCGACATACTGTAAATCGGAGCCACGCAGTATACCGAACCGTTTTCGAGGTATCCCAAGCCGTACCCGTCGGTGCTGAGCCAGAAATGCTCAACATGGTCACGGCGGTATGCGTCCATCGCAATCGCAACATCATCCGCCGATATCGTATGTGTCGAATCGAACAAAATTATTTCTTCATCGCTGTTTTCGATGCCCTCGACGAGTTTGTCATATACATAGAGCAGGTTGTCGGCGTTGTCGAGCTTGGCAATCGCCGATCTTCCGTAATATTCGAGGCTCGATCCGATTTGAATAAGCGGACCGTATCCCGAATCGCCCGAACTTGCGGTTGCGAGCCGAACGTATGTGCCGCCTTCGCCGAAATTTACAGCGCTCGTACCGATAGGCAGTATGCCGATAAGCATAATAATCGCGAGAATAGTGGAAACTATTCGTATTTTGGTGGCAGATGTACTCATCATGGCTGATTCTCCTTTTTCTCGATTTATCTTGACTTAAAACCGTTTATTTGACAAACGAAAAAGGGAGGCGGGAGTTGACCGCCTCCCTCGCTTAATCTCAGGGGGTGATAACCGACTGTTCGGTATCAGTTTTCTTTCTTTCTCTTGCTGCCGATTACATATACTGCCGCACCGCTTACAGCGACAAGAACGGCGGCAATCGCAACAGAACTGCCTGTCTTAGGCGCGTCTGTCTCGGGAACATCTCCTGTTTCGGGAGCTGTTGTCACGGGAGCTTCTGTTGTCGGAGCTGTGGTTTCGGGTGCTGTCGTTACGGGAGCCGTTGTTACAGGCGCTGTCGTTACAGGCGCTGTCGTTACGGGAGCCGTTGTTACAGGAGCTGTCGTTACGGGAGGAATAGGATCGATTTCAACTCCGGCTTTCGCATATCCGCAGGCGCATTCCTCGTGTTTCAGACCTTTTTCGGTTGCGGTAGCTTGTTTGTCAATCTTCCACACGAATATGTGAACCTCCATATTTATTGTCGCACCGCAATTTTCGCACCGGGAATAGTGTGCGTTGGTGTCGTATCCCGGTTCGTAGCTGTGCTCGGCTTTGTCGCCATTGAATGTATGTTCGTCGTTCTTTTCTACCGCACCGCATATCGTGCATGAGTAGTAGTAAACTGCTTCTACGGTGCATGTTGCCTTGCTCTTGAGCGCTTCGGTACTCTTCTTTTCGTCGGTGTAGTCGTGCTCCGCACATTCGCCGTAGGTGCATCCGCAGACATCACAGACTGCCGCATGCTGACATGTTGCGACATTTTTGCCGGTTGAGGAGTGATTTTCTTTCGTGTCCGTGATTATTGTGCCGCAGCCCGCAATGGAGCATTCTTTCCAGTGATCTGTGGTGTCGTATATCCAGTTGTCACCGGCTCTGTGTGCGCCGGAGAGAATCGGCGTTCCTTCTTCGAGTACCACTTTGCAGCCCGGGCAGACTTTGTCGCCTGTGTAGCCGTTAATTCCGTTCTTGTGATCGGCTTCTTTGGCGTTTACCAAAATCGGCTCTTCTTCAACATGCTTGTCGGGATTTTTTGCGCCCTTGAATGTATGATTGTCGTTTTCTTCGGAGAGTCCGCAGACAGAGCAGGAATAATAGTAAACCGCTTCGTTTTTGCAGTCGCCTGCTGTTTTAAGATATTTATCGGCCTTCTCTTCTTTGGTGAAATCGTGAGCTTTAAGCGGACGATAGGGAATTTTGTTGATTACATTGCCTTCGGCGTCCAACATTTTTCCGCAGCCGCCGCATACGGTGTACTCGTCATGGCCCTGTTGTGTGCAGGTAGATTCCACTGCCGAAAACTCGTCGCCGGATCCGTGGATACATTCGACATTAACCTTACATGTGGCGGATACCGTTCCCGCTGTTGCGGTAATCGTTGTCGATCCGTATTTAACCGCGGTAACCTTTCCGCTCTCGTCAACCGTTGCTATTGTTGTGTCGCCCGATGTCCAGACAACCTTGTCGGTGGAGTTTGACGGAACTACGGTTGCGACCAGCGTTTCGGTCTGCATCTCTTTAATGGAAGTTTCGGTTTTGCTAAGAGAAATCGATGTTGCGGGGACAGACGCACCGGCGACCGTTATCGTTACGGGAGTAATTGTCGGTGTGTGGGCTGCAATGGTGTACATTGTAGCACCATCCGCTTTTAACATGGAGACGGTTTCAATGTCGGTAAATGTAACCGTAAGTTCAGAGCCTGCGGTCGCATCTTCATCAACTTTAACCTTGAAGGTTAACAGCGTCATATCGAAAGCGGCATTATAAGGATATCCGTTGGGTACCGCCAGTAAAACACAGCTGCTGTTTGTCCAACTGAGGCTGAGGTATTGACATTCATCCTCTCCGTACCATCCGTAGAAGAGCTCTTCGCTGGTAAGTGCGGCTTTTGCCGTAGCATCAACTTTACCCGATCTATCTACGTATGTCAGACCTACGGGAAGGTTGAGTATCGCCTGAAATCCGGCCAAACCGCTGTCTGCGTTCAGAGCGAGTGTGATAGTGATTTCCTCACCGGGAGATGCGGTGGTTTTGTCTGCCGTTACCGTATATGCCGAGTTGAATGATGCCGGCTCGGAAGATGCCGATGCCGGAACTGCCGAAAGCATCATAACGACAGCCATCGCAAGGCAGAACAGAATAGAAGTAATACGTTTGTTCATAACAGTACTCCTTGAATTTATTTGCGGGCGGTCTGCTCTTTTTGACAGCGACTGCAAACCGCTGTCAAACGGGTATAAATATCCCTGCCCGATTTATACACCGACATTATACCACGCGTGAATAAATATTTCAAGATGTTTCGGTCAAATTCCGCCCAAGAAAAAAAAAAAAAAAATTTTCACAAAAAC
>CAVGEY010000021.1:0-26410 GCA_963628435.1 bacterium
ATTTAAAATTTATTTTTTATATTAGTCTGTACCGTGCTTTTGTAAAATAAACATTAATAAGGTTGTTTTTTTAATGAAAAATAATGGCAAAAGTTTAATTTCAAAAATAATATATGCATATACTGCCTATGTCCAAGCGCCGATAATCTTCATAACAAATGTAGCTATATGTATTTTACCCGCCTATTATTTTACCGAAAAATATAATTTACCGAATTATGTTATGGTTATAGCCATCATATTAGGCGTTTTGTCGGGAGTTTACGGTATGTTCAAATATTTACATATATTCTTGAACAAATCCGAAGATAAAAATGATAATCGAAATACAGAAAAAAATCAATGAGATTCAAAGAGGACTTTTATATGCTGAATTTTGACCTAAAAAAAGAATTTTATAAACTGTCAATCGGTGTGATTATTATGTCGATAATAATGGTGGCAATATTCGCCGCTTTCGGAAAATTTGATTATAAAGTTGTCACCGGTGCAGCACTCGGAACATTGGTAACGATTGCGAATTATCTTTTTTTGGCATTTTCCATTGAAAAAATATCTCGAAATGACGATGTGAACAACGGTAAGTCAATTATGACATTTTCATATTTTATGCGGCTTGCGGTTATTGCCGTTACCATAATAGTCGCAATTAAGCTTCCCATCTTTAACTATATAGCTGTTGCTCTTCCCTTTTTGTTTCCCAGAGTTGTCATTGTCGCAATAAATCTGATTGATTCAAAGAAGGATTCAGGAAAATGAATGTAACGGGACCTAAAATCTACTATACGATTCCAATCCTCGGAGGAATACCGATTACCGAAACAATAGTGAATATGTGGATTTTAATGGCGGTAATTGTCGCTGCTTGTATATTTCTGACACGCGGTCTTAAGGATCATCCCCAAACCAAAAGACAAATCATAGCTGAGCTTATAGTTTCAAAACTGTATAATTTGGTTAATGATACAATGGGGGAGCGAAACATCAAATATGCTCCATATATCGGAACGGTTTTCACTATTTCCGCATTAGGAAGTTTATCAAGCCTTGTTGGTATGCGACCCATAACCGCCGATTTGAGCGTAACTCTCGCGTGGGGGCTTGTGACATTTGTTATTGTCCAGGCGGAATCAATAAAAACGAGCGGAATTCTGTCATATCTTAAATCGTTCTTTCAACCTGTACCAATACTCTTTCCTCTTAATGTCATCAGTACTGTTGCAAGTCCGGTTTCAATGGCGTTCAGACATTTCGGCAACATAACTTCAGGACTTGTTATATCAAAACTTGTTTACACCGCGCTTGCATCACTGAGCGCAGTTGCTCTCTCATTTATATCAAACAGTTTTATTAAATCGATACCTATATTTCAGCTCGGAATACCTGCTGTCTTGTCGATATATTTTGATTTATTTTCAGGCTGTTTGCAAGCATATATCTTTTGCATGTTAACAATGGTATATATATCAAACGCCAACGAGGTATAATCTGCATTAATCACAAATTTATTATATAATTTATTTTAATTTCAGGAGGAAATCAAAATGGAAAAAGCTATCGTACTCGCAGCCTCGGCAATAGGAGCCGGAATCGCAATGATTGCCGGATTAGGACCCGGCATTGGTGAAGGTATTGCGGTCAGCAAGGCTCTTGAGGCAATCGGAAGACAACCGGAATGTAAAGGAACTGTTACAAGCACCATGCTTCTCGGTTGCGCAGTCGCGGAATCAACGGGAATTTATTCTTTGGTCATTGCACTTATTCTGATTTATGCAAATCCTTTGGTAAATCTTCTCTAATCAAATTGCAGTCAGTAAAAGGAGCAAAATTCAATGGAAGATTTTCTTTCATTTGTTACAATCGACAAGTGGGAAATAATTTTTACATGGGGCAACCTTCTTATTCTTTTTCTACTTATGAAAAAAATATTATTCAAACCCGTGAAAGCAATTCTCGATAAACGCGAAAAAGAGATAAGCAGTATATACAGTGAGGCCAAAGAGGCATCAGATTCTGCCGAAAAACTGAAAAACGAGTATACAGAGAAACTTTCAAAGGCAAAAGATGAAGCTGAAGAAATTGTCAGAAACGCGACAAAAAAGGCTCAGATTACCGAGGAAGAACTCATGCAGAATGCCCGTGAAAAAGCCGAAAAAATAGTTGAGCGCGCAGAAGAACAAATTCAACTGGAAAAGCAGAATGCAGTTAATGAAGTCAAAAATGAAATTTCCGATATGGCTGTCTCTCTTGCGTCAGAGATAATAAAAAAAGAAATAAGCGAAGACAAGCAGCATGAAATAATCGACAACATTATCAAAGATTCGGAAAGCGGCAATACAGCTATCGGAGGACAAACCAAATGAATATTTCCGAGCTGTACGGCAAGGCGCTTTTCGATCTTTCGTTTGAGGATAATTGTGCCGAAGATGTCAGATCTGATTTACATGAGATAAAGACAATTCTGGCGGAAAACAATGATTTTATTGCTTTTCTTGATTGTCCCGGAATAGAAAAGAAGGCGCGTCTTTCTGCTGTAAAAGAAATTTTAGCCGATGCTCATCCGTATGTCGTCAATTTTATCATGATTCTTACAGAGAATCTTTTGGCACACAAACTTGTTGACTGTATAAAATTTTTCGATAATGAATATAACCGAGCAAACAAAATTGAAAAAATAACGGTAATAACTGCTGTCCCTCTTAATGATGATGAGGTCGACCGACTGAAAAAATCACTTGAAAGCAAAAGAAAGCACAATGTTATTCTGTACAACAAGGTTGATACTAAAATTTTGGGCGGTATGATAATTGAATATTCCGATTCCTTAACCGATGCAAGCATTGCAACCGGACTTAACAATATGAAAAAGGATCTTTTGGATATTGTAATCTAACAGTATATCTTGTTTACATTATTAAAACTTACCAAATCGAATTTTACCAAATAAATTCAGCGAAACCGTTAATAAAAACGGATCGGAGAACGAATATGCCAATAAATGCAGATGATATCAGTAAAGTAATTAAAGACAGAATAAAAACCTACACGTCGAAAATTGAGCAAAGCGAAATCGGTTATGTTATTCAAATCGGAGACGGTATTGCCAAAGTCCACGGTTTGGATAAATGTATGCTGAATGAACTTCTTTTATTTTCAAACGGCGAATACGGCATGGCTCTTAACCTAGAAGAAACATTTGTCAGCGTTGTTATGCTCGGCTCGGATGAAGGAATTTGCGAGGGAGATGTAGTCAAAAGAACAAATCAAATTGTTTCTGTTCCTGTATCCGACTCACTGATCGGAAGAGTAGTTAATGCACTCGGTAAGCCAATAGACGGAAAAGGTCCGATTGAAACGAGTGAATTTATGCCTATAGAATCACCCGCCCCCGGAATAATAGAACGCAAATCAGTCAGTGTGCCGTTACAGACAGGTATTAAAGCTATTGACTCAATGATACCTATCGGCAGGGGTCAGCGTGAGCTTATAATCGGCGACAGACAGACCGGTAAAACATCAATAGCAATAGATACCATTATAAATCAAAAAAATACGGGAATAATATGTATTTATGTGGCAATCGGTCAAAAGAATTCCACAGTTGCTCAAATTACAGACACACTTTACAGAAACGGAGCATTAGACTATACAATCATTGTATCGGCAACTGCATCCGATCTCGCACCACTTCAATATATTGCCCCGTATTCCGGATGTGCTATTGCAGAGTATTTTATGCATCAAGGTAAAGATGTTCTCATAGTTTATGATGATTTGTCAAAACATGCTGTTGCTTATCGTGCACTGTCTCTTTTAATACGCAGGCCGCCCGGACGTGAGGCATATCCCGGAGATGTTTTTTACCTTCATTCAAGACTCCTTGAGCGAGCTGCCCGTGTTGCTCCGGAATACGGAGGAGGGTCGATAACCGCACTTCCGATTATTGAAACTCAAGCGGGGGATGTTTCCGCATATATTCCGACAAATGTTATATCAATAACAGACGGACAGATCTTCCTCGAAACAGAACTTTTTCACAGTGGCATCAAGCCTGCTGTTAATCCCGGAATTTCTGTCTCGCGTGTCGGAGGCAACGCACAGATAAAGGCAATGAAAAAAGTTTCAGGTCCTCTGAAACTGGCATACGCACAATATAGAGAATTACAGTCTTTTGCACAGTTCGGATCCGATTTGGATGATGATACGAAACGTCGTCTGGCTCAGGGTGAGCGAATTGTTGAGATATTGAAACAGGGCCGAAACGAGCCGATGTCGGTTGAGCAGCAAGTAGTTATAATTTATGCGGTTGTTAACGATCTGCTGCGTAATGTTCCCGTAAGCAGAATTAAAGCGTTCGAAAAGCAACTTCTTGAATTTATTTCACTTAATCACAGTGAAATCATCGAAGAAATTAAAAACAGCGGAATTCTGTCAGATGAAAATGCAAATCGTATCAAAGATGTTGTTCTTGAATATGCATCGAATTTTACGGGCGGTAGTTTATAATGGCAGAAGTTTCAATGAAGGCTATTAAAAGCCGTATTAAAAGTGTTGAAAGTACCTTGCAAATAACACATGCAATGGAACTTGTTTCGACATCTAAGCTTCAAAAAGCAAAGATGCGTGCCATTTCCGCAAAATCAATACATACTGTTCTTTCGGATACACTTAATTCATTAAGCAATGATCGCCAAGCATACAATTCCGAACTTTTCCGTAATCATGGATTTGGAAAGAAATGTTTTGTTGTAATCAGTGGTGATCGCGGACTTGCCGGCGGATATAATTCCAATCTTTTTCGATCAATTTCAGATGAAATTGAAAATAATAATGCCGCAGTGCTACCAATCGGAAAAAAGAGTCTTGAACATTACAAGGCAAGTGGCAAAGAAATTATCAGCTCTCTTTACGGCTTGTCATCAAGTGTGAAAATTTCAGACTGTTTTAATATAGGCGAATTATTATACGATGCATATACAGCTGACAGATTCAGCAGTATAACAATTGTTTATACGGAATTCGCTTCAATATTAACACAGATCCCGCGTGCCGAACAGATTTTCCCACTTGTGAAAAAGGAAAATTCAGACTTTACAAATGAGCTGGCAATATATGAACCGTCTTTGGACGAGATAATGAAGAATGTGGCAATACAGTATATTTCCACCATGTTATATTGTGCAATAAGTGAAGCGATTGCGGCAGAGCATGCCGCAAGAAGAAACTCCATGAACAATGCAAATAAAAACGGCGAAAAGATGTTGGATGATATGAGATTGCAGTATAACCGAGCACGACAGTCTGTTATTACTCAAGAAATTACCGAAATAGTTGCCGGTTCAAATTCATAAAATACTATAAGAAAGGATACTGCAATGAGTGATGTAAATAAGGGTAAAATTGTACAAGTAATAGGCCCTGTTATAGATATTCGATTTGAAAACGGACGTCTTCCTAATCTTCTTAATGCAATTAAAATTGAACATCAAGGAAAAACAATAATTTGTGAAGTGGCACAGCAAATTGGCGATGAGGTTGTTAGATGTATTTCAATGAGTTCAACAGACGGATTGCAACGCGGCATTGATGCTATTGATACAGGCGAAGGAATCACCGTGCCGGTAGGTAAATGTACCCTGGGCAGAATTTTTAATCTTCTCGGTGAACCTGTCGATAATCTTCCTTCGTCTGATAACGCAGAAAGATGGTGTATTCACCGCAAACCTCCCGCGTATGATGAGCAGGAAAATACTACCGAAATTCTCGAAACAGGCATTAAAGTCATTGATCTGATTGCACCTTATGCCAAAGGCGGCAAGATAGGTCTTTTCGGAGGTGCCGGAGTAGGCAAAACTGTTTTGATAATGGAACTCATCAACAACATTGCAAAACAGCATGGAGGAATCTCCGTTTTCACAGGTGTCGGCGAGCGCACACGTGAAGGAAACGACTTATATAACGAAATGAAAGAATCCGGCGTCCTGAACAAGACAGCACTTGTGTACGGACAGATGAACGAGCCTCCCGGAGCAAGAATGAGAGTCGCATTATCCGGATTGACTATGGCAGAATATTTCCGAGACCGTGAAAATCAGGATGTACTTCTGTTTATAGATAACATTTTCAGATTTACCCAAGCAGGAAGCGAAGTATCTGCCCTTCTTGGCAGAATGCCTTCTGCTGTCGGATATCAGCCGACTCTGGCAAATGAAATGGGTGCTCTTCAGGAACGCATAACATCAACAAAACGCGGATCGATTACATCTGTACAAGCCGTATATGTTCCGGCAGATGACCTTACAGACCCTGCACCCGCAACAACGTTTACGCATCTGGATGCTACTACCGTTCTTTCGCGTTCAATTTCATCTTTGGGTATTTATCCGGCTGTTGATCCTCTTGAATCAACCTCGCGAATTCTTTCACCCGATATTGTCGGTATTGAACATTATGAAGTTGCATGCAGAGTGCAACAGGTACTGCAGCGCTATAAAGAACTTCAGGATATTATAGCCATAATGGGGATGGATGAACTTTCGGATGCTGATAAACTTATTGTCAACAGAGCAAGAAAAATTCAGAGATTCTTATCTCAGCCATTCTTTGTTGCCGAACAGTTTAACGGAATGGAAGGCAAATATGTTCCTCTTAAAGAAACAATCAGAGGTTTCAGAGAAATACTTGACGGCATGCATGATAATATTCCGGAATCGGCTTTTCTCTTTGCCGGAACTATTGACGATGTTTTGAAAAAAGCTCACGAAAACTAATTGAAAGGAAAGTACAAAGTCAATGAGTCATCTCAATTTACAGATTTGTACAGCCGATGGAGTTTTATTTGACCGGGAAATCAACGACTTATTGGCAAGAACAATTGTTGGTGATATTTGTATATTAAACGGGCATGCAAATTATATGACGTCGATTGACTATGGCGAGGTTCGTGTCCATACAACTGAAGGCAATACATTATACGGAGCGTGCTGTAATGGATTCCTTTCGGTATTTGATAATAAAATCAGATTAATTTCAACCACATTTGAATTTTCCGATAAAATCGACTTAGAAAGAGCGAAAACAGCTAAATCCAACGCAGAAGATCGTATTGAAAAGAAAATATCGACTGAAGATTACGAAACCGCCAAAGCCAAATTGAACCGTGCTCTTATTCGTATTTCTGTTGCCGAAAAGCACAAGCAATGATTTTACAAATAAAAATACCGTGTGAGTTTTCACACGGTATTTTTATTTGTAAAATACGATATACAAAATCAACAGTTGCTGTTAAACGGAGTTTTAGGCAGATCAAAATCCTCGAAATCATGTACAAAACTGTCCGGTAAATTTGCCGGAACATTTTTATCGTCTTTGAATTCATTTTCAAACTCGTTTGCAAATTTTAGCATATCGACTGCTGTTTTATCCTTTCTCCGTTTTATAATGTGAAGAATTATTGAAATTAAAATGAGCAAAAACAGTACGCTGACAGCAACATAAAAAAGTTCAGAATCTAAAATCTTATTTACAAATGACTTCAGCGATGATGTGTTTTCGCATGATGAATGTTTAATTTCAGTCAAATAATCTGTATTCTTTTGAATGGCTTTTCCACATCTGGAACATTTTGACTCCCAAATACCTTTTTTTACAACAGAAGCATTTGAAACATTTACCCAACTGTCGAATGAATGACCGAGCGTTGGTATTTCTTCTGTTACCGTATATCCGCAACCATCAGAACAGACACCTGTTTTCAGTCCGCTGCAATCACAAGTTGCTTCTTTAGTTACAGACCAAATCAGTTTATACTCGAGCTTGTTTGAAAAATTGCCGCGCATAGAAAGTCCGCATGATGAGCAAGTATACAGAGACCATCCTTCTTCAGTGTGCGTTGAATTATGATTTTCCACAATCCATTGATGCTCAAGCGTTGGTATTGTAATTTGGTAAGAGCTTCCGCAATATTCACAGGAATAAAGTTCAAATCCTGTATGTGAGCAACTTGCTTCCTCCGTGTATGTTTTGATATATCTATGATTGCTGACAGGTGTATATGAATCGCGAAATGTTTTTCCGCACTTGCTGCACACATATGTCGTATATCCTTCGGATGTGCAAGTCGGTGATGTTACTTCACCGGAGCTGTAGCTGTGTCCGGTTGCTTCACCATTTACTTTTTCTTCGCGTTCGCCGCATACTTTGCATTCCCGTACAATAGTACCCGCTTCTGTGCATGACGGTTCGATTGTGGAAACGGTTTTCCAAGAGTGTGCAATTTTATCAACATAATCGGAAATATAGGTAATGCTGCATTCTGTACATCTGTACTCAGTATAACCTTCTGAATTACAAGTCGGCTTATATACTGTTTTTTTATAATTATGATAACAAGATATTTCAACCAAACCGTATAAAAATGTGCAATCAATCGCATTTCCGTTTTGATCTTTTATTCCGTCACCATTTAGTGAAGGTTTGATTTTGTAATTGCCTATTTTTGCTTTATTATCGAGTACAAATGTTGCGGTAGCAACAACACCGTTCCGCTTAATTGGCTCGTCCGATGATTTGATTGAGATAGTATTTTTATTAACAGTACAAGTAATCGATTCGTCAACAGTCAAAAATGACGAAAATGAGATATCTTTCAGACTCATTACCGTTCCGTCATAATTTAGCGAAATATTCATTTCAGTAAATCCGGTATTACCCGAAAAACTGATATCAACAGTAAATGAATCACCGCGAACCGCAGTATTATTATTGCTTATACTTACAGTGAATTTATTATCGGCACAAATCATCAGACCGGTACTTAATAAAAATGTCATTAGAAAAAATAAAATAACAAATAGTTTTAATTTTTTTATTTGCATAAAAGAACTTCCCTCTTGTTAAGAGAATCATTTTACCTTCCAGGTTGACGGCGTTAATAATATCAAGAACGGATAAAGCTCCAACCTGCCCAAGAGCATGTCTGCCGAAAGTATGATTTTTGAAATATCGGAATAGCAAGAAAAATTACCGCTCCAAAGTTTTCCCAAACCGGGTCCAATATTGTTAAATGATGAAGCAACAGCAGAAATATTTTCAATAAGTGTTAAATCATCAAAAACCGAAACAAAGAAAACAGAAGCAATAAAAATCAGGACATATAGAATAAAATAATTTTCTGTGCTTCTTACAACATCATTATCAACGACTTTTGATTCGAGCCTAACAGACTTAACCGATCTCGGCTGAATAGCGTATCTTATTTCTCTGACTGCCGCCTTAATTAAAATAATTATTCTGCTGATTTTCAGCCCGCCGCATGTTGAACCTGCGCAACCTCCCAAAAACATGAGAAGCAACAAAATTGCCTGCGATAGTGTCGGCCATAGTGAAAAATCGGCTGTTACAAATCCTGTTGTCGACATAATAGTTGCTGTCTGAAATGCGGAATATCTAAGCGCCTCTCCGAAGTTGTTATAACATTTAAGAATATTTATCGCTACAATCAATGTTGTGGATGCATAAATGGATACATACCAGATAAGCTCTTCCGATTTTATCGCCTGTATTACTTTTCCAGTTAATGAAAAATAATAAAGATTAAAGTTAACAGCAAACAAAACCATAAATACAGTTGTAACAATTTCAACATAGCTGCTTTTGTATGCTGCTATGCTGGCATTCATACAGGACAACCCGCCTGTTCCGGCAGTTGAGAATGAAATCAGAAGTGCATCGTATGCGTCAATTTTCAAACAAAGCAATACAAATTGAATAGCAGTGAGCCCGAGATAAATCAAATACATAATCATCGCCGAATGCTTTAATGACGAAACTAATTTCCCGACAATCGGACCGGGAACTTCGGCTCTCATTATGTGAAACATACGTGAATTTTTTATATCTGCCTGAGGCAAAACTGCAAGCATAAAGACCAAAACGCCCATGCCGCCGATCCAGTTTGTAAAACTGCGCCAGAACAATATGCCGCGCGGTAAGATTTCAACATCATTAATCACGCTAGCCCCTGTGGTACTAAAGCCTGAAGCAGTTTCGAAAAAAGCATCAACCGGCGACGATATGGAATTTGAAAGTAAATAAGGGAGCATGCCGAAAATCGAAAGTAAAAGCCAAGATAGAGCAACTATGACAAACCCGTCTTTAGCTGTTAACTTTGAATCAGCCGGCCTTTTTAATGATAAAAGAGTACCTAAAACAAGTAATATAGCTATCGGTATAATAAAAGAGCCTAACTCTTCACTGTAAATCAAGGCACATAAAGCGGGAAGAATCAAAAGCAGACCTTCCAAACGCAGCAAGTGACCGAGTGTATAAAAAACCATTTTGTAATTCAAAACGATTACCTCTTATAACAGGATATCATTTATATTGCATAATTGTTCATCGGTTGTTACAACTATAATGCTGTCTCCGATTTCAATGGTTGTCTGACCATTAGGAACAATAACATTATCTTTTCTGACTATAGACGCAATAAGCACATTTTTGCGAAGTTTCAAATCTTTGAGAGGAACTTTACAGTGTTCAAAATCCGATGTAACATCAAATTCAAGAGCCTCTGCCCGATTATCGCACATCTTATAGAGAGTCTTAATATTTCCGGTGGTTCGATTTCCCTTTTGACTGTTAGCCACCCCACGTACATAACGGAGCACACGATCGGATGTCAGCAACCTCGGAGAAATAATCGAATCTATTCCCGCAGGCTCAAGCATATCAAAATTTGAAATTTTAGTTATCTTTGAAATAACTCTCCCGACTCCTTTGCTGTGAGCAAACATAGAAACCACTACATTAAGTTCGTCAGATCCGGTAAGTGCAATAAGTGCATCGGTATTTTCGATACCCTCATCGGATAGAAGCTCCGAATCAATGCAATTACCGTTTATAATTTCAACCGATTGTGGAAGTAATGATGAAAGATCCGAGCATCTTTGCTCGTCTTTTTCAATCATTTTTACTTTCATTTTCATTGAATTCAGAAGTTGAGCAAGATAAAAGGCCGTTTTCCCGCCACCCGTAATTATCACATTTTTTATGCGTTTAGACAATGTTCCGATTTTCTCAAAGAATTCCGAAAGGTCACTTTGCGAAGCGGCGATACTTATAATATCGCCTTGAGCGAAAGAAAAATCTCCTCTCGGTATTATAACATCATCTCCGCGTCTGACGGTACACACCAGAACTTTTACACCGAATATTTTTTCCAAATTAAACAAACTCTTCCCTACAAGCGGATGTGTGGGTGTGAGTTTAATTTCGGCAAGGTCAACCTTTCCCCTTGAAAATTCATCAACTTTCATTGCAACGGGAAAACGCAAAAGTCTTGCAATTTCGTGAGCTGTTTGATACTCAGGATTTATTACAAGGTCGATGCCGAGTTGCTTAGAGAGTGAGTATGTTGTTTTTATATACTCGGGATTTCGCACACGTGCAATGGTATTTTTTGCGCCGAGCTTTTTTGCTATTATGCAGCTCATAAGATTCAGCTCATCCGAATAGGTTACCGCAATAAAAATGTCACTTGTTTCTACTCCGGCCTCTTTTTGCGTTTCATACGATGCACCATTGCCAACCAGACCGATTACATCAAATTTATTGACAACATTCTCTATTGCAAGCGGATTTACGTCTATTACGGTAACATCATGACCCTCGGAAGCAATGTTTCCGACCAGTGTATCACCGACTTTACCGTTGCCGACAAGTATTATTTTCATTTTCGATTATAATCTTTCCTTCCTAATTATTTTATCTGACGATTAATAATCAACTTCAGTTAAATAATGAATTTTATAATTCCGAAATCAAATATTTTGAAGTTACATCTTCATTACAAGTAATATCTTCAGCGTATGATGTAAAATCGTTTGTAAATTTTTCACTGTTTGCATATGAAACGAGATACGAAAATTGCCCCGAATCAATCGAAGTTGAGTAAGCCTTATCTATAAGTGAGTATTTTTTTATAACAAAGTAACATGATTCGTTTTCAACTAATCTTACTTCACCATCGGACATATCAAAAACAGCCTCGGTAACGGCAGCCGTATGTACGGCATATTCATCTGCGGTTATATAGAATCCGTTAGGATAAGTTTCCAATACATTATCTATATATTCGGACATATATTTTTCCATATAATAATCGGCGGTATCGTTGTATCCTTCAAATACAATATCGTTTTTTATATCATTATATGATTCCTCCGCATTTTTCTTAACTACGATTTTTTCTTCATCGGTTAAATTCTCGTAAACCGCATAGCCGTTTTCATCTGTTACAAGCTTACCGTCATCATCGTATTTTTTTTTGCAGTCTTTCAAAAAAATAATATATTTGGCACGAACATAATAATTTTGATAGTAATTGTCGATTTCATCCGATGTTGCAGTCATCAATCCGGAAGTACCGTATAAGTAATCATATACCGTAAGATATTTCTGCTCAAATGTATATATTTTTTCAAGAGTTTTCAGGTCAATGCCATACTCGCTTTCAAGCGCTTTATTACATGCGGATCTGCTGCCGTAATATTCAATTTTGTCATCTATATATCCGCTGATTGTTTCTTTTGATTCGCTGTCGAGTTTAAGACTGTATAGATCAAAAAGATATTGTCCGATAAGATAGTATTTAATTCTTGTTTCGATATTGTTTTTTATGTATTCCTCATTAGTCTGTTCTGAGCCCTCCGACACGAGAGAGGACCAGTATTCATCGGTATCCTCAACATCGGAATAATTATTTATAAAATTTGCCTTCCAGCTTATCATCCAATATCTGTACATTCCCTCAGATATTTCATATCCGTTATAGCTCATTGCGACAGAATTATTCGCGGAGCAGCCATTAAAACAGAATATAAAACAGATAAGAGTTAAAAATATTGAAATCAAAGATTTTATTTTATTCACGGGTATTTTCCTCTATTCCATAAATCTCATTTTACGGTAACGGCATCCTCGGATTTTATTACTTTCGAATACTCTTTCAATACATTTACTGTCAATTCGGTCATCATATTTCCACCTGAAGTTTTAAGTGTTATGCACGGAATTTTTCCGAGACTTATAAACAGCTTTCCATTATGTTTTGCTGCAACTTCAGTCCAGGGCTGAATATTGAATTTTTCGGGATATAAAATTACCGTTTTTTCTTTTCCGACAATTTTTGTGATATTACAGTCTGATCCGAGAGCCCGAATAAGTGATATTTTCAAAAGATTAAGAACGGGCGCAGGTAAATCACCATATCGATCGAGCAGTTCATCGGTAACATCGTACAAATCATCATCACATCTTATCAGAGAAATTTTCTTATATGCTTCAATTCTCTGATTTGAATTATCAATATATTTTTCGGGTATATATGCATCAATCCCAAAATCAACATTGCACTCGGTTCTCTGCTTTACATTTTCGCCTTTTTCTTCAAGTATTGCCTCATTAAGCAGTTTCATATACATATCATAACCCACTGTTATCATATGACCATGTTGATCTGCACCAAGCAAGTCGCCGGCACCTCTGATTTCAAGATCCCTCATAGCAATACGGAATCCCGCTCCGAATTCCGTAAAATCGCGAATTGCTTCGAGTCTTTTTTCCCCTACTTCGGTTAATACCTTGTTCTTTGGATAAGTGAAATAAGCATATGCCCTTCTGCTGGACCTGCCGACACGCCCTCTTATCTGATGCAGCTGCGATAAACCGAGCCTATCAGAGTTTTCAACAATCAGCGTATTGGCATTGGGAATGTCAACTCCGGTTTCTATTATTGTCGTGCATACTAAAATGTCAATTTCATTATTAAGCATAGACCGCCAAACATCGGAAAGATCTTCTTTGTCCATCTGTCCATGTCCAACGCCGACCTTTGCGTTCGGATGAGCATCGGATAATTTCGCAACGACAGAATCAATATGGTCGATACGATTGCATAAATAAAAAATCTGTCCGCCGCGCCTCAGCTCTTTTCTGATTGCTTCATTTATGATTCCATCATCATATTCGCAAACATAGGTCTGTACAGGCAAACGGTCGCCCGGTGCCTCTTCGAGAACAGACATGTCACGTATACCGCTTAATGCCATATTCATGGTTCTCGGAATCGGAGTTGCGGATAGGCTTAAAACATCCACATTCTCGGTAAATGTTTTAAGTTTTTCTTTTTGAGCAACGCCAAACCGTTGTTCTTCATCGATTATAACCAGACCTAAATCATGAAAATGAATATCTTTTGACAGTAATCTGTGTGTACCGATAATAATATCAATTTCACCACGTTCAACCTTTCTCAAAACCGCCTTTTGCTGTTTGGGAGAATAAAAACGCGATATCATATCAACCGTAACCGGAAATCCACGCATTCTGGAAACAAAAGTCTGATAATGCTGCAATGCCAAAATAGTTGTCGGAACCAAAAAAGCAACCTGTTTATTATCCTGAACGGCTTTGAATGCAGCTCTGAGCGCAACTTCGGTTTTACCGTATCCTACATCGCCGCACAGAAGTCTGTCCATAGGGTGATTCGACTCCATATCTCGGCAAATGTCCCGTATTGCCTCCTTTTGTCCTGTTGTTTCTTCATATTCGAATGCGTCTGCAAATTCCCGCGACATTGAATCATCTTTGGAAAATGAATAGCCCTGTTTTCTCATTCGAGAGGCGTAAAGTTTTATAAGTTCCTTTGCCATCTCTTTGGTCGCGGATTTAACTTTTGCTTTAGCTTTTGACCAATCGGGTGAACCGATTTTTGAAAGTCGAACAATCGCTCCTTCATCAGAACCTACATATTTCGAAAGAGAATCGAGCTGATTGCACGGAAGGTACAATAAATCGTCACCCAGATATTTTAATTTTACAAAATCACGCCGGCATCCGTCAATTGTTAAACTTTCGACCCCACAATATACACCTATACCGTGACCGGAATGAACTACATAATCACCTACTGAAAGTTCGGTATATGAAAGTATTTTTTCGGCATTTGTAGCCTTTTCATTTGATTTTGAAAAATGTTTTTTACTTTTCTTAATTTCGTCTTTCTTTCCGTGACATACGGATAAAACAGCAAATTTTGAAAGCTCAATCTCGTATCCTGCAACGCCGGGGCCGACAGCAATGTGTAAATCGGCATCATCATTGTTTATTGATGCAGTGTAGCCCTTATCGGTAAGCAATTTAAGTAAATTTTCGGCAGATATAGATCCATCGCAAAGAATACATAGTTTATAGCCGAGTTTTTTGTAATTTTCAATCTCGGAAAAAATCAGCGAAAAATTATCCGCAAACCCCGATATTGGTCTTGATCGTATTGAATAAATACCAGACAGTTCGATATCATTCATCGATGTGGTAAAGGTGTTCAGTATTAAACTTTTTCGTGATTTGATATAATCAATTAAGTAAGATTCATTTGCAAAATGACGACTGTATTCGAAATCGATGATTTCCGACTCGGCAAGTTTTCTTATCGTTTCATTTTCCTGAAATTCATATGAGTGCATACGATCGTATATCGCATTGTAATCCTGTACAATCGTCATTGAATCACAAGAAAAATAGTCAATAATTGTTTGTTTTTCGGGATATATTAATGAAATATATTTGTCAATCGATAGTGGCTCATTTCCGCCTTCAATTATTTCGGCCTCTTCCGACAAGATATTTTTTGCATCAGCGTTATTTGTTTTTTTGATTTTTTTTCGAATTATTTCTGCAAGTGATGCTCTCTCTTCATTGTCGGATATGATAATTTCACGTGCGGGATAAATAAGAATTTCATTTAACGAATCAATTCTTCGTTGTGATATAACGTCAAAAGTGCTTATTCTGTCAATTTCATCTCCGAATGTTTCTATTCGAACAGGATACCGAATACTCGGAGTATATATGTCAATAATATCTCCTCTTCTGGAAAACTGTCCTTGTGATTCGACCATAGGCACTTTAACATATCCGATTTTAACTAGCAATTCGGACAAATCATCTATTACTATCCGAGAACATTCATCGATTTTTAATGTACACGAAGTCAGTCTGTCTTTGGGTATGGTATACTGCATTGCCGCATCGGGTGTCGTAAGTACAACATCACAGGAATTTGATAATACAGACTCAAGTGTTGCCAATCGTTCGAACTCAAATTCGTGAGATGCACCGATATTTGTAAAAATAAAATCCCTAACCGGATAAACTTGAACATTAATATTAAAATCGGACAGTGCGGACGAAAGACGTAATATTTCCTTTTCGGACGGAAGAATGCAAAGCGCGGGATATTCTTTTTGCGATCTGTCTTGTATAACCGAGGCTATAAAAGTTTCACGAGCACCTTCGCACATTTGAGTTACAAGCAGAGGATGCTTTCTGCCTTTTTTATCGCAAATATTGTTTATAATCTGAGTATAATCACGCTGACCGCGCATTATGTTCAGCAATTCCTTCATAAAGTACTTACCTAAATTAATAAATATTTCTGATAAAGATACCGTAAAATCAGTTATACTTGTTCATAGCTTCCTGCGAATTTCCCAATAAAACCAACTCTGCAGCGCAAACAGCACGATTCAACGCATCGGATAAAATTTTCATATCATTTTCCGTATATCTGCTGAGCACCCAGTCGGCAAGGTCATATTCGGGATTCGGCTTACTGCCGACACCGATCTTAATTCGCGGAAACTTGTCACTCCCTATTGAAGATATTATACTTTTAAGTCCGTTATGACCGCCAGCGCTTCCTCCGTTTCTTAAACGAATTTTTCCCAAATCAAGAGAAATATCATCGGAAAATACCAAAAGATGCGAGGGATCGATTTTATAAAATTCTAATGCTTCCTTAACAGCTATTCCGGAATTGTTCATGTATGTCTGCGGTTTCATAAGCAGAACGCCGACATCATTAGTGGAAAATCTGGTGCAAATCGATTTGAATTTGTTTTCTGTAAATTTAACATTATGATTTGATGCCATTAAATCAACAGCCATAAAACCATTGTTATGTCTTGTTTTGTCGTATTCTTTTCCGGGATTTCCGAGACCGACAATAAGCCAGCTTACCGGAGGCATTGCATTTTTACTTGATGTTTCTATCTGTTTGAATAAATCAAAAATATTGCTCATTTTTTGTTAAGTTCCTTAAAACGGTCTGCCCAGCCTTCTTTGTTTATTTGTCTTTCACGCGCTATTGCAAGTGATCCGTCAGACACATCTTTATTGATTGTGGATCCGGCTGCGGTATATGCTCTGTTTCCCACACTAACCGGGGCAATTAAATTTGTATTACATCCGATAAAGGCATCGTCACCGATTTTACACCTTGCCTTTGTATATCCGTTGTAATTACTTGTAACAGTTCCGCATCCGAAATTCACTCTCTCCCCGACATCCGAATCTCCGATATATGTCAAATGAGATGCATGCGAATCTTTTCCGATGATTGAATTTTTAATTTCAACAAAATCGCCGATTTTTGCACCCGAACAAATATGAGTATTCGGTCTGATGTGACTGAACGGGCCGATTTTAACATTATCATCCATTTTGCTTTCGTACATCTGAGTCGAATTCACAACACAGTTGTTTCCGACGGTGCTTTTGCTGATAATACTGCATGGGCCGATTTCACAGCCCTCACCGATTTCAACATTCTGTCTAATTTGCGTGCAGGGATGAATTATCGTATTTTTTCCGATTTTTGCAAACGGCGAAATAATTATACCGTCCAATGACAAAAAACGCACACCGTTTTCCATATGATTCATTATGGACCTTACCGTAAGCGATGTTACGAGATCAAACCAATCAAAAATATTTTTAACAGCTTTAAGTTCAGACTCACTTACGAAGGAATTATTGTAAAGGTCAAAGACTGTTTCAAAGCAGACTGTTGTATTCGAATCCATGCCGAGAGGCATCAGTAAATTATCCAAATCGATTTTACTAAACATTTAAGTCTCCAAAAAAGTAATTTTTATGCACACAATTTTACCTGTATATTCTACAACAATTTAATTAGTTTTTCAATAGCTTGACAAAAAATTACACTTTATTTAAAAGTTAAAAGTTTGTAAATATTTATTTAACTGATTGATTTTTACTTTTTGTATGATATAATATTTTGGTGCCAAAAAGTAAATTAATTGATATGGAGGAATAAAGTTTATGGCAAAAAAGTATTGCTACCTTTTCACAGAAGGTAATGCAAACATGCGTGAACTTCTTGGCGGTAAAGGTGCAAACCTTGCAGAAATGACCAATATAGGTCTTCCCGTACCGCAAGGATTTACAATCACAACCGAAGCTTGTACTCAGTATTATGAAGACGGCAGACAGATTAATGATGAAATCATGTCTGAAATCATGGAGTACATTGCAAAAATGGAAAAGGTTACAGGCAAAAAGTTCGGCGATAAGAAGAATCCTCTTCTTGTATCCGTACGTTCCGGCGCACGTGCATCCATGCCCGGTATGATGGACACCATTCTTAACCTCGGCCTTAATGAAGAAGTTGTTGATACAATCGCAAAGATGTCAGGCAACCCCAGATGGGCTTGGGACTGCTACAGAAGATTTATCCAGATGTATTCTGACGTCGTTATGGAAGTCGGAAAGAAATATTTCGAACAGCTTATCGATGCTATGAAAGCTAAGAAGGGTGTTACATACGATGTTGAGCTGAATGCAGATGATCTTAAGGAACTTGCAAATGAGTTCAAAGCAGAATATAAGAGCAAAATCGGCACTGACTTCCCTTCCGATCCCAAAGATCAGCTTGTAGGAGCTATTAAAGCTGTATTCCGCTCATGGGATAACCCCAGAGCAAATGTATATCGTCGTGATAACGATATTCCTTACAGCTGGGGCACCGCCGTTAATGTACAGATGATGGCATTCGGTAATATGGGCGATGATTGCGGCACCGGTGTTGCATTCACACGTGACCCCGCAACAGGCGAAAAAGGTCTGTTCGGCGAATTCCTTACAAACGCACAGGGCGAGGATGTCGTTGCAGGCGTTCGTACACCTATGCACATTTCAGAAATGGAACAGAAGTTCCCCGAAGCATTCAAACAGTTCAATCAGGTATGCAAGACACTTGAAGCACATTACAGAGATATGCAGGATATGGAATTTACCGTTGAACACGGCAAACTTTATATGCTTCAGACTCGTAACGGTAAGAGAACTGCTCAGGCAGCTCTTAAAATCGCGTGCGATCTTGTTGATGAAGGCATGAGAACAGAAGAAGAAGCTGTTCTTATGATTGATCCTCGTAACCTTGATACACTGCTTCATCCTCAGTTCGATGCAAAAGCTCTTAAAGCGGCTAACCCCGTCGGAAAAGGTCTCGGTGCATCTCCCGGTGCTGCCTGCGGTAAGATAGTATTCTCTGCCGAGGACGCAATCGAATGGAAGAAGCGCGGAGAAAAGGTTGTGCTTGTTCGTCTTGAAACATCTCCCGAAGATATCACCGGTATGAAAGCGGCTCAGGGTATTTTGACTGTACGCGGTGGTATGACTTCTCACGCTGCCGTCGTTGCACGTGGTATGGGTACTTGCTGTGTTTCCGGTTGCGGCGATATTAAGATGGATGAAGAGAACAAGAAATTCGAACTCGCAGGCAAAACATATCATGAGGGCGATCCCATCTCTATTGACGGAACAACAGGTAAAATTTACGACGGTATTATTCCTACCGTTGATGCTACTATCGCAGGTGAATTCGGTAGAGTTATGTCCTGGGCCGATAAGTTCAGAAAACTTCAGGTCAGAACAAATGCCGATACTCCTAATGATGCTAAAAAAGCTCGTGAACTCGGTGCAGAAGGAATCGGACTTTGCCGTACAGAGCATATGTTCTTTGAGGCTTCCAGAATTGCGGCATTCCGTGAGATGATCTGTTCGGATACTGTAGAAGAAAGAGAAGCTGCACTTGATAAGATTGAGCCCATGCAGCAGGGCGACTTTGAGAAGCTCTACGAAGCACTCGAAGGAAATCCCGTTACCATTCGTTTCCTCGATCCTCCGCTTCATGAGTTTGTTCCTACCGAAGAAGCCGACATTGAACTTCTTGCAAAAACACAGGGCAAGTCTGTTGAAACAATTAAGAATATCATCAACTCACTCCATGAATTTAACCCGATGATGGGTCACCGTGGATGCCGTCTTGCTGTAACCTACCCCGAAATTGCGAGAATGCAGACAAAGGCAGTTATTAAAGCCGCAATCAATGTTAAGAAGAATCATCCCGATTGGAAGATAGTTCCCGAAATCATGATTCCTCTTGTAGGCGAAGTAAAAGAACTTAAGTATGTTAAAGATGTAGTCGTTAAGACAGCTGATGAAGTTATCAAAGCTGCAGGCGTTGAACTCAAGTACGAAGTAGGTACAATGATTGAAATACCGAGAGCAGCACTTACAGCCGACGAGATCGCAAAAGAAGCTGAATTCTTCTGCTTCGGTACAAACGACCTTACTCAGATGACATATGGTTTCTCGCGTGATGATGCCGGAAAATTCCTGAATTCCTACTACGAAAAGAAGATTTTCGAGAACGATCCGTTTGCAAAACTTGATCAGATCGGCGTAGGCAAACTCATGGATTTGGCTACAACACTCGGAAGAAAAGTACGTCCTGATATGCATATCGGTATTTGCGGCGAACATGGCGGAGATCCCTCCTCTATCGAATTCTGCAACAAGATCGGTCTTACATATGTTTCGTGCTCTCCTTTCAGAGTTCCGATTGCACGTCTTGCAGCCGCTCAGGCAGCTATTCGTGAAAAGAACTAATCCGAATATAGCACTGCAAAATTAAAACAAGGCCGTCACATCGGTTTCATCCGATGTGACGGCCTTGTATCTTTGAAATTCAGTCTCGGTGTAGAATATATTCCCTACTGAGATTGATTTTTATATTTAATTATATTGTGGGATAAAGTGTTATCAGCAAATCTTCATTCTTCGTCGTCTATGTCGGCAATCATTTTTATCTCGCTTGCTGCCAAAGCAAGCTGAAGCTTATTTTCGAAACCCGTTTTTTGAAGCATATTTGCAACATGAAATTTTACTGTGGACATTTCAATTCCCATTTCAGCGGCAATACGCGAATATGACATACCGCGAAGCAAATAACGTAATACTTTTAACTCTGTTTTGGTGAATTCGGTTGTTTTTGCCATTCCGATTTCAGCAGACGGAGGCGCATCCGGAAAAACATGTTCCCCTGCAATCGTTCGATTGACAATATCCATAAGTCTGCCTTTTGCGGAATCTTTATACCAGAGACTGTCAGCACCGGCTGTTTTTGCCTTTTTCAGAACTGCACTGTCTATCAAAGAAGTTATCACAATGATTTTTGTTTGCGGACAAATTGTTTTAATCTCCTTTACGGCAGTCAGACCGTTTTCCTTATTCTGAAGAAGTACGTCCATTAAAATCAGATCAACTGTACCGACACGGCAGATTTCAACCGCTTGTTTGGCTCCCGAAACAGATGCCACAATTTGATACCCTTCTTCTTTACTGAAATAACTCTCAAGCAAGCTGCGAATCATAGGGAGATCCTCAACTATTATTACATTCATTAGCCTTTCCACCCTCCTGCTCCGGTAAGTCAATTAAAAGCTCAAAACAAGGAAGACTTTGAATTTTCATGTTTCCTCCCTCTTTTTTTACATGATAACGCAGTAAAGAAAGTCCTCCGCCTTCCCTTATTTCTTCTTTCGGAGACATTCCGTTATTAGTTATAATAAGTCTTTCAAATCCCGATTCGTGCTGAAAACATACATATAATTCACTGCCTTTGGCATGTCTTGCACAATTTGACGCAGATTCACGAATTGCCAGCGAAAAAATCGAAAGAAATTTCGATTCTTTTGAAATCTCACCATTTATCAGCACTTTAACTCCGATTCCGCGTGCTCTGTCAATTTCTATTTCCAATGATTCGAGATCTTCACGAATCTGATTTGAACGATACAGCACTGAAATAGATTGTTCCCAAAGATTTGCCGCATTTTTTAGTTCGTTAAGCTCTGACTTATGAAGCAATGCTCGACGAGATGCAAGAATACTGTGTCCGATAGCATCATGAACTTGCATTTTCATTTCAAGCGTTTCTTCTTCTCGAATAATTTCGGGTATTTGATCAAAAAGCCTTCTCATACGGTCATTAGCTTCTGCCAATTTTTCATTTTCCGATTTCAATTCAGCCTGTTGGCTAATAAGTTCTGTAACATCGGTAGCCGTAATTTGAATATATTTAATCTCCGATTCAATCGTTATTTGTTCCTGTTCGAAGCGCATTATTTTTCCGTCAGGAAAACTGTAAATATGAAGCTGCGAATTAAGACAACAAATATTTTCAGGTGGAAATTTAAGCGCATAAGAAATTTCCGAAAGCGTCTGTATTCCGTCTCGGCGCAAATAATTCATAAGTGAAAGCATGCGGTGATTCACAAGTCGAACTATTCCGTTTGAATCAAAAAAACATATTGCAACCGGCAGACGGTCGAATCCTTCTTTAACAAGATTCAAATGCCTTCATCCCTTCATTTTTGATATTAAGTGTAATATATTGCAGTCCGTCATCGTCTTGCGTCCATTCGGCTGCATGAAATTTATTATCCGGTAAGTCAAGCGGCGTATCACCGCATATGCATATATTAACTTCAATCTGCTTACCGACATCTATTGAAATCAACATAGATTTCAGCGTTTCGATTTCGGATTCCACAACCGATTCAAACAAATCATAAATTTCCGTTGCCTGCCTTGTGGTTAATGAACCGTCCCCTTTTACTATAGCTCTGCATTTTTCGCCATACAAATTCAGATTTTCAACCGATTCATTAAGACAAAGACGAAGCTCCTGCACAGATATTATTCCGTTTTTTTCACCGCTGAAAATCAGATTGCTCCTACGCTTGATATAAGTTCCGATAATAATAACTTGACTGAGAAGCTTTTTTGCCGTATCATAATCGTCTGTTTTTTGTATTTCATTCAAAAGATTTCTTAATGTTAAGACCTGTTGCTCCGTCTGCAATTCTATCATATCGTAGAGACGGTTTTCTTCCGATAACCGTAAAATCTTTCTACGTTGTTCGTTTTCTGCCTCAAGAATATTGCCGGTATTGCGCAACTCCTCACGTGTCAACTCTAATTCATTATTCAGACGATTTATTTCGGTGATATCTTCTTTCCAAACTATATACCCCTTATGCAGCTTATAACGCTTTAAGAGTGTGTTTTCATCAAGTCGAACTGTGTCCGCGGCCATCCGATTCGTTTGGCTTTGCATCAGTGATTTCTTCATTGCGCAAGATATGTATTTTGGTGAAAAATTCGCATCGATAATTTGAACAGGAAGTGTTGTCGACGAAAACAACTCATTGTAACCCATGTTTGACTGAATCAGACCGCATTGAATACACTCTTCAAGAGCAACGGAAATCAAAAGGCAGTGTACAACCGTCATATCACCCGCCAACAGCAATACCCAGCTGACACCGTTTATATACAAGACAGTATATACAAATGAAAGACAAAACGGGACAATCGGCAAAGCAATAACTGTTTTTTTGCTGAGTACTCTGCATTTTAACAGCATCACTGTCAAAGAGCCAAGAGCACACAGAATCACCCAAACCAAAATAATATAATATCCAAAATTGTGTTTGTAATTTGAAACAGTCATTATGTCTGACGGAAAAGCAAATACAGTCTGATGAAAATCATTTGTCAAAACTAAAATCAAAAGAACAGTACTCGGAATGTAAAGAATCTTGGTCCATCGCGGAAATTTATAATCCTCTGCTTTACCGAGCGACAAACTGACGAAAAAAATAAAAGGCGGAATAAACAAAATTGAAATATAGTAAAGATACCATAAATAATGTTTTATATTCAGATTATCGATAGAATAATTGACAGCTTTAAGAATTATCCATAGTGCAATCATCGCTACAATCAGCAACATAAAGTGTCGAACTTGCTTGTGAATTATTCGGTTCTGTACAGAAATACCCCAAACTACCAAAAGGCAAATATGAATCAAATTGCGGACTTGTCCGAAATTTTTCGGGAAAATTCCGCTTATTGTGAAACATCGTATAATCATAGAGAGCAGAACAAGTATCAGAAAAATCAATACGGTAAATGCTTGTTTTCTTGATATTTTGCTCATATTGTGCTCTCCTTTTTTTATATTTTTTATATTATATCACGATAATGTATAAATGGCAATGTTTGCGGCATTAAAAATATATAAAAAATTCTAAAAACTATCCAATCGGCGGGGGAAATTTTGGAAACATTATGTTATAATTCGAAAAGAAAAGAAAAAAGAGGTGAAAATTCTCGGTGCTAAAGATAGTGTTGGATATGCAGAATGAATTATACGCCGAAGCAGTAAAAAAGGCGCTTCTTGACAGTGGACTCGGATTTGTTGTATTCACCTCCGAAAAACCCGAAGGAACTGTTGCGCTATGTCATGCATGCAGCGCAAATGTGTTACTGATGGAAATAGATCAATCAAAAACACGAAATTTGAGTGAAAGATTAAAAATACTCGACGGTTTGAAAAACAAATGCGGCGAACAAAACTGTAAAACTCTGTTTCTTGTGGATGAAAAAACAGATGATACTCTTGCGGCCGATGTCAGACAAGCCGTGAAAGATAAACTTGTCGATAATTTCGTATATACATCTGTATCTGCATCATATCTCGCCGGTGTGATAGACACGCTTTAGTAAAATACACATATAAAGGAAATATAAAATCGCAAAGAGTTTGCGGTCTATTTGGAAAGGAGCAATTATAATGCAAACAACTATTGAAAGAATCCCTCAAAATTTACAGGATTTCGAGGCACTTGCCAAAGAAGAAAAAACACCGGAGAGAATCTGCGCACTTTTTCTTTGTGCGGCTTCTTTATTTGTAAAAGATAAAGAAACCGGCACGGCTGCAATGAATATTTTGCGCGGTCCGCGTCCGATGACACCCTACGACATTCAGTTTATGCGTGACAGACTGAGCGGTAAAGCTTATCTCCCTCTCGCATATTTTGATGGTGCTACGCCCGAAAACGGCTATAAGCCGAATGTTCCATACGTTCTGAATGTAATAGAGGATTCTAAATCTCAAGATACAGAACCCGGATATCTCCGTGTATTTTTGAAAACACCGGGTGCTGATTCTCCGAGACCTATAAAACTGCGTCAAAAAGGATCTACCGGTGAATGGTTTCTTTGGGATTATACAAGCATTCTGGTTGGTATACGTGTTCCTGCGAGTGAAGACCCTTGGGCGTAAAACTAAATCAAATAAACAGATGAGGTTACATAGGTGATTTAAAAATGAAAAAGAGATTTTTAAGTGTTATTCTTGTTTTATGCATGGTAGCGGGCATTTTACCGGCGAATGTTTTCGCATGGGATCATGAATCAACCTGCGAGTTTTGCGGAGAGTTCATCGCAGACGACTGGATCTGCGACTGCGGCGGGGGCGGCGACCATTGCAGTGAAGCAAGCGGCAGAGACTGTTATTCAGATAATCACTGTCCGGAGTGCGGTGAATGCAAATCCGAGGACAACTGGTGCGACGACTGCTTGATGCATGTGAGCTGTCTTGTAGATTTAGGGGTTCACTGCGGCAACTGCGGTTCTCATCTCGATCAGGACGATGAGTGCTTTTTGGGAGGAGACAGCTGCGAGTATTGCAGATACTGCGCGGACGACTGGTGCGACGGATGCAACTCCTGCATGGAGCACGCTATTGAATGCGGGTTCCATTGCCCTAATTGCGACCGCTGTTGTATTGACTGTTATGAAGATATTTGCCCCATATGCGGCGAATGTTGCGTCGAATGCGCGCCAAACGGATGGTGCGATAACTGCAATATGTGCATGGACTGCGCACTTGAGCAAGAGCAGCACTGTCCCGAATGCGGAGGCTGCTATGAAGATTATCCGGAATGCAACGGCGGCTGCGGTAAATGCATAAGTCCGGACTGTGCGGGTGATTATTGCGAAAACTGCGAGATGTGCGTGGAATGCGCTCTTGCCGAAGGGCTACACTGCGAGAATTGCGAAGCCTGCTATAACGACGGAGAGAATCCGGCTTGCAGCAACGGCTGCGGTGTATGCAAAAGCTGCGCATCCGAGTGGTGTGACGACTGCGGCATGTGCTTAGAGTGCGGTGAGTATCTACATTGCCAAGTATGCGGAGCGTGCTTCGAAGAAGGCGGAGTAGATTTCTGCGAACAGTGTCTTCTCTGCGAGAACTGCTACGGTGAATGGTGCGACAACTGTAACATGTGTGTGGACTGCGCCACCGGTTACGGAGACCACTGCCCCGATTGCGGAGCGTGCCATCAGGATT
>CAVGEY010000022.1:0-22815 GCA_963628435.1 bacterium
ATCGCCGCTTTTGTTTTCTTTTTTGACTCCACCCGTCTCACCCCTTGTTTTTGTGTATAGAAAAAGATGCAAACCAATAAGCCTGCATCTGCCATATATTTTGCTTTATTCAGGCAGCTTAATGGTATATTTACAAATACGAAGAAATCCAGCTACTCTGCTTTTGATTATACCACCCTCGAATACCAAAATCAAGTGAGTTTATTTTTTTTGTATAATCACATAATTATATTTTTTTTTTTTGTTGAGAATGCACAAAAGCAATCTGCAATGGAGCGATTTTCTTTTTAGCTTAAACAAATACCGTGCGACGGCTTTACACACGAGGGAGCCGCTGTTCTTCTCCTTTTTGACGCACACATGCTTCGGCTTTGATGCGTATGTTCGCATATTTCAAGAGAGCAGACCGCAGAATGCGGCGGTCTGCTCTCTTTTTGCGGTTAAAAAGGCAAAAACGGCATCGGTTTCAGCCGTCTTTTCGTCTGCTTGTACAAATATGACGGCAACTGTTGACAAATTATGCTCCGTGTGATATAATTGTAGCCGTTCAAATTACGAAGGGGATGTTTATAAAATGTATAAGAGAATACTTACGGTTCAGGATATATCATGTGTCGGACAATGCTCGCTGACCGTTGCTCTTCCGATTCTGTCTGCATGCGGACTCGAAACCTGCATCATTCCGTCGGCGGTGCTGTCAACCCACACATACGGTTTCAAGGGGTACACATTCTGCGATCTTACCGATGAAATCGAGCCGATTATGAATCACTGGATCGGCGAAAATATCAAATTCGACGCCATATATACGGGTTATCTCGGAAGCACGCGCCAGATTGCGCTTGTGGAAAAGCTGTTTGCGAATGTCGGTGCCGGCGGATTCTGCAAAATCGTCGATCCCGCAATGGCCGATAACGGAAAACTCTATACCGGATTCGATACGGAATTTGTCGGCGAGATGAAAAAGCTCTGCGGATCTGCCGATATTATCCTCCCGAATATCACAGAGGCCGCTCTTATGTGCAAAATCGAATACCGCGAAAATTACGATGAGGCGTATGTCGAACGGCTGTGCGGGGCACTTACCGATGCGGGCGCGAAAACGGTTGTACTGACCGGCGTCGGATATACGCCCGATACGACAGGCGTTGTCGTTTTCGGCGGCGGCAAGCTCGAATATTACTGCCATAAGAAAATTTCGAAGGGCTGCCACGGCACGGGCGATGTTTTCGCATCGGCGTTCACCGGTGCCTATATGCAGGGCAAATCGTTATATGACAGCGCGAAAATCGCCGCCGATTACACGGTTGCCTGCATCGAGAACACGATTTCGGACAGCAGCCACTGGTACGGCGTGAAATTCGAGCCGCTTCTCGGAGAGCTTGCAAAGAAAGTATCCGAAAAGACGAACGATTGAAAAAACATATAAAAAAACACGGTCTGCCGCAAGGCAGGCCGTGTTTTGCTTTGAGAATCAGACGCGTCTGCTTCTCTTCTTCGAGTTAAGGCGTTCCTCTTCCTCTTTTTTCAGCAGCTCGGGAGTACAGAATTTCGAGGAGTGTTTGTAAATTACCGTGAGCGAGATTACAGCCGCGGCAATCGCAATCGAGGTAAGATTCTGTCTTAAAAGAATCGGTGTCGCGAGTCCCGCGAAAACCGCAAACGCAAATATGCTTCTTTTTCTGTGCGGATTGATTTTCACGAGAGTCGAGGTTATTATATAAATGGCGGCAAGGAGAAATACAATATTCGATACGGGCAGAATGGCAAGCAGAACGCCGAAAGTAACCGCGATGCCTTTTCCGCCTTTGAAGTGGTCGAAGGGCGCGAGCGCGTGTCCGATAACCGGCGCGCAGATTACCGCGGAAAAAAGCGGATTCTCGGGTTTAAGATAATTCAGCGAAATATAAACGGGCAGCAGTCCCTTGCAGATTTCGAGAATCAGACAGACGGAGCCCATAATGACTCCGCAGGATGCGAAAACATTGAAAGTACCGGGATTTTTGTCGTCCGAACATTCGCATACGTCTTTATTCATAAAAACGCGGGGCAGAATTTTGCAGAACAGGATGCTTCCCGAAAGAAATCCGACAAGCGTGAACAGCAGATATCCGAATCTGCCGTCTATGAGATTATACATTCGAATTTCTCCTTCCTTTTATGACGGTATCGGCGATTTTTTTCACCGAATTTCGGTCTATACATTCGGCCTGACATTTTACCATTCGCTCACAGCGCGCGCGGTCGTGCGTTATCGCATACGCAAGAGCGGCGGCTTCCTCAGGGCTGTTCGCGCGTGCCGACATTCCGTTTTTCTCGAAAAATTCGGCATTTTTGGTTTCGCAGCCGGGAATCGCGTTTATGTGAACTATCGGGATTCTCGACGATGCCGCCTCGGTTGTGGTGAGACCGCCCGATTTCGATATGACAAGGTCGGCGGCTTTCATGTAGAGGTAAACTTTGTCGGTAAACGAAATTATGTGAACATTCGGATATTTCCCGAGTTCGGCCCTCGCTTCGTCATACAGCGCTTTGTTTTTGCCTGTCAGCAGGAACAAAACGGCGTCGGGATCATTGTACGACAGCAGTTCCCGGCAGGTCTGAACCGCATAAGAACAGCCTGCGCCGCCGGTCATTACGAGATACACACGCCGCTCGCCCGATATTTTGAGCTGCTCTCTCGCATCTTCTTTTGTCATGTCCGAAGAAAATTCGGGAGATACGGGTATTCCGACCACAGCGAGTCTGCTCTTTTTCATACCCTCGCGTATACATTCGGCAAGAACGTCTTTATGCGGAACGAACGAGATGTCAAGCTCGACCTCGCGGAAAAAGGGAATCGGCGTGTAATCGGTCAGCACCCCGTAGCAGGGGATGTCGGTCTTTTTCTCCCGCTTTAAGTAGGTCATCGTCTGCATCGGGAAAAGATGGGTGCAGACCACGGCGGTGTAACCGCCTTTTTTTATAAAATCGAGCAGTTTATCGGCCTGCGAACTGTTCGCGATATAGACGGGACTTTTGAGCCCGGTCGAACTGCAAAATTCGCCTGCTCTGTAAACCGCGCCGAAAAGACGCGGAAGTTTTACTATCATCGAATTGTAGATTGACGATATTGCGTCGGAAGTTTTTTCGCCCGACAGTGAAACCGCGTCCACAAGGTCGCATTTTATGTTTCTCGAGACGAACTCTTTATAGAGAGCTCTTGCCGCACCGTTATGTCCCTCGCCGGTGTTTGTGCTCAGAATCAGAATTTTCATTTCACATACCGTCCTTTCGTATCTTACGGTGAAATTATATCTTCAAAAGCGGGCATTGTCAACGGACACTTTTGCATAAATGTCCGAATATCCGCGCACCGAATTTCGGGAAACGGTCGGTCGGTACCGCTGCCCGTATTGACATATCGCCTGCCGTGATGTATAATTATACCGATAAATATACATTTCCCCGAAAGGTCGGCAAAACGCCGAAAAAAGATGGAACATTCAGAAAACACCGAACAAAAAAATCTTAAAAAAATTCTCGACCGAAAAGAAAACAAATCCGAATATCTGCGCGGACTGAAAAGCGGCCTCCCGATATGTCTCGGCTATCTCGCGGTATCTTTCTCACTCGGAATAGGGGCAAAATCGGCGGGACTTACACCGCTCGCTGCCTCTGTCGCCAGCCTTCTGCTTAACGCGTCGGCGGGCGAATACGCGCTCTTTTCGGTTATCGCGGGATGCGGCGGCTATATTCAGGCGGCGCTTGCCGAATTTGTCGCCAATATGAGATATATTCTTATGTCGTGCGCACTGTCGGCTAAATTCGATTACGGCAAAACGAAATTATGGCATCGGCTTGTGATCGGCGTCGCCGTGACCGATGAGATGTTCGGGCTCGGCGTTATGCAGTGCCGGCCGCTGAACCCTTATTTTTATCTCGGAATGATGAGCGTCGCGATGCCCGGATGGTGCATCGGCACGGGCATCGGGGTTGCGGTCGGAAATATTATCGGAGCAAGGCTTCAAAGCGCGCTCGGCGTCAGCCTTTACGGAATGTTTCTCGCTTCAATCGTTCCGCCGTCGATAAAAGACAAAAAAATCGCGGCTGTCGTAATTATGTCTGCCGTGCTGTCCGCCGCCGCTGCCTATCTTCCGATGCTGTCCGAAATCTCGGAGAGCGTTCGGATAATGATTTTGACCGTTTGCGTGGCGGCGGCCGCCGCTCTTATTTTTCCGATAAAGGAGGAGACGGCAAATGGGTAATAATGTGTGGATATATATCGCCGCCGCGGCTGCCGTAACCTATCTTATAAGGGTGCTTCCGCTTACCGTTTTCAAAAAACCGATCAAAAACAGATTCGTGCGGTCGTTTCTTTATTATGTGCCTTATGCCACTCTCGCCGCAATGACCTTTCCCGCGATTATAAACGCAACCGCGTCTCCGATATCGGGTATCGCGGCGCTTGTCGCCGGAGTTGCCGCCGCATGGCTGTCCGGCAACCTTTTCATAGTCGCCGCCTCATCGGGTGTCGCCGTGTTTATTGTCGAACTTTTTCTTTGAAATATACCGTTATCTGCCGTTTTGCACCGATTTTATAACATTGTTGCACAAAAAAAAGAATATTTTTCGGCATTTTTGCCCATACCCTTTTTCTCGGAAATATGGTATAATATATGCGTAAATGAACGGGGAAAGAGGGCGGTAAAAACGGAGCCGAATAAACTGAACATTGGAGAACTGCTTGTTTACGGAGCGCGCGGCGTTTGCAGGGTGACAGATGTAAAAACCGAGTCGTTCGGCGGCGCGGAAAAAGAATACTATCTTCTCTCTCCCAAAGACGATCCGAACGCGACGATATATCTCGCGACCGACAGCGACCGTATCGAAAAGAATGTCAGGAGAATAGCCACTGCCGACGAGATATACGAGATTGTAAAAGCTCTGCCGAAGGGCGGAGGCGAATGGATCGAGAACAACAAACGCCGTGCCGAATATTTTTCAAAAACTCTCAGCGAAGGCAGCAGAGGAGAAATTGTCGGAATCATAAGAGCAATAAGAAAACAGAGATGCGAGCTTGAAAAAAAGGGAAAAAGGCTCAATGTATCCGACAAGAATGTGCTTGAACGCGCCGAAAAAATCGTAAACGATGAGTTTTCACTTGTGCTCAACATAAGACCGGACGAGGTCGCGCAGTTCATTATAAAGAACAGCGAGCCTGCGTAAATCGGAAAATACGAACAAAAAGACAAAACCGCCGAAACGCAAAAACGTTTCGGCGGTTTCGCCATAAAGGAAAGGAACAGAAAGGAGTCGACAGCCTGAAACCGAACTTCGGCCGCCGTGGGAAAGTTTTCTCGATACGAACGACCTAAGGGATATCCTCCTAAAAAAGATGTCGCCTTATCGCTGAACACAAACAAATAAAAAATAACAGAAAAAGACAGTTACACTGTATAATGAACAAAAACAATAACCGTTAGCCACCTGATAAAAATCAGAAAAACGGCGTTCGTACCGACGGAAAATATTAAATTAAAAATAAAATCAGATAATAAGTTCGATTTGCATTTTTTCGCCGTTGTTTGTGATGTCAAGGGCGAGCTGAGCGCGGGTAAGTTCCTCCGAAACCTCCTGATAGTCGGCCTCGGCGGCGTTTATGTCGTAATTTGCGTATAAATATTCGATAATCGCCGAACGTTTGGAGTACGGATCGTCGACACGCTCTTTCGGAGTTCTCGAACGCATTTCGGCAAGTCTGTTTTTCTTGCCTGTAAGCTGGGGAATATAGACAAGCATCTCGTCAATGGTCATATCGAATCCGTCAACTTTATGTGTGCAGTTGAACAGATTTACGGCGTGCTTTACGATGCGTATCTGCTTTGAGTAAAGTTCGAGTTTTGCGCTTGTCTCGGCATAATCGTACGGAGGACGTACCGATTCGATGTCCTCTCCGACCGACGCCTTGAATGTTTTGCGGGAATTTTCCTTTTCGAGAAGTGCGGCGTACTCGTCTTTCAACTTTTTCAACAGTTTGTTCGCCTGTGCGGATGTCAGTTCTTTTATTTCGGTATTCATCATGCGTCCTCTTTTCATGATTTGTTCTCTGTGATTATTATACCGACCGCGCGTCCGTCTGTCAAGTGAAAAACGAAATTCCCGAAAAATCACGAAAAAAACATCCGACTGCGCGTCGGATGTTTTTTTGATATGCTTATTGTCGGCCGCAGAAATCGGAAAGCTCTTTTATCTGATGCTCCACCGACTCGATTCCGGTGCCGCCGGCCGATTTTCTGCGGGCGATACAGTTTTCGAGAGCAACGGCATCATAGACATCCGACTCGATTTTGCCGCAAAGAGTCTTGTAGCAGTCGAGCGGCAGGCTGTCAAGCGTTTTGCCGCGTTCTATGCAGAGCGCGACCGCGTCTCCCGCCGTCTTGTAGGCATCGCGGAAGGCAAGCCCCTTGCCGACAAGATAATCGGCAAGATCTGTCGCGTTTATGAACCCTTCTTTCGCGGCGGCAAGCATACGGTCTCGATTCGGATGCATGCTTTTCACCATGCCGGGGAAAACGTCAAGACAGCTTTCTGCCGTGTCGAAGGCGTCGAATACCGATTCCTTGTCCTCCTGCATGTCCTTGTTATAGGCGAGCGGCAGACCTTTCAGCATTGTGAGCGTGCCGACAAGATCTCCGTAGACTCTGCCGGTCTTTCCTCTGACGAGTTCGGCAATATCGGGATTTTTCTTTTGCGGCATTATGCTCGAACCTGTGGTAAATGAATCGTCAAGTTCGATAAATCCGAACTCGAAGCTCGACCACAGCACGATTTCCTCCGAAAATCTCGACAGATGCATCATCACGGTTGAGAGCGCGGACAGCATTTCGATACAGAAATCGCGGTCGGACACTCCGTCTATGCTGTTCTGCGAAAAACCGTCGAATCCGAGTGCGGACGCGGTAAGCGCGCGGTCGGTATCGTATGTTGTGCCTGCGAGTGCGCACGAGCCGAGCGGCGATATATTCATACGCGATACCGCATCGGATATGCGTGAAATGTCGCGGCAGAACATATAGCAGTAGGCGAGAATGTGATGTGAAAAGAGTATCGGCTGGGCGCGCTGAAGATGGGTGTATCCCGGCATTATCAGATTTTTGCTCTCGTCGGCCTTGTCGACGACTGCCGAAATCAGATTTTTCAGCTGTCCGACGACGACGGCGGCCTCATCACGCATCCAGAGTCTCAAATCGGTTGCCACCTGATCGTTCCGGCTGCGTGCGGTGTGAAGTTTTTTTCCGACATCGCCGAGTCTTTCGGTAAGCTGCCCTTCGATGAAGGTGTGAATGTCCTCGGCGTCAGGGTCGATTTCGAGAGCTCCGCTTTCAATATCGCAGGCGATTTTCATAAGCCCGGAAATAATCGCATCGGCCTCGGCTTTTGTGATTATCCCTTTTGCCGCGAGCATTGCCGCGTGAGCTGCGGAGCCGTTTATATCCTGTCTGCACATCCGGCGGTCGAAATGTATCGACGAGTTGAAGTCATCGGCTTTTTTGTCCTGTGATTTGTGGAAGCTTCCTGCCCATAATTTTTCCATGTCGCCTAAATCCTTTTCAGTTCTTCTCGTTTTTGGCTTTTACCGCGGCGCCTATCGAAATCGGGAGACCCCACAGATTTATAAATCCGTCGGCGTCCTGCTGATTGTAAACATGATCCTCGCCGAATGTCGCAATCTCCTCCGAATAGAGCGACCAGTCGCTCCATGCGCCCGCTTTGATCATATTGCCCTTATAGAGCTTGATTTTGACCTTGCCCGTAACATGCTCTTCCGTCTTTGAAACGAATGCCGACAGCGCCTCGCGCAGAGGGGTGTACCATTGTCCGTTGTAGAGAAGTTCGGCAAATGTTATCGAAAGCTCCTGCTTTTTGTGCATTGTCATCTTGTCGATGCAGAGCGTTTCGAGATAGTTGTGCGCGAAATAGAGAATGGCTCCGCCGGGCGTTTCGTACACGCCGCGGCATTTCATGCCGACAAGTCTGTTTTCGACGATGTCGAGCAGTCCGATTCCGTTTTCTCCGCCGATTTTGTTCAGCCCGAGAATGATCTCCTTCGCGCTCATCTTTACACCGTCAAGCGATACGGGAACGCCGCTCTCGAATCCGATTTCGACGTATGCGGGCTTGTCGGGCGCGTTTATCGGAGATACGCCCATTTCGAGAAATCCTTCTTTTTCGTAGAGCGGTTCGTTGCCCGCGTCTTCGAGATCGAGTCCCTCATGCGAGAGATGCCACATGTTTTTGTCTTTCGAGTAGTTGGTCGTGCGGCTGATTTTCAGCGGAATGTTATGCGCTTCGGCATAATCGATTTCTTCGTCGCGCGATTTGATGTCCCACTCACGCCAGGGCGCGATGATTTTCATGTTCGGCGCGAATGCCTTTATTGCAAGCTCGAAACGCACCTGATCGTTGCCCTTGCCGGTGCAGCCGTGGCAGATTGCGTCCGCTTTTTCGGCGACGGCTATCTCGACCAGCCTTTTTGCGATAATCGGACGGGCAAGCGCGGTGCCGAGCAGATATTCCTCATATTTCGCATCGGCCTGAACGGTCGGAATTATCATTTCGTTCACGAACTGCTCGGTAAGATCCTCGATATAGATTTTTGACGCTCCCGATGCGATTGCCTTTTCTTCAAGACCTTCGAGCTCGTCGGTCTGCCCGACATTGCCGGATACCGCGATTATCTCGGGGTTGTTGTAGTTTTCTTTAAGCCACGGAATTATTATCGATGTGTCAAGTCCGCCCGAGTAGGCGAGAACTATTTTTTTTATGTTTTTCTTGTCAGACTGTGAAATCATATTATGCACTCCCGCGTAATTTGAAAATTTATGCATAAATTATAGCATACAATGTATATTTATGCAACATCATTTTATCACGAATTTGCCGCCCGTATATATCGGGCTTTTGGCTGATTTGCATAAAATACTTGATTTTGACATCCCGGTGTGCTATACTGTAATCGGTATTTGACACGGAGGCAGGGAATGACAAAAACGGGAAAACGAAAAAACACAGCCATAGTCCGCATATTTTCCGCGCTGTTTGCCGCGATTTTCGTGCTTTCTGCGGCAGGGTGCGGCAAATCGGACGAAAATAAGATCTATACCGCCACATATATCGACTGTTTCGATACCGTTTCGTTTATAAAGGGGTATGCCGACAGCGAGAGCGCGTTCGAAAAATATGCCGATGAATTTTACGGTCTGCTCAAATATTACAGCGGTCTTTACGATATATATAATCCCGCCGATGAGCCGAATCTCAAAAGCATAAACGATGCGGCGGGCGGCGGCGCGGTCGCCGTATCAGAGGATATAATCGGGCTGCTCGAATTTTCGAAAAAAATATACGGGCTTACGGGCGGAAAGACGAATATCGCACTCGGCTCTGTGCTTAAAATCTGGCACGAATACAGGGAAAACGGCATCGCGGATCCCGAAAACGCCGCTCTTCCGACCGATGCCGAACTTGCCGATGCCGCTCTGCACACCGATATCGAAAACATAATAATCGACCGCGAAAATATGACAGTGAAAATCGCCGACAGTCTTTGCGGCATTGATGTCGGGGCTGTCGCAAAAGGATTCGCCGCCGAAAAAATCGCGGAAAAGCTGCGCGAGGACGGATTTGCGAACGGCATAATCAGCATCGGCGGCAACACGATCGCCATAGGCGACCGTGACGGCGGCGGCTGGAAACTCGGAATACGGGATCCCGAAAAAGACGCCGACAGCTACCGCATAAAGCTCGCGCTGACCGATATGTCGGTTGTTACGAGCGGATCCTATCAGCGTTTTTATTCTGTTGACGGCAAAAACTATCACCATATAATCGATCCCGACACGCTTATGCCCGCAGAGGGGTTTGTGTCGGTATCGGTAGTCTGCGCCGATTCGGCGATTGCCGACGGACTGTCAACCGCACTTTTCTGTATGAGCCTTGAAGAGGGAAGCGCACTTGTAAATTCACTTGATGACGTCTATGCCCTCTGGATAACCGATGACGGAAAAATGATAAAAAGCGACGGCTTCGACTCGCTTGTGAGCAGTGAGTAATATGAAAAAAGAAAATTCGATATTCGGGAAAAATGATATTATTGTCGCGGCGGCGGTTTTTGCGCTCGCACTCGTGTGCTGGCTTGTTTTTGCGTTTACCGAAAACGGCGGCGGAGAGAAAATCGCAGTCGTCAGGTCGTGCGGAGAAATAGTCGCAAATCTGCCGCTCGACACCGATACTGTCTATACTGTCGAAAACGCGGACGGCGGCATCAATATAATCACGGTGAAAGACCGAAAGGTCGCGGTAACCGAATCGTCCTGTCCCGATCATATCTGCGAAAAGACGGGATGGCTGACGGGAGAGGATGACGACGGTCTGATCGCCTGTCTGCCAAATCGGCTTACGGTTACGATCGAGAGCCGAAATGCCGGGTCTTGCGACTGAATTCGGGGTATTTTGATTTATGAAAAAATCCGAAAACGGCGGGAAAACCCGCGAAAAAATCAATAAAATCGTATATGTCGGGCTTTTTTCGGTGTTTGCGCTTGCGCTTTCGTATGTCGAAAGGCTGATTCCGCTCGATCTCGGAGTTCCCGGAATAAAGCCGGGACTCGCCAATCTCGCGACGCTTGTCGTTCTTTATACGATAGGTACGGGAGCGGCGTTTTCGGTTGCGGCTGTGCGCATCTGCCTTGCCGCCCTGCTGTTCGGCAGTCCGATGTCGCTTCTCTATTCGGCGGCAGGCGGAATATGTTCGCTTTCGGCAATGATTCTGCTGAAAAAAATCTGCCGATGCGGGCCGCTCGGCAGTTCGTCTGCGGCGGGAGCCGTACATAACGCCGCACAGCTCTGTGTCGCCGCCGCAATTACAAAAACGGCGAAAATCTTTTCTCTTCTGCCCGTTATGCTCGCGGTCGGCGCGGCGACCGGAATGATGCTCGGAATTATAGCGGCGGCCGTTATACCCCGTCTGTCGAAAATCAAAGATTTGCCGTCAAAAGAGGATAAAAATCGTTTAATTCATTGACAAAGAAAAAAGCGTATGTTATAATTAGATGAATTTTTTAATTTGAACAAATGAGGGTGCGGGAATGCCGCATATACTCCCGAAAGGATTTTTGCGATGACGAATATTCATCCCGATGTCGAACGTGTTATGTTCGATGAAAAACAGATAAAAGAGCGTATTCATGAGCTTGCGAAAGAAATGTCGGCCGATTATGCCGACAAAAATCCGCTTTTTGTCGCGATACTCAAAGGCAGCGTAATGTTTTTTGCCGATCTTACGCGCGAATTCGATTTCCCGATGACAATGGACTTTATGTCTGTGTCGTCTTACGGAGCGGGTACCGTGTCGAGAGAACTTGTTTTCCGCAAGGATCTCGATTATCCGATTGAGGGAAGGAATGTCGTTCTGGTTGAGGATATTATCGATACGGGCAACACTCTTTACGTGCTTCGCGAAAAATTGCTTCAGAGAAAGCCCGCGTCGCTTAAAATCGCGGCTCTTCTCGACAAAAAGTCGCGCCGTGCCGCGAATATCGATGCCGACTATGTCGGATTTCCCTGCGAGGACGAATTCGTTATCGGCTACGGTCTCGATTATGACGAAAAATACCGTCAGCTGCCCTATATCGGCGTGCTTCGCCGCTCTATATACGAATAAATATGAAAAAAACGGGTACTCCTTCGCGGAGTACCCGATTTTTTGTCTTGATTTACTGCTTTTGAAGTTTGTAATCGAGGAATGTGCGGATGAGCTTTACCGCGCCGTCGACTCCGAGTTCGGATGACGACAGGCAGAGGTCGTAATATTTCGCCTCTCCCCACTTTCTGCCGGTTGTCGAGTTGTAGAATGACGCGCGGCTGCGGTCGGTCTTTTTCATAAGATCGGCGGCGTCCTTTTCGCTCAGCCCCCGCTCGCGCTTGATTCGCTCGATGCGGTATTTGTCGTCGGCTGTGATGAAAACCGATGTAAGGTCGCACAGACCTTCGAGAAAATAATCGGCGCATCTGCCGACCATAACGCAGTTGCTCTTCGCGGCAAGGCTCTTTATGGCATTGACCTGAGCTATGTAAAGCTGTGTTCCGATTGTGTTTTCGGCTCCCGATACCGCCGAGGTCAGATTATGCGATCCGATTGCCAGCGTATAGAGCAGCGATGAGGTGCGTTTTTCGTCATTTCTTTTGAGCAGGTCGATATGCAGTCCGCTCTGCTCGGCGGCGTGAATGAGAATTTCCTTGTCGTAAAACTCGTATCCGAGCTCTTCGGCGAGCTGTTTCCCTATGTCGATTCCCCTACTTCCGAACTGTCGTCCTATTGCAATAACTTTATTGCCCTGCATTTATGTAACCTGCCTTTCATAATATTTTGCTTTTTTCTTCATATATATTATATACCGACAGGCAGAATTTGTCAAGGGGGTGGCATCGGTCGGCATTTCATTTTTTGAACGGTTTTGCCCGAAAACGGAGATAAAAATTCCCGGTCGCCGTCTTTATGTCATCAAATGTTCACAAATATGTGGTATGATAACAATGGATAACGATATATCGCGGCGGCTCGGACATTCCGCCGCGAGCCGCCGTCTTATACGAGTGATTTGCGCCGATCGCGGCGCGGGGTATGATATGATCGGGAAAAACAGATATAAAATCATCACAACTTTACTGCTTGTTTTTGTCTGCACACTCTCGGCGATTTTTCTGCCGTCGTGCGGAAATACAGTCGATATAACCTGTGAAAAGGCCGACGGCGACAGCGCGGCTTTATACGCGACCGCCGCTTTGCATGTCGACGCAATCTCGCGCGGAGATTTCGAGTCGCCGATATGCGATGACGGGTATGCCGTTGTCCGTCTTTCGGCAGGTACGAACGGCAGAGATGACGCGAAAAAGGCGATATGCAAGGCTGTCGGAAATGTTGAGAAAAGCTGCACTATCGGCTCGTACGGCATAAAGACGACCGAACTCGGCGAGCTCTATTCCGAAATTCTGAACGAAAATCCCGAATTTTTCTATCTGTCAAGCGCAATAAAATACGGCTACAACAAATCGACGGGCATCGTGACAACAGTCACTTTCGAATATTCGATGACAAATTCGGAAATCACCGAGGCAAAAAAATATTATAAATCGAAAATTGCAGAAATTGTGTCTGCCGTTCCGTCGGATATGACTTCAAAAGCCGACATCGCGCTTTTCCTGCACGATTATCTCTGCATCAATTTCGAATATGACAGCACAAAGACGGTTACCGACAGCTATCGGTTTCTGAAAGAGGGGAAGGGCGTCTGTCAGGCGTATACCCTTACCTATATGAAGCTGCTGAGCGAATTCGGAATAGAAAATACTTATGCTGCATCCGAGGGTATGTCTCATATCTGGAATCTGCTTAAAATCGACGGGCAGTGGTATCATACCGATGTGACATGGGACGATCCGATTCCCGATGTCAGGGGGCGCGCCTGCCACGATAATTTTCTCTGCTCGGACGATGAAATCGCAAATCAGAACCACAGCGGCTGGATATGCGGCGAGAAATGTTCGAGCAGCCGCTACGATTCGACGGTACTTGACGAAATCATGACCGCACCCGCTTTTTCGGACGGCGAATGGTATACGGTTGACAGCGCGGGCGGATATATCCGAAAATTCAGTCTTGAAAAGATGACATTCGAAAATGTCCGCAAAATCGATGCCGTCTGGCCGGTCGGCGGCAGCACATCCGGAGAGGCATATGCCGACTGCTACTCGAATATAGTTTCGGTGAACGGCAGACTCTGCTACAATACCGAAAGCGAAATAGTCTATTTTGACAGCAGTACGGGCGCCGAAGTCAGCATACACAGCCATGATGAGAGCGGCGGATGCATATATTCGCTGATAAACAAAGGCGGCAGACTCGAGTATACCGTGTCGAAAAAGCCGTATGACAGCGAATATACGGCATATTCTTTCGAACCGTCTTTTCCCGAACTCTATCGGGAGCTCACGGCCGAGTCGACCGCACTCTGCGATGGCATACTGACAGACGGAGAGGACGGAAAATCGAATCTTCTGCTCGTATTTGTCGGCAATCTCGCGGAGATGGCCGATTATGAGAGCCGCATAATCGAAATCGGCTTTACTCTCGCCGAAAACGAGGTGAAAAGCTATGTATACAATTTCTCGGACGGCGACGGCAGGCTTTATCTTTATAAGACGGTAGTCGAGCGGACGGGAATATATACGGCGGCAGACGGCTGCTGTCTGTACGGCTTTTCGATTGACTCGATTCCCGATGACGCCTGGGATGAGGCGACAGTCATAATCAAAGACAAGGACGGAACAAGTCTGTTCGAGTACGGCATTATAAAATAACAACCGATATTAAATCCGTGTGCGTATTATGAAAACGCACACGGATTTCGATTTTCCGGAGATAAAAGATTAAATGTCTTGACTTTTTTTGTTTGCGGTGTATAATCACTGTGTGTGTCCGCCGCAGGTTATTTTCACCGCGGCATTATTTTGTCATAACATACAGTAGAAAGAATACAGGTCGCAGACGGAATCGGCGCGGGCAGAATCTGCGGAAAGGCAGCATATAAATATGAAGAGAAGCGAAAACGAAAACAAAAAGTACAGCATATCGAAAATGCTGCTTGAATTTCTGCACGGGTCGGGAAAATATTATTTTCTGACGGTGATAACAATTCTTATAAGTTCGGCCGCCGATATGATAAATCCGCAGATCATCAGCTTTACCGTCGACTCGATTATCGACAGCAAAATTCCCGAACTGCCGTCGTTTGCCCTGAAAATCGTAGAAGCGGCGGGCGGCGTCGCCTATCTCTCGAAAAATCTGTGGCTTATCGCGCTTGCGATAGTTCTGGTCGCCGCCGTTTCGGCATCCATGCGCTATCTCTTTACCGTTTCGTATACAAAAGCCGCCGAAACGACGGTGCAGACGATCCGCAACCGCCTTTTTTCGCATATCGAGCATCTGCCCTTCTCGTGGCACATGAAAAATCAGACCGGCGACATCATTCAGCGCTGCACCTCAGATGTCGATATGGTCAAACGTTTTCTGTCCGAGCAGCTCGTGTCGGTGTTCAGAATAATCGTTCTTATCCTGCTCGCGCTTTATTTTATGTTTTCGATGAATGTACGTCTTGCGGTGATTGCGCTTATCACAATGCCGGTAATAGTCGGATATTCGGCACTTTTTCACCGCATAATCGGGCGGAAATTCGAGGACTGCGATGAAAACGAAGGCAGACTTTCGGCGATAGTTCAGGAAAATCTTACCGGCGTTCGCGTGGTGCGGGCGTTCGGCAAGGAAAGCTATGAAAAAGAAAAATTCGGGAAACAGAATGATTTTTACTGCGGTCTCTGGGAAAAACTCGGCAATGTCATGTCGGCGTTCTGGTGCTCGTCCGATTTCGTTTCGGGACTTCAGGTAATGCTGATAATTGTTTTCGGCGCGGTTATGTGCGCGCACGGCGAAATGACCGCAGGCAGATACATCGCCTTTATCTCGTACAACTCGATGCTTGTCTGGCCGATAAGACAGCTCGGACGCATGATTTCCGAGCTCAGCAAGGCGACCGTCTCGATGAAGCGAATAGCATATATACTCTCGTCTGAGCCGGAGCATGATAAGCCGAACGCGCTCACACCCGATCTTAACGGCGATATTGTGTTCGAACATGTGAATTTCGCATACGACAACTGTCCGCAGGTGCTTACCGACATAAATCTCGAAATCAAGGCCGGCAGTACGCTCGGCATACTCGGCGCGACAGGATCCGGCAAATCGACGCTCATGTACCTGCTTGACAGGCTTTACGATCTGCCCGCCGAAAACGGCAGAATCACAATCGGCGGCATCGATATTGCCGATATGAAGGCGAAATGGGTGAGAAGCCAAATCGGAATGGTGTTGCAGGAGCCTTTCCTCTTTTCAAAGACACTTGAGGAAAACATCGGCATCGCGTCAGACAAAATCACCCTTTCCGAAATCAGGGAGGCGGCAAAAATCGCCTGCCTTGACGATGCGGTAAGTCAGTTCGCGAACGGTTATGACACATTTGTCGGAGAACGCGGGGTAACTCTTTCGGGCGGTCAGAAGCAGAGGGCGGCAATCGCGCGCATGCTGACCGGGAAAAAGCCGATAATGATATTCGATGATTCGCTGTCGGCGGTCGATACCGAAACCGATGCGAAAATCCGCGCCGCTCTTGCCGGAAATACGGGCGACGCGACCGTGATTCTCATTGCTCACAGAATAACGACTCTCATGCACGCCGATAAGATAATCGTGCTTGACAAGGGCAGAATCGCCGAAGAGGGAACTCACGATGAGCTTTGCGCGAAGGGCGGGCTCTACGCAAAAATATACGCCATTCAGACGAATATGAACTGAAAAAGCCGGACGGGGCGGTAATTCCAAACGCCGAACCGTTCTTACACCTTTTATTTCGGCAGAGCCGAAAGCGGAAAATCACAAGAAAGGCATCGCATAATTATGGCAGAGAATAAAGACAATAATCGGAAAGGCAAGAACGGGCAGAAGCTGCGCTTTTTCGGCATACCGAAGCTCTTTCCTTATCTGAAAAATTATAAAAAGCAGTATATCATAATGGTTCTGCTCGGTGTTCTGTCGAGCGGAGTCGATATTCTGCTGCCGTTTTTTCAGCGTTACGCGATAAATACCTATGCGGGTACCGGAGTGCTTGATACGCTTGCTCTTTTTATAGTTCTGTATATCGGTGTGCTGCTCATATCTTCACTCGCAAACTATGTGTCCTGTTATCTTTCAAACTACATTGAGGTGAATGTCGACAGACTGCTGCGTGAGCGCGCGTTCAATCATCTTCAGACGCTCTCTTTTTCCTATTTCAATCAGAACAGCGTCGGATATATCCATTCGCGCATTATGAGCGATACCTCGCGAATCGGCGAATTTGTTTCATGGAGCCTGATGGACGGTGTTTGGCAGATAACCTATATGGTCGGTGCCGCGGCAGTCATGCTTTTCGTCAATTTCAAACTCGCGCTTCTCATTCTCGCGGTCGTGCCGATTGTCGCGTTTCTCATATCTCTTCTCGAAAAGAAGCTGACCGAACTCAACAGAAAAATCAGGGATATCAACTCGAAAATTTCGGGCGATTACAATGAGGCGATAACCGGAGCGAAAACGGTGAAATCGCTTGTTGTCGAGGATAAAATCGAAAGAGATTTCAAAAAAGACAGCTTTGATATGAAAAAAGAATCGGTAAAGGCATCACGCATACGCGCGCTGTTCGGTTCGACGACAATTTTCGCATCATCGCTCACTCTCGCAATCGTGCTTTGGCGGGGCGGAATCATCACACAGAGCGGAGTTATGCAGATAGGTACGCTTTCTCTGCTTATGTCTTACGCGCAGGGCATAATCGAGCCGATACGCTGGGTGGTTGATACCGTATCGAGCCTTATCTCGGTCGAGGTGAACATCGAACGTCTGACAAAACTCATTGCGACAGAGTCGGATGTCATCGACCGCCCCGATGTTATCGAAAAATACGGAACGACATTCGAGCCGAAAAAGGAAAACTGGGAAGAACTTGACGGCGACATCGAATTTTCGGATGTAACATTCAAATATCCCGACGGTGAGGAAACGGTGCTTGACGGCTTCAGCCTGAAAATACCGAAAGGGGCGAACATCGCGATAGTCGGCGAAACCGGCGCGGGAAAATCGACTCTCGTCAATCTCGTGTGCAGATTTTACGAGCCGACAGAGGGCAAAATACTGATTGACGGCAAAGATGCGCGGGACAGATCACAGCTCTGGCTGCACAGTCACATCGGATATGTGCTTCAGACACCGCATCTTTTCTCGGGAACGATTGCCGAAAATCTGCGCTACGCCAAGCCCGACGCTACCGATGAGGAGATAAACGAGGCACTGAAACGCGTATCCGCCGATGAGGTTGTCGCGAAAATGGAAAAAGGACTTGACAGCGATGTCGGCGAATGCGGCGATCTTCTTTCGACCGGAGAAAAACAGCTTATATCGTTCGCGAGAGCGGTTCTCGCCGATCCGCGCATACTTATACTCGATGAGGCGACCGCATCGGTCGATACGATTACCGAAAAGAAGATACAGGCGGCGATAAACGAAATAACCGAGGGCAGAACGTCAATCGTAATTGCGCACAGACTGTCTACGGTAAGAGATGCCGACAACATTCTCGTGGTCAAAAACGGTAAAATCGTCGAACAGGGCAGACACAACGAGCTTATGGCCATGAAGGGACATTATTACGGTCTGTATACCCGTCAGTATGAGGAGGATGCCACCGCAAACGTGCTGAAATGAGTATATGCATAACCGAATGAAAAAATATTCAAAAAAATCTGAATAAATTTGCAAAAACCTCTTGACAAATGAATTTTTATGCACTATAATAGCACCATCAACTTCAAACAACTTCAAACATTCATTTAACGGAGGAAAAACAACATGAAAAAAGTATTATCGGTTATCTCGTTTGCGATCTGCCTTGTAATGATTGCATCCGCATTTGCGGGCTGCGCAACCGAGAAGAAAACGGCAAAAGTCATAGACATCGAGCTCACCCAGGAAGATTACGCATTCGGCGTAGACAAGGATCAGCCCGAACTGCTTGAAAAAGTAAACGCGTTCATCGAGAAGATTCAGAGCAACGGCAAGTTCGATGAAATCTGCGACCACTATTTCGGCACATCCGAAAAGGTCGGCGTAACATCCGCCGAACTCGACACGACAAAAGATCAGCTTGTTGTGGCTACCAACGCAAGCTTCGAGCCTTTTGAATTCAAAGAAGGCGACAAATACTACGGAATCGATATGGAAATCGCCGCACTGCTTGCCGAAGAGCTCGGACTTGAACTCGTAATCAGCGATATGGATTTTGACGCGGTCTGCCTCAGCGTAGGCCAGCACAAGTGCGACATCGCAATGGCAGGTCTTACCGTTAAGGAAGACAGAAAAGAGTATGTGACCTTCTCGAACACCTACTACAAGGCATCTCAGAAGCTGATTGTCGTCGACGGCGACACAACATTCGATGACTGCAAAACCGCCGAAGACATTGTCGCAAAGCTCGCCTCGTTCGACAGTTCGGTAACGGTCGGTGTCCAGAACGGCACAACAGGCAATATGTATGTGACAAACGGTGAAGGCTACGAAAGCAACAACTTCAAGGTAACCTGCAAGGGCTACAAGAACGGCTCGCTTGCCGTACAGGATATGCTCAACGGCAATATTCAGTATGTGGTAATCGACTCCGCTCCCGCCGACAGCATCGTAAAGGCATTCAATCAGCAGTAAACCGAAGCGAAAAATAAAGAATAAAGAATAAAGAAGCGGATATCGGGGTTGTCGGGCATCGGTCGGGCAACCTCGGAATCTGTTTATAACACCCGAATTATAACACCCGAAAGGACATATAAATGTCAGGCATTGAACGGAAAATTCAAACATTCATAAAATATTTTATCGATTACGGCGGCTACCGCGATGTTCTTGCCGGCCTGAAAAATACCGCGATAATCGCGGTTCTCGGTCTTTTGATCGGTATTGTCATCGGAACGCTGATCGCAAGCGTGCGCGTTATGCCGAAATATAAGCTGCTGCCCCGAATTCTTGACAGAATCTGCGCTTTTTACGTGGCGCTTTTCCGCGGCACTCCGATAGTTGTCCAGCTGCTTGTGTTTTATTATGTTCTGCTGCCGCTTATGGGACTTAATCTCGATTCGGTCAGAGTTTCGGTTTCGGTGTTCGGCCTTAACAGCGGCGCATACATATCCGAAATCATGAGAAGCGGTATTCAGTCGGTAGACTCCGGACAGATGGAGGGCGGCCGTTCGGTCGGACTTTCCTACTCCACGACAATGCTGCATATCGTCATTCCGCAGGCGATAAAGAACATTCTGCCGACGCTCGGCAACGAATTTATCGCGCTTATAAAAGAGACTTCTGTTGTTTCATTTGTCGGCGCGACCGATATTTATGTCGCGTTCAACAAGATCGGCTCGAACAGCTATGAGTTTATGGTCCCGTACCTTGTCATGGCTCTGCTTTATGTTGTGATTGTACTTGTGATAACACTCTTTATAAAGCTGATGGAAAGGAGACTCGGAAAAAGTGATAGAGGTCATTAATCTGACAAAAAAATTCGGCAATACCGAAGTGCTTAAAGGAATCACAACCACGGTTGCCGACGGCGAAAAAGTCGTTGTAATCGGGCCGTCGGGAAGCGGAAAATCCACTTTTCTCCGCTGTCTGAACTGTATGGAGGATCCGACCGGCGGATCGATAATCTTCGAGGGAGAAGATCTCGCCGATATGAAAGTCGACATAAATCTCCACCGCGAAAAGATGGGAATGGTCTTTCAGCAGTTTAATCTGTTCAACAATATGACGGTTGTCGAAAATATTATGTTTGCGCCGGTGCATATCGCAAATGTCAGGCTCGGTCAGAAAAAGAGACGCAATTTCGCGAGAAAAATCGCAAACATATTCAGAAAGAATAAGCTCGAACTCGAAAAAATCGAGGAAACGAAACGAACGATAAAAGAAAAAGCCTACAAACGCGCCTGCGAACTGCTTGACAGAATCGGACTGCGCGACAAGGAAAACGTCTATCCGTCGACTCTTTCGGGCGGGCAGAAGCAGAGAATCGCGATACTCAGATCGCTTGCGATGAATCCGAAGGTTATTCTTTTCGATGAGCCGACATCCGCGCTCGATCCCGAAATGGTCGGCGAGGTGCTCGACCTTATACGCGAACTTGCCGCCGAAGGAATGACGATGGTCATTGTGACTCACGAGATGGGATTTGCCCGTGAGGTCGCCGACAGGGTGATCTTTATGAGCGACGGAGTGATTACCGAAGAGGGAACGCCCTCCGAACTTTTCGACAATCCCAAAAATCCGCGAACACAGCAGTTTCTGAACTGCGTGCTCTGAAACGGAAATAAACAAAAAACTTCCCGAAGTCGCAAGGCTTCGGGAAGTTTTGATATTATAAGTGATTTTGTTTTGCCGCGAGAATTTCGTCGGCAAGTCTTGCGAAAGCGGCAATGTCAAGCCGTTCGCCCCTTACGGTCGGTTCAAGTCCCGCCGATATTACCGCAGACGACAGCCTGTCTTTCGGAATTTCGGGATACGCCGCCGAAAGGGCGTTCACCAGCGTTTTGCGCCGCTGACCGAACGAGGCCTTTATGACATCGAAAAAGAGATTTTTGTCGGCGACCTTTACGGGCGGCTCTTTGTAGAGATCGATTTTCACAACCGCGCTGTCGACTTTCGGTGCAGGCACGAAATTTCCCGCCGTGACATTGAACAGCTTTTTCGCCCGCCCGTAATAGGCAATCGATGCCGTAACCGCACCGTAGAGCGGCGAGCCGGCCTCCGATGTCATTCGGTCGGCGACCTCTTTTTGCACCATTACGGTAATCGAATCGAATTTTATTTCCGATTCGAGCAGGAACATGATTATCGGCGTTGTGATGTAGTAGGGAAGATTTGCGCAGACGGCAATCTTTTCGCAGTCGGAGAATTGTTTTTTTACGGTTTCGGTCAGATTGAGTTTCAGTATGTCCGAGTTAATGACGGTTACATTGTCATATTCGGCGAGCGTTTTTTCGAGAATCGGTATAAGCGAGCCGTCGATTTCAACCGCCGTCACCGATTTTGCGTGTTCGCAGAGCTTCGCCGTCAGCGTTCCGATGCCGGGGCCGATTTCGAGGATCCCCGTGTTTTCATCGGCGGCGGAAAGCGCGATTCTTTCGACAACCGATTCGTTTATCAGAAAATTCTGTCCGTATTTCTTTTTGAATGTGGTCTGCTCTTCTCCGAGCAGCGACCGTATCACCGACAAATCGGTAAGTTTCATCGAAAGTCCCCCTTCCCGCGGAATACCGAATATATCCGAATATGAAAAAACCCGACTTACGAAGTCGGGTTTTTGGAGCTGGTAGCCGGACTTGAACCGGCGACCTGCTGATTACGAATCAGCTGCTCTACCAACTGAGCCATACCAGCCTGTGCTGTCACCCGGACAGCCTTAACAGTATATCACAGTACAGAGCGTTTGTCAAGTGATTTGCGCTTTTTTGTTTTATAAATCCGCCCGATGCCCAAATGGGACATCGGGCGGATTTTATGTTGAACTTCCGATTTTGTTAAATCAGTTGTCGTACAGGCTGCCGATTCTGGTGAGTCTGTCGTATTTTGCCTTTGCGTTTGCTTCTGCCTTGGCGAACAGCTCTTTCGCTCTTTCGGGGAAGGACTGAGCAAGACGCGCGTAACGTGTCTCACCTGTGATAAACTCGGTGTAATCGGCTGTCGGAGCCTTGCTGTCAAGTGTGAACTTGTGCTCGGTTGCAGCGGGATTGAAGCGGAACAGATGCCAGTAACCTGCATCTACCGCCTTCTTCATCTCGGTCTGGCAGTTGGTCATACCGCCCTTGACACCGTGCATTTCGCAGGGTGCGTAACCGATAATCAGCGAAGGTCCGGGATATGCCTCGGCCTCTGCGATTGCCTTGATGCACTGGTTCATATCTGCGCCCATAGCGATCTGCGCTACGTAAACATAACCGTAGGACATTGCGATTTCGGCGAGATTCTTCTTGCCGATTGCCTTGCCGGCTGCCGCGAACTGTGCAACCTGACCGATGTTGGAGGCCTTGGATGCCTGTCCGCCTGTGTTCGAGTAAACTTCGGTATCGAATACCATTACGTTTACATTCTCACCC
>CAVGEY010000023.1:0-6305 GCA_963628435.1 bacterium
CAGGCCCGTACGGAGAATTTTTCGGATGTTCGAATTACAAAAGTTCAGGCTGCACATACAAAAGAAAGATAATAAAGCATGATTGAAAAATTCGAAATCTTATGATATAATTGAAGAAGATTCTGTTTTGCGTTATTAAAACACGAAGCGGCAGAACTTAAAGACTCACGAAAAGGACTGATGCAATTATGAAAAGAGCATTTATCGGCGGAATTATACTTGACGGAACCGAAAACATGACCGCGCAGGTCGGAAAGGCGATACTCGTCGATGACGGAAGAATTTCCGACATCGTTCCCGAAAACAATCTGCCCGACGGATACGAAAAAATAAATCTCGGCGGAAAGTACATTCTTCCCGGTCTGATAAATCTGCACGTGCATCTTGCGGGCTCGGGCAAACCGAAGAAAAAACAGCCCGATTCGGTTAAACTGGTGAAGCTCATCACATCCAATGCGCTTATGCGCAGCATCGGCAGAAAGCTGGTTGCGGGATATGCCGAAGCAGAGCTTCTGAGCGGTGTTACAACCATACGCACGGTTGGCGGAATCGCCGATTTCGACAGTCATATAAGAGATGAAATAAATTCCGGAAAGAAAATCGGACCGAGAATACTCGCGTCAAACATGGCTATTTCGGTGCACGGCGGACACATGGCGGGCTCACTCGCATACGAGGCATCGTCGCCCGAAGAGGCCGTCGGATATGTCGACAAAATCGCCGCCGACAAGCCGAATCTCATAAAGCTGATGATAACCGGCGGTGTACTTGATGCCGAAAAAGTCGGCGAACCGGGTGTACTCAGAATGTCTCCCGAAATCGTCAAAGCCGCCTGCGACCGCGCGCACGCTCTCGGATACAAGGTTGCGGCGCATGTCGAAAGTCCCGAAGGGGTTATGGTCGCTCTCGAAAACGGAGTCGATTCGATAGAGCACGGTGCGAAGCCGTCCGCCGAGATGATTGAGCTGTTCAAAAAGCAGGAAGCATTTCAGGTTTCGACAATCTCTCCCGCTCTTCCCTTTGCGTTGTTCGACCGTTCTGTATCGCACGCCACCTACGAACAGCAGGAAAACGGAAAAATCGTATTTGACGGAATCATCTCCCTCGCGAAAGAATGTCTGAAAGAAGGCATCCCGGTCGGTCTCGGCACCGATACGGCCTGCCCGTATGTTACGCAGTACGACATGTGGAGAGAGCTTTGCTATTTTGTAAAATATTGCGGAGTTACAAACAAATTCGCGCTCTATTCGGCAACTCTTCTCAACGCAAGGCTTGCGGGCATCGGAGATATTACCGGTTCGATTGAAAAAGGCAAGATGGCCGAGATGATTGTCGTTGACGGTAATCCGCTTGAAAATCTTCGGGTGCTGAGAGAGCCGAAGACGGTTATCATGCACGAAAGAATAATTGACTCGCCGAAGCCGAAGAAAATTCCCGAAGTCGAGACCGAGCTTGACAAGTGGCTGTAAAAAATCAAAGAGTTACGCCTGTACGGTTTCAATACCGTACAGGTATAATTTTTTATTTTCGGCAACTCGAAATTCGTTTTTCGGAAAGCGATTATAAAAGGCTGACGGCAGGATGCTTCATTTTACGGTGATCGGCGGCGCGATTACCGCAGGGAAAAAGAAAAAGCGCAGAATTTAATCCGAATACATTTTGATAATGCGGCTGTCCTAAGGTAACGGCATTAACTTATGCTTTGCAAATTTTATAAAATTCGATATGATTTTTCGTTTCGGCACTATAAGACGATTGAATATTTTTTTTATATGTGATATAATTTAAGCGATAAAGCCGTACCGAACGGTCAAACTCAACAGAAAGGCAGGGTTACATATATGGAATTTATAAACGAAGATTTTTTACTTAACAATGACACGGCAAAGAGGCTATATCATGGTTATGCCGAAAATATGCCGATAATCGACTATCACTGCCATATAAATCCGAAAGAAATTGCCGAAGACCGCAAATTCGGGAGCATAACCGAAGTCTGGCTCGGCGGCGATCACTACAAGTGGAGGCTGATTCGCTGCAACGGTGTACCCGAGAACGAGGTAACGGGCGACTGCGATGATTTTGTCAAGTTCAAAAGATTTGCCGAGATGCTGCCGAAATCAATCGGCAACCCGATGTATCACTGGACACATCTTGAACTCAAAAGATATTTCGGCTATAACGGTATACTGAATGCCGACACGGCATCCGAAGTCTACGCGCTCTGCAACGAGAAGCTGAAAGACGATTCGATGTCCGCAAAAGGAATTATCAGGAAGTCAAATGTCAGATTGATAGGTACGACCGACGACCCTGCGGACAGTCTGGAATGGCATGCCGAAATAAAAAAGCAGGGTGATCTCGACACTGCGGTTGTTCCCTCTTTCAGACCCGACCGCGCCGTCAACATCGAAAAAGACGGTTTTGCCGAATATATTCACACGCTCTCCAAGGCGGCCGACATCGAAATCAGCGATTTTTCAACTCTTATGGCCGCACTTACAAAAAGACTTGACTTTTTCCGATTGCTCGGATGCAGAGCATCCGATCACGGCATCGGCTACATTCCGTTCGCGCCTGCGGCAAAATCGGAGATTGATGAAATCCTCTGTGCGAAAATGTCGGGAGGGCAGATCGACAAATTACAGATTGAAAAATACAAAACCGCCGTTTTGCTCGCTCTTGCCCGCGAATACGCGAAAAGAGATATTGTTATGCAGCTGCATTACGGCGTTCAGCGAAACACGAACAAAAAAATGTTTCTGACGCTCGGCGCGGATGCCGGATACGACTGCATCTGCGAATCCGAATGCAGTGAGAAGATTACCGCTTTTCTGAGCGAGCTTGAATACGAAAATTCGCTGCCGAAAACAATCATATATTCGCTGAATCCGCGCGACAACGAAATGATTGATTCGATAATCGGCTGTTTCCACGAGAGCGGCGTCTGCGGAAAAGTTCAGCACGGCGCGGCGTGGTGGTTCAACGATACCAAAGAGGGTATGGAACATCACATCAAATCGCTTGCGAGCATTTCCCTGCTCGGCAGTTTTGTGGGAATGCTCACCGATTCGAGAAGTTTTCTGTCATATACGAGGCACGAATATTTCAGAAGAATTCTCTGCGGCATTATCGGCGAGTGGGTGGAAGCCGGAGAATATCCGAATGACGAAAAAGCTCTGTCCGGACTTATCGCCGACATCAGCTACAACAATGCCGAAAAGTTTTTCAACGTTTAATTCGACAGATACAGAAAACAGCAGGGCAAATGCCCTGCTGTTTTTATAGCTTTATGTTGTTTCAGGCGTTCTTCATTGCCTCTTCTACGGCAACGGCAACCGCAACGGTAGCACCTACCATCGGGTTATTGCCCATGCCGATAAGTCCCATCATCTCAACGTGAGCGGGAACCGAGGACGAGCCTGCGAACTGTGCATCGGAATGCATTCTTCCCATTGTATCGGTCATACCGTAGGAAGAAGGACCTGCTGCCATATTATCGGGGTGAAGTGTTCTGCCTGTACCGCCGCCGGATGCAACCGAGAAATACTTAACGCCGTTCTCAACGCACCACTTTTTATATGTACCTGCAACGGGATGCTGGAATCTGGTCGGGTTGGTCGAGTTACCGGTAATCGATACGCCGACATTCTCGAGCTTCATGATAGCAACGCCTTCGGGAACGTTATCGGCGCCGTAGCATTTAACAGCCGCACGGGGTCCCTTTGAGAAGGGAGTTTCGGATACGACCTTTACCGTTTCGGTATAGGGATCGAATTCGGTCTTTACATAGGTAAAGCCGTTGATACGCGAAATGATATATGCGGCGTCTTTTCCGAGGCCGTTAAGGATAACGCGCAGAGGTTTAACGCGGACTTTGTTTGCGTTAAGCGCAATCTTGATAGCGCCTTCGGCTGCCGCAAATGATTCATGTCCGGCAAGGAAGCAGAAACATTCGGTTTCTTCGGAAAGAAGCATCTTACCGAGGTTGCCGTGGCCGAGACCGACTTTACGGTTTTCGGCAACAGAGCCGGGGATGCAGAATGACTGAAGTCCGACACCGATTGCGGCTGCTGCGTCTGCGGCTTTTTTGCATCCGCTCTTAATGGCGATTGCCGCGCCTACCGTATATGCCCATTTTGCGTTTTCGAAGCAGATAGGCTGTGTTTCCTCGGTAATTTTATAAGGATCTATTCCCTTTTCATCGCAGATTGCCTTGCACTCATCGATGGAGGAAATTCCGTATTCTTTCAGAACGCCGAGAATCTTAGCCTCGCGTCTTTCATAACCTTCAAACTGTGCCATTTGGGTATTCCTCCTTTATTATTCTTTGCGCGGGTCGATATACTTAACCGCGCCGTCTTCGGGTTTGAATCTGCCGTATGTACCCATAGCTTTCTTATATGCTTCGCCGGGTTCCATACCCTTTTTGATAAAATCGGTCATCTTGCCGAGAGATACAAATTCGTAGCCGATTACTTCATCGTTTTCGTCAAGAGCCATTCTTGTGCAATATCCCTCTGTCATCTCGAGATAACGGACACCCTTAGCCTTTGTGCCGTACATGGTACCTACCATCGAACGGGCGCCTTTGCCGAGGTCTTCCATTCCCGCACCGATAACAAGTCCGCCCTCGGAGAACGCCGACTGGGTTCTGCCGTAGACAATCTGCAGGAACAGTTCACGCATTGCGGTGTTGATGGCATCGCAAACGAGGTCTGTATTGAGTGCTTCGAGAATTGTTTTGCCGGGGAGAATTTCGGCTGCCATAGCCGCCGAGTGAGTCATACCCGAGCATCCGATTGTTTCGACAAGTGCTTCTTCGATAACGCCGTTCTTAACGTTCAGCGAGAGTTTGCAGGCTCCCTGCTGGGGTGCGCACCAACCTACTCCGTGCGTATAGCCCGAAATATCGGTAATCTGTTTTGCCTGAATCCATTTGCCTTCTTCGGGAAGAGGCGCGGGACCGTGATCGCAACCTTTTCTTACGCTGCACATCTCAGCGACTTCGGCGCTGGTTGTGTAGGCATATTTTTCATTGCTCATAAATTTATCTCCTTTTAATGATTTGGAAAAGCTCTACCCTAAATTATACAATAGTTCTGAAAAAAAATCAAGTGGCCGAACAAATAAAAAGCGTCAAAAAGTAAATTTACGGCAGAATTAACATAAAAACAGCACATTTTGTACCTTTATTTATCATTCGTGAGTACAGCGACGATTACAGTCTTTTAATCGAAAAATCGGCAGGCCTTGAAATCAAGGTCTGCCGGACTTTATCAGGTCTGTGCCGCTCCGTCTACCGACAGAATTTCGCCGGTTACATAGCTTGCGAGATCACTTGCGAGGAAGAGGAATACGTTTGCGACTTCTTCGGGCTCACCCATTCTTCCGAGCGGAATGGGAGCGCACACGCGTTTAACAAGCTCTTCGGGAAGATTTGCAACCATATCGGTACGTGTTACGCCGGGAGCAACCGCATTTACGCGGATATTATCGCGGCCGAGCTCACGCGCAAGGCTTCTCGTAAGGCCGTTTACGGCAAATTTGCTGGTAGGATAGCCTACACCCGACGGCTGACCGTAAAGGCTGACCATTGAGCTTGTGTTGATAATTACTCCGCCGCCCTCTTCTTTCATAATCGGGGCAACAGCGCGGCATCCGTTGAATACGGCGGTAACGTTCAGGTCCATGATCTTCCTGAAGGCTTCGGGATCATACTGATAGAGAGGTTCGCGAGCGGATACGCCGGCGTTATTTACCAGAATATCAACGCGTCCGAATTTTTCCTTTACTTCATTTATTGCCGATTCTACCGATGCGTAGTCGCTGAGATCGGGTGCGAGTCCGATTACGTCATAATCGGGGTTTTCGGCATGAAGTTTTTCGAGTGCCTTATCGACGGTTTCCTTGCGTGAGCCGAAAAGTGCAACGGAGGCACCGTTTTTCAGAAATGTTTCGACAATCGCAAATCCGATACCGCGTGTTCCGCCGGTTACGATTGCCTTTTTTCCGTTAAGAAGCATATACTTATCTCCTTTTATTTTTTGCCGTTTTCGCGGCTTTTTTACTTTCTGATTATAGCATCAATCGGTGGTAATGTCAAGTTTTCCGAACGATTTTTGCAAAAATCGACCGGGTTTCGACGATAACAAGGCGAAAAACGCCCGATTTCCAAAATCGGACGTTTTTTGCTTTATTTTGAGTTCTTGGTTTTTACGGCAATTACAAGTCCCGCTATCATTTCGACAATCGAGAGTCCGAGCATCACCGCAGGGATGTGAGATGTTTTCGGTCGAGTCGGA
>CAVGEY010000023.1:6357-21350 GCA_963628435.1 bacterium
AGATTACCGAGGCAGCCGAATAACGGCGGCTGTTAAAAAGTCGGGCGGCTTTCCGGCAGTCGATTACATATTTCGTAGATTAGAGCAGAGAGGCTAAAAGATCTCCGTAACCTACGATATTGAAGTGCGAATCCTTTGTTGTATCGGTTTTCGCGTAATAATATCCTTTGATGCAGAAGCGGCTGTCTTTTAATACTTTATCGCCGTTATCGCTGACCTCGACATAACCGAGAATACTGAAATGGCTGTCTTTCAGAACAAGTTGTTTTGACACGGATTTCTACTCCTTTCGGCTGTTTTTATATATAACGCTGAATCAATCTCCCGACGGCACATAGGGTGTGATTGCCGCCGCAACTCCGCTTATCGGCATCGTCTGCAGCCACACCTTACCGGGGCCCGTGAGAATGGTATTGAAAAATCCTTCTCCGCCGAGCAGTTTATTTTTAAGTCCGGGGACCTGACGGATTTCCATATTTATCGTTTTGGTGAAAGCCGCGACATTGCCGGTGTCGACAACCAGCTGTTCGCCGTCTTTCAGCTCATATTCGACAAGTTCTCCGTCAATCTCGGCAAATGCGGTACCGTTTCCGCTCAGGCGCTGCATTATGAATCCCTCACCGCCGAAAAATCCGGTGCTTAATTTTTTATTGAAGTGAATCGACAGTTCAACACTCGGTTCGGACGCAAGAAAAGATTTTTTCTGCAGAATAAGCTCATTATCCGGTCTGATTTCGAGCGGAATGATTTTGCCGGGGAAGCTCGAGCCGAATGTAATCATGCCCGCGCCGTTTGCGGTATAGACATTCTGGAACATACTCTCGCCCGAAAACATTCTGGAGAACATCTTCCCCGCTCCGCCGCCTTTGGTTTCCATCTTCATATTCGGAGACATCCACACCATCGAGCCGCGCTCGGTAATCATCTGTTCGCCGCTTTCAAGCAGGCAGGTTACTACGGGAAATACGCCGCCTTTGATTTCGTATTTCATCTTAATTCTCCTTTTGATCTGTCATATTATGTGTATGCTGTATCTTATTATATCATCTTAATCGCAGATTGCAACAAAAAGTTATATTTTTGTTCAACACTTTTTATTTTTGGGGAATACGTCTTAAAATCGGGCCGCCGTTTTTCTTTAGCCAATCGTGAGCAGTGTAATAATCGGGATAAACCCGTAAAAGCTCCTTATAAAAGGCTTTGGAATGGTTCATCTGCTTTCTGTGGCAGAGTTCATGGGCGACCACGCTGTCGATTACATCATCGGGCGTCAGCATCAGAAGGCAGTTGAAGCTGAGGTTTCCGTCCGAGGTGCAGCTGCCCCAGAGGGTGCGCTGACATCGAATCGTGATTTTTCGATAATCGACACCGACAATCGACGCGTAATGCCGGACTTTTTCGGGAATTATGCACGCCGCCTTATCGCAGAGCGTCTTTATCTCGTCTGCAGTAAGTTTCGGCATACTACGCAGTTCTTTTTCACGCTCATCTATAAGTTTTTGATGTTTTTCTATCCATGCGCTTTTTTCGTCAAGAAAAGCGCGAATTTCGGCTCCGCTCGTGCGATAAGGCACGCGCACGATTATTTCGGATGATTTAAGCTGTACGGAAAGAGTCTTTCGCTTACTTTTTATTACCGTTACAGGATGACCGTTAAATTCATAATTCATAAAAGTCGATTCCTTTATAAAGTTATCGATTCAGTCGATATCATTATGTTCACCGTTGCCGTTTCCGCCGAACTCGCATCCTTCTACATGACCGTGTCCGTAATACCACCGTCCGTAGCGGTAGCCGTAATGAGGGGGACATTTTCTGCAGTCGCCGCAGCATTTGCCCGATTTTTTGTTTTTCGATTTATCACTTGACAGTTCGGCGCCGACTCCGAACAGCAGGCTGAAAAGTCCGGGATTTTTCGCTTTCGATTCCGCGTTTATATTCGGTACGCTTATCTTCTCAAACGGATCGTTATACGGGATACCGCTGCGGATAGAGATAGATTTGATGATTTTTTCATCGACATCGTAATTACAGAGTTCGTTCAGACCGTCTTCGGTAAACTTCGCATCGGTTGACGCGGCAAGTTTATTTATAAAATCATCGTCCGGCATATCGGGCAGCAATGCAATAACATCTTTCTCGGTAAAGTGAGTCGGCCCCGAAAAAATCTCATTAAGCAGTTTATTCATATTTTCGGGATCATCGTACATACAGGTTATTACGGTATCAAGCTGTTCGCCCGACATGCTGTCCTTGAATTTACAGGTCAGCTTTACAAGCGGACTGTTATCTGTCAGCGTACCGTATTCCGCAATTTTGACGATTTCTTCGCCCGTGAAAATCACTCCGGCGCAAACGGCCTCATTAAGAATGGCGTCAGCCGACAGTTCGTCACCGTATATTATGCAGTTTGTTACTTCGGACGATTTGCAGTCGCTCCAATCGGTCACCGAAGCAAGGCGGCTGTATCTTGTGCTTTCCTGCCAACCATGGTAATGTTCAAAGTATTCCGACCATTTCATTCGGGCCACCCCCGTATTTCATATCATTTTCCATGTGAAAGTTGCGGTGTCGCTGACATCGATATCATCGGGCTCTATCTCAACGGCGGCGCATCTTGCGAGCATCGGAGAGGCAAGGCTGTTCTCATCCATATCGTATCGGGTATTCGAAGCGAGATTCGATCCCCCCCAGTTATAGTCAACCGACAGCAGTTCGCCGAGTGCTTTTCCCGAAGCGTCACAGAGAATTTCGGCCTTTTGTCTTGCGTTTGCCGCCGCACTGCGGAGCATTTCCTCGTTGATTGCGGTCGGATCTTTGACGGTAAACGAAATCGCAAGCTGAGGGTGCGCAAGGCAGGAGCCGACAGCCGACAGAGCTTTTGCGAGCCGTTTTGAGTCAAAATCAAACCCGACTTTAAGGTCGTGTTTTACGACATATCCGTTAAATATCTTTTCGCTTGTGCCGTCCTTTTTGTGTCTGTATTCATAATCGGCATGAATATTGAAATTCGTTGTTTTAACCGCTTTCTTTTCGAATCCGACCGATTCCAGAGATTCGCCGAGTTTTTCGATGCTCTCGGATGCTTTATCCATTGCTTTTTCGTAATCGAGATCTCGCGATTCAACCGACATGGACAAGACCGTATAATCGGGCGAAGCCGAAACTTTTCCGATTCCCTTAACAGTTATTGTTCCCGACATAATTTTACCTCCTTTTGAGCATATTTCGCTCACACGATTATTATACCATCATAAAGTTCAAAATTCAAGAACAGTCGATAAAGTTATCGAGACACGGCGGTATTTCGGCATACGCAAAAGCACCGAACCCTTTTTGGGTTCGGTGCGGATTATACCGATTATTTCGGTATTTATGTTTCGGGTTTCACGACTGTACCGTATATAATTCCGCTTTCGTTATTGCGCGGATTATTCTTTTGAAATTGTTTGGAGCAGACGATTCAGCTGTTTGATGCTTTCGGAATCGGTTCCCGCCTGTTTGAACAGTCCCTCGATTGTCATGCGCTTCATAGCCTGCTGCATCATTGCGGCAAGATTGGGATTGTCTTTTACCGCCGTAGCCACGTCTCCGCGTGCCGCCGCGGCTTTATCCATGACTTTTTTGAGAATCGGTCCTGCCTTAGAATCTGCCATCGCCGCCGCCATATTATCTTTGACCGACCAGAATTTTTCGTTTATCTCTCCGTCAAACCAGTTATTGACCGTCTGACGGTTTTCCATTGAGTAAGACCGATTCGGGCTGTCAACTTTATTAACGACTATGCTGTCGGCAATATCGGTCGCGCGAGCCTCAATGGTATGTCTGCCGCCGATTGCGATCCTGAAGACAAAAATCTTATCCGATTTTTTCGTTTCGACATGCTTTCCGTCGACATAAAGCGCCACTTCGGGCATATTCGAATATACTTTGATTACGGTTTCGGATTCGGTGCGGTCGACATATCTGCGTCCGCAGATATGCACAAACGGCTCTTTGCTCCAATATGCTTTATAGAGATAATATGCATCCTTCTTGATTTTACGATCGAATGTCACAAGGCCCTTTTGATTTTCGCCGTGTTTGCCGCCTTCGTCACGTCCGTCTGCCGCAAAATCAAACATATTCCAGACATGTGTTGCCCACAGCCACGGGCGCTCTGAAATCATTTTTATCATGTGCTCGTGATAAACGCACTGATAACTTTCGGTATAATCGCCTTTTTCCGGATTTTCACTTTGATAAGCGGGGTTTGCGTCGGCGCCGTATTCGGCAAGTCCTATCGGACGATTCGGGAACATCCTATGAAAATTATCGAAAAATTCTTCATTCTGCGAGAGTTCGCCGAGATACCAGCCGAAATAAAGATTATAGCTGTTAACATCGGGAATGTCGAGAATCGGACTTGTTGTTTCGAGCATAAAAACATTTGCCATGCATGTTTTGCGCGTGGAATCAAGTCTGTGTGCAAGAGCGTTGAGTTCACGGTGATTTTCAAGGAGGTCATCGTTTACGGCACTCGCCGCGGTAATTTCATTGGAGAGTCCCCACACGGCAACAGACGGGTGATTGTAGTTCTGAACAATCAGCTCCTCCATCTGAGAGAGGGTGTTTTTTCTGCCGTCATTCATGTGCATTGATATATACGGGATTTCAGCCCAAACGATAATTCCCTTTTCATCGCAGAGGTCATACATAGCCTGCGGATGCTGATAATGTGCCAGACGAAGTGTATTGGCGCCGATATCGAGAATCATATCGACATCTTCGGCGATTCTTTCGCGGTCGGCGGCACTGCCGATGTTTTTATGGTCCTGATGAGCCGCAACTCCTCGCAGGGGATAGCTGTGTCCGTTCAGGATAAAGCCTTTTCCGGCATCAATCCCGAATTTTCTGCATCCGAAGCGGGCGGAAATTTTATCGCCGCAGTATTCCGCCTCCGCAGTATAAAGATACGGATCGTTCAGCCCGTCCCAGAGATGTACGGGAGATATGACAAATTCGGCTTTTGCATATCGGTCGACAGAGGGCACGGTACGGCTTTCGCCGTTTACCGTAACAGTTACATTGCCGTCGCCTGTCTGCCATGTTTCCACAATTACCGTCGCCGATTTTTTATTCAAATCGACATTCGGAGTCACCTTGATGCCCGGCATTGCGTCTTTTACAAGCTCAAAATGATTTTCGGGCAGAATAATCAGATTCACATCCCGGACAAGCCCGCCGTAAAAGGTAAAATCGGCTTTCTGCGGATAGACGCGTTTATTATCCGAATTATCCACGGCTACGGTGAGAAGATTTTCTTCGCGCATGAGCTTTGTGATATCAACGCGGAATGCGGAATATCCTCCTTCGTGTTCGGCAACAAGTTTGCCGTTCAGATACACTTCGGCAGTCATCGCCGCTCCCTGAAATTCGAGCACAGCGCATTTTCCGCTCATTTCGTCGGGTTTCGTGAATCGTCTGCAATAGACCGCTCTGCCGCGAAAATAGTCATTGCCTCCGTCCTGTCCGTCAACGGCGTTCCATGTATGCGGGAGCGTTACGGATTCCCAATCATCCGGGAATGATGACGGCAAATCGGTTGTTTTGCAAAATTTCCATGAATCGTTAAAATTTATTATTTTACGCATATTTTATTTTCCTTTCTTATAGCTCCCGAGAAGAGCAAGACTTTCTTTCGGATGACGCGACATATCGGTGCGGTCGACCGAAATCAGTCCGAATCGCATTGAAAAGCCCTTCTGCCATTCGAAATTATCCATAAGGCTCCAATGCAGATACCCTTTTACGGGTATGCCCTTTTCGATGCATTTTTCCACCGAGCGCATGGCACGGCGGATAAATTCGCATCTTTCGGCGTCGTCGTCTGTGGCTATGCCGTTTTCGGTGATAAGTATATCCTTTTTGAAATTTTTTGCCACCCATTCAATCACATGTCCGAGTGCCTCGGGATAGAATTCATATTCCATTTGCGTGGTTTCGGCGCCTGCGGGTACGCCGACATCGCCCGAACGTGCAACAAGGGTACGTGTATAGTTCTGCACGCCGAGAAAATCGTCATCGGCGATGAACGGCAGATAATGAGTAAATTCTTCATTGCGGATTTTTTCCGCCTGCTTTTCGCCGCCTTCTATCGGCTGAACATCGTGCAGCGACAGGGTAAGTCCCACTTTTACCTGCGGAGCGATGCGGCGGATAACATCACGTGCCTTGGTATGAGCCTGCATAATCAGCAGATCGCCTTTTGCGGTGCGCATTGTCTGAAATCCTTTGGGATCTTTTGTGCCGACTGCTTCGATTTTTTCTTTTCCGGCAAGTGCCATATTTTTGAGCATCGTATCAAGATTCATGCCCATCTGCAGATTACCGTCTGCATTATTTTTCTTCTTTTTGCCGCCGTGAAGCATATTTTTCAAATACCGCTTTGCGATGGCGGCGATCTGAAGTCCCATATTTGCCTCGTTAATTGTGCAGACATAGCCGAGTTCGTTTCCGAGTTTCGTCATTACATATCCGACATAAGATGCGAAATCGTCGGGTGTTGTTTCGGCTTCCCAGCCGCCTTTGCGAATAAGCCACACGGGGCTTGAAAAGTGATGCAGAGTTACAATGGGTTCAACGCCGTGTGCGCGGCATGTCCTGATTATATTGCGGTAATGCTCGATTTCGCCGTCATCAAACTTTCCCTCTTCGGGCTCGATGCGCGCCCATTCGATTGTAAAACGGTAGGCGTTAAGTCCGGCATCGGCAAGCAGTCCTATATCCTCTTCATAGCGGTGATAATGATCTGCCGCATCGCCCGATTTTTCGAGATAATCCGAATGTTTTATATTTTCGAGTGCCCAACAATCGCTGTTTGTATTATTGCCCTCAACCTGATGCGCCGCCGTTGCGGCGCCGATGAGAAAATTTCCGGGAATACTCATTTTACACTACCCTCCATTATTTCATATTGAATCGGGTTTAATCTCTCCGCTGTCCGACACAGATTATCGGTTTACAAAAGCCGTAATGCGGCAGGCAGTCTTCGTTACGCTGCCGTCGCAAATCCGGCCGAGCACCGGCTTATGCGGTGCGATTCCGAGCGGTGATGTCAAATGATCGCATTTAAGGTTAATCGCTTTACCCATGCCGCAGAGATATCGGAATTTTTGAATGCGAGAAGCCGCCAAATGCCGGGATGATTTGGATTTTTCTCTTTATTTTTCATGGCAATACCTCCGTTAAAGCAAAAATTGTACAATCGTCCTCGATTATTTTGTTATTCTATGTGCATTATAACCGATGCTCGGCTATTAGTAAAGCAGGAAATTCGTTATTTATACAATTTTTTAGTCCATATTTCGAAAAATAACAAATTTATTGTTTTTTTCACGAATTTATGATATTATATTAAGTGAAAACGAAACAATTTCAAGCTGTTTTTCGGATAAATTCTGAAAGTAGGGGCAAAAATGAACGTAGACGAGAAACTTTCTTTTTTGAAAGAGCTTATACACTGCAAATATGACATGGCTTTTCGTGAATATGACGAAAAAGGTCTGCTTCTTTCCGCCGAACCCGCATCAAAACTTGCCGATGAGCTTCTCGAAAAGTCGGGATGTCTGAAATATGCGGTTGAAAATGCCGAAGATACCCCGCTTTTTCTGAGTTCGGGGCTTGGTCTTCTCTGGGGAGCCGTCGGAATCGGTGAAAAAGAATCGCGCCGTGTACACATTATCGGGCCGGTGCTTAACACGGTTGTATCGAGTTCGACAATCGACGAAACATTATACGGAATTTACCCGAATCTCAAAAAAAAGCAGGATTTCCACGAATATTTTCTGTCTCTCCCGATTATCCCGATGCAGATGTTTCAGCACTATATTCTGATGCTCGGACTTGCCCTTACGGGGCGAAAGATGCATGTAAGCGAAATTGTTTATCAGACTGCAAAACAATCTGCTCAAAAAAACGATCAGAGTTTGCAGAAAAGAAACAGACATTTCACCTACATGGCCGAGCAGGAACTTCTTTACAATGTCCGCGAAGGAAATATGAATTTTACGAAAGCACTGGAAAAATCGTCTTCGCTTAGCACGGGCGTACAGATAAAATCAGAAAATCCGATCGGGCAGGCGCAGATTTCGGTTATCGTATTTACCTCACTCTGCGCGAGAGAGGCGATAAAGGGCGGTCTCTCACCCGATATTGCACATTCGGTCGGTGACGCATACATTCAGAACATGGTTGAAGCGAAAACCATTTCGGAATTGAGTTCGCTCTCGAATGCCATGTATATTGACTTTATCCGGCGTGTAAAAGACGCGAAAACGGATGCAAAATATTCGCCTGTCGTGCGGGATTGCTGCGATTATATTCAGACTCACATAGGTGAATCGATTAACGCGGGAGCTCTTGCGGAGCAGTTCGGATACACACCCTACTATCTGTCCCGTAAATTCAAATCGGAAACAGGCACAAGCATAACGCGATATATCGATTCGGTAAGAATCGAAAAAGCGAAAATGCTTCTCATAAGCACGCGGGACAGCATCACAGACATCGCAAGTTCGCTTTGCTACTGTTCCGCCAGCTATTTCGGCGAATCATTTCGGCGAACAGTCGGTGTGCTGCCCGGGGAATTCCGTAAAAATCCGGAAAAATACAATGTCAATGCGGCTTCGACGCATTAAGCCGCCGCAAGTAAATTATGCCGCATACAGCACGATTTTGATATTTTCGGCTTACTCTACTCCGACAATATTGACACGAAATCCGAAATTTCGTTTCTGTCGCCGATATGAAAAGAAATCCGCAGAGGATACCCTCTGCGGATTTTTCCGAATCGTAAATCGGGGCAAATATTATAAATTAAAATGCGTCAGCGTTTTAATTTATAGCCCGCTTTTTCGACTGCGATTTTGACATCGGCGGCGGCGAGTTTGCCGTTATGAACAATTACCGCCTGCTCTTTTTCGTGGCTGACATCCGCCGACACGACACCGGGGAGTGCTTCGAGCGCGTCTTTCACCCGTTTTTCGCAATGCGCGCACATCATCCCGTTGATTTTCACCGTCATTGTGAGTTCACAGGATTCGGAATTTTCGCACCCGCAGCCGGATTTTAACGAATTTGCCGATTTATTTGATTTTTTTGCCTTTTTGCGTCTGTTTCGGGCAAAATATCCGCTGTCTTTCGTGATATTAACGATATTCAGCCGCAGTGCGTTCGATACTACGCAGAATGATGACAGGCTCATCGCCGCCGCCGCGAACATCGGGTCGAGTTTCAGTCCGAACAGACCTGCGGCAAGCGGTATTCCGATTGCGTTATAGACAAACGCCCAGAAAAGATTTTCGTGGATATTGGTGAGCGTCGCACGTCCCAGCCTTATTGCGGCGGGCAATTCGGCGAGTCCCTTCCCCATCAGCACGACATCGGCGGAATCAATCGCAATATCGGTGCCTGCGCCGACCGCGATACCGAGATTGGCGGCGGCAAGTGCGGGCGCATCGTTTATTCCGTCGCCGACCATGGCAAGATTATCGCCCGATGCGGCAAGTTCTTTCAGTGCATCGGCTTTCTGCCACGGCAAAAGTTCGGCGCGTATCTCGTCGACACCTGCGGCCGCACCGACCGCTTCGGCGGTCGCTTTGCGGTCGCCCGTCAACATAACAGTCTTGATTCCCATTTTTTTGAGCTGTGCGATCGCAATTACGCTGTCGGCGCGCAGACCGTCGCGCACGGCGATGAGACCGAGAATTTTTCCGTCCTCTGCGAACAGCATCGGGGTTTTACCCTCCTTCGACAGTCTGTCTGCCCTTTCTTTTTCATCGGAGAGGTCGACACCCGTCAGTTTTTCGCCGACAAATTTCAGCGAGCCGCCGATGAGTTTGATATTTTCACCATCTCCGCAGAGTTCGGCTTCGAGTCCACCGCCTGCCGAAACAATGAAGTTTTCGGTTTTTCTGACGGTAATTTTGAGATTTGCGGCATATTCGGCAACCGCTCGGCCGAGCGGATGCTCGCTTTTCGCTTCAAGTGCGGCGGCAGCAGCCGTCAGTTCTTCGATTGTTGCTCCGTCCGACGGAATAATGTCGCAGACGGTAGGTCTGCCTTCGGTCAGCGTTCCGGTTTTATCGATTGCCACCGTGTCGATTCTGCCTGCGGCTTCGAGAGAGGCCGCGGTTTTGAAGAGGATTCCGCATCTCGCGCCCTTTCCGCTTGCCACCATTATGGCGACAGGCGTGGCGAGTCCGAGCGCACACGGACAGGATATTACCAGCACCGAGATTCCGCGTGCGAGTGCCGATCCGACATCGGCGCCGCCTATAAGCCATCCTGCCGTGGTTACGAGCGAGATCGCGAGCACTGTCGGAACGAAAATTCCCGACACCTTATCCGCAACCTTCGCTATCGGAGCCTTCGTCGCAGCCGCATCGCTCACCATGCGAATTATCGCCGACAGCGTCGTGTCGGCTCCGACCGCCGTCGCGCGGCAGGTCAGATATCCCGATTTATTCACGGTTGCCGCCGAGAGTTTATCTCCGACCGTCTTATCGACCGGTATACTCTCTCCTGTCAGCGCAGATTCGTCGACCGCCCCGCATCCGTCCACGAGAACGGCGTCTGCGGCAATCGATTCGCCGGCTCTTACAACGAAAATATCGCCGACGGCAAGTTCGCTTATCGGAATTTTCGTTTCTTTTCCGTCTTTTATGACGGTCGCCTCTTTGGGTGCGAGTTTCATCAGCGAGCGCAGAGCATCGGTAGTTTTGCCTTTTGCCCTTGCTTCGAGCGTTTTTCCGACCGTGATGAGAGTCAGAATCATCGCCGCCGACTCATAGTAAAGCCCATGCAGCAGATGTGCGGCATGTTCGGGGGCTGCGGTCATTTCAAAAAAAATCACCGTGCTGTAAATATATGCCGCCGATGAGCCGAGCGCGACAAGACTGTCCATATTCGGCGCGCGTCTCGCAAGTGCCGAATATCCGCCGATGAAATAATTTTGATTTATCACCGCAATCGCAGTTGTGATAAGCAGCTCGAAAAGAGCGACCGCGAGCGGATTTTCGGCAAATCCTTTCGGCAGCGGAAAATTCCACATGAGTCCGCCCATCGTCACATAGACAAGCGGAACAAGAAAACAGAGCGACAAAATAAGCCGTCTGCGTCTTTTCGGGGTTTCGGTATCGGCGAGAGCGCCTTCATCGGCGGCGGTATCCGCATCTTTATCGGCGGATTTCGCGCCGTATCCCGCCTTTTTTACGGCGGCGGTAATTTTCGCTGCCGGCACATCTCCCTCGACCAGCATATCGCCGGTGAGCAGATTCACAGACACGCTTTTAACGCCGTCAAGGGCGGCGACAGCCTTTTCGACACGAGCCGAGCATGCGGCGCAGCTCATGCCCGTTACCTTAAATTTTTTTGCAAGTTCGATCATTATATCATCTCCATACCGCCGCATCGGGCGGAAATTCCGAAAATTTCGTATTTCGGTGAAAAAAATCAGAGCAGTTTGTCGATAACGGCAACAAGTTCGTCAATCTTGCCGCACTCGCCTTTTTTTATCGATTCGGTTACACAGTGGCGGATATGGCGGTCGAGCAGCAGCTTCTCGAATGATGCAATCGCCGACGACGCGGCGGCGCACTGAGTCAGAATATCAACGCAATATTTGTCCTCTTCGACCATTTTCGAGATTCCGCGAATCTGCCCCTCGATTCTCGACAGGCGGTTTTTCATTTCGCGTTTTTCGTCGTCGCCTCTGATTGTTTTCGACTCGGACAGAGTATTTTCGGCATTACAGCAAGATTTATTTTCGGCTTCCGCCCGCTTTTGTTTTCGTATGATTTCAGGTTCGGTTGTCTTCATAATAATTCTCCGGTAAATTAAATTTATCCTATGGTTATATTATATACCCCTATGGGGTATTTGTCAATAGAAAAACAATGATTTCGTTTAATTTACGGTTAGAGAAAAAACGAGAGACGGGGGCATCGGAGACAAACCAAAACGCCGTCGGCGTTTTGCAAAGGGAATTCAGGCTAAAATCACACCTATAAGCTACAAGCTGCCCTTAAATATATCGAAACAACCTCATTGCTCCCGCATATCGGATATAAATCAAAAAGGTCGGCAATGCCGACCTTTTTTCCGTAATTGCTGATTGCTAATTGCCAAACACTTAAATCGAAACGCCTTTGGCGTTTTGCTTTTACCAGTTAACTTTCGGGATTTCGCCGCTGTCCTCAAGAGAGAACAGAATGATGTCATCCGAATCGACGATTACGATTTCGACCGAGGGAGCCTCGTATGTTTTTTTATTATCCATGATTATTTTTCCTTTCAGTATCAGTCTGCGAGAATACCCGAACCGATTTCATAGGTGCTTGTGTTGCCGCTGTTGTCTGTGAGTACCGCCGAAACCGATATATTCGTTATGCTTGACGGAATATTTTCGATCACGCAGCCGATAATATGATAGTCGTCCAACCCTTCGAATGTGCCGAACGCAACATAAGTTCCGCTTTCGGTGAGCAGTTTATACGCCTTTGTGCGCGTGTAATCGATTTCTTTTGTCGTCAGCGTGCTTGCGCTGTCGGTAAATGTGAATCTGAATGTGCATTTCGCACAGTCTTTAAGTTTGGAGTCAAGTGCCGTGAAGAGCAGGCGCAGATCGCTTGTGCCGTCGGAATTCGTGCGTGTCTGATAAAATCCGAGGAATTCATCACTCACTGTATCGGGACTTTCGAGAAACTGTGTCGCTCTCACATCCGTAAAGCTCGCAGATATGTCTTTTGTCCAGAGTCCGAAGCCCTGTTCGATATTGCCTTCGGGATACAGACTCGAATAGTTGAACTCCGCCGCAAGCACACCGTCGACATAAACGCTGACATACGAGTCGGTTGACACCACAGCTCTTATTGTCGATATCTTGTTTTCGGGGACTGCGTCGATTGTTTTTTCAACTTTCCAACCGCTCCAGGTCATATCGTTAATTTCGACACCGAGCTTCCGTTTTCCGTCGTCTGTATACTGCAAATCGATGAGAACATACTTGTCGCCTACCTCGTCGAGATAACCGTTGCCGTTTGTGTCCGCAGCTCCGATAACGAAGCCCGCCTGAGATGTCAAACTGACGGTTGCCGACAGTTCGTAGTCGAGCGCGCTGCCGAGCTGATAATACGAGCCGCGGTACCAGCCGATGTCGCCTGTCTTTGAGGTGAAACTTCTGCCGTCGGCGCCTTCGGTCCAGCCGCCGTTGATCTCGCCGATTTTGCCTGTGATGTCATCGGCGAACGCGGTTGTGTCGAACGCTTTATCGTCGCTCTGGGCAAATCTGAAGGTTGCCTTTTTGCCAAAATCCTTTGTCGCCCAGCCGAGTGCGCCGCCGAATGTTTCGGTAAATGATGCCGCGCCTGTCCATACGTTCATCTGTTCGCCGTCAAGGTAGCAGGTAAAGGTCGCCGTGCCGTTGCCGTTATCTGTGCCGAGAAGAAGAATCGTAATTTCTCCGCCGACACGGTTTGAAATATCGTAATCCCAACGGACACCGTCGGCGCCGTAGGGAGACCCGCCGTTCCACCACGGGCCGAAATGGAGTTTATTGTCGGGGGTTACGCCGCCGGCGAACGCGACATAAACGCATCCGCCCGATGTTTCGTCGTCGATGACGATGCCGCAGCAGCCGTTACCGCCGGATACACCGTTTTCCGCGCCGTAGTAGATTGTATATGCTGCCGCGAAATATTTTTTCGTAACTCTTACCTGAGAGGAGTTCATTGTATCGGCCGAGGCGGCGCAGGTCGCGTCGTAGCTGCCTTCCGAGAAGGTTGCCGAGTTAAAAAGGCTGCTGTCGCTTTCCGCGAACATAAATGTTGCCGATTGGTCCGTGAGCGCGGTCTTCCAGCCGATTTGTCCGGTGAAGCTTGATGTGGTTGCCTCATTTGAGCCGCCCCACACCGAAATCGCCGTACCGTTGAGATAGGCCTTCACGGTGAGCTTGGTGCCGTCAACCTCGCCGAGTATGAGAATCAGCAGATCTGTATTGTAGAGAGAGGAAACGGTGGTGTTCTGAAAATCGCCGAATATCTGTTTGTCACCCCACCACGGACCGCAGCGCAGTGTGCCGTTGGCGATTTTCTGTGATGTTTCCGAGTTTGTGCCGTCATACGGGAGATAGACACAGCCGTAAATGTTGTCGCCGTTGAAAATAATTCCGCAGCAGCCGTTGTCGTCGGTTTTTCCCGCGTACTGGTCGTAGTGCATCTTATATCCCACTGCGAAATATTTTTTGGTGACGGTAACCGCAGATGCATTTGAGTTATTACCCGAAGCGTCAACGGTCAGTGTTTCGGGCTCATCGGCCGTCTGCTCTGCGACTGCCGCGACAGGCGCAATCGATATAATCATCATTAGTGCGAGCGCGATTGCCAAAAATCGTTTCATAGATATTTCTCCTCTGTAAATTTGTGAAAATCGAGCCGATTTCGCACATTCGGCTCTTATACAAATCAATTTTACAATAATGTTCACAAAAAATCAACAAAAAAAACAAATCTGTAAAAAAACGGCGAAAAGCACAAAAAAAAGAGAAGATTTTAGGCAATTTGCAATATGCAGATTCAGAATTTCTTTGGCGGTTTGCCTCTGAATCGATAAACGGCAAATGAGCCGACAAACGAATGTCGGCCCGAAAAAATCAAGTCATTACTTAATCATATTTTGGCGGAATATGGTTTTTTTAGTGAACGGATAAGTCTTGTGTAAGAAACGGCGAGGCAGGTGCATACAAGCGCATAAATTCCGAGCAATAAAGCGAGAATCGCAAAGCATGCGCTGATTTTTGCGGTGAGCCATACGCATACGGCGCACAGAAGCCAGCTTATCGCCGCGCCGAACGGCATCGGGCGGCGGATGCTTTCGCATATCGCAAGTTTCTCCTCGCCCTTATAAAGTTCAAAATCATGCTCACTGCGGAAAATCGCCCAGAATGAATAGCGGGA
>CAVGEY010000024.1:0-21274 GCA_963628435.1 bacterium
AAAATCAACCGACTATCGGATTTTTATTTGCGTTTTTTTCGGCGGCCTCATTTTCCTTCTGCGGTTTTTTATCCGCTTCCGCTTTTTCCGCAGCCTGCTGTTTGCTCTTGCTGACATCCTGGAGAATATACATCGCCACTCTCTTGTGAACACCCGCATAATTGCTCAGCTGATTTCCCAGGGTTTCCGGCTTTTTCAGATCAAGGATATCAAGATCGCTCTTGAAGTGCGGCGACTGCTTTACCATTTCGGTCATTTCGGACAGACCGCCCTTTTTGAGTATGTTTCTGAATCGCGCGGGATTTTCTCCGAACTGATCGAACAGACCGAGCATCTCCCTGACCGACGCGCCCGCAAATGCCTCTTTTTCATATTTTATCGCGGCATCTTCGGCCTCTTTCGCTTCCGCCGCTTCTTTTTCGCTGAGCTCCCCGGGCTTTCTTCCCGCAATAATCTCATCTCTCACGGCGAAAAATGCCATGCTCATCTGGCTGTTTCCGTCTACATAGGCGGAAACCATCGCCTTCAACGGATCTTCGGCATCCGCTCCCTTGACACCGCTTGCCTTGTTCTTTTCGGCATTCTTTTCGGCGGCGTCCCACTTCCCGTCGATTTCGACTTTGTCGACCGTCTTTTCGGCATTGTCAAGAGCGTCTTCGAATCTGCGGGCTTCCTTTGCGGCATCCTCGATTTCTTTTTTCTTCTTCTCGGCTTCCTTGCGTGCCTGCTTTTCCTGTGCCTCCCGATAATCCTGTCTCTGTTTGTCTCTTACGGGTTTTATGAAACGCTGGAACGGAGTAAGATTCTCCTGATCTTCCGGAATCTTCCAGCCGCCCGCGAGCTTGTCTTCCTCAAGTCTTTCGGCGGTCGTTACAAGCAGCATGGTCTCTTTATGTTCTTTTATCATAGAGAGGATATTTTCTTTATCGGCCACGAATTTGTCTGCCGCAGATACGAATTTCTTGAATTCGGAGGGAAGAGCCTTGCTCTTAACCTCTTTGGAGAACTCTTTTACCGATTCTTTCAGCGTTCTGAGCTTTTCCTCAAGATCCGCCATTCTGCTGTCCTCGGCCTTGTCGCCGAGCGTCATTCCGAGCATTGCGCCGATTGCCTCGCCGACATTTCCGAGTTTTCTGTTCAGGTCGCTGCCCTTTACCTTCGGCAGAGCATCGAATTTGCTCTTCAGCCCGACAACATCGCTTATAAGCGCGCTGTCCATAAGTCTGCCCGGTATGTCGGTGTTGAACTTTATCTTGATGTCGCCGTCAACCAGACCGAACTCTTCTCTGACGCAGATAATCGTGCGGCCTCTGTGTTTTATCGTTTTTATCGAAGGATCGGTTTTACATTCGATATCGCTTGCGGTCAGCTCGCCGATACCGACTTCATCCTGCATATCGAAACGCCTGAGCATTTCCTGCTCCGCCGACAGGAGGAGGTGGTTTGTACCGCTGGAGCTGTTTTCGAGGGTGAAATTGTAAAGATGAGAGTTGTACTCGTCCTCTCCGGGCTGATTCATGAACGAGATAACACCTTTATCGACAAGTTCAAACGGATCGAGAATGGCATAATAAGGATTGGCAAGCTGTCCGGTGAGCGTCTGAAGAGGGGTGAGACCGGTTGAAATTTTCTCATACTTTCTCGTGGTGGCGTAAATTTCCTCGTTTGAAATATCATAGCCGAAAAGCCTGATTGTTTCAAGGCAGTCCTTCATGTTGAACATAAGCTGGCAGTTGCTTCTGACCAGCAGTGTTCTGTATGCCTCGACAAGTCCGCCCGGCTCTTTTTCCGCGCTTCCGTTGAGTATCGATCTTGATGCGTCTTTGGATTTTTCGACATATTTCACGCCGCCCTCAACCTTCGCCATGAGAATATCGTAGAGTATTTTCGCCGGATCGCTCGCCTCGACTGCGGCTGTTTTCGCGGCATCTTCGGGGGACATTCCCTCTTTGATATGCCACTCGCGTCTCATGTTCTCAAATTCCTGCGGAGTGATCGCGCGCTCGCAGCAGGCGGTGGCCATAACCACGGTTTCGTTGTGTTTGCGGCAGCTTTCCGCGTCTCCGTCGATGCCCTCGAGATTGATAAGGTGATTTATAAAACGTCTTACGTTAATCTCCTTGCCTTCCTCTTCGATCTTTTTCATATCGAACATTTTGTTCGCGATTTCCAAAAAGGCAAGATCGCCGAACGCAAGGTCGCCGGTGGCGGTTAAAGCGGCATCTCTGCAGGCGGCGGAATAACGCGCTCTTTCGGCCATCTCACGAAGATGATGCTCGTGAGCCTCTTCGTTCGGATTGTCAAGCAGATTCGGAGTCGTATATGTCGGGTAATATTTTTTCTGTGTATTCCATATTGTTTTGAGAGAACCCTCAAGATCGTTCTCTTTCGGGCCGAGCTTCTTCATGTCGGCTTTGACGTATGCTATGGCGTCGGCAAGAAGTTCCTCCTTGCTCTTTTCGCCGTGATGCGATTTCAGATATTCACGCATCATCTTGTAGATAACCTGGCTTGTTGTTCCTTTTGGCATTTTTGTATTCCAACCTCTCTGTAAATTTTACACACGAAAGCCGATTTACAATGTCTTGTGTTCTGTGTCCCGGCTTTACATAACAAATACACAGGAAAAGCCGTTTTTGTTTCATTCATTCCGATTTTTTTCGGCCGTCGGTTTTCGTTTTCATTAAATAACAAACAATTATATCACCCGTTTGTGAATATTACAACAATAAATCGCGAATTTTTTGTTTTTTCGCGATTTTTCGGCTGCTTTTGCGGCGCTGTCCGGCGGACGGACATATTTTCCACGCGAAAAATATCTTGTGTCATTATACGGGCTCACTCATATTTTGCCGAAAACGCTTGACTTTTTCGCGGCGTTATGCTAAAATAGCCCGTAAATCGAATAAACAGACACGATACAAGAGGGCAGCGATGCAATCCGATACGAAACCGCTTTGCCCTGTTGTATCTTTTTTTGCGCATACAACGGGTATGCGCTCTTTTTTATTGTCGAAACGGAGGTTAATTTGACAGAACAAAAACAAAATGCTTTTCTTGCGACGGAAAAGCCGGCAAAACTTATGATAAAATATGCGGTACCCTGCGTGATTTCTCTTGTGGTCGGCGCGCTTTATAACATCGTCGACCAGATTTTTATTGCCAATGCCGATTATCTCGGCTCTTACGGAAACGCGGCAAACACCGTCGTTTTCCCGCTGACCGTGCTGGCGCTTGCCTTTGCGGTGATGATAGGCGACGGCTGCTGTGCCTTTGTCAGCATTTCTCTCGGAGCGGGCAAGAAGGAGAACGCCTGCCGCAGCGTCGGAAATTCGATTCTGCTCTGCGTTGTCGGCAGTCTTGTATTGACGGCGGTATACCTGATTTTCGACGAGCCGATTCTGACTCTGTTCGGCGGAAAAGTCAATGACGAAACATTTGCCTTTGCAAAAGAATATTTCTTCTGGATCACTCTCGGTATTCCGTTCTATGTGTTCGGGCAGGCGATGAATCCGATTATCCGGAGTGACGGAAGCCCCAAATTCGCAATGGCGGCGACTCTCGTCGGGGCTGTTACCAACATTATTCTCGATCCTGTTTTTATCTATGCTTTTAAGTGGGGAATGACGGGAGCCGCCGTGGCTACCGTTATCGGACAGATTCTGACGGCGCTGCTTTCGGTTTGGTATCTTTTTCACATGAAGGCGGTCAGAATCGATAAGAGCGGCTTTAAGTTCGGCGGCAGGCTGATCCCGCGTTTTCTTTCGCTCGGCATGACCAGCTTTTTGTCGCAGGTGTCCCTTGTGATTTCGATGGCGGCGGTGCAGAACAGCTGCATGAAATACGGCGCGCTCGATCCGGTGTTCGGACAGACCGAATATGCTCAGATTCCGCTTGCGGTGCTGGGAATCGTGATGAAATTCTTTCAGATTGCCATTTCCGTATCGGTCGGTCTGGCGGCGGGCTGTATTCCGATAGCGGGTTACAACATCGGGGCGGGGCGAAAAGACCGCGCAAAGACGCTTTTCGGCTATCTGCTGACCGCGGAGGCGGTCATCGGCGGCATTGCTCTCGTCATCGTCGAGTGTTTTCCGCTGCAAATCGCAAATCTGTTCGGCGCGGCGGGCGAAAGCGCCTATTATACCGAGTTCGCGGTAAAATGTTTCCGCATTTATCTGTGCATGATGGTTTTGGCGACCGTAAACAAGGGAACCTTCATTTATTTGCAGGCAATCGGAAAGGCGGCGGTGTCCACCGTGATTTCACTTGTGCGTGAAATTGTTCTCGGCGTCGTTCTGCCGATTCTGCTGCCGGTTTTCATGGGGCTTGACGGCCTTTTGTGGTCGTTTCCGGCGGCGGATTTTCTGACATTTCTGATTTCGGCGTTCTTTATCCTGCGGACATACAGGGAGCTTTCCGACGGCGGCAAAACCGTCGGAAAGCCGGCGTGAAGCGGCGTTCTGCGGACAGGCTTTCGGATAACCGACATTTTCTCACCCTAATTGTATTTTTCGCGGTATTCTCTCGGACTGATGCCGGCATAGGCTTTGAAAACGCGGGAAAAGTGACTTGCCGACGAAAAACCGAGATATGATCCGATTGCCGTCGGAGATTTATCCGAATAACGGAGGAGGCGTTTTGCCTCCTCTGTTTTTTCTTTCAGGACAAAGTCTGTGATCTTTTCGCCCGTATCCTCCTTAAATTTCTTTGACAGATAGGGACGGCTCATATAGAGCGCCTTCGCGATGTCCTCCGCCTTTATCGCGTCCGAAAGATGATGGCGGACATAGTTCGCGACTTCGAGCGCGAGTTTTGTCGGCGATTTTCCGCGCCGCAGACTTTCCACACGCTCGGTGTAATCGAGCAGCATGCGGTATTGCAGATTGTTGATTTGTCCGGCACCCGACAGCAGTTCGCACTGTCTGATATACGAATCGCTGATTGTGAACGCGTCGTTGACCGCTATTCCGCCCCTGATTGCCGCGCGTGAGGCGAGGGTGGCGGTTACGATAAACAGATTTTTTCTCTGACGCAGAGGCTCTCCCGCCACAACTCCTCCGCGCACTGCCGGAGCGTTCGCGATCCAGTCGCGGAGCGCCGCGCTGTCTCCTTTCCGAATCATGTGCAGAAGAAGCTGCTCGATGTCATAGGTGTTGTGTTCGGTCGGCGGCTGCGTATCCTGAGACACCGTCCCGAAATTTTCGCTCGCGCGCATTTTCTCCCGATAAAGAACAAGTTCCGCCTGCTCGTCCTCGCGGATGCTGATGTCGCTGAGTTTGAGCTTTTCGCCGCAGAGTACATAGTTTACCGTACACAGCATTTGCAGAATGCTCTCCATCGGCATTCGGACAATTCCGCGCATACCGTTTATCAGCGCATCGGCGTCATCTCCCGACAGATCAAGACGGAATGCAAGTTCGCGCAGCTCCTGATCGGTTTCGGCGATCTGGCGTGTCGGGCCGGCAACGATTTTTATATTGCCGCTGTTTACTATGCCGTAATAGTGAAATTCGGGCGTGACAAAATAGCCCACGTGATCGGCGACGGCGAAAATCTCATCGCGGCAGAGCGTCATCGGATCTTTCGGCAGATAAACGACCGAATGATAAAAAGTCTGTACGCCGTTCCCGAAAACGCGGACCGGTATGCCCGCAAGATTGCCGATTGTCGTGCATAAATAGCTGAGATCGATATGCTCCGTAGCTTTTCCCGCCTTTCAAAGTGCAAAATCTTTGTTTTTTCGGATTTTTTCCGAAAACTGATTACAATTATACCATTAAAATTACAAAAAGGCAAGACTTTGAAAAATATATGTGCTATACTGATAAAGCAGAATTGTGAAAATTATATAAATTTGTCAGGTTTACAAAAAGTTTGGGAGGACTACGAAAATGGCAAAGCAAAAACTTGTCGAACGCAAAATTTTCCGAAGCAGAGTTCATTCGGAGAATGTAAAGCCCGCCGAAAAATGGCTCGGTTATCTTGTCGGCCCCGCGGGAGCGCTGCTGCTGAACGCCGTACTGGGAACATATCTGAACGTATACTACACCGATGTGCTCGATCTTACGCATATCGGAGCGGGAACATTCCTTGTGATTTTCCCCATCGTTTCCAAAATCATCGATGCCGTCACGAATATTATCATGGGCTGCATTATCGACCGCACCCGCACGGGAGAGGGAAAGGCGCGTCCCTGGATTTTGCTTTCGGCTCCGCTGATGGCGATCACCGGAATTCTGCTTTTCACCGTGCCGAACGGCTCGGATAGCGTGCAGGCGATTTGGGTAGTGATAAGCTACAACCTTTTCTATTCGTTTGCCTATACTATTTTCAATATGAGCCACAGCCTGATGGTGCCGCTTTCAACGCGCGACATGACTCAGCGCGGTTCTCTTTCGGTATTTAATCAGATTGCGTCTATTATGATGAGCGGAATGGTCGTGGCTCTGGTCTTCCCGATGGTCGTTATGCCGATTCTCGGAGTTGACAAAGGCAAATGGATCACGCTGATGTCGGTGCTGTCAATCATCGTTCTGCCTCTGACCGTGCTTGAATACTACTTTACCAAGGAACGCGTTACGGCGGAGGTGCAGAGCAGAGGCGAAACCGAGGTATCTTTTGTCGACCGAATGAAAGCGATTTTCACCGACAAATACATGCTGCTCATCTATGCCTATTTCTTCATCTACACGGTAGGCAGCCACATCAAAAACATCAGCCTCGTGTACTACTGCAATTATGTGCTCGGCAGTTATAACGACGGCATTACGCAGACACTCATTTCGGTTATCGGCGGTCTCCCGATGGGTATCGGCATTTTCGCCGTCTGGCCGCTCGCAAAGCGTATCGGAAAACGAAACATAACAATGTACGGCTTCATTTTATATGCCGTCGGCTCTGCCGTCTGCTGGATCTGCCCGACCGATATGGTTGTTGTTCTGATCGGTCAGTTCATTAAAAATATCGGCGGTCTTCCGTGTGCCTACGTGTTCATGGCGCTTTTTGCCGACGTGCTCGATCATGTCGAATGGAAAGTCGGATTCCGCTGTGACGGAATTGCCATGAGCATATACAACATCATTGCATGCGCCCTTACCGGCGTATGTACCGGCATCTTCAACGGACTGATCGCAAAAGCGGGATATGTTGCCCCCTCGGTAATCGACGGCGTGACCGTGGCTGCCGAGCAGTCGCAGGCCGTAAAAGACGTGCTTACTTTCGGATTTGTCGGTCTTGAAACCTTCACCGGCATTATTCTCGTCATACTGCTGCTCTTCCTCAATGTGGAAAAGAATATCGGCAAAGAGCAGGAAGAAATCAAGGCGCGCAGGGAGAAATAAGCGAAGGCGGAAGGTGATTCGAATGTCAAAAGAGAAACGGTACATGCTGCCGCTTTCGGCAATGATTCCCGACGGGGAAGCGCGTGTTATGCCCGACCGATCGGTGTATCTCTACGGCAGTCTTGATAAGAGCGGCGATCGCTGGTGCAGCGGAAATTATGCGGTCGCATTCAGCAAAGATTTGAAAAGCTGGACTTGCGGCGGCAGCAGTTTCTCATTGGATGATGTGCCGTGGGCGGGGAAGACCGATGTGCGTGCCATGTATAAAGATGTAAAGACATGGGAGGACATTCCGCAAAATGTCCGGATGTTTCTGCCGAAAATAACAAAGCTGATTCCGCTTAAACTGCTGGTAAATCAAATTATAAAGCAGACAGAAAAAAACAATCGGCAAAATCTCGCTCTTTTTGCCCCGGACTGCATTTACAAAGACGGAAAATATTATTTGTATTTTTGCATGTCCGATGAGACGGAGGGTGTTGCCGTTGCCGACAGCCCGACAGGCCCGTTTACCGGAGCCGTTCGTCTGCCCGTTACGGGAATAGATCCCGCGGTATTTATCGATGACGACGGCACAGCCTATTACTACTGGGGGCAATTCGCATCTCACGGGGCGAAGCTTTCGCGGGATATGATGCATATAGAGCAGGATACCGTTGTTGACCGACTGCTTACCGAAAAGGAGCATCACTTTCATGAGGGAAGTTCTCTGCGCAAGCGCGGCGGCATCTACTACTATGTATTTGCCGACATTTCCCGCGGAAAACCCACCTGTCTCGGATACGCCACGGCAGAACATCCTCTCGGCCCGTTCACCTATCGCGGCGTTATCGTAGATAACAGCAGGCTGAATCCGAAGAGTTGGAACAATCACGGCAGTATTGAGGAGATAGGCGGCCGATGGTATGTCTTTTTCCATGTAAGTACCGAAGGAAAGTATAAACGCAAGGCATGCATGGCGCCTATTGAGTTCGATGAAAACGGGCTTATAAAAGAGGTTCTCCTCTGAGCCGCGTCAATGCGGCACCGCAAAAGCCGTCTGCGGCGTGATGCGGAAAATCCGAAGAAAGGGATCGAAAAAATGAAAGCAATTCGGCTTAAAACAGAGCATCTCATAAACCCCGTAGGTGTGGATTTTACCGCGCCCCGCCTTTTCTGGAATTGTGAGGGCGGCATAAGGCAGACGGCATACGAAATCATTGCCGAAAGCGATGCGGGAAAAACTCTCTGGAAGAGCGGAAAAACCATGTCGGGCGCAATGCGCGCCGTCTGGGGCGGAGAAAAAGTCCCGCCCGAAACAAAAGCAGAATGGAAAGTGCGTCTATGGGACGAAAATGATGTCTGCGGCGAGTGGAGCGCGGCATCATTCGAAAGCGGAATCGGCGAGTGGACGGCGAAGTGGATAACCGGAAACTACAAGGTCAACAAAAAAGTCCGCTATCCTGTCGACTGTTTCCGCAAAGAGTTTACGGTGTCCGACCTGAAAAAGGCGCGGCTCTATATCACAGCCTGCGGCTTGTATGAGGCGAAAATCAACGGTGAGAGAGTCGGGAATTTCGTTCTCGCGCCCGGAATCACCGATTACCGGAAGAGGGTGCAGTATCAGACCTACGATCTGACCGATATGCTGAAAATCGGCAAAAACGTCATTACCGTACAGCTTGCCGACGGCTGGTACCGCGGCTCGTGCGGCGCGTGGGGGCTCAAAAATCAGTACGGCACCGAAACAAAACTGCTGGCAGAGCTGAAAATCACCCGTGAGAACGGGGAGGTGCAGACGGTCTGCACCGATGAAAGCTGGGAATGGTCGAATGACGGCCCCGTCCGTTTTGCCGACAACAAAGACGGCGAGATTGTCGATGCCGCCGCCGCACCGACATACGGCGGAAGGGCGAAAATCACAAAACATCCGGTAACTCCGACCGTCTCCGACAATGTCCCCCTGACCGAGCATGAGCGGCTGACGGCGAAAATCATCAGGGCCCCGTCGGGCGCAAGCATACTCGATTTCGGGCAGAACATCGCGGGATATGTAGAATTTAAGGTAAACGCGCAAAAGGGAAGCAGAATAAAACTCCGTTTCGGCGAGATGCTTGACGAAAACGGAGAGTTCACACAGAAAAATATCCAATGCAGCGGCAAAAAGATAACAACGCCCCTGCAGCAGGTGATCTATACCTGTAAGGAAGGTCTTAACGAGTACAAAACCGAATTTGCCATATTCGGATTTCAATATGTTTCGGTGGAAACCGATCTTCCGATTACGGCGGAGAATTTCACCGCCGTCCCGGTCTGTTCGGATATGGAGCGTACCGGTTTTTTCGAAAGTTCGAACCGACTGCTCGATAAATTTGTCGAAAACACGGTCTGGAGCGCGAAAAACAATCATGCCGATCTGCCCACCGACTGCCCTACGAGAGAGCGGCACGGCTGGACGGGAGACGCGCAGATTTTCTGTTCCACCGCCGCATTTCTGTTCGACTATGAGCCGATGGCGGAAAAGTTCCTGAACGATGTCTACGACTGGCAGAGGAAAAACGGAAAACTGCCGCAGATTGCACCTGCCGGCGGCGTAGATTTCTACATGGGTGTCATGAACGGCAGTGTGGGCTGGGCCGACGCCGGCGTAATCATGCCCTACGTTCTTTGGAAACGCTACGGCGATCTGTCGGTTATATCAAGGCGATATGAGGGCATGAAACGCTACGCCGGGTTTATGATGGGCCGCTGCGGAAAGTGGGGCGGACCGTTCGCGAAGGCGGTTCACATTCCGAAAAAAGACAAAAAATATCTGGTCAACCGCGGACAGAGCTACGGAGAATGGGCGGAACCGCAGGATTTCTGTGTGATGCAGTGGCAGGATTTTGCCGCGCCGCATCCCGAGGTGTCCACGGCATACACCGCATACATCATGGAACTTATGATTGAGATTGCCGGGGCTCTGGGGCATAACGAAGATATTTCGCTCTATAAGAAATACCGTGACGGCTGCCGAAAGACCTATCAGGCCATGATGAAAACCGAAGAATTCACGCTTGATACCGACAGACAGGCAAGGCTGGTACGGCCGCTCGCGTTCGGACTGCTTGATGAGGAGCAGACGGCTTATGCGAAAGGTCGGCTTATAGAGGCGCTTGACCACTACAAATGGCGGCTCGGCACCGGATTTCTGTCGACACCGCTGATTCTCGGCGTGCTTGCCGACATCGACCCCGAGGCGGCATACCGTCTGCTCGAAAACGAGGAAATACCCGGCTGGCTGAGTATGCCGAAAAACGGCGCAACCACCATCTGGGAATCATGGGAGGGCGACAAAGCCAAAGGCGGCGGCGTGGCGTCGCTCGACCACTATTCCAAAGGTGCCGTTGTGGCATGGCTGTTCGGGAGTATGTGCGGCATTCGGATTGACGGAGAAAACCGGTTTGTCATCGCCCCGACGGTCGGCGGACATTTCGGCTATGCCAAGGCCGCGTACAACAGCGTTTACGGCAATATCGAAAGCGGCTGGGAGAAAACAGACGACACCGTAAAATATACGGTTACAGTCCCCGCAAACTGCACCGCCGAAATCCGTCTTCCCGACGGACGGGTGTTTGAGCAGAGCGCGGGTACGAAAATTTATGAACAGAAGGTGAAAAAATGAAAGGTTCGGAAAAATCTTATTCAACGAAAAAAAGTCTTGCGGCACTTGTCGGCGTTTTTGCCGTTCTGATGACGCTGTTTGCATTTTTCGATCTTGACATATCGGTTGCGCTTGTGAATACCGACAGCTTTTTGGCGCGTTTTGCCGAATGTGCAAGCGAAATCCCGATTGATTTTCTCATGATGATGTCGTTTGCGCTGCTTTTTGCGGGACGCTCGAAAAAGAAAAGTTTTTGGAGCGTTCTCGGCGCGGTCATCTGCTTTATCGGCGTGTTCGAATACGGATTCTTCATCTTTTTCTTCTCGGTAAAATACGCGAGCACCAAACTCGCGCTCATTCTGGGCGGAACGCTCGGGGTGGCAATGGGTATCGGCGCGCTTATCGCCGCCGGGAAAATTCTTCCGGCGCACAGAGATGCGCTCATTCGCGCGGCGCTCATTATCGTTATCGCCATGCTGCTGCAGGAACTTACGGTAAATATAATCAAGATTTTCTGGGATCGCCCCCGTATGCGCGATCTCACGGCAGACTATTCCGATTTCAGAGCGTGGTATATGCCGCACTCATCGGCAATCGGCGGTGATTCGTTCCCGTCGGGACACACATCAAAGGCGGCGGGCGCATGTTTTTATATGCTGCTTTGCGATGTTTTCGAAAAGCTCAAAGGTAAGCGCGGATATTTTCTCGCCGCGGGACTTTTGTGGACCGTCATAATCGGCGCGGGACGCGTTGTCGCGGCGGCGCATTTCGCGTCGGACGTAACGGCGGGGGCGTTCTTCATGCTCCTCTCGTTTGTCATCGCGATGGCGTTCACCGATTCGGTTCTTATTAAAAAGAAAGCGGAAAGAACAAGATGAACGAAAACGGCATAGATAAGATTGTCGCCTCCATGACGCTTGAAGAGAAAATCGCCTTCTGCGAGGGAGAGTCTTTCTGGGAAACAAGGGCGTACGAAAAGTACGGCATTCGGCCGATGTTTGTCTGCGACGGGCCGAACGGTCTGCGCAAACAGGAAAACGCGACCGATATGCTGGGTGTCAATGCCTCCCGTCCCGCGACATCTTTTCCGTCGGGCGTTACCACCGCCGACAGCTGGGACGAGGAGCTTATCTTCAGAGTGGGGAAAGCCATCGGAGAAGAAGCGAAAAATCAGAAAGTCGGTATCGTTCTCGGCCCCGGAGTGAATCTCAAACGAAATCCGCTCTGCGGACGGAATTTCGAGTATCTCTCCGAAGATCCCTATCTTGCGGGAAAAATGGCGGCGGGATTTATCCGCGGCGTTGAGGGGCAGGGTGTCGGCACATGCCTTAAACATTTTGCCGCAAATTCGCAGGAAAAGTGCCGATTCACATCCGATTCGGTGTTGGACGAAAGAACATTGAGGGAGATGTATCTTACGGGCTTTGAAATCGCGGTAAAGGAGGGAAAACCCTCTGCCGTCATGTGCTCATACCCGAAAATCAACGGCATCCACGCGAGCGACAACAAGAAACTGCTCACCGATATTCTCCGCACCGAATGGGGATTTGACGGCATGGTCGTCACCGACTGGGGAGCGATGAACGACCGCGTCGAGGGATTTCGCGCCGGCTGTGATCTGAATATGCCGGGCGGCAGCGACTATATGTTCGGCGAGTGCGCCGAGGCGGTAAAATCGGGCAGACTCTCCGAGGACGATATTGACGGCAGTGTCCGCAGGATTCTGAAACAGGTATTTCGCGCGGCGGATACGCTTAAAACGCCGTCTGAATGTGATTACGATGCCCATCATGAGATCGCACGCACCGCCGCCGAGCAGGGCGCCGTGCTGCTGAAAAACGATGACGGCGTTCTGCCGCTGAGTGAAAACACGAAAATCGCGGTTATCGGCTCAATGGCGGAGAATATGCGCTATCAGGGCGCGGGCAGCAGTCATGTCAACGCGGCAAAGCTCTCACAGCCGATTGATTTTTTGACCGGCTCATACGCGCGCGGCTGTGACGAACACGGCGATACCACCGATGAGCTTATCCGCGAAGCGGAAGAAATCGCGGGAGCCGCCGATGTTGCCGTGGTGTTCGCGGGACTGCCCGGCAGATACGAGTCGGAGGGATTCGACCGCGACGATATGAAGATGCCGCAGGGGCAGGTCCGCATGATCGAGGCGGTATCAAAAGCAAATCCCAACACCGTAGTTGTGCTTATGTGCGGATGCGCGGTCGAATGTTCGTGGGCAGACGGCGTCAAGGCAATTCTGTATATGGGGCTCTGCGGAGAGGCAGGCGGCGAGGCGGCGGCAAATCTGCTTTACGGCAGAGTCAACCCGTCGGGAAAACTTGCCGAAAGCTGGCCGTACCGATATGAGGATGTTCCGTCATCCGAAACATATTGCAGACAGCCCGATGCCCTTTATACCGAGGGAATCTATGTCGGCTACCGCTATTACGACAAGGCGAAAGTCCCCGTACGCTGGCCGTTCGGCTACGGCCTCAGCTATACCGAATTTGCCTATTCGGATCTGAAGACCGACGGCGGGCAGGTGTCGGTCAGCGTAAAAAATATCGGAAAACGCGTCGGCGCCGAGGTGGTACAGCTGTATATATCGGCTCCGCAGGACTCTGTTCACCGCCCGATTCGTGAGCTGAAAGGCTTCAAAAAGCTGCTTTTGAGTCCGGGCGAGGCTCAAACCGTAACATTTACGCTCACAGACCGCAGTTTTGCCGTCCGGCAGGACGGATGGAAAATCCCCGCAGGACGTTATACCGCAGAGGTCGGAGGTCTTTCCGCGTTTATCGAAAAGAGCGGCGAGGCTCTGCCCGTGCCGATATGGCAGAAGAGTTCGTGGTATCAAACCTGTAAGGGCAAGCCGGGTCAAAAAGATTTTGAGGCGATGCTCGGACACGTTTATACGCCGCCCGTTCTGAAAAAAGGCTCGTTTACAATGGACAATACCGTCATCGAAATGAAAGATTACAGCCTTGTTATGAAAATTATGTTCAGGGCGGTCGAGTCGACTGTCGCCAAAGGATTCGGCGGCAAAAAAGACTACGAAAATCCCGATTTCCGTATGCTGATGAACTCATCGGCGGGATCGCCGCTGCGTTCAATGCAGATTTCGGGCGGCATGAAGGGCGGCGTTCTGCCCGGAATGCTTCTCATGGCAAACGGACATTTCTTCAAGGGAATAGTCAGAATGATAAAAGGATGACCGCAGACAAACAGCCATCCGCAAAAAAACAAGGACACTCGCCGAGCGTCCTTGTTTTTGTTTTTTTTGATATTTTTTGCATTATGACGAAAATTGCTTGAAAATCGGGCATACCGACGGTATAATATATATAATATGAAAGGTGCGGCGGTGTTTTCCCGACAAAAAAATACCGTCCGTGAAGGACGGTATTCGGCACACACTGTGCGGTCGGCAAATCCGACGATTTGAGTTTACTTTTATTTGAACTCGTAGTGTAAGTTTATAGGGGACTATAACCTTACACCTATATTATAGCCAGAAAAGGAGAAAATGTCAAGATGAAAAAGCAGAAAGTCGAAAATTATTTTATAGGCCTTGATATAGGCACCGATTCGGTCGGCTTCGCGGCGACCGACGACAGCGCAAATTACAATCTTCTTAAATTCGGCGGCGAGCCGATGTGGGGTGTATCCTTGTTCGATACCGCCGAACTTTGCGATGCCAGACGGACTTTCCGTACCGCAAGGCGCAGACTCGACCGCAGGAAGCAGAGGACAGAGCTGCTTCGGGAGATTTTCGCGCCCGAAATCGCCGCCGTCGATGAAAACTTTTTCCGCCGTATAAATGCGAGCGCGCTGAGAGGAGAAGATTCGGGCGAGGCTTATTCGATATTCAATGACGAAAATTTCACCGATGCCGACTATCATAAAAAATACCCGACAATTCATCATCTGATTGTCGAACTTATGAGCGGCACCGAGCCGCATGATGTGCGGCTTGTCTATCTCGCTTCGGCATGGCTTGTCGCCCATCGCGGACATTTTCTCAGCGAGATTTCCGAGGACAACATCGAGGAAATCGTCGATTTTAAGCCCGTTTATAACGAATTTATCGCCTATCTTACCGATTCGGGCTATATTATACCCTGGAAAGAGTGCGATGATGCCGAAATCGACGAAATCGGCGAAATTCTCAAAGAGGACGGAGTCAAAAAGAAATACGCGAAGCTGCAGAATATGCTGAAAGGCGGGAAGGCGAAATTCTCGAAAGAAGCCGATCCCGAAGACGAAAACTTCCCGTTCTCCGAAGAGGCGATTTTCAATCTGCTCTGCGGAGGCAAGACCTCTCTCGCAAAACTTTTCGGAAAGGAAGAGTACGCGGAGGAGTTCGGGGATTTCAGACTTGACGCCGAAGATGAAAAATTCGAGAACGCGTACGCCGCGCTCGGAGATGACGGCGAACTTTTAAGACAGCTCAAAAAGATATTCGACCAAACCGTTCTCGGCGGACTTATGAGGGGCGGAAACTGCATATCGCAGACAAAGGTCAATATGTACGAGGAGCATAAAAAGGATCTTGCGGCGCTTAAAAAGTTCGTCAAGGAAAATTATCCGGTCGAAACATATAACCGAGTATTCAGAAAATACGAGGAAAACAACTATGTCGCTTACAGTGCGAATGTCGGCGGCTGCGGCGAGGATGACAGAAAGAAATTCAAAAAATGCAAAAATCCCGAAGATTTCTGCAAATATCTGAAAAAAACGCTGAATCTCGACAACGCCGAAAACAGGGCGAAACTCGGAGAGGAAATATGCGGCAAAATCGATAACAACACATTTCTTCCGAAGCAGGTAAACGGCGAAAACAGAGTTATCCCCTATCAGGTATATTATTATGAGCTGAAAAAGATTCTCGAAAACGCGTCGGCATATCTCCCGTTCCTTAATGAAAAAGATGCCGACGGATATGTCGCGAAAGAAAAAATCGAGTCGATTATGCGCTTCCGCGTACCCTATTATGTCGGCCCGCTGAACGGACACGGTGAACACGCGTGGATTGTGCGCAAGGCGGACGGAAAGATTTATCCCTGGAATTTCGATGAAAAAGTCGATTCGGATCAATCGAACGACGCATTTATCAAGCGTATGCTGAATAAATGCAGCTATCTCGCGGGCGAGGATGTGCTGCCGAAAAATTCGCTGCTTTATAAGAAATTCGAGGTACTCAACGAGATAAACAACATAAAAATCGGCGGAGAGCGCATTTCAACCGAAGCCAAACAGTATCTTTACACCGAACTGTTTATGAAAAAGAAGAAGGTCAGTCCGAAAGCGCTGAAAGACTGCCTTGAAAAGGGCAATTTCTATGACAGAGAATCGCTCGAGGGTATGTCGGGCATAGATACCGACATCAAATCGTCGCTTTCGACCGCGATTGCCTTCAAAAAGCTGATTGACGGAGGCATTTTCACCGAAGACGAGGTTGAGGAAATCATAAACTATCGTACCGTTGTCGAGGACAAAAAGCTGTACAGAAAACGGCTGAAAGAGAAGTTCGGTGAGAGACTTTCGAAAGAAGATTTCGACTATGTCGCGGGGATGAGCTTCAAAGATTTCGGCAGACTGTCGAAAAGGCTGCTTTGCGGAATCGAGGGAACTCTCGAGTCAACCGGCGAGACGAATACGGTTATCGGCTTTATGTGGGAGTCGAGCGTCAATCTGTCCGAACTTCTGCTCTCGGACAACTATACTTTCGGAGAAGAAATCAAAAAGGCGAACAGAGAATATTATTCGGGCGAAAAGAAAACGCTCGCCGACAGACTTGACGAGATGTATATCTCGAACGCGGTAAAACGCCCGATTATACGGACACTCGAAATTGTCGATGAAATCGTGAAGGCAAACGGAAATCCGTCGAAAAAGATATTCGTCGAAATGGCGCGCGGCGAGGATGCCGTGAAAAAACGCACCGAATCGAGAAAAACCCGTCTTCTGAATCTCTATAAAGAAATAAAAGATTCCGAACTTGAGGGCTGTCTTGCCGAAATGTCACAGAAACTCGAAAACGAGCAGGAGAGCCGTTTGCAGAGCAACAGACTTTATCTCTATTACACTCAGCTCGGCAGATGTATGTATACCGGAGACGCGATCGATGTTGACGTCCTGATGAACGGAAGCAAGGACTATAATATCGACCACATCTATCCGCAGTCGAAAGTCGATGACGACAGCATAACGAACAACAAGGTGCTGGTGCGCTCGGAGGTCAACGGCGAAAAGAACGATATTTACCCGATAAAAGCCGAAATCCGCAATAAGATGTTCCGCTTCTGGGAACTGCTTCATAAAAACGGTCTTATCGGAGACGAAAAGTTCAGACGCCTTACGAGATACAAGCCGTTCACCGAAGACGAGGAATGGGGATTCATCAACCGTCAGCTTGTCGAAACAAGACAGTCGACCAAGGCGGTTACCGTACTGCTCAAAGAAAAATATCCCGAAACCGAAATCGTTTTTGTCAAGGCGGGACTCGTGTCCGAGTTCAGACATGAGTACGGCATGCCGAAATCGAGAGCGCTGAACGATCTGCACCACGCAAAAGACGCCTATCTCAATATCGTCATGGGCAACGTATATCACGAACAGTTCACGAAGAAGTGGTATCTTAAAAACAAGAGCAGCTACAGTCTCAAAATGACGACAAGGCTCGGACACACGATAACCGGCGGAGACGAAAAAATCGTCTGGTACGGAACCGCCGACAAGGCTCAGCCGAGCTCGGTTGCGGCTGTCAGAAAGACGGTGTTCAAGAACAACTGTCACGCGGTCTTTTACCCGGTAAAGAAAAAAGGCGGATTTTTCGAGCAGAATATCAAATCGAGAAGAAGCGGCGAGGGTACCGTTCGGATAAAGAAAGATATGCCGACCGAAATATACGGCGGATACGGCGGACTTACCACCGCGTTCACGATGCTCGTAAGATATAAGGACAAAAAGGGAAAGACGGTCTGCGAATTTGTTCCCGTTGCGCATCTCTATGACGAAAAATTCCTGTCGGATAAAGAATTCGCGCTGAATTATATAAAGGAGCGGATCGACAAAGACGCCGCCGATATGGAATTTCCGCTCGGTATGCGCCCGATAAAAATCGGCACCGAATTTTCGCTCGACGGTCTGCACGTCATACTCGGCGGTCAGGGATATGTAAAGCCGAGCCTAATGAGCATGAAGGTGTTCACGCCGCTTATCCTGTCGGCATCTGAGACGAAATATGTGAAATCGGTCGAATCTTACGCCAGAAAGACGGGCGACAACTCGAATCTCGAATATACCGATAAAGAATCGGTAAACCGCGAGGGCAATATCGCGCTCTACGACAGACTTATAGAAAAACATTCGGAAAAACCGTATTCGTGCCGCCCCGAAAGTCACCTTAAAGATTTTGTGAAAAACAGAGAAATGTTTGTCGGTATGTCGGTAAAAGAGCAATGCAGCGCCCTGCTGTGCTTTATTTCAATGTTCAACCGCACGCCCTTGAAAGATAAGAAAATAAACAACGGAAAAGACTGCCGTCTGTCCGCAAATCTCAAAAACTGGAAATACAATGACGTAAGGATAATCGACCGTTCGCCCGCGGGGCTGTTCGAAAAACGCTCGATTAACCTTAAGGAGCTGTTATGAGCTGGCGCACGGTGGTGATAAGCGGCAGATGCAAGCTCGATCTGAAAATGGGCTATATGACGGTGAGAGGAGAGGAGACGAGGCGGGTATTTCTCGATGAAATCGCTCTGCTTCTTATAGAAGATCCCGCCGTCTCGATGACCGGCTGTCTTCTCGAGGCGCTCGCCGAAAAAAAGGTGAGGGTGATCTTCTGCGACGGCAAAAGATCGCCCTACGCCGAACTTGTCCCCTATTACGGCGCCCACGACAGCTCGCGCCGCATAAGAGAGCAAAACGAATGGGCGGAGCCGCTGAAAGAGGCGGCGTGGTCTGAGATAATATCCGAGAAAATCGCGAACCAATGCCGATTTCTCGCCGAACTCGGCAAAAAAAGAGAGTCGGAGCTGCTTTCGGGCTATGTCGGACAGATTGAGCCGGGAGATTCGACCAACCGCGAGGGGCACGCCGCCAAAGTCTATTTCAACGGTCTGTTCGGACTTGATTTCACGAGAGATGCCGATTCGGTAACAAACGCCGCCTTAAACTACGGCTACGGCATAATTCTGTCGGTATTCAACCGCGAGGTCGTCTGCTGCGGCTATCTCACTCAAATCGGGCTTTTTCACCGCAGCGTATTCAATCACTATAATTTAAGCAGCGATCTTATGGAGCCTTTTCGGATTCTCGTCGACAGAAAGGTCTATTACGGAAAATACACGAAATTCACCGCCGAAGAAAAGCACGACATACTCGGCATTCTGAATGATTATGTCTTAATCGGCGGTGCAAAGCAGACTGTGCTGAACGCCGCGAAAATCTATACATACAGCGTTTTCGAGGCGCTGAGAAACGGCGACCTCTCGCTGATAAAATTTTATGAAAGGCTTTGAAAGAAAGCCGTGAGGTCTTGAAAAGACAGAAATAATATGATAAAATGAGTTACAGATTTATGAGAACACTTGTTTTTTTCGATCTGCCCACCGAAACAACCGAGGATAAGCGCAATTACAGAAAATTCCGCAAAACTCTGATAAGCAACGGCTTTCTCATGCTTCAGGAGTCGGTTTATACGCGGATGCTGATTACCCCGTCGGCGGAGCAGGCGGTTGCCGCGGTTATACGCAAAAACCGTCCGCCGAAAGGGCTTGTCATGCTGCTGACGGTTACCGAAAAGCAGTTTTCCAAAATGGAATTTATCACGGGCGAATTTCATACCGATGTCATAACCGGAGATGAAAGGCTGGTGATACTGTGACCTTCTGCTATCCCGAAATCAGCGGAGTTTTCGACACGTCGATTCGGTTTGTCAACAGCCTTGTGATAGAAAATCAGCGGCTTTTCTTCGAGCTTATCACCGACATTTCCGAGCAGATCGACGGCTGCGAACGGAAATCGGTAATGTCGGACGGCGACAAAATCCTCTCTTTTTCCAAGAGAGCCGAGCTGCTCTCGACCTTCGTGCCGTTTGAGATGAACAGAAAAACGCTTGTGAACAAGATAATTTCGGCTGCCGAAAAAACGGCGGTAAATTCGGAATATTATATGAAAACCATGCAGCTGATGACCGGCATCGAAAATTATATTGCCGACATTCTCTCCGAATTCGACTGCTCGCTCAGCTATCCGAAAATTTCTCCCGCGTCAATCATAAAGGCGGCGGGGATAGAGATAGACGACGGCGGCGGCACGCTCTGCGAAAAGGTTATCGACTATATGTCGCTTGTCCGCGAGTTCGACTGCGAAAAGCTGTTCATAACCGTGAATATGCGCAGCTATGTCACAGATGACGACGCCGAACTTTTTATGAAGACGGTGCTCGATCACGAGTATAACATTCTGATGATAGAAAACAGAGATTACAGACGGCTGACCTATGAAAAGAGGGTTACCGTAGATGCCGATCTCTGCGAGTTTTGACATTTTGTTTATTTGAGTCGGGACGGCGGCAGACCGCCGCCGCCCGACCGAAAGATATGCCGGTTTGTGTTCCGAAAAATATAAAATTTTACATTATTTGAAAATTTTCGCGGTTTGTAGTGCCGTTTTCCGCATTTTGATGCGGATTTGAGGTTTGAGAGTAGTGTAATTTTATAGGGGACTCAAACGCAAGGGACTCAGGGAGATCAACGGAAAACGTTTGAGAGTAGTGTAATTTTATAGGGGACTCAAACAACGATACCATCTGGGTGCGTGCCGGTACAGTTTGAGAGTAGTGTAATTTTATAGGGGACTCAAACAAAAAGAGTCTATTGTACAGACGGACTCTGTGTTTGAGAGTAGTGTAATTTTATAGGGGACTCAAACCTAAAAGGGGGCAGTACATCTCTCTTGTAAGTTTGAGAGTAGTGTAATTTTATAGGGGACTCAAACCCGCAAGTGCGTTAACATCGATAGACGCTGTTTGAGAGTAGTGTAATTTTATAGGGGACTCAAACCTGCGCTATTGCGTGGAACGGGAGCAGGTGGTTTGAGAGTAGTGTAATTTTATAGGGGACTCAAACGTCGTGGTGATGTCCTTTATCATTGGCTCGGTTTGAGAGTAGTGTAATTTTATAGGGGACTCAAACTTGGTGTAGTATTACTTGACTAACTATCACGTTTGAGAGTAGTGTAATTTTATAGGGGACTCAAACTTGAAAATATAATCAAACTTGGTAATACCTGTTTGAGAGTAGTGTAATTT
>CAVGEY010000025.1:0-15180 GCA_963628435.1 bacterium
TATCCTGATTGTTTTGAAGATACTATGGAAAGATAATCTCTTCCACGATATTTATATTATTTAAAGAAAAAGCAACGATGTGTCGTTGCTTTTTTTGTGTTTTTATACTTAGGGATATGGATGTTTTCCGGCTTTGACACCGCTTGAGTCTGAAAAGCCCCACAACCCGTTTAACAGAGCGGATTGTGAGGCTTTTTTCGCATGTCATATCCACATTATCTCATTCCCACTCTACTGTTGCGGGCGGCTTGGATGTAATGTCATAAACAATTCTGTTTATGCCTTTCACTTCATTGACTATGCGAGAGGATATTCTGTCTAGAATATCGTACGGTATTCTCGCAAAATCGGCGGTCATGAAATCATCTGTAGTTACGGCGCGAAGAGCAAGAGTGAAATCATATGTTCTGCCGTCGCCCATTACACCGACCGAGCGAAGATTTGTAAGCACTGCGAAATACTGTGACAACCTTTTGCTTTCACCGCATTTTTGCAGTTCATCTCTCATTATATAATCGGCATCACGCAGCATATCGGCTTTTTCGCGAGTTATATCACCGATTATACGGATTGCAAGGCCGGGACCGGGAAACGGTTGACGCGTTACTACCGATTCGGGAAGCCCAAGCTCTCTTCCGAGAGCGCGAACCTCATCTTTGAAAAGAAGTCTGAGAGGCTCTATCACACCCTTGAATCTTTTCATAACTTCCGGAGGAAGTAAACGGTTGTGATGGCTCTTAATTACTGCCGCGTCGCCTTCACCCGATTCGATAACGTCCGGGTAAATAGTTCCTTGTGCAAGAAAATCATTTGGGGTAATATTAAATTTATTTGCTTCATCGCAGAAAACATATCCGAATTCTGCTCCAATGATCTTACGCTTTTCTTGAGGGTCTGTTACGCCGGCAAGTTTGCCCAAAAAGCGTTCTTCGGCGTTAACTCTGACAAAATTGATTTTCCATTTGGAAAAAGCAGCTTCAACCTCGTCACCCTCATTTTTTCTGAGAAGACCATGATCGACAAAGACACAAGTCAGTCTTGAACCGATGGCTTCTGCAAGAAGCGCAGCAAGAACAGATGAATCAACACCTCCCGAAAGAGCGAGAAGAACTCGTCCGTTTTCACCGACTTGATTGCGAAGAGAATTTATGGCTGACTTGCAGAAATCGCCCATTGACCAATCTCCGACTGCCTTACATACCTTGAAAAGGAAGTTTGAAATCATCTTTTTTCCGTATTCTGTATGGTTGACCTCAGGATGAAATTGAACGCCGTAGAATGAATGTTCTTCATCGGCTATGCCGACACTCGGACATGCATCGCTGCTGGCGACCAGCTTAAATCCCTTGGGAAGTACTTCCATGTAATCACCGTGGCTCATCCATGTAATGCTTCTGGCGGGTATATCCGAAAAAATCGGGCAGCTTGTGTCAAATGATGTTTCTGTTTTTCCGTATTCACGAGCAGTGGTTGACTGCGCAGGTGAAACTTTACCGCCCAATGTATGTGCGATAAGTTGTGAACCGTAGCAAATACCTAAAATCGGTATACCGAGCTCGAAAATCCGAGGATCTACTTTCGGAGAATTTTCTTCATATACGCTTGCCGGCCCGCCGGTAAATATAATACCGATCGGAGATTCTTTGCGTATTTCCTCTAAACTCATTCTGTAGGGTTTGACCTCGCAGTAGACTCCGCACTCACGAACTCTTCTTGCAATAAGCTGATTATATTGTCCGCCAAAGTCAAGCACGATTATTTTTTGATTATCTGACATTTTTTTAGTCCTTGTCGTTTATTTTATTTTTTATTTATTTTAACGAATACCAAACATTAATTCACCGTATGAAGGATAAGGCCAAGCCTCTTTTGATGATATTGTTTCCATTTCATCAACAGGTATGCGAAGCTCTTTCATATCATCGAGAATTGCTGATTTGTAGAAATCTGCCAGCTCCTGCTTGCCGCAGATTGATTTCGATTTGATCAGATCCTGCTCCAATTTACATACAGCAGTATATGATTCCTCCATCAACGATGATATATTCTTTACTGCATCTTTCTCGTAAGTGCAGGGAAGAGTGCTGACTATCTCCTGCTTTTTGATAATATTTTCCGACAATTCGGCTGTAAACTTGCTCATTGCCGGGAGAATATCGTTTCTTGCCATATCAAGCATTGTTAATGCCTCAATATGTATTACTTTACAGTAATTTTCAAGGTAAATGTCGTGCCTTGCGGTTAACTCTGCTTCACTGAAAACATTGTTTGATGTGAAGAGTTCAACGTTCTTTTTATCAAGCATGTGGGAAATCGCATCGGGAGTTGCGCTGAGATTGAGCAGTCCTCTCTTTTCGGCCTCAACCTTCCACGATTCATCATACCCGTCACCGTTGAAAATTATTCTCTTATGTTCCTTAATTGTTCGTCTTATGAGATCATGAAGACTCTCTTCAAAATTGGTGCAGCCGTCAAGTTCGTCCGCGAACTCACGAAGTTCTTCTGCAACGATAGTGTTCAGAACTGTATTTGCTCTTGAAACAGATGCCGATGAACCGAGCATGCGGAACTCGAACTTGTTTCCGGTAAATGCAAACGGACTTGTTCTGTTCCTGTCTGTTGTGTCTTTAGGAAATTTCGGCAGAGTATGAACGCCGATGCGCATCATTGTTTTTTGTTTTGCGTCGTAATGTTCGTCATTTTCTATTGCTTTCAAAATTTCCGCAAGATCTGTGCCGATAAACATTGATACTATTGCGGGAGGAGCTTCGTTAGCACCGAGTCTGTGATCATTTGAAGCAGATGCGACTGAAATACGCAGTAAATCCTGATACTCGTCTACTGCCTTGATGACAGCACTTAGGAAAAGCAAAAACTGAGCATTATCATAAGGTGTTTCTCCGGGATCAAGCAAATTCAGTCCGGCATCTGTTGAGATTGACCAGTTGTTGTGCTTTCCGCTTCCGTTTACACCGGCAAACGGCTTTTCGTGAAGCAGACACACCATGTTGTGCTTTTTTGCGATTTTTTGCATGATTTCCATTGTCAGCTGGTTGTGATCCGCCGCAATATTTGTAGTTGTAAAAATGGGTGCCATTTCATGCTGAGATGGTGCGACTTCATTATGTTCCGTCTTAGCAAGTATGCCCAGTTTCCAGAGTTCGATGTTCAGATCCTTCATGAATTCGGCAACACGGGGTTTTATAGTTCCGAAATAATGATCATCGAGCTCCTGACCTTTGGGTGACCTTGCGCCGTAAAGAGTTCTGCCGGTATAGATTAAATCCTTCCTTTTATCATAAAGATCCTTGTCAATCAGAAAATATTCTTGCTCAGTTCCGACAGTGGTTTTTACCGATTTTATATCATTATGCCCAAATAGTTTCAGAACACGCAAAGCCTGAGTGTTAATTGCCTCCATCGAACGAAGCAAAGCTGTTTTCAAATCAAGGGCCTCTCCGCCATACGAGCAGAAAACAGTCGGTATGCAGAGCACATTGTCTTTTATAAATGCGTATGATGTGGCGTCCCATGCCGTATATCCTCTTGCCTCAAAAGTGGCTCTTAAACCACCTGAAGGAAACGAAGATGCATCGGGCTCACCTTGTATGAGTTCTTTTCCCGAAAACTCAAGTATAATTTTTCCATTGCTTTTCGGAGATATAAAACTGTCGTGCTTTTCCGCGGTAATTCCGGTCATCGGTTGAAACCAATGAGTGTAATGTGTTGCACCATTTTCTATTGCCCAATCTTTCATTGCATTTGCAACAACATTCGCAACGCTTAAATCAAGGTGTTTGCCTTCCTTAATGGTCTTCTGAAGCATTAAATATGTTTCTTTGGGAAGTCTTGCTTCCATCGTGCTGTCATCGAAAACCATCGAGCCGAAAATTTCTGAAGTTGATGTCATAGTTTGTCTCCTTTTCAAACACATTAAAAAAACAGCGACATAAGGGTGCTTATACGGTTACCCGCATACATATCATAATCAGATTCTTACGACGCCCTTGTCGCTATTAAGTTAGTGCTCTACCAAAAAGATATATTTGACCGAGTAAACTATTCTCGGCACCTCTCCGTCACTTATAGGGTGATTGTAACATAGGAATTTTGTTTTGTCAAGTGATTTTATAAAAAATCCGAAAAAGTCTTGACAACATGAATATCGTGTAGTATAATCACTGATTATAAAATTTACGGGTCGAAAATATTTTGAATTTACAGAATAATTATGGTACAGGATATATGCAAAATTCTACTCATTTGATGATAAAACCCAAAAGTGTGCTGATTGTTTCTTCGTCTGTTCAAATTTATAACAGTATTTGCGATATTTTTGATGAAAAAGAATTTTCTCCCGTAGTTTATTCCGATAACTTTGATTCTGCCGATGCTAAAATTTCAACCGGAGATTTCGATTTACTTATTGTAAATGATGTTTCACAGTCGGAACTGACAGTTGATTTTATAATGAAATACATCGATAAACCTATGGGAATTTTATTGATTTGCAAAAGTGATACTTATGAAAAATTATATTTAGAGCTTGAATATCAGGGAGTTTTTGTTCTTCAAAAGCCTCTTAATCGTAACTGCTTTTTATCATCTGTCAGAATCATTTCCTCACTGCATTCAAAACTGAATAAATTTGATGAAAAGAACAGACTTTTACGCGAGAAGATTGATGACATCTATGTAATTGACAGAGCGAAATGGCTCTTGATAGGCAGTCTTAATATGTCCGAAAAAGATGCTCACTATTATATTGAAAAACAAGCTATGAATCTGAGAACATCAAAAAGAGAGATTGCCGAAAACATTATCAGAACTTATGATAAGTAATACGCAAAAAAATACAATTTTGTCATTTTTTATTGCAATATAGGAGGTTTTATGAAGCAGACAAAGTATATTTTCGTAACCGGCGGTGTTGTTTCGGGGCTTGGTAAGGGAATTACCGCCGCATCGCTCGGCAGATTACTGAAATCCAGAGGATTGAAGGTGGCTGCGCAGAAGCTTGACCCGTATATAAATGTTGATCCCGGTACGATGAGTCCCTATCAGCATGGCGAAGTTTATGTAACCGATGATGGCGCGGAAACCGATCTTGATTTGGGCCACTATGAAAGGTTTATTGATGAAAATCTAAATAAATTTTCCAATCTTACAACCGGTAAAGTTTATTGGAATGTATTGACAAAAGAAAGACGCGGAGAATTTCTCGGATCTACCGTACAGGTTATTCCTCATATAACAAATGAAATAAAGGAATTTATTTATTCCGTCGGCAAAAAAACCGATGCCGACGTTGTTATTACCGAAATCGGCGGAACTATCGGCGATATTGAATCGCAGCCCTTTATCGAAGCTGCACGTCAGGTTTCACTTGAGGTCGGCAGAAGCAACAGTATATTTATACATGTTACTCTGGTTCCTTACCTTCACGGATCGGATGAACATAAATCTAAGCCGACACAGCATTCGGTTAAGGAACTGCAGGGAATGGGTGTTAATCCGACGATTATAGTGCTTCGTTGTGATGAGCCTATTGAAAAGCCCATTTTTAATAAGATATCCATGTTCTGTAATGTTAAGCAGGACTGCGTGATTGAAAACATAACTCTTCCCGAATTGTATGAAGCACCTGTAATGCTCGAAAAAAGCAGATTTTCCGAGATTGTCTGTCGTGAGCTGAATATAGATGCTCCTAATATTGATCTTTCCGAATGGAACGATATGTTAGACAGAATGCATTCGAGAGATAAAACCGTTACAATAGGTATAGTCGGTAAATACGTGCAACTGCATGATGCATATTTGTCTGTTGCCGAATCACTTAGACATGCGGGTTATGTGCATGGAGCTTATATAAACATTGAATGGATTGATTCCGAAACCATTACAGCCGAAAATGTTCAGGATAAGCTTTCCGAATGCTCCGGAGTAGTTGTACCGGGTGGATTCGGCAACAGAGGAATTGAAGGAAAAATTATTACTGCAAATTATTGCAGAGAAAATAATTTGCCTTATCTCGGCATTTGTCTTGGCATGCAAGTTGCCGTAATAGCATTTGCAAGATATGTTGTCGGATTAAAAGATGCAAATTCAGGTGAATTTGACAGTGCATCGAAGCATAAAGTAATTGACTTCTTGCCGGACCAAAATGAAAATGTCGAAAAAGGCGGAACATTGCGTTTGGGTGCTTACCCCTGCAAAATAGAAAAGGGGACACAAATGTATAAAGCATACGGTAAGGATGAAATTTCCGAACGTCACAGACACCGTTATGAATTCAATAATGATTTCAGAAAACTATTAATTGAATCCGGATTGTGCGTCAGCGGAACCTCGCCCGACGGATATATTGTTGAAACGGTAGAAATACCCGAAAATGATTTTTATATCGGTGTTCAATTCCATCCCGAGTTTAAGAGCAGGCCGAATAAAGCTCATCCTCTGTTTTTGGGCCTTGTCGAATCGGCAATAAAGTACGATAATAAACATAATAAATAATAAATCAGCTCGTCCGCATTTTCTAACGCGAACGAGCTGATTTCTATTTTTCATTTTCGGTTTTTTTAATGAGATTAACATATCCTTTACCGTACTGAACACAGCGCGATACTCTGCTTAAAGTTGCCGATGAAATATCGGTTTCTTCAATGACCTGATTATATGTCTTACCGTTAATAAGAAGTTTTGCCGCCCTTATTCTCTGTGCCATTTTTTCCACTTCCTGAACAGTACATAAATCTTCCAACAGGTCTTTGCATTCCTCTTTGCTTCTTAAGGACAAAAGAACTTCATAAAGATCTTCAATCATATCGTCGCTGATTGCTTTCTTCATTTAACTTATACTCCCTTGTTATTCCGTAAAATATTTATCTGTCAACGGTATAGGATATAAATTGCTTTGTTTTGTCGGATTTAGGACACCGGAAAATTTCAGAAGGAGTGCCTTCTTCCTCGATTTTTCCGTCATACATGAATATGATTTTATCAGAGATTTTTCGCGCAAAATCCATTTCATGAGTTACGATTATCATTGTTTTGCCATTACATTTAAGGTCATATATAACTCGAAGCACTTCGTCGGTGAGTTCGGGATCAAGCGCACTGGTAGGCTCATCGAAGCAGAGTATTTCCGGCGAAAGTGCAAGTGCTCTTGCTATGGCAACACGTTGTTGCTGGCCGCCCGAAAGCTGACACGGGTAACTGTCGGCCTTGTTTGATAAACCGACTTTGTTCAGAAGCTCGATAGCATTTGAACGTATTTCTTTTTCGTCGCTGATTTTGAGAAGCCTCGGAGCAAGCATTATATTTTCCAAAACATTGTATTGCGGAAAGAGATTAAATGATTGAAAAACAAGCCCGAAATGCAGTCTGCTTTTTTTGATATTCGAATCTTTTTTATATTCCTTGTTTTCGCCGTCATAGATTAGATCGGAATTTATAAATATACGTCCTGTATCCGCAAATTCCAAGAAATTCAGACATCTCAAAAGTGTTGTTTTTCCGCTTCCGGATGATCCTATTATGGAAATCACTTCACCCTTGTCGAGTGAGAAACCGATATTTTTCAATATTAGCGTTTTATCGTATTTTTTTGATAATTCTTCAACTTTTAAGATTGACATTTTTGAAATCTACCTCGTAAAGATTTTTTCGGTAATTAGGCGGCTTAAATTTTGTAGTAGCTAAGCGACTTTTCGATTTTACCGAAAACAATTGTTAACAGACCGCAGAAAACAAGGTAGAAAACACCTGTATAAAAAAGCGGCCAAATCAGTCCTTTTGCGGCAAATTTCTCAGCGGTTTTAATTATTTCAATTACGGCAATTACTCTCACAAGCGAAGTGTCTTTAACAAGTGTAATTATTTCGTTGCTCATCGGTGAAACAATCTGTTTTATAACCTGCATAAGTATTATTTTACCGAAAATTTGCTTTTTGTCAAGTCCCAATACCAATCCGGCTTCATATTGACCTTTGGGTATACTTTCGATTCCGCCTCTGTAAATTTCCGAAAAATAGCAGGAATAATTAATTACAAATGTAATCAGCGCGGCGGCGAATCTGTCATTTGCAAATATCGGTGTTCCGAAAATAATGCCCGGCGCAAAAAAGACTACAAGTATTTGAAGCATAAGAGGAGTTCCTCTGATTATCCAAACAAATATTTTGGTCAGCCGCGATAACGGTTTGAATTTTGACATTGAGCCGAACGAAATAAGGAGACCGAGAGGCAAAGAGAAGAGAAGAGTCAAAATAAACAGCTTTAATGTCACATAAAATCCGTTTAAGAGTGAAATTGTTACTTCAATAAAACTGCTCATTTTATTTTACAAGTGCATCGGTAAGTCCGTATTTTTCGGCAATTTCGGCAATTTTTCCGTTTTCTTTTAATTCGGTCAAATATTTGTTTACCTCAGCTGTCAAATCGCTTCCTTTGCGAAAAGCGATTGTATAGTACTCGTTTTCCGAGTTAAGTATATTGTCGCATATTTTCAATTCGGAAAAATTGCTTCCTTCCTTGTTGATTAAATAATTTGCCATTGTGAAATCGATGACAACAGCATCTACCGTTCCCGCTACAAGTTCTGTCAATGCATCAATTTGTTGATCTTTCTCTATAAGCGTAGCATTTGGGATGCTTTCGGTAATTAAGCTTTCACCTGCCGATCCCGATTCGGCGGCGATATTTTTACCTTCAAAATCACTTATAGCCGTATATTTATCGGAATCTTCGGATTTTATAACAAGAACCTGCTTGTTAATCATATAATAATCTGTCAAACTCATGTTTTCCGCGCGGTCGGAATCCCATGTTAATCCGTTCCAAATACAGTCGATTGTTTTTCCGGCAAGTTCGGTTTCTTTTGTCTTCCAGTTAATTTCCTGAAACTGAACGCTTACGCCGAGTTTTTCTCCGATCAGACGCGCCAGTTCTGCGTCAAAACCCGTCCACTCATCGTTTGATATATAGTCAAGCGGTTCAAAATCGGTAACACCGACCACAAGAGTTCCTTTGTTCTTTACGTATTCAAAATCCGAAACGTCTGAATTATTGCAAGCTGTAAATGCGAATAAAATGGAAATTACCGTAAGTATGCTGATGATTTTTTTCATTGTTTTTATCCTCCGTGTATTATTTGATTATTTGTGCAGAACATGTTCGATGAGCATATTATACTTTACTACGCTAAACTTGTAAAGTACTTTTTGATAAGTTTTTTATTTTTGTATGAATAAATAAAATTATATCCTGTTTTACTGCTTTAATGCACTAAATTGATAAAGCGCCATTTAACAAAATATAAGCATCCATGTCTGAAAGGATGCTTATATTTTGATTTTTTATATTTTTACAATTTTAATATCATTTCTGCAAAACCGAAATAAACAAGCAGCGATACGGCATCGACAACCGTGGTTATGAACGGTGAAGCCATAACAGCCGGGTCAAAACCGAGCTTCTGTGCGATTATAGGTAACGTACAGCCGATAAATTTTGCGATTATTACCGTAACCAAAAGCGTCAAACAAACAACACTTACAACAGGGAAGGTCAGCCCAGGTGTTTTCAGAATCAATTTGTCGACAATAAGTATTTTCGCAAAATTCGCAGCCGCCAAAGTTATTCCGCAGAAAAATGATACGCGAAGCTCCTTCCACTGAACTTTGAATATGTCTTTGAATTCTACTTCCTTAAGAGACAATCCTCTTATAACGGTTACCGATGACTGCGATCCCGAATTTCCGCCAGTATCCATAAGCATAGGGATAAATGCGGTGAGTGCAACCGATGCGGCAAGCGCATTTTCAAACCTTGTGATAATGATTCCGGTAAATGTAGCCGATATCATGAGAAGCAAAAGCCACGGAATTCTTGATTTCCATAATGAAAATACAGATGTTTTCAGATACGGATCGTCATTAGGCGTGATACCTGCCATCACCTGAATATCTTCTTCTGCTTCTTCCGAGATGACATCCATAGCGTCATCATAGGTAACAATTCCGACAAGCCTGTTTTCGGCATCAACAACCGGAAGCGCAAGGAAACCGTATTCCAGAAACATTTCGCCGACATGCTCTTTGTCTTCGAGCGTATTTACGCTGATTATGTTTGTTTCCATTATATCGGAAATGAATTCCTTGTCGGTAACAAGCATATCTTTAACAGATACTACTCCGATAAGATGCCTGTTTTTGTCGGTCACATAACAAGTATATACCGTTTCCTTATCAACACCCGTCTTCTTTATCGTGGCAAACGCATCGGCGATAGTCATATCTGACTTTAATCCGACATATTCGACCGTCATTATGCTGCCTGCCGAATCATCGGGATAATTCAAAACTTCGTTTATCCATTTTCTTGTTTCGGTATCTGTGTTTGCGATAATTCTGCTGACAACATTTGCGGGCATCTCTTCGATAAGATCGACCGTATCGTCAAGAAACATTTCGTTCAGAATGTCACGTAATTCCTTGTCCGTAAAGCTTTGAATAAGAGCATGCTGAACGTCGTGATCCATTTCGACGAATACTTCTGCCGCAAGTTCTTTTGAAAGCAGTCGGAAGAGAACCGGTCTGCGTTCTTCCGGCAGTTCGGAAAGAAGCTCGGCAAGATCTATCGGGTTTTGCTCATTTAATCGGTCTTTTACCTGTAAAAACTTCTTTTCGTCAAGTAATGTCAGTATTTCTTCAGACAGATTTTCAATCTTGTCCATTTCAGCCGCTCCTCTCTGCTATATTTTTTAGATTTAACTTTTGAATTATATCATCTTTTTGTATCTAAAAAATAAACAATATGTTAATAAAAAAGCGGCAATCTAATGAGGTAAAAAATATTAAATTGATTTTATATAAAGATTTTCGCCTTAAAAGAATTTATCTTTTAAGGCGAAAATTTATTTTTATATAATGTAATGATATATTGATGATATTTTATTGAATGTTAAAATGCGAACGAATATTATGCTTTTTAACAAATTTAACAGCTGTATCAATTTGACGCACTGTTATGTAACCTTTTTCAATCATCGGGAATACCTCATTTGTTGCAGAAACATAATCTTTATGTTGTAAATACCTTGCCGATTTTGGGGCAGCGGTTAGCGGCGGAGTAAAAATGAGCATAGAAAAGCAGGCTTTTTCGTGATTTTCAAAATTCAAATTTTCGAAAAGGCTTTTGTCTTTATGCCGATTTTTATATTTTCGTTATTTTGTAAAATATTTTTTATTTTATATTGACATATTTGTGAATATTAGGTATAATCGATCACAAGAGGGATTTGCAAATCATCTTTACGCAAATCTCGGATACAACATAATACAGATTATGTTATATTATGAGCCGCATATTTTCCATAAGGCGGCGATGTTCGGCGCCTGTTGAGATTATATATATGCGTGTCGTATTTATGCTCGAATGTCCCAGAATATCGGCAAGTTTCGCGATATCTTTATCCATACCGTAAAATGTTCTCGCGAACAGATGCCGCAGATTATGCGGAAATACTTTTTCGGGATTCACCTCTGCTTCTTCGCAGAGGTTTTTCATTTCTCTCCATATATTCGTTCTGTCGACGGATTTTCCGCTTTTTGTTATGAATATCATTCCGCTCTCGATTTTGCGGCTTTTCGCATAGCCGAGCAGTTTTCGCTTTAATTTATCCACGATTATAACTGTGCGTGTTTTGCCTTTGCAGTTTACTGTCGCCTCGCCTTTTTTTGCCGCCTCAACGGTGATATATTTCAGCTCGCTTATCCGAATCCCGGTGGCGGCAACTGTCTGCAGAATAAGACTCAGCCGCGAATTATGCTTTTCTTCGGCAGCAGTGCATAATCTCGCATATTCTGCCTTTGTCAGCTCTTTCTCTTCGGGACAAAAAATCTTCTGCTGAAATTTTACCGATTTTATCTTAAGATCCCGCCATCCCAAAAAAGCAAGCAGACTGTTTATCGCCGCAAGCACAGAGTTTACGCTCCCTGCGGCATATTTCCTTTGCAATTCGATTTTATAAGACAGAACGATATCTTTTGTGATTTCGCACCCGTTTGCATATTCTGCGAATGCTCTCGTGTCGCGGACATATTTATCGATTGTGTTTCTGCTCTTTTCTTCATTTTTAAGATGATTTGCGAATTCTTCGATTTGCCGATTAGATAATATTCTCGCCATTGCACAGATTCCTCCGTTTTTATTTATATTATAAGAAAACAGAGAATTTGTATCGTACTGACGTAAATATGATTAAAATGCACTTGACAAAAACCGATAAAAAAAATATAATAATTGGGTATGATGTTAAAAAAATTATAATGTATATCATATTTTAGAAATTCAACTGCATTGAAGAGAAAAATTCTTTAATGCGAAAGGACATAAATTATCCGATGAATAATTTGCAAAATGTTAAGGTAGTAAAATTCGGCGGCAGTTCACTTGCGGATGCCGGACAGTTCAAAAAAGTAGCGGCCATTGTTAAAGCCGATAAAACAAGAAGATATGTAATTCCTTCCGCTCCCGGCAGAAGATTCAAAAATGACGAAAAAGTAACCGATATGCTGTATAAGTGTTATGAGCTTGCCGCAGCGGGGGACGACTATACATTCTGGCTGAATAAAATAATTGACAGATATAATCGGATAATTTCCGATTTGTCGCTGAATCTTTCACTTGATGGTGAATTTGAAAATATAAATAAACATTTGGCAAATGATCCCCATCGTGATTTTGTTGCCAGCAGAGGAGAATACCTGAACGGTATAATTTTGGCAGAGTATTTGGGATATAAATTTATTGACGCGGCCGATGTTATCATTTTCGGCGGTGATGGTCAGTATGATGTTGAATTGACAAACAGCGCAATCCGAAATGCTCTTGAAGACTGTGAGTATGCTGTAATACCGGGTTTTTACGGAAGCAGAAACGACGACGGAAGCATTAAGACATTTTCAAGAGGCGGAAGTGACATTACAGGTTCTATAGTTGCAGGCGCGGTTGATGCCGAAATCTATGAAAACTGGACCGATGTTTCGGGCTTTCTTATGGCCGATCCTAATATTGTAGAAAATCCGACTGTCATTTCAACTGTTACATACTCGGAACTCAGAGAACTTTCATATATGGGTGCAACCGTTCTGCATGAGGAAGCTGTTTTTCCTGTGCGTATTAAGGGGATACCGATTAATATTCGCAATACAAACCGTCCTGAAGATAAAGGAACGATGATTGTACTTCGCACTCCTGTTGAGCAGATGTGCGAAGGAATTACAGGAATTGCGGGCCATAAGGGTTTTTCGGTTATAAATATTGAGAAGGATTTGATGAACAATCAGATCGGATTCGGACTCAAAGTTTTGAAAGTTCTTGCCGATTACGGTGTATCGTTTGAACATTTGCCTTCGGGTATTGATACAATGGGCGTTGTCGTATCGTCGTCATCACTCAATCAGCATAGACAGGAAATAATCGATGATATAAGAGCGGCTGTCAATCCCGATACGATTTATATTGAAGACGGACTTGCTCTCGTAGCTGTTGTCGGTCAGGGTATGGTCAGAAACATCGGCACGGCGTCGCGCATTATTTCATCAGTTGCCAATGCACATGTAAACATCAGGATGATGGATCAGGGAACAAGAGAAAATAATATAATCTTATCCGTCGAAGAAGCGGATTTTGAAAAAACCGTAAGGGTTATTTATAATGAGTTTTCGAGATAACTATGAAAAAAACGATATTTGGCAGTATCTTTCACAGACAAAAAAGCCGATAGTAATGTACGGAATGGGAAATGGTGCCGATAAAATCATTTCCCATCTTGATGAGAAGCACATTACCGTTTCCGATTTCTTTGCTTCCGACGGCTTTGTACGCGGTCATTCGTTTCACGGTAAACGAGTGCTTTCTTTTTCGGAAATTACCGAAAAATATACAGAATTTGTTATCTTACTTTCTTTCGGAAGCAGCAGAAGGGAAGTACTTGATTATATTTACTCCCTTGATGATAAATATGAATTATATGCCCCCGAAGTTCCGGTATATGGCAACGGTATATTTGACAGATTGTTTTTGAATGAACATTTTGATGATATACAGACAGCGAGAGAAGCACTATCCGATGTTGAGTCAAAGCGTGTATTTGACTGTTTGATAAATTATTATATCAGTGGAAAGATCAAATATTTGAGAGATAGTTTTTGTTCACGAAATGATATAATTAACGGCATTCTTAAGGTGAATAAGTATAAATGCGCTGTCGACTTGGGAGCATATATCGGCGATACAGCCGAAGAAATATCATCATATCCGAACATTGAAAAAATAATAGCAGTTGAGCCGGATAAAAAAAGTTTTGAAAAGCTGTCAAGAAATGTACATAAAATTTCCGATGTTGATATATGGGCATTAAATGTCTCTGTTTCGAATTATATAGGAAAATCGAGTTTTTCTAATGACGGAAATAAAAATTCGTCATTGTTTGGAAATAAATCGATGCAAACGGTTGAGGTTACAACTGTCGATACTATCTGTAAGAACGAAAAAGTAGATTATATAAAAATGGATGTAGAAGGATCGGAAGCGGAAACTATTTTAGGTGCCGAAAATACAATACGAGAAAATCATCCCGATATCGCAGTGTCTGTTTATCATCGAGTCGGCGACATTTTTAGGCTCATTAAGATGATTCATGATAATTATCCCCGATATAATCTTTACCTTCGTCGTCCTGAATATATACCGGCATGGGATACAGTGCTTTATGCAATAGATAACATTTGATATTGATAAAGTTAATTTGTTACAAAATCATTAAATTTTCAAATAACTCTTGAAAAATAAAATATTTATGATATAATCGCATTGTTGCATTAAATCTTGCAACAAAATAAAAACGGAAGCGTATCGAAGTGGTCATAACGGCCCTGACTCGAAATCGCTTGTCTCTTTGGCAGTTTCGTCCTCGTAAAATCCTTGATTTTTCAAGGCTTTTCGCGGGTTCGAATTTCACAATTTAATATCGTTCTTGCGTGTTTTTCTTGCATTTTATCAAAGGCAGAAAGAACACTTAAGATATACGGAAGCGTATCGAAGTGGTCATAACGGGCCTGACTCGAAATCAGGTAGTCCTCACGGGCTCGTGGGTTCGAATCCCACCGCTTCCGC
>CAVGEY010000026.1:0-11583 GCA_963628435.1 bacterium
ATCTTAGGAGTTACGACGACTTCGGAGCTGAAGTACAACGGTAATCTCAGTGATGAGTCCGATATCGATTTGGACTACAACCCGAACACAATATCGGAATTTGCGGAGTATTGTCAAAAAAAATACGGTACTGTCGAAAAGCTGAACCGGACGTTAGGCACCGACTTTACCACATTTACTCTTCGGTCTACCGATTATGATCCGACTACAGTTGAAACGCCGGGCGGATTTGATGCCCCAAGACAAAGAAACAGTAATTCTGCGTTTTGGAAGGAATGGAAGGCATTTCGCACGACACAGGTGACTGCTGCCGTAACACGACAGGTGAACATCATAGGAAAGCATCTGGACTCAAAATATATCTATACGCATCAGATTGCCATTGGCGATGATCCGTTTGTATCGCCGGAGGAGTCCGGAGACGTCATAGGATCCAATGTCGGTATTGATATGTTTAATTCCGAAGTTAAACTGCGGATGATAAAGAAGATTGCTTCCTTCGTGGCAGAAGATTATTCCAGAACCTGGGGAGTTCCCGAGTGGCTCGTGAAGTCTGCTACCGGTTATAAAGCCACTTATGCTTCTTTGAAACTCATGGATAAGTATGGCGTGAAATATTTATGCCCGTTTAATTGGGGAAGCAATGATATTTATGATCTGCGCGGTACCGAGGCGGAGAAAGCAATTGTTGAGTATTTGAGAAGTATCGGATAAAGAATAATGAGCGTTCGGCTTTCAGTTGCCGGACGCTCTTTTATTGTCGGGTATTTAATATCCCTCGATGTTTTCATAAAGAAAGCTGTCGGATTTTTCGGAATGAATATGTTCGCACGGCGAAATATTCCGGTAAGTTCAGAATATATGCGTTTGCGCACTTTTTGTGTTGAGCTTTTTGTCAAATTATGCTATACTGATTAAATAAAGATACGGCAGATGTCAAAAGGAAAAGACCGATCGATTTTTTGGGGGAAAATATGGAATACGGAAAATTCGGAAATACTGTTGTGGCGCGTATAGACAGGGGCGAAGAAATTCTCGAAAGCATAAAAAGAATTGCTTTGGCTGAAAACATAAAACTTGCGTCGGTCAGTGCTCTGGGCGCTGTCGATGATTTTACGGTTGGCGTATACAATGTTGAAGAGAAAAAGTATTATTCAAATAATTTTACCGGAAGTTTTGAAATCGTGTCGCTTACGGGAACGATAAATACGATGAATGACGAACTCTATGTTCACTTGCACATGAGCGCCGGAAACGTCAGGGGCGAGGTGTTCGGCGGCCATCTCAATAAAGCCACGGTCAGCGCAACCTGTGAAATGGTGATAACCTTAATAAACGGCAGAGTTGACAGAGAATACGATGAAATAACGGGACTTAATCTTTTTAAGTTCCGCTAAAAGGAGAAACTGCAATGAATACTTTTTTCAGGCGCAGAAAAACATGGATTACATCGGCACATCAGGGATATGCAGAGGGCAAAATGCATTCGAATACCCTTGCGGCGTATGCTTTGGCGGCGCAAAAAGGCGCGGATATGATTGAAACCGACGCGCGAATGACTGCGGACGGCGTGATTATAGTAAATCACGACCCGATTGTACGCGGCTTTGACGAAAACGGCGAAATAAAGGAATATATAATTTCCGAAACCGATTACGGCAGGATAGCAAAACTGTATTTGGTAAAAAACGGCACCGAAAAAGATAAAGTTCCCACACTCGAACAGACGCTTGATTTTACTTATAAAAGCGGAATGTGCGTGAATATCGACCTTAAAGAGGGAATAAAAAACGCTGCGGACATCGCGAGGCTTGTTATAAGTTCGGGAATGCGGGGAAGAGCGGTGTATGCCACAAACGGGTCCGGAACGGATGCCGTAAACCTTATTCTGTCAATCGATCCCGAAGCGCGGTTTATTGATACACCTCTTAATTTCACACGGGAAAAACTTCAGTCGGTTCGGGATTATCAGTCAAAATGCTACGCCTATACAGGCGATTTTTCCGAGGAAAATATTTCAAAAATCCGTGCAAGCGGCTGTATGCTGGCGACAATATCGCTGAACGAATCAAACGCCGAAGCGGCGTTTGCCTTTCATCCCGATATGGCCGAATATCCGCATACAAGCGATTTCGAGAAAATTGAAAAAATACTTGATTTATAAAATAAATGCGCCGAACGATGATTTGAAGTCTGAATGTCAAAGCATTTCGGTAAGTTCATTTCGGAATGACGATTTTCATTTCTTCACGACGGTATTGCTGCGGCTTTTTCCCGGTGATTTGCCAAAATATATCCGAAAAATGACTGCCCGAACTGAAATGGAGGTCTAACGCGATTTTCGCGATCGAATCCTCTGTGGAGGATAGCAGGAATTTGGCACGCTCAACCCGGGCGTACTGAATATAGTTCGTGACCGATACACCTATTTCCTGCTTGAATTTTCGGGATAAATGTGACTGGGAATAGCCCATCTGCTTTGCCAGAATGCTGAGCGAAAGGGGCCGGTCGGTGTGAGACTCGATATAATCACGGCAGTTTTGAATCAGCGTTGATACCTCGGGGTTGGTGCGGTGCTTGTGTACCCGCATGATGAAATCTTCATACATGGCGTGATTGGTGGATTGCAGTTCGGTAATGGTTTTGCATTGAACCATACTTTGAATATAGCTGTCGCCCACACTGTAGGCCGTATCCGGGGAAATTCCGGCCTGTATTGCCTCTCTGACACACAGGGAGGTAAAACTTGTGCAGCTGACGATTGCCTGGAGAATCGGATCCTTGCTCCCCGCCCGGACACCGCTGGACATCAGATTTGCTTTGGCGACGGCAGCCTGATAGTTCAGGTCTCCCTCCCGTACCATGTTCAGCAGGGCCCGTTCCGCAAGCCAGACACGCATTCGGTCATGATCGGGCTCGGGATGTTCCCGGTCGTATTTGGGATTTTCTTTCTGAAAATGCAGATCGCTGCGGCTCAGTTTTTCTCCCGTGACACAGTAGTGTACCATCAGGGCGTACTGGAAAAACAGCACGGATGAAACCACCGGCAGCCCTTGCATAAGGTCCATATATCCCTGCCGCCAGCCCCGGTCAATGTCGAAATCCATAATACTCTGCTCCAGTTTTCTCGCGGAGATTTCGGAGTTGAATACGGGTCCGAGGACATAGATTGCCTGGGGCTGTTCCTCCTTCCTTTCAAAGACGGCACACCACATAAGCCCCAGCTGTCCTCCGAGAATCAGGGGTGCGGTATACTTGCCGCAATGCTCCACCATATAGGCTTTATTTCCGGAATTTTCAAAAACCTTGTCCAAAACCAGATGGCTGCTGTTCGTACCCGATAAGTGACCGTCGGTGCCGTATTTCCAAATGCTGATATTTGTTCCGCAGCCCAGCAGCTGTTCCATCAAAACAAGATTGCCCTCTAATTGCAATGTACCTGCCATATTGAACGCATCCTTCCGACATTTTTTCTTTATTATATCATATTTATGCTTTATATGCAAGATATTTGCTGTATTTTTGAACAGAGCAAATATTTTGTATTTTGAGCATAGATTTTGTTTACATTTTGTTACTTTTTTTTTACAATAGAATTGTGAAAAGGGCCTATGCCCAAATAAAGATTCCGGAGGAAACGAAATGAGTTCTGGTACCAAAACCAAAACGGGCTGGCTGAGTAACGCCTTTGCCGGCTCAAAGTGGGACTCCAAGATTAAGTCCGCAAATACGACAAAGAAAGAAATGTGGTTGGGCTATGTGCTGGGTGTCTGGGGCATGATGATGACCAGCTCGATTGTCAACAGCTATTTCAACCAATACCTCACCGATGTTATCGGCTTTGACTCTACTAAGGGTGCATGGATTGCCTCATTCATGGTGCTTTTCCCCGTAGTGTCTAAACTGATCGATGCCATTACCAACCTGATCATGGCCAAAATTATCGATTCTACCACCTGTAAGCAGGGCAAGGCGCGCCCCTGGCTGCTGCTGTCTGCACCTTTGGTGCTGATAAGCGTCATCCTGCTGTTCTGGATGCCCTTTACCAATCCCACCATTCAGGCGATTTGGATTGTCGTTGCGTTCAATCTGTATTACAGCGTTGCCTATACCATGTGGAATATGTCCAAGGAGCTGATGCCCGCTATTTCCACCCGTAATGTGAACCAGCGGAAAAACCTCAGCATGGCAGCACAGATTGTGGGAAATGTGGGTACCGGAATCGTTTCCATTCTGTTCCCCACCATCCTTGCCGCTGTCTGCGGAGCAGTTCACGGTGACAATGCCGAAGGATACCTCATCAGTATGTCGGTCATCGCGGTGCTGGCAGTCTGCACAACTTTCGTACAGTATTTTTATACCCGTGAACGTGTTACCGAAGAGCGTCGTAACCGGAGCGGTATTCAGGAAAAGGATGCGGCACGGCTGGAAGTGCACCGTGAGGAAAACATGTGGACACAGTTTAAGGCCTGCCTTAAGAGCAAGTACTGGATTTTGTTCATTCTGATCGTACTTATTTTCAACATCTGCGGTAACCTGAGAAATATTTCTCTTATCTACTATTCCGGCTGGGTGGTTAACGGTAACGCTTACGGACGCATGGCTGCCATTCAGGCCAAATTCCAGATGATCGCCCTGTCTCCCATGGGCCCCGGCATTCTTCTTATGCTGCCGCTGACCAAGAAGTTCGGACGCACCAAGACCATTTGGACCACGGCGATTTTGACCGTTGTCGGCTCTGTTCTGGCTTTTCTGAGCATCGGTAAGGGTACGATGATTTATGCCGGCACCGCTCTGGCAGCCATCGGTAATATTTCTTTCAGTTATATGATAATGACCTACATGGGCGACATAATCGACCAGGTGGAATGGAAAACAGGTGTACGCAGCGATGGTCTGACCAGCGGATTTGTCAGTGCCATGATGATGCTTGCCGTCGGTATTGCTCAGGGCCTGTTCAATCTGGGCCTGATGATCACCGGTTATGCCAAGCCCGAGATGATCGGTACCGGCGCGGACGGAGTCGCCCTCTATGCCGACCAAACTTCTGCCGCAGTAAACTGGATAAACTTCGCCTACCAGGGAAGCTACATTATTATCGGTGCCGTGGTATTCTTCTTGTTCTGCTTCGTATTCAAAATCGAGGACGAGATGCCGAAAATCTCCCGCGAATTGCAGGAACGCAAGGTGGCCGAATGTGCCAAACTGGGTATAGAGTACATTCCCGCCGATGAGCTGGAACGCCGTGAACGCGAGGAAGCGGATCGTGAGACCGAAGAAAATCGAATTTCCGAGCTGAAAGCCTACTGTGCTAAGAAGGGGCTTGACTTTGAGACCGAGAATCGAAAGGTTCTGGACAAGCGGGCCGCCAAGCAGGCGAAAGCCGCTGCCAAAGCCGCGAAAAAGGTAAAGAAGTAAGCACATTGTAACCGAAATCCCGCGATGCTTCGGCATCGTGGGATTCTGTGTATGCACACATAATATTTCGATTTTATTAAAGGAGTAAATAAGATGGCTTTTCCGAAAGATTTTTTATGGGGCGCCGCAAGCGCAGCCGCTCAGATAGAGGGAGGTTGGGACGAAGACGGGCGTACTCCCTCTGTCTGGGACTTGATGCCGGAGGGAAAAATCAGCAAGAACGAAACCTGTCATGTCGCCTGCGACCACTATCACCATTGGCGTGAGGATGTGGCGATTATGAAACAGCTGGGCTTGAAGGCTTACCGCTTTTCGGTAAGCTGGAGCCGTGTTATCCCCGGCCCGGGACAGCGTAACGAAAAGGGACTCGAATTCTATCGTAATCTTGTGGATGCGCTGTCGGATGCCGGCATCGAACCGATGATTACACTCTTTCACAGCGATCTGCCCCAATGGTCTTTTGAAAAGGGCGGATGGCTCAGCGACGAGACACCGGACGACTTTGCATTCTTTGCCCGCACCGTGGCCGAAGCTCTTTCCGACAAGGTACGATATTGGTTTACCATGAATGAGCCGCAGTGCTTCCACAGTGATTTTCTGGACTTGGCAGGGAAAAAAGGCGATGAAGCGGCAGCGCAGGCCGCCTACCGAAATATTCTGCTCTGTCACGGACGTGCGGTGCGGGAACTGCGTGCTGCCGCAAAGCAGCCCTTGAAAATCGGCATGGTCATTATGGGACTGCCTATCGAAGCGGTACCCGGGGTGTTGAGCGAGGAACAGGCCTTCGGACTTATGGCTTCCGACGCAGGCGGCTACATGGGTATGACGCGCTGGCTTGATCCGCTTCTTTTGGGCAGTGTTCCGGATAGCATGGCAAATGTACTTTCAGAAGATGATATGCAAATTATCCATCGGCCGCTGGATCTGTTTACAGTAAATGCCTACGGCTCGGTGAACTTTTATTCCAATCCGGGACGGCCGAATCGGTTGGTTTATCCCGGACTTCCCAAGTCACATATCGGTATGCCGATTCGTCCGGAATGTTTGTACTATATGGCAAAATTCGCATGGAAGCACTATCATTTGCCGATCCTCTTCACCGAAAACGGCTTCTCCAACATTGACTTCGTGATGCGGGACGGTAAAGTTCACGATCCCCAGCGTATTGACTATATTCATACATATCTTACCTCTTTGCGCAGAGCGATTGATGAAGGGATACCCGTGGAAGGATATCTTTATTGGTCGATTCTGGATAATTTTGAGTGGTTTAAGGGTTACGATCTTCGATTCGGTCTTGTCTATGTGGATTACCGAACCGAAAAACGAACGCTCAAGGACTCCGCTTACGATTATGCGGAAATAATCCGCACCAACGGTGAAAGCCTGTAAGGGGCAATTACCGTAGAATTACGGGATGCAAGGTCAATCCCTGCGCGATAATTTGGTTTTTTCTACGGATAATTCACCCCGCAAACGGGCTGATTTGAAAAAGTTCAGACCGAGCTGTCCAAACGAGACCCGGAGCGAAAACGGTGCTTTCGGGCCGGCGCGGGACATGGTGAACACCAAATCGATAAATATTCAGGAGGAAACAAATATGCAGACATATATCGAACCCGGCAAAGTATGGCTTGACACCAACGGTGAGCGTATTCAGGCCCACGGCGGCAGTATGTTCTATGAAAACGGAGCCTATTACTGGTACGGCGAGGATAAATCTCATACCCGAAAGAAAGGGAAAACCTGGACCTGGGGCGTGAAATGCTACCGTTCAACAGATCTGGTAAACTGGGAGGACTTGGGACATATCATCGATCCCGCTCCCGATGATAAGAACAGTATTTTTTATCCCAACCGCCGTTTGGACCGACCTCATATTATCAAAAATCGGAAGACCGGCAAATATGTTCTGTGGCTGAAATACTGTGATAAGGCTCACTTTGCCATTCTGACCGCCGATGCGCTGACAGGCCCCTACACATTGATCAATCCGTTCTTTCAGCCCGATGGCAGAAAGGCCGGAGACTTTGATCTGACTGTGGATGAGACTACGGGAATCGGCTACATCTATGTGGAGCTGGATCATAGGGAAGTGCTGGTCTATAAACTCACAGACGACTACTGCGATGTAACGCAGGAAAAAGCCGTGATTTACACCGGTCTGAATCCTCCTTTTTCCCGTGAAGGTCCCGCTTATTTCTTTCATAACGGGAAGCATTATCTTCTGACCAGCGGCATGATCGGCTATGTTCCCAATCCCAGCGAGGTTGCGGTTGCCGATGATTATATGGGACCTTTCACCGTGCTGGGAAATCCTCATGTAGATGATGATTCTTCCGCATCCTTTAATTCTCAGGCAAGCTGTGCATTCCGTGTGGAAGGAACCGACAGAATTGTGGTTATGGCAGACCGTTGGGTTCCGCATTATGTGATGACCAAAGAAAAATACGATGCCTTTGTCCGCGCTATTCACAGCCGATTTGATAAGTCGTATAAAGCGTCATTCGGGGATATGCGCATTATGCTCACATCGCCGATGATGGGCAGCGCGGATACATCGATTGCCGATTACGTCTGGCTTCCCGTGGAGTGGGAAGGGCAGATGCCTCGGATTCGCTGGCATGACCAATGGAACCCGGCAGAGCTGCAAAAGCATGATTGAACAGCCGATTTTCGAAAACAGTTTGGATGATTTGCAAAAGATAATTGAATTTTGCTGCGCCGTCTGCTATAATATACCGTAATATCGAAAAATATACGTGTCGTATTACGATCGGCAGATACTGTTCCGAAAACAGGAACGGTACCGAAAGATTTTCGTATGAATTTTCGTATGAAGGAGAAGATTTCGCATGAATATTACGGTTTATCTCGGCGCAAATGAGGGTAATGATCCGGCTCTTTGCAAAGCGGTTCGCGAACTGGGGACATGGATCGGACATGACGGTAATGCACTTATATACGGAGGTTCAAGGTCCGGACTTATGGGTGTATTAGCCGACAGCGTTCTGGATGCCGGCGGCGAAGTAATCGGCGTTGAACCGCGGTTTTTTATCGAAAGCGAATTTCAGCACGAGGGACTTACGAAGCTGATTGTAACCGAAGATATGACGGAGCGCAAGAGCAAGATGATCGAACTCGGAGAGGCTTTTATCGCATTTCCGGGCGGGACGGGAACGCTTGAGGAAATCACGGAGATAATGTCAAAGGTCTCTTTGAAGCATCTGGACGCCCCCTGTATTCTCTACAATCTGAACGGATACTATGATTCCCTGAAAGCGCTTTTGGAGAAGATGATTGAAAAGGGGCTGTCCTCAAAAGAGCGGCAGGAGGGAATCCGATTTGCCGGAAATCTCGAAGAAATCAAAAGAATTATCGAAAATTACGGGATGAAACAAGGATGAAATGGTCCGACGGAAAAACACGCTGCCTCTGGGCAAATCCGAAAAATGAGCGCTATGTCCGTTATCATGATGAAGAATGGGGAGTCCCGGTTCATGATGATAACAAACTTTTCGAGATGCTGATTCTCGAATGTTTTCAGGCGGGGCTTTCGTGGGAATGTGTGCTGAATAAACGGGACGCATTCCGGGAAGCATTTGACGGCTTTGATTTGGAAAAGGTCTGCGGCTACGACGAGAACAAACTCGAAAATCTGAGAAACAACCCCGGCATTATCCGTAATCGACTGAAAATACAGGCCGCCGTGACAAACGCGCGGATATTTCGCGAGATACAGCGGGAATACTGCGGTTTTTCGAACTATCTTTGGCAGTTCACGGACGGCAAGGTGATTTACGAAAACACGCCGACAAGCTCACCGCTGTCGGATGAAATATCAGAAGATTTGAAAAAGCGCGGTATGAAATTTGTGGGTACAACCGTCATTTACGCCTATCTGCAGGCGGTCGGCGTCATAAACTCCCATTCGGACGGATGCTTTCTGAATGTAAAACAACTGTTTGAATGAAATTCGGACAAATCTGTGCCGATTGAATATCGGTTAATTTCGGAAAAAACAAAATAACCGCCCCGAACAGTTCACACGGTACTGTTCGGGGCGGCATATTTATGACTTGTTGCGGCCTCTTATGCCTCTTCGATTGCGGATGCGGGACAGCCGTTCATGGCTTCCGCCGCATCGGCCTCACAATCTTCGGGTATCTCTCCCTCGATAGCCTTCGCAACGCCGCTTTCGGTCATTGAAAAGACTTTCGGGCAGGTGCCCTCGCAAAGTCCGCATCCGATGCATCCGTCATTTACGATATATTTCATTCCCGTTACCTCTCTTTCCCGGTTAGTCAAGTGTCAGCAGAAGTGCCATTTTGAATTTTTTTGTCGCCTTGACACTGTGCAGTCCGCCTTTTGCAAAGCAGAAGTTTTCTCCCGCTTTAATGGGATGCTCTTTTCCCTCGTAGCCGATTACGCCTTCTCCGTCCAGCGCGAATATGATTGCTTCGCCGGGGGCCGCGTGCTCGGAAAGACCTGTGCCCTCGTCAAATGCCATAACCACAAATTTCATTTTGTCATTATGCACTATGTCCATGTTTACAATCTTTCCGTCGGAATAGGGGACAAGCTCCGAGAGCCTGAAAATTTTACCTGCTTTAACTGCCTCGTTCATTTTATCATTCCTCCTTATTGAAATTTCGGTGTAAACAGCGCCTTCCGATGTGCGTATTCCCATCGGTGTGCCTGTTAATGTTATAATGCAGTCGCCCGTGCGCAGAACTTTTGAAAAATCATTTGAGCCGTAGACCTCGATGCTCCCGTCTGCCACAATCAGCAGCTTGTAGTATGGATAAATCTCCGCGCTGATGTCGGTGTTCCTTGCAAGCGAGAAATAAATGATGTCATTTGCCCCGCTGTATACGGCTTTGGAAATTGTACAGCCCGGAACGGGGGTGTTGCATTTTGCAACAGAGAATACCTCTCCGACCTTTTCTTTCATATTTTCACTGCCTTATAAGATGAATTTTCCTTTTCGTTTTTAAGTATATATCAATTCTTTGTAAAAAACTGTATCTGCAGATACACAAATGAAAAATTATGTTGTATAATATACGGGCAGTATATTGCAGGGAGAAAATGTTATGGATTTTTCGATACTTGAAAAAAGCGTTTTGTTTTCGGGTGTATCCTCCGCGGAAATTGCGGCGATACTTGATGAGATCACGTATCACATCCGTTACTGCGATAAGGGCGAAACCGTCTTTCATCTGATGGAGGAGGCCGACCGCATCGGAATTATTCTTGACGGAAAGATAGAGGCGCAGATGCCCTTTCCAAACGGAAATCAGCTCAATTTGTCAATCCGGATGTCCGGAGAAATGATAGGGCCCGCCGCGGTCTTTTCGAAAAGCCGCAGGTATCCGTGCGATATGGTTGCATCGGTGCCTGCCACGCTTATTATATTCCGAAAAGACGAATTGATACGGATGATGCGGAGAGATGTGCGTATACTGGAAAATCTGACAGCGGAGCTCGCAACGGCGACACAGATGATGCAGCAGAAGCTGGAGCTCCTGTCATACAGGGGGATCGCACAGAAAGCCGCGTTTTGGCTTCTGATACAGGCTCGTCAAACGGGAAAAGAGTGTGTACCGATTCCCGACTCGATTTCAAAATGGGCGATGCTTATGAATGTATCACGAACGTCTCTTCACCGTGAGCTTAAAAAGCTTGATGCCCGCAAAATTATAAAATACAGCCCGTCGACAATCAGAATTCTCGACTTCGAAGAGCTGTATGATGTTCTGAATAAGTGATAACCGCGCGACGGCATTTGACAAAGCCGTTTGTACCGAATCGACAGAAAAAATGTCAAAAAAACATTTATACAGCACAAAATAAGCCGTAAATGTCTTGATTTGTTCACAATTTAATCATAGAATAAAGTCAGTCAGATACAGAAATTATCGAAAAGCCGCCGGGACGGCTTTTCAAAAGCATGTCGGTTAGGCGTAACTAACCACGCCGAAATATAAGAGAAGGGAAACGGCATATATGTCAAAGAAAGCAACCGATTTTCAAAAGAAAGCAATGGGCGCATTCTATCGCGGCAAGGAGATTTTCAAACCGCTGAATACGGGTTGGATTGACGAAAATGTTGCCTGCGTTCGCGAATGGGTCGCAAATATCTTCTTTTACCGCAGGGGCGAT
>CAVGEY010000027.1:0-11052 GCA_963628435.1 bacterium
TATCCGCTTGACTTATAGTAAAACGAATACACGAACAATTTTTGTTGTAAGGAACACGCGTGAACTTTATCAATGGCGCGAAAAGAATGCGCAAGCAAACCCAAATCGCCGAAAGCGATTTGGCTTAGATATTTGACTTGAATGTCTTACGACATTCATTTCGTTCCGAAACCGTCAAATATCCGCTTGACTTATAGTAAAACGAATACACGAACAATTTTTGTTGTAAGGAACACGCGTGAACTTTATCAATGGCGCGAAAAGAATGCGCAAGCAAACCCAAATCGCCGAAAGCGATTTGGCTTAGATATTTGACTTGAATGTCTTACGACATTCATTTCGTTCCGAAACCGTCAAATATCCGCTTGACTTATAGTAAAACGAACAATTTTTTGTTGTAGGGGACGACGTCCTCGGCGTCCCGTTTGTAGGCAATGGTTTAGCCTACATTATGAGCGCGAAACCGGCGGCTTTGCCGACATTTTTGTAAGCAAAAAGCCTTCGGCTTTTTGGTTTGGATGTTTGACTTAAACTATATCACGAGCGCGAAAAGAATGCGCAAGCATTCTTTTTGTAAGCAAAATGCCAAAGGCATTTTGGTTTGTCTTCGCTGTTTTTTTCCTGTTTCCGATAACACTCACTTACGGCAAAACGAATACATTTGTTTGAAAGGAATCACGAATATGTCCGATTTACAGAAAAAGATTACCGCGATTTTCCTTGCCGCGGCGGCAATGCTGCCGATGCTTATCGGCTGCGGCGGCGGCACTGTCCCGTCACAAACCTCATCGACATCCTCCGACACAGACGGCGGCACGGCGGCGACGACTGCCGATGCTCCGGCAAGCGCTCCCGAAACGGTCGACTATGCCGCTCTGCTTGCCGGAAACAAATATGCCGCGAGCGGACTTGAACTCTGTCTGAATGTCATCGACGACTACTATATTAGCTCGAAACACATACTGCGCACCGAGCCGAAATCGACGACTCCCGCCTTTGTCTGGCCGTTCGCCTCGTTTCTCGAAATGCTGTCGGACGCGCTGCGGCTCTACCCCGACAACGAAAAAATCAAAGAATGTTACACCGATGCGCTGACAAACGGAATTTCGGGCTACCGCGTAAAGGTGTCGAGTCTTCGCACATCGGCGGGCTCGTTTAAGAACATCGTTTACTACAACTCATCGCGCGGCGGTTCGGGCGACTACTATTATGACGACAACGCATGGGTATGCCTGCAATTTCTGACCGCCTACGAGCTTTTGGGCGACAGTTCGATGCTCGATCGCGCGAAAGAGCTGCTCGATTTCTTCATGACCGGAATCGACGACAATCTTGACGGCGGAATCTACTGGGACAAATCGTTCGGCAGCAAAAACACCTGCGCGAACGGACCCGTTGCGATCTGTTTTCTCAAAGCATACAAGTTCACGGGCGAGCAGAGTTATCTCGACATCGGAAAATCGCTTGTCGACTGGCTGAACAAAAAAATGCTCGACGGCTCGCTCTATTCGGACAGCATCTCCACATCGGGCAATGTCAACGGCTGGAAAGCGGCATACAATCAGGGAACGCCGATTTACGCGTCCTGCCTTGTCTATGAAATCACAGGCGAGTCGAGCTATCTCACCCGCGCAAAGCGCACCGCGAACGCCGCCCGTCAGCTCTGTTTCAGCGTCAGCGGAAAGGGCGAAAATCAAAAGGTCAGAATGAACGGCAACCCGATCTACAAATCATGGTGCATCGGCTGGCTGATGCGCGGCTACTATGAATTCTGCGAGGTCACCGGAAACACGAACAGCGCGTTCGACTGCATGGAAAGCGTGCTCGACTACAACGAATCGACCAAAAACAGCCGCGGTTACTACGATCCCTATTTCAGAACCGGCGACTGGGCAGGCGAAAGCACGACAGAGGTATTGCAGCCCTGCGGTGTCGCATCGGTAATGCTTATCTGCGCGCGCTATGATGTTTACATGCTGCCGACCGTGAAAGAATAACGGCGAAAGGACAAATGAGATAACGAGAGGACATTTTATATGAGGATACTTATAGCCGAAGACGAGCGGGATATGAACTTACTGCTCATGCGCAGGCTGACGCGCGAGGGATACGCGGTCGACACCGCACTCGACGGAAGGGCGGCGCTCTCTCTGCTTGATTCGACCGACTACGATGCGGTAATTCTCGACATAATGATGCCCGGCACCGACGGGCTGACGATTCTCAGGATAATGCGGGAGCGGGGGCTGACCACGCCCGTGATTATGCTCACCGCGCTTGACACGGTCGATGACCGCGTCATCGGGCTGGAAAGCGGCGCAGACGATTACATCGCGAAACCTTTTTCGCTCGAAGAGCTGTCCGCGCGTCTGAAAGCGGTGCTGCGGCGATCGGGAAAAGGTGTCGGCGTCATACTTAAAGTGGGAGATCTCACGGTCGACACATCCGAAAAAAAGGCATACCGCGGCGGAAAACCGCTTGATCTTTCGGCAAAGGAATTTTCGATAATCGCGCGGCTTGCCGATAACGCGGGCAACGTGCTCTCGCGGGAGGACATTCTCGCCCACTGCTGGAATTTCGATTACACGGGATCGAGCAATGTCGTTGACGTTTATATACGTTATCTGCGGCAGAAAATCGACGACGGATACGAAAACAAACTGCTCCACACGGTCAGAGGTGTCGGCTACGTTCTGCGCGACGAAAACCCGGAACGCTGAAAGCAATTCGGGTTACAAAAAGAATGCTCACGCATTTTTTTCGAACTCAAAAACACGGTTTAAGCACAAAGAAAAAAGGTGTTATGTTATGAATGAAAAGAAAAATCCGATCAAAACGATGAAAATCTCGATGAAAACAAAACTTGCGGCGGCGTTCACCCTGATTGCCGTTATTCTCTGCTTTATCGGCGCGCTTTTCATTATCGGCGGCGGCAGTATGATTGCCGAAAACAGGCAGAAACGCAGTCTGCGCTCCGCCGTGCTTTCCCGTGCCGAAAGCATTTCCGAGAAAAAACTGATACCCTCATCGATACCGTCCGAAAACGGCATCTCATTCGCCGTCTACACGAAAGAGGGCAAGCTGCTTATCGGCGATCCGCTTCGCTCGGATGACGGCGCCGATCCGCTCCCCGACAGCAAACATTTCACCGAAATCACATCGGGCGGCAAAAAATATTTTGTTTTCGACAAAAAATGCTCGCTCGGCAAGTCGGACGGCAAAAAAGTTTCGGTTTACCTGCGCGGCTACATAAGCTATCCCGAAAGCGGCGAGGTGATGTCGGCGCGTGCTCTCTCGGCGGCGATTACCATACCGACCGCCGTCATCCTGCTCTGCATCGCCGCATATCTCGCGGCGAAGAAGATTCTCTCCCCGCTCGGAAAACTGCAAAACGCCACAAACGCGATTATAAGCGGTGATGATTTGTCGAAAACCATTCGTACGGGCGACAATCACGATGAGGTCTACGAGCTGACCTGCACGATAAATGAAATGCTCGCGCGGCTCTCCCGTTCGTTCGAGAACGAAAAACAGTTCATATCGGACGCCTCGCACGAACTGCGCACCCCGACATCGGTAATCTCGGCGCAGTGCGAACTGCTCAAAACATCGGACACGCCGCCGACAGCCGAGGAATATTCGCAGGCAATCGATTTAATCGCGCGTCAGTCCGAACGCATGAAGCGGCTTGTTCTCGAACTGCTCGAACTGTCGCGGATCGACAGAGGCAAAGTCGAAAAGCGGTTCGAATCCTGCGATATGTCGCGGCTCGTCTCGCTTGTCTGCGACGAACAGAAAGAGCTGCACGCCGACTCAACGATAACGCTTACCGCCGACATCGAGCCGAAAATCTTTGCCGATGTCAACAGCTCGCTCATAATCAGGCTGGCGACAAATCTCATATCGAACGCATATCAGTACGGCAAAGACGGCGGACACATAAATGTGTCGCTCTCGATTGAAAGGCCGCTGAACACTCTTGTCGCCGAACTCGTTGTCGAGGATGACGGCATCGGAATTTCAAAAGAAAATCTCCCGAAAATCTGGGAACGCTTCTTCCGCGCCGAAAAATCGCGTTCGGACACAGGCTCATCGGGGCTCGGGCTTACCATGGTCAAGTGGATTGCCGGCTATCATGACGGCAGCGTCCGTGTCGAAAGCACGCTCGGAAAAGGCTCGAAATTTACGGCAGACATTCCGATATCTCACAAATCACAGACCGCCGCATCCGAAAGCAAATGAGGGTAACTCCGGGAACCCTTTTTGAAAAAAGCGTTCCCGAACCCTCCCAAAAACTTTTCTTACAGTTAAAATTCCCCCTCTTCGAAAGAGAAAGCTCTTTCGCAGAGGGGGTTTTGTTATCTTTCCGTATACAATTCATCATAATACCAAAGAGTCGGATTATCGGTGATATATCTTATGTGTTCCTCATAATCTTCGTGATTTCGGATAATATGATCGTTGAAACTCCTTTGCCATATATTTTCGCCGTATTCTTTGTTACAATAACGTTTGAATGTCGAAACAAATTGCGGAACAGTCGAACATTGTCTTGTAGGGGACGACGTCCTCGGCGTCCCGTCTTTTGTCACAATCAACATAATATGAATATGATTTGGCATAATAACATACCGGTCTACGCAAACGTTATCATAAAAATCATTCAATTTTTTCAGATGGTTTTCCGCTGTCTTACCGTACGGTGTAAGTTTGATTGTTTTCGGGACGCCGAGGACGTCGTCCCCTACATTTGTTTGAGCTTCGCCCGATTGTGAGTCATAACTCTGCCGTGTTGCGTCCCCTCTCCGGACATCGCCGATGACAACTCGTGACAGAAGTCTACGGCGATTTTCGGTACATATTGTAATAAAATATGCTCCTTTTGAATTGTAATCGAAATTCTTAATTCTTGTCGGTTTTCGTTCGGAAAGTTTATTTTCTTTTTCCATCTCTGTTCACTGCAATTCTCGGATTGTTTTCACTTTTCCCTTATGATGCAGATGGGGACTTTGCGGCTGCCGACACGCATCGGCGCGTCTTTCAGAATATCGGCGAGATGGTCCGCGGGAAGCGACTCGTCTGTCATCGCCGTAATCTGCGGCTGTCTGCGGACATCGGCTATCACCGTGCGGCATCCCGTTTCAAAGGCGATTTTTTCGGCGACCGTTATCTCGTCTTCGGGTTTCAATGTCAGAAGCGTATAGCCGCCGCAGACCGCCGTGTCCATATACAGGCTGTCCGAGCCGCATATACTATAAAATATGCCGTTTTTCATAAGCTCTTCACAGCCTGCGGCAAGCCGGACTCTCGCCGCGCCGAGTTCGTTTATCGCCGCCTGCATCACCCTCACATCGGCGAACATCACCGCTTTTTCTGATTTTGTGAGCATTTTCGCGCATTTTTTCGCGATTTCGGTCGGCTCGCAGTTTGCGAGATTATAATATCTGCCCTGTCTTATCGCAATCGCCTGCGCCGAAAAGATGAGTATATCGTCCGGCCGCAGTCTGCCCTCGGTATATGTCGCCGCGAATTTTTCGGGGCTTTCGTCTCCGAGATAGGGCGGACAGGCTACCGCGATCCGCATATAACTGCGTCCGCCGACCACCGTTTCGGTTATCGTATCCGCCGTTTTCGGATATTCGTTTATCACAGAACTTGTCCTCCCCTCTTTTTGTCGTTTTGATTATTCGTGTCCGCCCGTGCCTTCGTGGCTCGCGCTTTCCTTCTTGGCGGCGGCAACATTTCTGTTATGCTCGGCGAGCGTCTTTGCGTAGAGCATCGAGCCGTTGTAGCGTGATACGAAATAATAGTATCCGCAGTTTTCTTCGGGATAAACCGCCGCTTTCAGCGCGTTGACCGAAGGATTGCAGACCGCGCCCGGCGTGAGTCCCTTGTAGAGATAGGTGTTATAAGGTGTGTCGGTTTTGAGATCGTCGGACGAGACCTCTTTGTGTCTTGCCCCTTCGGTGTGTCTGAAATAATACTGAACGGTCGCGTCCGAATCGAGTCTGCCCATGAATGTCGACGATTTAAGACGGTTGTGGAAAACAGCCGAGACTATCGTGTAGTCGCTGATCTTCTGCGCCTCCGCTTCAATCATCGAGGCGAGTATGACGACCTCATCGGGTGTCATTCCGATTTCTTCGCATTTTTCCTCGTAATCTTCGCCGAAATAGCGGTTGAAGTTGTTAAGCATCTTCTTAATCGCGGTTGCCTCAGAGCTGTCCGAGTAGAATCTGTATGTGTCGGGATAGAGATAGCCGTCAAGACGGTAGTATCTGTCGGACGACAGGCTGTCCGAGTCCAGATATTTCATAAACCAGAAATCGTAGTCGTAATTGTTTATCGCATTGATAAATCCCTCTCTCGTTCCGATTCCGTTTTCGAGGAAGAGATCGATTATATCGTCGGTCGTCATGCCTTCGGTGAATGTTATGGTAATCTCCTCACGCGGAGGCGTCGGATTGAGAGCTGTCATTATCGAATCGTAGTTTGCCGACGCGCTTATCGTGTATGTGCCGACCTTGACCGCGAAGTTGTCCTTCTTCTTGAGCTGAGCATAGAGCTTGAAAACAAGCGGAAAACGCACAACATCATTCTCTCCGAGAAGTTTCGCGACCTCCGCCGCCGACATTCCGGCATCGTCAATCGTTACGGTGTGGGTTACGGGATTGCCGTCGTCATCCTTTTCGTAGGTGAACGCGAATACGTCGTTGCCGACCGAGATTATCATGACGCCGAGCAGAATTCCCAGAATGAGCGAGATCGTTATGACCGACACGGCGACGGCGAGCGAGCGCACGGAGCCGCCTCTGTCTTTTATGACTTTGGTCTTTTTCTTCACGACAACCTCGACTGTCGGGATTTTATCGATTCCGTCCTGAAACTCAAATTCGGCGGCGGGAACATCGGTGTTTGTCGGGAGGTCGAGATTCGGCGCGCTCTTTTCGGGCGAAAATCCGATCTCTTCGGGATCGGTGCCGCTCGCCTTTTCAAAATGAGAGGGGATAATCTCAATTTCGTTTTCGGTTTTTTCGGGATTTTCGGGATTTTGCGGGGTGGCAGTCTTTTTTTCGACCGCCTTTTCGTTTTGATTTGTCATCATAGGCTCAATAATTCCTTTTTCGGTTTATTGTCGGCTCTAACCGACAAGCGACATAATCACAAAGAAAAGAATACAGACAATAAGGGTGAGTGAGAAGAACGCGGATGCCGCCGATTCGTTTTTGCCGGGCGCTTTTCCCGACATTCCGCGTGCGGCGTTTCTGTCGTCATAGGCGTACTCGAAATATACTCCCTCGGCCTCCCTGAAAACAACGCAGAGAAAGACGAGAAAGAGAGTGGTTACGATAAAGACCGAGAAAAGCACGCCGCGCGGCTGAAGCACGACCTCTTTTATATAAGGAAGAAGATATACGCTCGCGAGATTGTTCGCGATATGCAGAATTATCGGCGCGAGCAGACTTTTGGTCATATAGAGCGAGGCGGCGAGGATTATTCCGCAGAAAAATCTTGTCGGCAGTTCGCCGAAGCTGAAATGCGACATGGCGAAGGTCAGCGAACTTATGATTATCGCGGCGGCGGGGCCGTACGGACTGTATTCGGAGAGAATGACTCCGCGGAAAACAAATTCCTCGCAGACCGCAGGCACGATACAGAGGGCGAAAACGACATAGAGGACATTCGCCGATTCGAGCGCGGACACGCTCTCGCCGGATGCCGCCGTGCCTCCCGATATGCTGCCGACTACCGTGCTCCACAGAATACTTACGGTCAGCGTGCCGAAAAGCATCACGCCGAGCAGGCCGATGAGCAGCACGATTTTCGAGAACGAAAAGACTCTGATATTCAGTTTTTTCGTGAATGACAGACGGCAGAGGCGGCTGTAAAAGAGTGTCGGCATGACAAGTGTCAGCACCTGTATGACTATCGCCGACGCGAAGGCGGACGCCTCATCGGTCCCCCAAAGCCATGTCAGCGATGACGACAGGGCAAGCAGACAGTATATCGACAGTATCAGCAGCGGCGCTTTTGTCGAGGCGCGCAGTTTTTTCATAAAATTTCCCTGTTTCTTATCCGCGTTGTACGCGGACATTCGCGTCTTATGCGCGTATTTGTTATTTATGAAGGTAGATAGTCTTTTTTTCGGTTACGACAAGATCGGCTTTTTTGTCGTATCTGCCGCGAGGCAGACGATCGGCAAGCAGCTTGTGATAGACAACGGTAACCGCCGTCGCCGAAAAATCGGAGAGATAACGGTCGTAATAGCCTTTTCCGTAGCCGAGTCTGTATCCTTCACGGTCGACCGAGAGGGCGGGAATTATCATAAGCACCGATCCGCGCGGCAGGCTCTTGTCAAGCACGGGACAGCCGTCTGCCGGCTCGCGAAGGCCGAATACGCCGTCGGTAAACTGCGACGAAAGATCGGTAACCTGCCGATATTCCATCACACCTGCGGCGAAAACTTTCGGAAAATATATATTTTTGCCGTCGGCAAGCGCTTTTTCGGCAAGCGGCAGCAGGTTTATCTCGTCGGCTTTCGGATAATAGAAAAGTATGTCGGCGGCATATCTGTAACTTGTCAGCGATGCGATTTTGTCGACAACCGCAAGATCTGCCGCAGCTTTCAGCTCTGCGTTTTCGGTGAGTTCAAGACGGCGGCGTCTGTACTCTTCCCTGAGCGCGTTTTTACGGTCTCTGACATTGAGCCGTTCGCCGATGTTTTTCGGATTTTCAGGATATTCTTCCATTTTTCGCATTCCTGTCTTTCTTATTTACCGATTTTATCGTGTTACGCGGCGGTCGGCGATTACCGATGCCGCCATCTTTCCGGCGGCATCATGTCCGTCGAGCATTCCGAGCGCGGCAAGCGCGAAATCGAGAGCGACTCCCATGCCGGCGGCGGTGAGAATCCTGCCGTCGCAGACAACCCCGTCATACAGAACTTCGGCGCCGTCAAGCGCGTTCTCGAATCCGGGGAAGCAGACCGCTTTTTTGCCCTTCAAAAAACCTCTTTTGCCGAGAATCGAGGGCGCGGCGCAGATTGCCGCGAGCTTTACAGATTCGTTTTCGCCCGCGATTTCGAGGATTTCGGACAGTTTCGGATTTTTGTCGAGATTTTTCGTGCCGGGCATACCGCCGGGCAGAATGAGCATCTCCGCGGACGCGGCATCGCTGCCGGTGATTTCGGCGATTTTCATGTCGGCGGCGATTTTTATGCCGTGCGCTCCGCAGACGAAGATGTCGGATGTTCCGACGGCGACTGTTTTAATCTGTTTGCCGGCGCGGCGAAGAATGTCGAGCGGAGTGAGCGCCTCGATTTCCTCGAAGCCGTCCGCAAGAAAGAGGTAGATCATAAGTTCCTCCGTAATTTTCTCAATTTTTGCGGTTGAAAAGTTTTCGGAATGGCTTTCCCCGCGTTCTGTTTCTCTCTCGAAAAGTTTTTTGGAAAGGTTCGGAAAACCTTTTTTTCAAAAAAGGTTTTCTGACATTCTCTCTCGAAAAGTTTTTGGGGAGGGTTTGGGAACCCCTTTTTTCAAAAAGGGGTTCTCAACATCTCTCTTTTGAAATGTTTTCGAGAGCGGCGGCCCTGACCTCCCCGAAAATGTCGGCAATCGGACGGGGCGAGCCGCCCTCATAGCAGACAATCTTTTTCCAGCCGAGATAGTCGCAGGCATAGAGCGCCGCCTCGTAGCAGCGGTCGAGATAATCGCTGTCGGTTTCGTGAATGTCGACCTTGCGCCCCTCTTTTTCGGCGCGGCTCTTTATCAGCGCACGCGAGATGTCGGGCCGCATCTCAAGATAGATTATAAGATCGGGCTTCGGTATGCCGAGCTTCACATATTCGTTGTCCCAGAGCCAGTCGAGAAAGCCGTTCCATTCGGATTTCGGCATCTTCGAGCATTGGTGAACGGCATTCGCCGTCGTGTAACGGTCGGCGACAATGATTTTGCCGTTTTTGTAGTCGTCTCCCCATTCGGTGCGGTATGACCAGTAGCGGTCAATGCCGAAAAAGGTCGCGGCGGCATATCCGCCCGTGTCGTCGGGATGTCCGCCCAGCTCACCCGCAAGATAGCCGTCTACGAGCGCCGCCGATTTTTTTCCGTGGCGGGGAAAATCGATTCTCCGCGCGGACATTCCGTTTTCGCATAAATAATCGGTGAGCAGTCTGCTCTGTGTTCCTTTTCCCGAGCCGTCAAGCCCGTCTATAACGATAAGCCGTCCCATTCTGCAAGTTCGCTTTCTCTTTCGCTTTCTATTATTTTTCGACCTTTTCGCCGCTCATCATGGGCAGATAAATCTTAAAATAGTTTATGCCCGAATAGACGGTCATGAATACCATCACGAACAGCGATGTGTAGGTAAGCACGGGAATTTCCCAGAAAAGCGGCTCAATAAGCGCCGCGACTACAAATATAATCTGCGATACCGTCTTGACTTTGCCCGCCATGTTCGCGGCGATGACTTTGCCGCCGCCTGTCTTGCATATAAGCCGCAGAGATGTTACCGCAAGCTCTCTCAGAATCACGATGAATGTCGAAAATGCGACGAGAATCGAGAAAACTCTGTCGTCCGCCATATAGACGATAAGCGAGAGCATCGCGCCGAGCACGAGCAGTTTGTCGGCGAGCGGATCGAGAAATTTGCCGAAATCGGTTACGAGATCGTATTTTCTCGCGAGTTTTCCGTCAAGCATGTCGGTCAGCGATATGAGCGAAAAGAGAATCGCGCCGATGACGCGTGTCGCGTCGCCGCCGCCGATGTCGAATATCACGGCGGCCATGAATACGGGAACGAGGATCGCCCTCGCCACCGTCAGTATGTTCGGCAGATTTTTCGGGCATCCGCCCTTTTTTTCGGTATTTAGGGTATTGTTTATATTGTTTTCGTTGTTTTCGTTTGACATTTTAAGCTGTTCCTTTCCTGATTTCAAATGTCATTAACATAAGCCGAATCGCTTTGGCGATTTGAGGTTTTATGTGCAATCATCCCGTGCGGTATTTGCCGTATTCGGCTTTGTCGAATGACTGTCGAAAGACGGTCAGGCAAATA
>CAVGEY010000028.1:0-10740 GCA_963628435.1 bacterium
TAACAATAATGCGTTGTAAGGGACACGCGTGAACTTTATCAATGGCGCGAAAATGGCGGCTTTCGCCGACATTTTTGTAAGCAAGCGCACAGCGTTTTGGTTTTTCCACAACTTGTTGACAATATTGTTGAAAAGTCAACCGATTTCGTGTTGAAAAGAAAAAACCGACAAAAATCGGGAGAGGCCGGAATGTCGGGCGGATAAAAGAAAAATCATACTTTTCCACAGGGCGGACGCTGTGAAAAATCCGAAAAAACAGTCCACAGAATCGCATAAAAAAAATCCACAGGAAATGTCGGCAAAGATGCCGTCAAAAAAATAAAAAAACAAATTTCGTCAAATCGAAAGGGGAAATTTTTATGGCAGAGAAGAATAATACGGGAAAGATTTTAGCGAAAATCGCGCTTGTCGGAGCGGCTGTCGGCGCGCTCGCAATGCTTGTTAAGGTCGATGTGACCGAAAGCGGCAAATGGAAAGCGAAAAAATACAAAAAACCCGCAAAACCGGAAACCGACAGCGAAGAAGAAAATCTCGAGGCGCTCGAAAAGGCTGCCGAAGAGGAAATAAAAGCCGAAGAAGAGGCGGAGCTTGCCGAAAAAGACGGCGTATGCGAACCGACAAACGAGGAGCTTGCGGCGGCATTTGCCGAACTTGACGGGGACAATACCGAAGAGGTCGAAGAAGAAGAAATCGAAAACGATGACGGCGACAGAATTATCCGTACCGAAAGAATCGGCGTTCTGATTGCCGAAAAGGCTGCCGAAAAAGCGGCGGAAATAAAGGAAAAAATCGAAAATATCAAAGCGGAAGTCGAAGAAAAAAGACTCGCGAAAATGGCGGAAAGCTGCGAGGGATGCGAAAACTGCAACGGCTGCTACGATTGCGGCGGCTGCAAAGAATGTGAAAACTGCGACGAATGTACCGATTGCGAAAACTGCAACGGCTGTGCCGACTGTGAGAGCTGCATCTACTGTGACGGAAGCTGCTACTGCGTAAGCTGTACCGACTGCACCTGCTGCTATGACTGTGCCGACTGCAACGGATGCGAAAACTGCGACGGCTCGGAAGGATGCGACGACTGCACCGACTGTATCGACTGCATAACCTGCGAAAACTGCACGAACTGCGAGGGATGTGTGGACTGCACCGACTGCGTGGACTGCGTAGACTGCGTGGGACTTGTCGGAGCAAAGGGAGCCAAAGAGGAAATCGCCGAAGGATACTGCGACGAATTTGACGAATTTGACGAAGATGACGGCGATGCCGGCGATGCCGAAGAAGAACAGGCAGACGAAAACGAAAACGGCGATTCGTTCGAAATCGAGATAAAATAAAATACCGAAAACCTGCGGTTTTCGCCTTCAGTATTTGACTAAATGTCTCACGACATTTATTCGGCTGCGCCGAATCCGTCAAATACCGCACTACTTAATGTGCGGAGGGGATATACCGAAAACCTGCGGTTTTCGCCTTCGGTATTTGACTAAATGTCTCACGACATTTATTCGGCTGCGCCGACAGCTCCCTTTACACAAGGGAGCCTTTGAGAGACGGGCGAAACCGCCAAAAAAAAGCACGGGATATAGGCAGATATAAACCGAACAGGCGGGACGCCGAGGACGTCGTCCCCTACAAGCCACTACCAAAGGATAGCCGAAAATTCGTCAAATATCCGCACGGGATACAGATACGATGACACCCCGAAATGCATCCGCATTTTGACTTGAACAAAAGGTAAAATTATGGAAAACACCGAAAAAAAAGAAGCTCTCGGAAAGAGCGCGAAGATTATCATAAGATGTCTTGCCGCGGCGGCGCTTGTCATTCCGTATCGGGTAAAAACAGTTTATGCCGACGGGGATAAGAAAAAGATAAACAAAATTAAAATTTCGGCGGTCACATGGTCGTTTGACTATGACGAAAGCCGTGCCGACGGCAAAAAAAGCAAACTGAAACTGATAAAATAATAAGACAAATACAAATTCCTATTTGAAAGGCAAAGCAGAATATGAAAAAAACAACAAAATCAATTCTCCTCGCGGCAGGTGCGCTCGCCGCGCTCACCGTTCCCTTTACGATTGAGGAAGACAAAAATACCGGCGCTATGAAAATCATCGCTCTCGGCTATAAGATCTCAAAAGAATCGAGAGAGGGAGATGTCAAAATCAGCATACCCGGCGTGAACTTTACTATATGCAAGAGGGGCGAGGGCAGAAACAAGAGCAAGCCGCTTTTCTCAAGCGCGCTTGAACTCGCCGCCGCAAAGGGACATATCTCGTCCGAATATATCTGCCGCAAACTCGCGGTAGGCAGAGCCTGCGCCGACGCGTTCATCGAAATGATGCAGGAATACGGCGTAATCGAGGCTGCGGGAGATGACGGAAACTGCAAGGTCGTAATGAGCGGAGAGGATATCGACAAGCTCATAAAGACATTCTGATAATCCCGAAATTGCAAAGCGACCGATAAGTACAGACAACAGGAAATCGAAAGGCAGCAGATAAAAATGAGCAAAAAAGGAAAAGAAGAAATCGAAAATTACGAATTTCCGAACCAGAAGATAGTCGATGTGCAGATGGCGAAAGAGGTCAAAAAATCGTTCATCAACTACGCGATGTCGGTTATCGTCAGCCGCGCTCTCCCGGATGCGAGAGACGGTCTGAAACCGGTACACAGACGAATTCTCTACGCGATGTACGAGGACAATTTAACCTATGACAAACCCTTCCGCAAATCGGCGACAACGGTCGGAAACGTGCTCGGACGTTATCATCCGCACGGCGACTCGGCGGTATACGACAGCATGGTCCGCCTTGCGCAGAATTTCTCGCTGAGATATCCGCTTATCGAAGGTCACGGAAACTTCGGTAACATCGACGGCGACCAGGCGGCGGCTTACCGTTACACAGAGGCGAGAATGTCGCGGCTTGCGTCCGAAATGCTGACCGATATAAAGAAAAATGTGGTCAACATGATGCCGAACTTCGATAATAAGCTGACCGAACCCGAGGTTCTGCCTTCCGGATTCCCGAACCTTCTCGTCAACGGCTCGATGGGTATTGCCGTCGGCATGGCGACGAATATCCCGCCGCACAACATGGGAGAGGTCATCGACGGAACGATATATCTTATGGAAAACCCGGATGCCGATCTCGCGGCGCTGATGAAATTCATCAAAGGCCCCGATTTCCCGACCGCCGCCATAATCTGCGGAACGTCGGGCATACATGAGGCATACGCGACCGGAAAGGGAAGAATCACCGTGCGCGCGAGATGCGAGGTTGACGAGGAAAAGCACCGCATAATCGCGACCGAAATTCCCTACGCCGTCAACAAGGCGCAGATGGTCGAGGCAATGGCGGCATGCGTCAAGGACAAACGCATCGAGGGAATAACCGCGATCCGCGACGAATCGGGCAAAGACGGACTGAGAGTAGTCGTCGAATACCGCCACGATGCCAACGGAAACGTTATTTTGAATCAGCTTTACAAATATACACAGCTTCAGGACACATTCGCGGTAAATATGCTGGCGATAGTCGACGGCGTGCCGAAGGTCATGACGCTGAAAGAAGCCATTTCAATCTATATCGCGCATCAGCAGGATGTTGTCGTAAGACGAATCAAATTCGATCTCGAAGCGGCCCTCCACGATATGCACATTTTCGAGGGCTACAAAATCGCGATCGACAACATCGACAAGGTCATCTCGATAATCCGCGCATCGAGGAATGTCGGCGACGCAAAGATAAATCTGATGGCGGCATTCCGCTCGGCAGAGCTGACCGATAAATTCGAGGAGCTGTCCGATTATGAATCGGCGGCGGGCGGCGGACTGTCCGAGGCGCAGGCGCAGGCGATTGTCGAAATGCCGCTCGGCAGACTGTCGGGCATGGAGCGCGACAAAATCGAGGAAAAACTCGCGGCGCTCGCCGAACAGGTCAAGGGCTACCGTGCCGATCTTGCCGACAGGGGAAGAATCAACGAGATTATAAAGAACAATCTGCTCGAAATCAAGAGAAAATACGGCGATCCGCGCCGCACCGAAATCACCGAAGTCGAAAACGACATCATATACGAAGATCTGATTGACAGACACGTCTGCCTTATCACTCTGTCGAACGCGGGCTATATCAAGCGTCAGAACAATGACGTTTACTCATCACAGCGCCGCGGCGGCAAGGGAATCATCGGCATGACAACAAAAGAGACCGATTTCGTCAAAGACGTCATCGCGGTCGATACGCACAGTCAGCTTATGATGTTCACGACAAGCGGCAAGGTCTATACGATCAAGGCATACCGTGTTCCCGAGGCGGGCAGAACCGCAAAGGGAACGAATATCGTAAATCTGCTCGAAATGGACGCGGGTGAGAAAATCACCGCCATGATTTCGGTTGACGGCTTCCCGAGCGACGAATATCTGCTCTTCGTAACGAAAAACGGCACGGTCAAGCGTGTCGCGCTCTCCGAATTCGAGATTCAGCGCAAGGGCGGCAAGAAGGCGGTTACTCTCGATGAGGGCGACGAGCTTGTCTATGTCAGACACACGGGCGGCAGCGATGATATAATCATCGCCACTCACGGCGGCAACGCCGTGCGTTTTGCCGAAACAGACGCGAGAGTCATGGGCAGAACGGCGAGAGGCGTGCGCGGAATCAGACTCGAAGAGGGCGACTATGTCGTCGGATGCGCGCTTGCCGACAACAGCCGCACGCTTGTAACGATAACCGAAAACGGATTCGGCAAACGCAGCGCGATTGACGAATACAACACCAAGAACCGCGGCGGCAAGGGTGTAAGATGTCACGGACTGACCGATAAAACGGGCGGTCTTGTCGGAATCGCGTCGGTTGACGGCAGCGAGGACCTTATGCTCATCACGGTCGGCGGCAACGTCATAAGAATCGACGCGGGCGATATACCGGTACACGGCAGAGCCACGAGCGGCGTTATCCTTATGAGAATGTCGGATGACGACAAGGTTGTCGGATTCACGAGCGTTGCGAAGAGCGAAGAGGACAGCGAAAGCGGCGCAGAGGACACCGATGCGGCGGATACGGCGGAAATATCGGACAACACCGATGAGGGAAATGCCGGAAGCATCGATGAAACCGACGAAAATATATAAAATCATATAAAACGGGTGAAAATTATGAAAAAAAGCCTGAAAAGCCGTATTTTTACGGCGGTATCGGCTCTGCTCGCGGCGGCGGCACTTTTATGCGCGCTTGCCGGATGCGGCGGCCCTTACAGCGGCAGGGAGGATGAGGTCGAAAAAATCCTTCTCCCGCTTCTCGAAAAAGACGTCAAGCTGAACGGCTATATCTGGGGCGATAAGTTCACGACCGCCGGGAGCGTGTCGGCGAACGATGAAAAAAGCACGAGCGCGATCTACTATTTCGTGTCGGATGAAAGCCCGTACAGGAGCTGCGAAGAGCTGCGCGCGGCGGCAGAAGAGATTTATTCGGAAGATCTCATGAAAATCATCGAGAGCTACGCTTTCGAGAACAACGATACCGTGATGTCCCGCTTCTGCGACGGTGAATCGGATGAAACAGACGGGGAGGAGAGCGAAAAGGCGGAAAAGACGCTCAAAATCGATGTGTCCTCCCTTCATCCCGCCTATAAACTGACGGCGGCGGTGAGAAAAGACAGCCTTAAAGTCAAAAGATCGTCATCGACGGTCATCGAGTGCGAACTCGAATATACGGCAGGCTCGTCCGACACCCTGCGCAAAATGACCGTCAGACTGCTGCTCGAAGACGGAGAATGGAAGCTCGACACCCAGACATGGGCGGCGAAAATCGTAGAATAATATGACGGAAAAATCAGACGAAAAAACAAACTGCGCCGAAAATAATCCGGCAGAGCAGATCGAAGAGAGCGGACAGGGCGGACAGGACGGACAGGGCGGACAGGGCGAAAAAGATTACGGAAATATGTTGATTTCGGACAGATCGGCAAAGCCGTCCGCGATAAAAATCGGAGGTTGGATTCTGTTCTGCGATTTCGTTCTCTCGATAGTCTACGGCGTTCTTGTGGAAAGCGCAAACAACAACATAGACGCGCAGATGAACACCGCGCCGGCATTTCTCCTGACGATGGCGGCACTCTCGATATTTATGTTCTTTTATATAAGAAAGAATCTCGGGGCGGTGGTCTGCGCAGTTGAGATCTATGACAGAGCCGCCGTGATTCACGCGCCCGAACTTGTCGGCAAGGCGAAACGCGCCCATGCCGACGACGAAATCCTGACGCGCACGCTTAATCGGGGAGATGTCGCCGCCGTATCGGCAAAGGGCGGCAGAATCTACATCACCTGCACCGACGGCAGACGCTATCTGCTCGAAAGAATGAAAAAAGCCGAAATAATCGGCGAAAAACTGCTCGGCGATTACACCGATGAGTCGGTCGACCGATAAAAGCGAAAAAAGCGAATATTCATCGTAAATCAGAAAAGATCGAAAGGATAAATATTATGGCAAGAACATCGAAAAAGGCGGCGGCCGCCGAGACGGTCGTGCTGACCGATGAGGAATCGAAGAAAAAGGCGCTTGACACCGCGCTTACACAGATAGAAAAGGAATACGGCAAGGGCGCGATTATGAAGCTCGGCGAAAACGCGGCGATGAATGTAACCGCCGTGTCGACAGGCTCGCTCACCCTTGATATGGCACTCGGAATCGGCGGTCTGCCGCGCGGCAGAGTTGTCGAGATATTCGGGCCCGAATCATCGGGTAAAACCACGCTCGCCCTCCACTGTGTCGCCGAAACGCAGAAAGTCGGCGGAACGGCGGCATATATCGATGTCGAGAACGCGCTCGATCCGGTATACGCGAAGGCACTCGGCATAAACATCGACGATCTGCTTGTATCCCAGCCGGACAGCGCCGAGCAGGCACTCGACATCACCGAATCGCTTGTCCGTTCGGGAGCGGTCGATATAATCGTCGTCGACTCGGTAGCGGCACTCGTTCCGCAGGCCGAGGTTGATTCGGAAATGGGCGCGACACAGGTCGCCGTTCAGGCAAGACTTATGTCGCAGGCACTGCGCAAGCTGACCGCCGCCATTTCCAAGACAAACTGCATCGTGATTTTCATCAACCAGCTTCGTATGAAGGTCGGAGTCGTTTACGGCAACCCCGAAGTAACACCCGGCGGCACCGCGCTGAAATATTACGCATCGGTACGCCTTGACGTAAGACGCACCGAAACGCTCAAAAACGGTTCCGAATCGCTCGGAAACCGCACCAAAGTCAAGGTCGTCAAGAACAAGGTCGCCTCTCCCTTCAAAATCGCCGAATTTGACATAATCTACGGCAAGGGCATATCGAAGGTCGGCGAAATTCTCGATCTCGCGGTCGAGCTCGGCATCGTCGAAAAATCGGGCGCGTGGTTCTCGTATAACGAGGAGAGGCTCGGACAGGGCAGGGACAAGGCGAAACAGGCAATCGAGGAAAATCCCGAACTCATGAAAGAGCTTGAAGAAAAAATCAAAAATTCGGATCCCAGCACGGTCGACAAAGACGACGATCTCCTGCTCGATACCGGCGATTTCGATGTCGAAATCTGATTTTGCCCGAATTTCGGGTAAAATCCGCGTAATTTAGACAAAATCAGAAAAAAATGTGTGAGATTATATCTGAAAAAAGGAAATCCCGACGAAATCGGGACAAAGGTTGATATATGGATAGCGACAACCGAAAATACCGTTCGGGCGGAAGAAAGAAGCTCCGCAGCGAGCTTTTTTCCGAGGAGGACGAAAATCTCACGGAAAAGAAAGCGGAAGGCGGCGCGGAGGCGGGCGGCGAAAAATCCAAAGAGGAAAAAAGCGAATACGACCGCGCGCTCGAAACGGCACTGCGCATAATCATGTTCGGCGAAAATTCGGTGCGCATGATGCGCGAAAAGCTGACCAAAAGAGGATATTCGACCGAAATATCGGCGGACATAATCGAAAGACTCTGCGAAAAGAATCTGCTCTGCGACAGACGGCTGATTGAAAAGACGGTAAGCTCGCTTGCCGAAAAGAAATTTTACGGCAAATATCGTATACAGATCGAACTGTCGAGAAAATTCGACAGAGAGAGCATCGAGGTTTATTTCGAGGATGCGGTGGCGGGAATCGATTTCGTGAGTGCCGCCGAGCGATTCGCGCTCAAAAACTGCCAGAACGGCAGGGATCGGCTGATTAACGCCATGCGCAAGCGCGGCTATAACAGCACGGAGATAAGAGCGGCGCTTGTCGCGGTCAAAAATTCGCAGGGCAGCCTTATCGGCGCGAGCGAGGAGGAACTGAAAAGCGGGAATGTCGGAAAAATGCCGAAATACGGCAGAATCGCGAAAAACACGGTAAATTACGAACGCCGCCGCCGACAGTGGGACAAAACCGATCTGTCGGACGACGAATAGGCGAAATCGGCAGCTGAACTGTATCGGGGTGAGAGTATGGGTGTTTCCGGAAAGGTCGGAGAGGGCGGTCGCGGCCGCAAAAGAATAATTTTCATAGCGGTCGGCTTTGTTTTTCTCGCCGCCTATCTGTATTTTGTCGTTTCGGTCATAAAAAACACCGATTTCGTAACACTCCCGTGGCTGAAACTTTATAAAAACGGCGTAATAATATCGCCGACCGCCGACAAGAGAAATATCGTCGCGGCTCTGCTCTCGGCTCTGCTCGCGATTCCGTGCGCGGTTTTGTCGATGATTTTCATATCGGGCAGAGGGCATCGCGGCTCGGTCGCGGCGGGGGCGGTTACACTGTCGCTTATACCGCTGTGGCGGCTCTTTTCGATATTCATCAGGTGGCAGGTGTTCTGCCGCTCGTCGATAGGCTCGGAGGGAATACGCGAGAGATTCGTCAAAAACTCGTTCTCGCTCGAAGTTATCGTCATTCTGCTTATCGTGGGGATAGGGGCGGTCGCGTTTTTCAGCCGCCGCGCGTCGGAATACGGCGACAGCTTAAAGGTCGGCGGAAAGCAGGGCAAAAAAAGGGAGCGGACACTCGCCGGACTGTCGGCGAAAGGTTATCTTGTGTCCGATCTGATACTCACCGTCTATGACGGCAGGAAAACGGCGATTGCTATTTACGCCCGCGAGGAAGATTACGAGAGCGATCTGAAAAACCGAACGCTTACGGGCGAGATGAAAAATCTCCTGCCCGAATATGATATACAGGTCGAAATAGCGAAGCCGTGAGTTTTTGAATTAAGTATCGCAAGACGGACGAATATGACAAAACACCGCGCGGAATACGGTTATCCGAAACCGTCGGAATACAATTTTTAATACGCAAAATACACGCAAAACACAATATATTTTAGGAGAACAATTATGATAAAAGTCGGGTTTGTATCGCTCGGATGCTCGAAAAATCAGTGCGACACCGAAGTTATGCTTCACACACTTGAAGAAAAGGGCTGCGAGATTGTCGCCGAAGACATCGATGCCGATGTCATTATAATCAACACCTGCGCATTCATCGAAAGCGCGAAAAAAGAGGCGATTGACAACATTCTTGATGTCGCGTGGCTGAAAAAACACAGAAAACTGCGCGGAATCGTGGTCTGCGGCTGTCTTGCCGAACGTTACCGCGAGGAAATTTTCACCGAAATGCCCGAAGTCGACGCGCTTATCGGAGTCGGCTCGCTCGCGCACATCTACGATGCGGTAAAATCGGCATACGAGAAGAAGAGATACAGTTCGTTCGAGGACAAAAATCTCTGTCCGCTCGGCGGAGAGAGGATACTGACCACCCCCGCCTTTTCGTCATACTTAAAGATTGCCGAGGGATGCGACAACAGATGCACCTACTGCGCCATTCCGAACATCAGAGGCGTGTTCAGGTCAAGACCCATCGAGTCGCTTGTCGAGGAGGCGAAGCGTCTGGAAGCGTCGGGCTGCAAGGAGCTTAACATCATAGCGCAGGACACCACCCGTTACGGGCTCGATCTTTACGGCGAGTACAGTCTGGCAAGGCTGGTACGCGAAATCTGCGCCGCCACCGAAATTCCGTGGATACGTCTGCTCTATTGCTATCCCGACAAAATCACCGATGAGCTGATAGACGAGATGAAGAACAACAAGCGGCTGCTTCACTATATGGATCTGCCGATTCAGCACATAAACGACGATCTGCTGCGCAGAATGAACAGACACGGCGGAGCCGAGCTTATAAAAGAGAACATCCGCAAGATAAAAGACGCGGTCGATGACATTGTTGTGAGAACGACGGTCATTGTCGGATTCCCCGGAGAGAGCGACGAGCAGTTTAACGAGCTGTGCGGCTACGTAAAGAGTGAGAAGTTCGAGCGGCTCGGCGCGTTCACCTATTCGGCGGAGGAGGGAACGCCCGCAGCCGAATTTGACGGGCAGATTGACGAGCAGGTCAAGCAGGACAGATACGATATAATAATGAAAGAGCAGTTCGGGGTTACCGACGCGTACAACAAATCGAGAGTCGGAAAGAGTTACGAAATGCTTGTCGAGGGATACGATCCGGTATCCGAGGCATATTACGGCAGAAGTTATGCCGACGCGCCCGATGTTGACGGCAAAATCTATGTCAGAGCATCGGCGGGGACACTTGAAGTCGGAAATTTCGCAAAGGTAACGGTAACAGACGTACTCGACTACGATCTTGTAGCCGAAATTGCCGAATAAAAACCCGAAACGCCTTTGGCGTTTTGGCTTAGATATATACCGAAAACCTGCGGTTTTCGAATAATGTGCAATGTGCAA
>CAVGEY010000029.1:0-9711 GCA_963628435.1 bacterium
AAGCGGATAAGGAACTTCGGTATCGACAGAATAGGTGAATGTATAAGGTGTGATATTGATACCGCATGCGTCACACTTCTTGTCGCCGTCATTGTCTGCGTGTCTGATCTTCGGGATGCTTTCTGTCTTGGTCGTTCCGCAGGCAAGACATGTGTAGGTCATTACGCCTTCTGACGTGCAGGTTGCGGGCGTTGTTACAGTGCCTGCATCCCACGGATGTGCGCCGACCGATTCGCTCATTGCGTTGTACTCTGCGGTTCCGGCAACTGCGTAATTCCAGTTCGTATAGGTGGTTGCAAAGTCGGTAGCGATAAGCGAAACCGATGTTGCGTCACCGTTGAGTCCGGTATCGTAGTTGACAATCAGAATGCCGTTGATGTACGCATCCAGAATGTGTGTATCGTTATGATAATAGAATGTCAGCGTGATCTCGTCAAGCGTCTTTTCCGCGAGCTGTTTGGTGAGTTCCGCAACATCCTTTCCGCACTTCGCGAAGAGTCCCGATCCGGTCCAGTCGGCCTTGACGGGAGACACGAAGCCCCAATGGTACAGGTTGTTGCTGTAAGCATCATTTCGTCTGGAGAAGCCGTAGTTGAAATATTCCGATCCGGCGTTGATGCCGATACCGTATGTTGCCCATGCGGTAATGTTCTTCGGATCGATATTCAGCTGAACGATAAAGTCCCCTGATTTCTTGAATGTGGTCATTTTGGAGGTCTTCCAACTGTTGACCGTAACCGTCTGCTTTTCCGTATCGTAATTTGCTTCGGTCAGATCGGTTCTGATTCTCGTAAATGCGACCTTAACGGTCTTCGAATCGCCGACCGTGACAACTACGTCCATATAGTCGGGATGCGAGAAGGTTACATTTGAACCGATAGGAGCGGTGAAACGTCCGTCTTTCGTCAGGGTAACTTCTTTTCCGCCGACTGTCAGCGTGACGAGCGAAACGTCGGTGCTGAATCCTGCGGGCGAGAAGGTACATGTGAAGGAATATTCAGTGGCTTTAACCAGCTGAACGGTTGTATCACCGGTCATAGTGAAGGTTGCCGTGCAAACGCCGTTTTCGTGTGAGGTCTGTACCGCATCTCCGTTCACGGTGAATGCGTAATTGTCTGCTTTCGTTGCGGAGAGTGTTACTTTCGTGCCGATCAGGACTTTTTCTCCGCTTGCGACCGCCTTGCCGTCTACCGTTGCGGTAGTTCCTTTAGGCAGTGTCAGAGTCTTGTAGAGACCTGCTTTTTTCGCAATTTCACCGAAGTTTTCGTCCGTGGAAACCGCGTAATTCCAGTTCGTATAGGTGGTTGCAAAGTCGGTAGCGATAAGCGAAACCGATGTTGCGTCACCGTTGAGTCCGGTATCGTAGTTGACAATCAGAATGCCGTTGATGTACGCATCCAGAATGTGTGTATCGTTATGATAATAGAATGTCAGCGTGATCTCGTCAAGCGTCTTTTCCGCGAGCTGTTTGGTGAGTTCCGCAACATCCTTTCCGCACTTCGCGAAGAGTCCCGATCCGGTCCAGTCGGCCTTGACGGGAGACACGAAGCCCCAATGGTACAGGTTGTTGCTGTAAGCATCATTTCGTCTGGAGAAGCCGTAGTTGAAATATTCCGATCCGGCGTTGATGCCGATACCGTATGTTGCCCATGCGGTAATGTTCTTCGGATCGATATTCAGCTGAACGATAAAGTCCCCGGATTCCTTGAATGTGGTCATTTTGGAGGTCTTCCATCTGTTGACCGTAACCGTCAGCTTGTTCGGATCGTAACTTGCTTCGGTCAGATCGGTTTTGATTCTCTTAAATGCGACCTTAACGGTTTCGGAATCGCCGACCGTGACAACTACGTTCATATAGTCGGGATGCGAGAAGGTTACCTTTGAACCGATAGGAGCGGTGAAATGTCCGTCTTCGGTCAAGGTCACTTTCTTTCCGCCGACTGTCAGCGAGACGAGCGAAACATCGGTGCTGAAGCCTGCGGGCGAGAATGTACATGTGAAGGAATATTCACGGGTTTCAACCAACTTAACGGTTGAATCGCCGGTGATGGAGAATGTTGCCGTGCAAACGCCGTTTTCGTGTGCGGTCTGTACCGCATCTCCGTTCACGGTGAATGCGTAATTATCTTCTTTCGTTGCGGAGAGCGTTACGTTCGTGCCGAGCAGGAATTCATCTCCGCTTGCAATAACTTTGCCGTCTACCGTTGCGGTAATGCCTTCGGGCAGTGTCAGAGTCTTGTAGAGACCGATCTTTTTCGCAATTTCACGGAAGCCTTCGTCCGTGGAAATTGTAGAGCTCCAGTTGGCAAAGGTTGCGGACTGCGGGAGGCTGTCATCAAGACGGCATCCGAAGCCGATCATTGTAGGCGTGCCGAAATCTTCAACGCCGAGTTCGGCAGATGTGTATGTTCCGTACAGGACATCGTTGAAGAGTACCGACCAGTTGCCTGCGCAGTAAACGACTTTGAGATTCAGTGTGTCGGTCGATGAGTATGCGTCACGCATTGCCTTAACCGCCGCCGAATCGCCGTTCGGTTCAAGTTCGCACTTCCAGTATCCGTTCGGAAGAACACCGATTTTCAGAGTGCCGCCCGAACGCAGGCTCGCTCCGAGTATAAGGTTCTTTCCGCTCGAGAAGAGAACGTCGAAGCCGTAAGTGTTCCACTGATTGAGGCCGTACTTGCCTTCGGATTTTTCAAAGAGTTTTACATTTACTTCGCCTAAGAATGCGTTATCCTTAATCTTGGAGGATGACTCCATCAGGCCTGCGAACGAAGTTATGGAACGTGCCGTGATGGTAAACGAATCATCGTCGTTCCATTTGCGGTCGGTTGTAATCGCATTGCCCGAAAGATATTTCTGAATAATCCTGTCTTTGGCTTGGAAGGTCTTTGTGATCAGTCCGTCTTCGTTTGCTTCGCTTGCGTCGAATTCACCGAAAATATTCGGGTAGCCGTCATCCGAACTGATAACGACACGCCACTTGCTGCCGGTCTGATATGTGTTTCCTTCCAGCGTGTAACCGCCGTCACGGGGTTTCAGGAAGCTGACTTCAAATCTACCCTGTGCGTTGGTTGTCATCGTATAGGAGAACATCGGTTCTGTCTCATCGTATACAACAACGGTTGCACCGCCCAGATGGGTTTCACCGTCAGGTCCTACCACTTCGCCGCGCAGGGTGATAAGATCTTCGGAGTCGGTGAAGCGGGTAAATGTTGCATTCAGAGTAACCGAAGAACTGAGCGGAAGCTCGATTCGGTTTTCCTTGATGTTTGCTTTGATCCACTCCATGCTGTCCATACCGTCGATTTTGCTTTCGCCGTTGACTGTGAAATCGGTCAGGACATAGCCGGGATCGGGATTGATAAGTACCGACACGGTCGGATTGGGTTCGTTCTTATCGACAGCGATCTCATCCGGTGTGACAGCGCCTCCGCGGATGCTTGTCGGTGCATTTACACGGTATACCCACTCTTCGAGGAGTGCGTTCAGTCCGTCGGGATCACCGGAATAATCCACGAATTCGGGATCGGAGAAGGTTGCCTGCGCTGACAGAGTGAAGACACCGGGGAATGTTTTGCCCGCAAGTGCCGGTTCATACGCGATGTCTACCAGCTGATTCTCCACCAGATAGTAGAAATATGCGCCGTCTTTGATAACCGTCATGCGAACGGATGCATCACTTGCGTCGTAATCGTAGCCGTCCAGTTCCTTTATGGCAACATTGTCCGCAAAGGACCACGGATTCGGCATCAGTCTTGCAAAGTTTGCGATGCCTTTTTTCAGCGGATTGCCGTTGAGGTACATGGCGACAATGTCGGTCATGGTAGAGCCGTTGCAGACACCTCCGCGGAACAGACCGTCGGAGCCGTCAACGCCCTTGATACCGCCGTCGGCACGCATGGTCACTGAAAAACGATAACAATCGGAGTATGCTGCTTCGTTTTTGAGGAAGATTGCCTGCGAGTGTGCCGCATTGGTGGTAACGATTCCCTCCGCATTCCTGGAAAGATCCCAACCAGCGGAACGGGAAATGCCTGTCGGAGAGTTGCCCCAGACGGCATCGTCTGTATCGGGGTTCGTGTAGCCGTTCTCGTCAAAGACCGCATAGCAGTGCAGACGGTATTTTTCGGCATACAGGTGTGTCAGCCACTTATTCTGCGTCGTATCGGACACATCGCCGATATGGCGGTAATACGGCATGATGCGAACATTTTCGGGCATGCCGGTTTCTTCGTTAACCTTAATGTTGAGCGCTTCCCATGTCACAAACAGTTCGGCGGTCATCTCGGTTGCTTTTCCGGATTCAATCGGTTGGTCCGTAACCGCTTTTGCCGCAAATCTTGTCTGCTCATAGGAGCAGCGGTTATGCGTATCCACGGCAAAATTGAACATTGAAAACATTTGCAGATTGCTCGTGTCTCCGCCGGCTATGATATATGCAAATGCGGAGTTGAGAGCTTTGTCGTAAGCCTGGAATGAATAGTTAAACCGTGCATTCCAAACAAAATTGACATCTTTTGCACGAGAGGCGATGTAAAGTCCCTTTTTGGTAAAGCGGACCGTATGCCACACGGTAACATCACCCTCGGAGTAGGTCATCCATTTTCTGTCGGGGGATGTCCAGACCGACTCGTCGAGTATGCCGTCGATAACCATGTCATCGTCGTACTCATCTTGGAATTCGGGGGTATATTCCCAACTGAACGGATTTTCATAATCCACTGTCTTGTCGTTTTCCGACTTTCCGCATCCGGCAAACGCCAGAAGGAAGGTCAGAGCAGCGAGAAACAGCGAAATCGAAGATAAAATCTTTTTCATATCAGTTTGCTTCCTTTCCCAGCACTACAATGTCGGAAATTTTAATGGCAGATTCCACATCCGTAACCTTTTCGGAAACGGTAATCGAAATTTCCGTAACCGTAATTTCATCAAAGGACACCGTAGAAGACGCACCCATGCGGATTTTACGCATTGTACTGTCTACATAGTCGCTGTTGAAACCGATATCCTTAATATAGCATGCGAGTTGGTCACTGTATTTCGCGTCAATCCACTCGGGAGACTTTGCAAGTCTGAACTGAACATCATCGATTTTCGAGAATGCGTAGTCATAATCGAGTGTATTGTAAATCATCAAAGCGGAAATCGTAACCGGTGAATCGAATTTGAGCGTAATTGTCGTTTTTCCGTTTGCGACAAATTCTCTGTCGGCATAATATTCGTGGCAGACAAAGAATCCGTCCGTCAGATATTTCAAAGTATTTTCGTCGCAGTTTGTCGCCGTCACGGTTGCCTTCGAGGCGACATTCTTCAGCCCCGTATAGGTTGAGGGCTTTGCCTGAACCGTCTGTGTCGGACCGATTCCGGCAAGCAGTGTTCCGTAGGTTTCGTCCTCAATCGTGCAGACGCGGTCATACGCATAGAAACGTCCGTCTGACGAGGATGTCGAGCCGTCGGAGGGATTGGCATGTGCGTAGTAAATGCAGAAGAGTTCCCCTTCCGTTTCAACGAATGCGTGATGTCCCGTTCCGGACATATAGTCGTTGATGTAGTTGCCGAATCCGCGGCTCATGATAGCTCCGGGCATTTGCGGGAGTTTGTAATAAGGACCGAAAACTCCGGTATCGCTGTATGTCTGCATTGCATCGTAGTTCTGCGATGCGAATCCGCGGGGAGAATACATATAGTAGTAGCGGTCTCCGACCTTCCACATATAAGGGCCTTCGTTGATAGTTCCTTCATCGCCCCAGCCGTCTTTCACCCATGTTCCGCTCGATTCCTTTTTCCAGAGTTCGGATTTTCCGGTTTCGTCGTTCACAATGGTTGCGGTACGGTCGCCCTTCATTGCGGCTTCCAGCTTCGGCAGAACATCGGTTCCGTAGGATGCTCCGCTCGGAATCGCAAAACAGTTATGAAGGGTATATGCGCTTTCGTTTGCACGGGCAGCGCCTGTTTTTCCTTCCAGATTTTCGGCGGTGACATATTCATGATTGATTGTGCCGACCAGCGTCAGAGTATCATAATCGGGTGTTACCATATCCTTCATACGCATTACCCACATGCAGTTATGATCGTGTCCGGTCGATATGTGGCGGACAAATGCGAGGTAAAGCGTGCCGTCATCGTCAAAGAACGGGCTTGCGTCGATTGCGCTGAAAATCTCGTTCTCGATGCCGAGGTCATAGGTTATGTTGATTGTCGGGTTCTTGTGCGTCAGGACCTTACCGTTGAGGTTGCTTTTCAGCCCTGTTGCCGCATAGGTGGCTTTCTGAGCATCGTTCATGTTGTCGACAGTCAGATCCGCATAATAGTTTTCGCTTTCCACGATGCGGAACGGTCCGACAGGTGTGTCCGACTCCATGACGCAGAGATAGAATGTATCGTAAAAATTGTTTTGGCTGTTGCCGTACTGCTTATCCTCGGAAACCTCGCCATAGTTTTCGTAGGACAGCGTATTAAAATACATATAATACTTTTCGGTCTTTTCGTCATAAATGACTTCGGGTGCCCATGCGTGCGATTTAACCCATGAGTCGGATTCAAAATAAGCGGAAAAACCGTTGTCGACCGCTCCGCAAAGTTCCCAGTCATTCATATCCTTGGAACGCAGGCAGGTCAGCGAAGATTTGTGATCGACACGTTCGGCCCCCTGCTCTCTTGTGGAAGCACTTTGCGTCGCTCCCTCTTTCCAGTAGTTGTTCATTCCGTTTGCAACGTTACCGGATGTATAGAGGTAATAGTAACCGCCGTACTCGGGGTCACGATCTTCGGGTACCCATTCGATGTCGGCATCACCGCCGATGACGCTCAGATCGTTGCGGTAAAAATACCGGCTGTCAAGCTCATCGCTTTCCGACGCATCGTAATGTCCCAGTGCAAAGCCTTCCAGAGCAATGTCATTCTCGGCTTTCCGGCATCCGGTCAACGTCGACAGAAGCATCAGGGCGGACAGTGCAAATGTGAGAATGTGAAGCTTTGTTTTCATTTCGAAAATTTCTCCTTTTAAAATTTCACCTTTTGTGATGATTTTAATCTTTCAGACCTGACGTAACGCTCATTCCCTGCGTGATATATTTCTGTGCAACCGCATAAATAATCAGCATAGGGATCAGCGAAATCACAACACCCGCCATACGCAGCGGCCAGTTTTGAGTATAGGGATCAACGAAAAACGCAAGTGCCAACTGCACTGTATACATTCTTGCATCCTGCAGATAAATCAACGGGTTCATATAGTCGTTATAACCGACCATAAACCGCAGAATCCACTGTGCGAGAAGTACGGGTTTTGCAACGGGCAGCGCGACCTGCACAAAAATTCTGAAATGCCCTGCTCCGTCGACTTTTGCCGCCTGAATCATCATATCCGGAACGGACAGAAAATACTGCCGGAAGAAGAACAGTGCGGAGACCGAGCCCAACATTTCCGGAACCATCAGCGGAAGCGGGGAGTTCACCCAACCGATTCTGTCATAAATTAAGAATGTCGCAATCATATTCATGACGTTCGGGAACATCAGGGTAAACATAAGCACCGAAAACATAAATTTGGATGCACGGAAACGGATTTTCGCAAATGCGTACGCCGCCATGGCAGACGACAGAATTCCGATCGTTACCGACGGAACATAAATCAGAATGGTGTTGACAAGGCCTCTGATAACAGTTGCGTCACCGGTTCTCGTAAACAGAACATCGTAATAGGATTTGAATGAAATCCCGAGTTCGGGCCACCAGTGAAATTCCGCATAGTTCGCCTCCATTTCCGAGGTCAGTGAGGTGATAATCAGAATATAGAAAGGTGCCAGCACAATCAGTCCGATTAAAATTGTCAGAATGTAATCGAGAGGCGAATTTCGTTTTAAGCGTTTGCGTTTTTTAGGCTTTTCGGCTTCCGTTTTTTTCGGTGCTTCGGGAGAAAGCGTCGGAGTTTCCTGCGACAAAATGTCCTGATCATTCATTTCCGCTCTCCTCCTTTACACATCGTAAGTCACCCAACGATTGCTCAGACTGAAGTTCAACTTGTTGATGGTAATGATGAAAATCGCCATCATAAACGCAAGTGCACATCCGAGTCCCAGACCGTCGGTTGCCATGGTCGTAAACGCCATACGGTAGACGTAGTAGCTTAGCGTCACAGCCTTGTAATCCGGTCCGACACCGTTGGTCGTAACGAACTGCATGATTCCCGATTCCTGTAAAGCGGCAATCAAATCCATTGTCACGATATAAAACAGCGTGGGAGTAATAGCGGGAAGCGTAATCTTCCAGAAAACCTGCCGTTTGGTTGCGCCGTCCAGTTCGGCAGCCTCGATAGAACTTGACGGAACATTCGCAAGTGCGGCTTGGAGATTGATAATGTTAGTTGCGCGCATCCAAAGAACCATGAGGTTGACGCTGAACCAGAACCAATCCGGATCACCCATGAAGTTGATCTTATTAAGTCCTATTGCCGAAAGTGCCACGTTGATGATTCCGTAATCCGCCTGCAAAATCCACTGCCACATCAGCGTTACGCCGACCGAGGAGCAGAGCGAGGGGAGAAACAGAATAATACGAACCGGCGTATTGACACATTTGCGTATCGGCTTTGCCATCAGATTGGCTATAAACACCGACACGATGATACGGAGCGGAACGCTCAGGCAATAGGTTAGTGTGTTGACAAACGCTTTATTGACCATAGACGGAACAAAAGTACTTCCGGACGGTTCCTGATAAAGCAAAGTCTTGAAATTCTGTAACCCGACAAACGTCGCTTTTGAAATGTCATAGGAATGCAATTCAAACAGTGTCATAATCAGCGAGACCGCCGTCGGGAAGAGAACGAAGCATAAAAATCCGATAAACGGGAGCGATGCCATTGCCGTTCCGATCAGATCTTCTTTCAGCTGCGGTCGGGACAGCTTGTAGCGGACTTTTTTCTCTTTTTTGATACCTGCACGCTTATCATCGATTTTCGTTTTGATGCGATAGGCAAGCATTCCGAAAAGTCCGAAGACAAGTCCGAGCAAAATCCAGAGGAGTTTGTTGTCATCTCTGATTTCCGCTTCGTCCCAGTTGACAAACATCGACAGCAGATGCAAGGATATCAATATTCCTATCAATAAGTACATAAATCCCCCTGACACCGAAACCGGTGTCAACCGATACGCTGTCAGTAGGAGAGCAACCGGTTATTTGTGTTTTTGATTGCGTCTGCTTTCCAGACGCTGTAAGATTGCTTACCGTTACGGACTTCGGAGTTCAGCGGGACAGCCCAGATGTTAATCCATTCATAGTCCTTCATATACCACCAGTCGCCGGCATTTTCGAACTCCATTGCCTCACCGAACACTTTTACGTTCTTCGGTGCATAGCCCTGGAACTTGATATCGTCCACCAGGTCAAGTTGGTTGGTGAAAAATCCTCTTTCGGCGGCAATGCTCTGTCCCTGTCTGCTTGCCATCCAAGCCATAAATTCCGCGGCTTCCTGCTTGTGCGGAGATTTTTCACGGGAAACCATTGCTTTGGAGTTGGACTGACCCGCAACCTTGCCTTTCGCAACAACGGTGTCGCAATTCGGATCGGTCGGATCTTCATATTCCTTGTAAACCGCGAGCGGTGCAACATCCCATTCCCAGCCGTGAGATTTCATTTGTTCACTGACAGCAGACATATAGGAAGAATATTCCACGAGCATTGCGAGTTTTCCGCTGTAGAAATAGT
>CAVGEY010000030.1:0-9406 GCA_963628435.1 bacterium
CCTCTTCGTTGATGTCTGTAAAACACAAAAAGCACCCGCAAGGGGTGCTTTTTGCATTTTGGAGGCGCCACCCGGACGGCGGCACGCCGCCTATCGGAAGGTCCGATTCCGCCCTTCGGGTCCAACGAAAAAAGACACCCTTCGGGTGTCTTTTTCATTGGAGGCGCCACCCGGAATCGGACCGGGGATAAAGGTTTTGCAGACCTCTGCCTTACCGCTTGGCTATGGCGCCATCGCCGGATTTTCGGCTTTTATTATGAAAAAACCCACGGCATGGCACAGCTTTCTCTCTTTGTGCGTCTGCCATGGACTTCTCTTTTTTATGGAGCGGATTACGGGGCTCGAACCCGCCACCTCCACCTTGGCAAGGTGGCGCTCTACCAAATGAGCTAAATCCGCGGATGCCGACATTTTACAACTTTCGGCGGGTTGTCGGACCTGTGTCTCGAAGTCCTCATCAACCCCGTTTCGGGATTGGTGCCTCCGGTCGGAATCGAACCAACGACACAGGGATTTTCAGTCCCTCGCTCTACCAACTGAGCTACAGAGGCAAATAGTAGCGACCGACGCTGCTGCGTCGGTCGTTGGCGACCCGGATGGGGCTCGAACCCACGACCTCTAGCGTGACAGGCTAGCGCTCTAACCAACTGAGCTACCAGGCCAAAAAGCCGTACGGTGCTCCATCCGGCTTTATTTGGTGGAAGTTATAGGGCTCGAACCTATGACCCTCTGCTTGTAGGGCAGATGCTCTCCCAGCTGAGCTAAACTTCCGTTCCGCCGCCTATTTTCTGCGGCGGTTGTAATTATATCATAGCCAAATCTTTTTGTCAATAGGTTTTTCGGAAAAAACAGAAAAAATTTGCTTATTTTTTGACTTTTTCAATCTACCGATGAAAACTCGCGAAGCTCGAGTCCCGGATTCTTCGCTGTCGCCCACTCGATCTCGTATTCGCCGGCGAATATCAGCAGATCTCTTCCCTTCAGATTGCAGACATGCCTTGTCTGCGACATAAGATTAAGCTCGGATATCGGTTTCGGACTCTTTTCGACATAGCGTATATACTGATGCGGCAGATTCTCCTGTCTGTAAGACACGCCGTACTCGCTCTCCATTCTGAATTTCAGCACATCGAACTGAAGCATGCCGACAACTCCGACAACCAGCCGTTCCATTCCCGCGCCGGGGAATGTGAACATCTGTATAGCGCCCTCCTGGGCGATCTGATTCATACCTTTGGCGAACTGCTTTCTCTTCATCGAGTCAATCTGCTCGACAATCGCGAAATGTTCGGGCGCGAATGTCGGTATGCCCGAATATCTGACCTTCATCGGCAGTTCGCAGACGGTATCGCCGATTGCGAAGATGCCGGGGTCGAAAACGCCGATTATATCGCCGGCGTATGCCTCATCGATAACCTCTCTCTCCTGCGCCATCATCTGCTGCGGCTGTGAGAGCTTTATGTTTTTGCCCTCTCCGACATGAAAATACTCTTTCGAACGCTCGAATTTGCCCGAGCAGATCCGCATAAACGCGATTCTGTCGCGGTGCGCCTTGTTCATATTCGCCTGAATCTTAAAGACGAACGCCGAGAATTTCTCGTTGAACGGATCGACAATCTCGCCGCTGTCGGCATCGATATGCGCTCTCGGATGGCTCGTGAGTTTCAGGAAGCTTTCGAGAAAAGGCTCGATTCCGAAATTGTTGAGCGCAGAGCCGAAGAATACGGGCGAGAGCTTGCCCGCGCGGATTTTTTCGACATCGAACTCATATCCGGCGACATCTACAAGCCCTATCTGTTCGGTAAGCTCGTCGGCGAGCTGCTCGCCGATAAGAGAATTCAGCTTTTCCCTGTCGCTTATCGGACATTCGATTGCCGAAAGACGCTGTCTGCCGCCGTGGAAATTATCGAATGTGAGTATGCACTCTTTTTCTCTGTCGTAGACGCCTTTGAAGCTGCTGCCGCAGGATATCGGCCAGTTCATCGGATATGTTCCGATTCCGAACTCGCTTTCAAGCTCATCGAGAAGCTCGAACGGATCGCGCGCCTCGCGGTCGAGTTTGTTTATGAAGGTGAAAATCGGGATTTTCCGCATTGCGCAGACCTTGAACAGCTTGCGTGTCTGCGGCTCTATTCCCTTTGCGGCATCGATTACCATCACCGCACTGTCGGCCGCCATCAGCGTTCTGTATGTGTCCTCCGAAAAGTCCTGATGTCCGGGTGTGTCGAGTATGTTTATGCAGAATCCGTTATAGCAGAACTGCATTACAGACGATGTTACCGATATTCCTCTCTGCTTTTCGAGTTCCATCCAGTCGGATACCGCGTGGCGGTCGCTCGCCTTGCCCTTTACCGAGCCGGCCGTCTGTATCGCTCCGCCGTAAAGCAAAAATTTTTCGGTGAGCGTTGTCTTGCCCGCGTCGGGGTGCGATATTATCGCGAAAGTTCTTCTGCGGTCTATTTCTTCTCTTATCGATGCCATTTGCCGATGTTTCCTTTCAAGTCTGTCTTTTTAATGTCTTTATGTTCTTTATGCCGCCGCGCAAAATTCCCGCTTTACCTGCCCGAAAACTCACGCGAGAGCCACTCATATCTTTCTTTTATATATTCTTTCAGCTGATTTACGCTGCCGTCCGGCGTTTCGATTTTCGCTATGCTGTCGGGACAGGGATAGACGCTTTTGCCGAGCAGCTCCCATATCTCGAAATTTCGCCCGAACTCATCGGCGTATGCCGAATAAATCCGCTCGATTTCGCCGATTGCGGCATTGTATATTTTTTTTCCGACCTCTTCCCATCTCTCTTTCACAAGCTCATCGGAAAACCAATCGAGACCGCAGAGTTTTATGAAAAACGGATTTGAGGAGGCGAGCGCGGCATATTTTTCGTTGCCGGCAAAAAGCCCCTCGCTGTTCTGGATGTCGTACGCGATGTAATTTCCGAGCGAGAGGTCGAAATCCCAGGGTGCGGTGAGATAAAGTTTGCCGCCCGCCTTTTTGACGAGATAGAATGACGACCAGCCGACATCGGGATTTTTCACGAATTCCTGAAGAATATACATATCGACAAACGAGTCGATGTCGATAAGTTCGCAGACGGCGGCCTTGTCGCCGCTGTCAATCGCCGCGAAAACGCGGTCGAAATAATCACGCAGAAAGTCGGCGGCGCCGTCGGCGTATACATCGTTCTTTATGACGAATTTGCGTCCGCCCGACGAAAACCAATCTACGCCCTCGTCTCCCGAGCCGGCGGCTCTCGCGTCAAGTTCGATAAGATAGTCGCAGTCGACATTTTCCGTGCTTTCGTCTGTTCTGATTCTGTATTTGCCCGTCTGTATCTGCGCGCAGAGCTGATATACGCCGAGTTCCTCTCCGTTGAGCGTCAGCATGACATAAGCCGACGGCGTAACATAGCTTATATGCGAAAGCACTCTCGCGGCGGCAAACGCCGAGGCGGCGCGCATCATGCTGTGGTCGGCGAAATTCGCGAGCAGCACCCAGCTTTTCGACGGGCCGCTCTCAAGTCCGAGCAGATTTATCTTTTCATCGAATTTCAGTCTGTACGGCTTTTTGTCATATCCGGCCCCCCAGAATGTCCAGTTGCCGCGGCAGCGGATTTGCAGTCCGAGATTCTCGAACGAGTATTCTCCGAGCGGTTCGGTAAGAGTTGCCGCCGCTCTCACATATTCTGTTTTCGATTTTACGGCGGCGCCGCCATCGGTCGTGATTTCAAGCACCGGCATTTCATCGGGAAATTCGCAGCCTGCGGCATATCCGATTTCGGCGGGGCCGCCGTCTTTGCCGTCATCATCGGTTGTCGTGATGTCGGCTGACGGGTTCTTTCGGCCGGTCGTGATTTTTCCGCCGTCCGAATCGGTCGGACTTTTTCCGCCGCATCCGACAAGCGGCGACACGGTTATAAGCAGAGCAAAAAGGGCGGACAGCGCCGCCCCGAATTTTGCCGCTCTTTTGATTTTCTTGGTTTTCTTTGACTTTTTCGCCATCTTTTTCCTGTTTTTTCGGATATTTTGATTGGTTTCGGCCTTTATCGGACAGTTCGATTTTCCGATTTTCTTAATTTCCGAGCATCGAGAGGTCGGGCGCGCCGTATCCGACGCTTACATAACTGCCGTCCGATTTTCTTGCGACCGCTCCGAAATCGCCGGCGTAAACCGCGGCGATATTCGAGAGTGATGATGTGTCAATCTCCGATTTTCCGATAACGCCGCCCGCGCTTACAACCGTTCCGTCGGCAAGCAGGGCAACCGTTGCGCTTCTGCCCGCGCTGACCGCCGCGACATTTTCGAAAGATTCTATATCGAGCCTGCCCGACAGAGTCGAGCCCGCGCCGACGAGTTTGCCGTCTTCGGTAAGTCCGACGCTGTGGATGTCGCCCGCGCTGATTGCGACAATGCCGCTCCAGCCCGCCGTTGCGCACTGTCCGTCGCCGTTTTCTCCGACCGCCGTTACCTTGCCCTCGGATGTGAGCGCAAGCGTGTGTCTGCCGCCCGCCGATACCGATACTATCGATTTCATCGAGCCGACTTTAATCTGTCCCGAACTGTTTCTGCCGACCGCGACCACAGTCCCGTCGGCGCAGAGTCCGACACTGTGATAATCGCCTGCCGAAATCTGCACGATGTTTTTCCACTTTTCGGTCGAGCACTGCCCGAAATCGTTGTTTCCGAAGGCTGCCACGCTGCCGTCCGACAGCAGAATGAGTATATGCTCCTCACCGACCGCCACCGATACGGCCGACAGTCCGTCGGTCGGAGTGTATGTCATGCCCGCGCCGTAGACCACGCTGCCGTCATCTTTTATCAGCGCGGCAAATCTCGATACCGCGAATTTTTCGGCAAGCGCCTCTCTCTTTTTGTCGGCGGACAGATATGAAAAGTATGCGGGTATATTTTTTCTGAGCGCGGCAACGCTCATACCCTCGACGCTGCTCTTTATGAGTTCGCCGTTTCCCGCTCTTTCGGCATAGTTTACCGCCCTGTCGAAATCTCCTTTTTCGAGCCAGTAGGACGCCGCTTTTTTGCAGATGTCCTCTTCGAGCCCCTCTTTACGCGACGAATATGCGGCATAGCTTAACGCGCTGTCGAAATCTTCGGTTTTTATATAGTAAGCGATCGCCGAATCGGCGACTCGGTCAACGCTTGCCGCGCGCTTTGCCAGAGCGATTTCCATCGCTTTTTTGTAATCGTTCTTTCCGACTGCGGCGGAGATTGCGCCCTCGGCGGCGCTGTCCTTCTTTTCGGCATCGGCGAGCTTTTCGGCGTATGTCATCGCCTTTTCGTATTCGCCCGCGACCATCGCGCCGTCATAGATTTTTTCGTAGAGAGCCGCCGTGTCGTATCCGCCGTTTTTCTCGAGCGTTTCGGCAAAAATCACCGCGCTCTCGTACTGTCCTTTGCCTTCGTAATATCCGATTGCCGCCTCGCATATTTCGGTGATTTTCGAATCCGGAAGCCCCGAGTTTTTCGCCACTTCGAGCGCCGACAGATAGTCGCCCCTCTTTATGTATGCATCGGCGAGCGCCTCTCCGTCGCTCTTTGTAACGGCGGGCGCGGTTGTGATTTCGGCAGTTGCCGCGCCGTCGCCCGTTTCGGAGGGAGAGGCGTGTTTCAATCCGAGTATGATCCCGAACACGCAGATTTCGACAAGAATCAGCGCGCCGAGCGAACAGAGCAGAATAATCAGCAGTTTTTTCTTTTTCTTTTCGGGAGAGGCGATTGCCGCCGTATCTCCGAAATAGTCATAGAGCGCCGTTTTCGACTGATTGCAGATCGGGCAGACCTCTTCCTGACAGAGCTCTCCGCAGGTGCATCTCCAGACAATCGGCGACAGCTTTTCGGGCAGATATTTCGCGCTCTGTCCGAATTTTCCCTTGATTTCATCGGCGGTTTCGCTGCTGAGCACCGATGTGAGAAGCACGGGCGTATCGGGCGGCGCGAAGAAATCGCCGTGCAGATATTCGACGGCGGCGCTGCCGAACACCGCTCTGCTCATCGACAGCTCAAATGACGCCGGCCTTTTCCCGAAAGGCGGAATGTCGAGTCCGAGCGAAAATTCTATGCTCTCGCCTGCGGGCAGACCGCCGCCCTCTCCCGCATCGCCGAATTTTATCTGTTTTGCGAACAGTTCGCCGCCGTCCGCATCTTTTATCGGCTCACCGTCCGAGTCGAAAAGACGGATTATCAGCGCGGCGGAGCTGAGATTTTCGGTGTACCCCGCCCCGTCGGGATATTCTATGCCCGTGCTTACGGTGTATCCGTCCCCGTTCGATTTCAGTTCGGACGGCAGAATCACAAGCGGACAGCGAAGCGATATCTGCTTTTTCTGTTTTGCGACCGTCTTTTCTTTCTTCGGCTTTTTATCGTTATTATTCGGCGCTTTTTCGGCGCCGCTCTTTTTATCGGTCATATCGGCCATTGCCGCATCCGTCCTTTCCGCGTCTTTTGTCCGCGTATTTCGCGTATTTCGCGTATTTGTCCGCAATCATCATTGTCTTAATACAAACACAGGCAGATTTCCGGTATCATAGTCGACACCGAGATATGAGGTGTATTCATTGTCGCAGAAATATGCCGACTGTCCGTCGACCAGCGAAAATCCCGCTTTTTCCATCGCGCTGATAAATGACGGAAGATCGGAGAGCTGCCATTCGACATCGCCCTGCCTTACCGAGATTTTGAGCAGCGCGCCCGTGTTTGACGGCACGCCGAGACCGGGATCGGATGACGACGGCCTGTACGCCGACATAATCCGCACGCTGTATTTGCCGCCTATCGCGGCGGCGGCCTCTTCGAGCTTTTTGACGGTAGCTCTCTGAATGAGGAGAGTCTCTCCGCTGCCGTTTGTGATTTTGCTGTCGCGGTCATAGATATAGTAGTCGAGATCGACAAGATCGGACACAAGAATACCGCCCGATGCGTCTTTTCCGAGCTTATACGGAACATATCTGTAAACGACGCTGTCGATTCCGACAAGGTCGACCGGCGAGCAGTAACCTTTGATTCCCGCCTCGCCTATTACGCAGAGAACGCCGTCTTTGTGTTTCGACACGGTAAGTCTGTCGCCCGCCCTGTATGAGGCGACTGCCTCGCCCGACAGATTCTCGTTTGCGTAGATATTCAGTTTTTCGGCGGCGACAATACATCTGAAGCTGTCGTTTGCTCCGCTGACAGAGCCGGCTCCGAGCGCGGCGATACCGAGCGAGAGCGCGGCGAAAAGCACGGCGGAAGCCGCTTTTATGTTATGTCTTTTATGACCTGCGGCATTTTCGCGGCCGCAGCCCGACTGTCCGAAAAATTTCAACGAAATCCCTCTCTCCGAAATTATCATTATATATATGTATATGTGATATGTGTATATGTGTTTATGCGGTATACGCCATCATAAGCCGAAAAGGCGAAAACCGCAGGTTTTCGGTATGCATAACTTTTCAATTTGTATTTTACTCCTTTTTCGCTCTTTTGTCAATATTCGGAGCCGCTCTTTCGGCGGCTTTTCCGTTCTTTTACACTCTTTTGCATTCTCCTTTACACTGTGTTCAATTTTTGCGATTCCGGTTCATAATATCGGCTCTTCTGCGGATTTTTTCGGAAATTTCGCGCTTTCTCTTGACAGAGAAAAAAGATGTGGTATAATAACATCGGACGGCATCCCGCACGCGGATTTAGCTCATTTGGTAGAGCGCCACCTTGCCAAGGTGGAGGTGGCGGGTTCGAGCCCCGTAATCCGCTCCATAACAAACACAACCGATACGCCTGCGTATCGGTTGTGTTTTTCGTTTATGCTCCAGACAGACCGCTTTTCCGCAATTTACCGATTTGCGAAAAACCACGGCTTTTGTGAAATAAAACATCGGAGACGGCTGATTGTTCCGTCTCCGTTTTTCGTTCAGTTGTATTCGGGGGATGCGTAGCCCGCGATTTTAGACGATTTGATGCTGTATGTGTTGCGCACGACACTGTCCGAATAGTTGCCCTCGATTACGGTAACCGTACTGCCGCTGCACGATTCGACGATTCCCGCATGACCGATATTCGAGAAAATCACGATATCGCCGGGATTCGGGACATATCCGCTCCTTCTTGTGTGGTAAAGATCGCGGTCTTTATAAAATTCGTAGATGTACCATACGCCCGCCGTTTTCGGAACGACGCTTGTCGGGATTCCGGCGCGGTCGGCGCACCACGAGATAAAGACCACGCACCACGCGTGAGTTGTGCTTTTCGAATTTCTGTCTCTTACCTCTTTGCCGTAGAACCATGTGTTGTATTTGACGTTATTGTAGGCTTTTTCCCTGACACCGACCTGACTTTTCGCGATTTCGACTATCGCCGCCGCCTTGTCCGTGATACCGGACACGTCGGGTTCGGTTTGATCGGGCTGTGCCACCGTCGTCGTTTTCCTGGTCGTGACTTTTTTCGTCGTCGTTTCCGCTTTGGTGGTTACGGCGGCGGTCGTCGTTGTTACGGCGACGATTTTGTTGCCGTTCTCATCGGTAAGCGGCGGAAGGCTGTCCGATCTCCCGTCGGTCTCGGGGAAAAGATTCTCTACAAGTCCCATCATATACGGGGTGTATACGAACTCACCGTCCTCTTCGTCATCGGTTGTTTCGGGCTCAACCATGCCGTCGTCATCTGCGGTATCGGTTGTATCAACGGCATTGTCGGCATCACAGACATCATCGGATTTATCCGATTGATCGGAAGAAATCTCGATTTCGGGCGTGGCGGCGTTCTCGGCGTAATCTCTGCCCTCGGCGCTTATCATTCCCTCGGCAATCGACACGAATTTCAGACGGCCGTCCGAACGTTCGGATGCTCCGCAAAGGCAGAGCGCGCCGACAAGTGCCGCCGCGGTAATACCGCCGAGTGAGGCGAACACCGCCTTTGCGAGGCGGCCTGCGGGTTTTATGCCGCTTTTTATATCGACGGACGATGCCGCGTTCTGCTTATCTTCGGTTATCGATTTTTCGGCTTTTTTCATATTGCGGCACCTCCGTTTCGGCATATTTTCGTCATTTTTCCGACAACATCTGCTATTTTATCACAATATTTATTTTTTATCAAGCAAAATCGCCGATTTTTTGTGCAAGTTAACAAAAAGGTTACAAACCCAAAACGCCAAAGCGATTTGGCTTAGATATATACCGAAAACCTGCGGTTTTCGCCTTCAGTATTTTTCTTGAACTCCACCGGAGTTCATTTCGGCTTCGCCGAAAACGAAAAATACCGCTTGGGATATTGATTACAACTACCCTAACAATAATGCGTTGTAGGGGACGACGTCCTCGGCGTCCCGTTTGTAGGTAAAGGTTTAACCTGCATTTTAAGCGCGAAAAGAATGCGCAAGCATTCTTTTTGTAAGCAAAATGCCAAAGGCATTTTGGTTTGTC
>CAVGEY010000031.1:0-9358 GCA_963628435.1 bacterium
GGTTTGGTGTACAATTCGATAAAGATTATGTTGTGTCATACATCATATTCTACGAAGGCGGACATTGGAATGACGGCGGATGGTTCGGAACCACACCATATATTCAGGCTAAAGTAAACGGAGAATGGATTGATGTTACAACTGCAATAAGTCCCGAGTATCCGGAAGATTCTCTGTCGGCTCAAAACCCGAATAACGAGGCTTATACATTTGCATTAGAAACTCCTATCGAATGTACTGCTATACGTGTAGTCGGCGGAAAAAATTCATATGCCGGCGGACACGCATCTTGCGTGGAAATCGAAGTGTATGGTACAAAAGTCGGCGAGCAGATTATTACAACAACTTCAAATAAAACCGATGAATCGAAAGTACCCGAAACATCAAACGCGAATCCCGTTACATCAAACGATACCACGGTTATGACAGATAAAAAAGGTAACACCGAAAAACCTGTAACAGGCGGTAATATTTCTACCGATAAGAAAATCGAAACAGACATTAAAACAACAGAGCCCGAAAAGAGCGGTGATACTACAACAGTGCCGTCAACAACATCGGATAAAACTACCGAAAAATCGGGCGGCAACGGCGCAAAAATTGCGATTATTTCTGCCGTTGCGGCAGCTGCGGCTCTCGGAATCACAGCAATAATTATCATTTTCGTAAAAAAGAAAAAGCAAAAATGACTTGTGCCATACACTTAGGCAATTAAATTTAACGCCGACATCTAAAAATAAGATGTCGGCGTTACTCTATTTCCAAATGCCCAAATAGTGAATTATCCCTGCCGCCTAACAACAGCAGGGATAATTCACTATTCAAAAAGGCGAAAAAATTATTTTTCGTCTTTAGGCCTTGTAAGATTTCTGAGGATAACAATAGACAAAATAATCACACCTGTTACAATAAATATACCAAGCATTCCCATGCCCATAATCGGCAGTGTTTCCAAAAAAGCCTCAACATTTATATTCATATAGTATTCTCCCCTCAAACTTAAAGCATATTTGTTACCATATTCAAAACAAGTCCGCCTGCAATTACCGAGGCAATCTGTCCGGAAACATTTACACCGACCGAGTGCATAAGAAGATAGTTTTGATTATCTTCCTTGAGTCCCATTTTGTGAACAACACGTGCAGACATCGGGAACGCGGAAATTCCTGCGGCACCAATCATAGGATTTATTTTCTTATCAGACGGCAAGAAAATATTTATAATCTTTGCGACAATAACGCCACCGGCAGTATCGAAAACAAAAGCAACAAGTCCCAAAATAATTATAATTATCGTTTCTTTTGTAAGAAAATATTGTGCCTGCATTTTCGTTGCAATGGTAATACCGAGAAAAAGCGTAACAAGATTAGAAAGAACCTTTTGAGCGGTTTCGGAAAGGGATTCGAGGACGCCGCATTCACGGATAAGGTTTCCGAACATCAAAAAACCAATGAGTGCCACACTACGCGGAGACACAATTCCAGTAATAACCGTTATTATAATCGGAAAAAGAATTTTAGTAATTTTAGATACTGATTTGGGTTTATAAGGCATTCTTATAAGACGTTCTTTTTTTGTTGTTAACAGTTTTATAATAGGCGGTTGAACAATCGGAACAAGAGCCATATATGAATATGCGGCAACCATTATAGCACCGAGATATTTTGAATTAAGATAATTCGCAACAAAAATTGATGTAGGTCCATCTGCAGCTCCAATAATACCGATTGACGCAGCATCCTTAAGATCAAATCCCAAAAGAGCAGCAAGACTAAGAGTAAAAAATATACCGAATTGAGCTGCGGCACCGAAAATCATCAATTTCGGATTAGTCAATAAAGGTTCGAAATCAATCATTGCGCCGATACCGACAAATAAAAGTAAAGGAAAAAGCTCATTTGCAATACCGGAATCAAACAAAATATCGATGATACCTATTTCCTTCACACCGTCATATATTTGCGTAACAGCACCTGAAAGAGGAAGATTAACAAGAATTGCTCCAAAACCCATTGGAAGCAGAAGTGTTGGCTCCATATCCATCTTTATTGCAAGAAAAATGAGTAGGCCGCCGATTATCCACATGACAACCTGTTGCCAAGTGATATTTAACACATTAGAAAAAAGTTCTGACATAAATACACTCCATTTCTTTATTTGACTTTAGTATTATATCACATAATCAGTTATTTTCAATATTATTACTTTCTTTTTTATAAAAAAAATAAGCTGTCGAAAAGTTCAACAGCTTATTTTTTATTTACATAATTTTACTTTATTATAAAAGCGCGAATAACTCCGTCAATCTTCTCACAATCTTCTGCAATCTCAGCATCAATATTTCCGTCAACATCAAAAACAGTATATGCAAATTCACCTTTGGAAGCGTTCTGCATACGTTCTACATTAAGCCCTTTCCCTGCAATTTTTGCTGCGGCAGAAGAAATCATCGCAGGTATATTTTTATGTAGCAGACAGATTCTGGAACATTCTCCTCTGTCAAGAACGACAGTTGGATAATTTACACTATTTTTTATATTACCGTTTTCGAGAAAATCAATTAACTGATTTGCGGCCATAACCGCACAGTTATCTTCTGATTCCTCGGTAGACGCGCCAAGATGAGGAATAGTAATTATTCCGGGTACTCCAACCGTTTCTTCGGTCGGAAAGTCAACAACATATTTGGCAACTTTTCCGCTTGCCAGTGCATTTTTAATATCCGAATTATTAACAAGATCACCACGGGCGATATTAACAATACGAACTCCGCTTTTCATTTTCGAGATTGATTCTTCATTTATCATTCCTTTTGTATCTTTGGTAGCGGGAACATGAAGGGTAATATAATCGCTCTGCGTATATATTTCGTTAAAATCTGCAGCTTTCTTTACCGACGATGACAATTTCCAAGCAGCATCAACAGACATAAACGGATCAAATCCGATTACATTCATTCCAAGTTCAATAGCGGTATTGGCAACCATACCGCCTATGGCACCAAGTCCAATAACACCGAGCGTTTTGCCGCGAAGTTCAACACCGGCAAAATTGGATTTGCCTTTTTCGACAGCTGCAGCCACATTCTCATGAAGAGTTGACGCCCATTCAACTCCGGCAATTATATCTCTGGAAGCAAGAATCAGCGCAGCAAGTGTCAGTTCTTTAACTGCGTTTGCATTGGCTCCGGGTGTATTAAAGACAACAATACCTTTTTTTGCACATTCATCAATCGGTATATTATTTACGCCTGCACCTGCTCTTGCAATTGCACGAAGATTTTTACAGAAATTATATTCATGCATCGATGCACTTCTTACTAATATTGCATCCGGATCATTAACAGAGTCCGAAACAAGATATTTATCACCATTGAAACGTTCAATACCATGCTTTGAAATCTTATTCAGAAGTAAAATATTCATTTTCAGTTACCCTCTTTTTTCGGATGAGCCTTTGCAAAGGAATTCATAAAGTTAACCAGTCCCTCAACGGCCTCAATCGGCATTGCGTTATAGATGGATGCACGCATCCCTCCAACGCTCCTGTGTCCTTTGAGACTCATAAAACCTGCTTCTCCGGCTTCTTTGACAAAAAGTTTATCAAGTTCGGCATCCCCGGTCACAAAAGTTACATTCATAATTGACCTTGAATCAGAACGGATATTATTTACGTAATAATTTTGACTGTCAAGATAGTCATACATAAACTTTGCCTTTTTGTGGTTGATCTCACTCAGTTTTTCTACGCCACCCATCGAAATCACCCATTTATAAACAAGTCCTGCCATATATATACTCCAGCAAGGAGGAGTATTATACATAGAGTTATTATCGGCCATGAGCTTATAGTCAAACATAACAGGCGCATTAGGTTTCATATGACCGATAAGATCATCACGCACAATGACAACAGTTACACCGGAAGGGCCCATATTTTTCTGTGCCCCGGCATAGATAAGACCGAATTTTGAAACATCTACCGGTTCGGAAAGTATGCAGGAAGACATATCCGCAACAAGCGGGATATCGCCGGTATCCGGTATATAATTCCACTTAGTGCCGTAAATGGTATTATTAAAGCAAATATGAACATAGTCGGCATCAACTCGGAAATCATCTTTTGTCAATTTCGGAATATATGAAAAAGTTTTATCGGCAGAAGAGGCCACCAGTCTGATATCGCCATATTTTTGAGCTTCGACATATGCTTTCTTTGAGAAAAGACCTGTAACAACATAATCTGCCTTACCGTTTTTATACAGCAAATTAAGCGGCACTGCAGAAAATTGAGTTGAGGCTCCGCCCTGCAGAAAGAGAACTTTGTAATTATCGGGTATATTCAAAAGCTTTCGCAAATCATTCTCGGCATCGGAAAGAATAGCCTCAAACTCGGATGAGCGATGGCTGAGTTCCATTACGGAAAAACCGCTGTTATTATAGTTGATAAGTCCTTCCGATGCTTTTTTAAGAACATCCTCCGGAATCATTGACGGTCCTGCAGAAAAAGTATAACGTTTGTCCATTTTTTTACCTCACAATATATTAAAAATGAAAGTGTATTGGAATTCCGTTTTTATATTCGATTTCGGGTTCACCGCTGATTAATGGCAATATATACATTACACACTCATCGGTAACATTATTTCCCGATCTGTTAATATACTCACTCGGAACTTTTTTTACTCTGTTTGCAACATTTGAAATAGCGGATATCCCGAAAAACAGTGAATACGGGGTATTGCCGCCACGTACGCAGGTAATAATAACACCGCTGTTTCCCTGTTCAGCGGCTTTAACCGCAAATTTTCCGACATCAAACGACTCGTTAACATCGGTTAATGAAAGTGAGAAAGATGAACATCTTTGAGGAAGACTGAGTTCTATAGAACGAACTTTACACCCTATTTGCTGCTTTACAACATTTTCAAGCGTTTTCCCGACACCTGCCAAATATTTGTGTCCAAAAACGTCGCTTACTCCACTTTGACAGCTTTCTCCTACATATCGACCGTCTTTATAACGTACCCCTTCGGATATTGCAATCACTACATTAGGATGATTTTTATGTGCATTTTCAATATCGGTAATAAAATTATTCACGTCAAATGGTACTTCGGGCAAATAAATATAATCGGGAGAAATTCCGTTTAATCTCGGTACAGCCGCAGCGGCGGTCAACCATCCAGCATCCCGTCCCATTATTTCGATTATAGTAACCGATTTTACCGTATAAACAGCGCAATCATACAAAATATCTTGCACTGTCGAAGCAATATATTTAGCGGCACTGCCGAATCCGGGCGTATGGTCCGTTTCGCAAATATCATTATCTATCGTTTTGGGAATTCCGATAAATCTAATGAAATCGGCATCGTAATATTTTGAAAAGCGCGAAAGTTTTTCAACCGTATCCATTGAATCATTTCCGCCAATATAAAAAAAATAGCCGATATTATATTTTTTGAAAAAATCAAAGATTTTCTTATAAATTCCATCGGAATCGGAATCAATGTCTTTCGGAAGTCTGTGTCTGCATGATCCCAATGCGGCCGCAGGCGTAATTTTCAGCAAATTCAAATCAGAAATACTGTTTTCAAACTTCTGTGTCAAATTAACTATATTTTCTGTTAATATGCCGTCAATCCCATTTAGCATGCCGTAAGTTAAACCTATTTCGCCGGAAGATAAAGCAGCATCTATGACACCGGCAAGAGAAGCATTTATAACTGACGTCGGGCCGCCTGACTGTCCGACTATTGCATTATATTTCATTTTATTTTTTGCCGTATTCGGCAATCTCCTTTATTTTTTTCGAGAAAACAAAAAAGAACAGAAATTTATTTTATTTTTATTGTTCAAACAACATTATCTACGAAATATTTTCGTTTGTAAAATATAAACTGTGCTTTTTGCACAATTGCCCTATATATGCAAAAAACGCACACAACTTGTGTGCGTTTATATTTGGTGACCCGTACGGGAATCGAACCCATGTTTTCGCCGTGAGAGGGCGACGTCTTAACCGCTTGACCAACAGGCCTCAATGCTCAATGATTATATCATACACCTCTGAAAATTTCAATAGACAAAATAAACAAATAATAGCTGCACTTTTTTGGCACTTTTTTCAATAATAACATTAGAAGCCTATAAAAAAACTTTGTCAAATTACTTTACGATGAAAATATATAATTTCTGACGCGTAAACACATAAAAATCGTGTTTGCGCGTCAGATAGAGGTCTTATACAATCAATTTTGTTCATGCCGTGAAAGATACTCCGTATATTCTTCGAGACACATATTAAGTTCCTTCATTTTTTCTGCATGATATCTGCCTACAAATCTGAAATGCCAAGGCTCATAAATAATACCGGTAATATCTTCTTTGTCTTCGGGAAAACGAAGGATAAATCCGAATTTCGTGCAATTTTCCGCAAGCCATTTCCCCGCATCGGTATCCCCGAATTCCTGTATAAGATGAAGATATTTGGATGGCAGAGATGTCTGAACCACGTCAACAACAAGTCCTGTCTGATGATCGCTGGTGCCCGGTCTGCACGAATATGTCGCCACATTTTTTTCCTTATCTTCTTTTGAAATTGGAAGAGTTTTTGTTGCATTATTTCCGCAATTCGGACAGGTCTTATCTTTTCCAACCCAATCGACATTGCAGTCCTCACACATCCAATGATAGGTAAGTCTAACATTTCCGTTAAAGAGCCTGTCCTGAAACGAATAATCTCTATACGCGCTCACAACATAGAGATTCGGTATTCCTTCAGCTTTTGCCTCAAGCACCATTGCCGTCAACGCTTTTAAGGCACATTCATTTAATTTGAAATCGAGAAAGCGAGAATACTTATATTCTGTTATTATATCGGATGACACTATATTTTTCAATCCGTCTCTTGCGAGTTCCTCATCGTTCCCGATTTTATTTTCCGCGTTAACAAGTATAAGGTAATCATCGCTCCAATCTTCGCCGGATGGATTCATATACTTTTCGTATTCGGAAAGATCAAGAATAAAATTCAGATTTTCGTTTGTTGTAACCGCCTCGGTAGTAACAACAGGAGAAGTTGTTACTACAGTGGTAATGCACGATGTTATGGGACATGAAGTCTCGGCTTTTGTTACAACAGATGATGTCACTGTATTCGATGTTTCGGGCAAAGTTATTCCCTGCGCCGTTGATATCGGATTACGAGTCGTAACTTCGGGCTTTGCACTGATCAGTGTGATAGACTGTTCCTCTCTGCTTGATGAAATATTTATTGCAATTGCAACCGCAAGAGTTATCGAAACAGAAATAAGGAACAGTAGAATCAACTTTATTGCAATGTTATTTTTCATTTTAATCCATTCTCTTTTACTGAAAATTTAATCAATAGGCAACATTATCGCATTCGCAAGGAAGATGCGTAGTAAAACCGAAGCTGCCGTCGGAACTGTAAGTGATATAAAATTTATGATCATCTTCTTCATCCCCGGATATTGATATGCCTTCGAAATAATTATCTACAAACGAATACGGAAGAAAAACGTCATTCTGATAAATAAATGCGGGAGATTCCATCTGAATACTTACACCCGATAAATCAACATCGGTTTTATCTATTGTAACCGTAATTTTATCGTCCTCGGTATTTCTGAGTAAAAATCTATACTCGTTTTTATCACCTGAAACCGAAAAATCGCATACGTCCGCAATATACGAGAAATTAACATAAGTAATGCCATTTAGAACAATTGTATCTTTATCATAATACAATGTTGTTTTAGTTTTAGAATTTTCGGCTCCTATTTTGAAAACATATTTTTTTGCAAGGAAATCGAATGATGAGAATTTAACAATCGCAAATGTCGATCCGAAAAAACCAAAAAGAATAATGCATGAGCAGAAAGCTACCGATATAACAAATAAAAGCGCCTTTTTGCCGCGATTTGAAACTTTTCTGTTATTAGCACTCATATACTCTGTCCCTCAAATTATACTTACATTATTATACCATAATTTTCGCCGATGTCAACAAATCGCTTTATAATAACAGAAAATTGTTTGACTTGAGGCAAATCGACAATCTCAAATTCGCATAAAAAAACAGAAAAATTAAAAAAAAGCTTGACAAACAAATAAAAACATGATAGAATACAAGCCGTTGACAGAGAAAGCATAGAAAATTCGGAGAGATGGCTGAGCTGGTCTAAGGCGCACGACTGGAAATCGTGTGAACACTGAAATGTTCCATGAGTTCGAATCTCATTCTCTCCGCCAAGAAAGTACGAACGCGAGCATAGGCAAGCGTTCGTATTTTTCTTTTGTTAACGGCAGCATCACCGCACCCGAGATTTGTATGTAAGTACATTTCTCGGATTTTTTATTTTTACGCAACTGTAAAATGTAATTTACAATCAGTATCATTAGTAATTTTCAACAAAAAAAAATAAAAAGATTGGCATGTTTGTACATGAACAAAAAAATACAAATATGATACATTAGAATAGCGAATAAAATCGTAAAGATGCATACAGTCATGTGCACAGACTGTATGTAAAATTATCAATGAAAGGAACTAATGAACATGAAGCAAGTAAAAAAGATTAGCAAAACAATTACGCGAACAATTTCATTATTCATGGCGATGCTGCTTGTTTTGCTCCCGGTAATCGGTGGGCTGCCGTCGATTGCCCTTGCCGAAGGATGGCAGGCAAATTCGGAGGTTTCCGAAAGCGATTCCGACGGAACAAAAATTTACACCTCGAACAAAAATCTCGGTGTCGTTGAGTATAAAAACGGCGATCTCAGTAAAATTGACACAATGTATGCTGAATTTTGCTATGAGGGCGCAGCCGATACGGGCGACCGTGAATATGTAGGTATTGAAATTCATTCGGCTGACTCTTACTATCGTTTCGCAATATGGCCGAATACCGCAAGCAACGGCCCTGCTGTTCTCTTCGTCCAAAAGGATACAGAGGATCCCATTAGCCGTTACCTTCGAAAGGAAATGCCGGCTGATCAGTACGGCAAAAATGTTTGGTACAGCATGAAGGTTGTACTGACCGATAATTATCTCGCCCTTTGGATGAACGGCGAACTGATTTGCACAAGCGAATCGCTCGGAATAACAGTCGGCGAATTTGAATGGGACAGAGCACTTACCGTAACAAAAGGATGCCCTGCACAGATGAAAAATCTGAGCGTTTCCACTACAATGAGCCCTGCTTCAGACTGGCAGGCAAACTCGGAGGTTTCCGAAAGCGATTCCGACGGAACAAAAATTTACACCTCGAACAAGAATCTCGGTGTCGTTGAGTATAAAAACGGCGATCTCAGTAAAATTGACACAATGT
>CAVGEY010000032.1:0-8654 GCA_963628435.1 bacterium
CTACACGCTCAATCCAAAGGATAGCCGAAAATTCATCAAATATCCGCACGGGATATTGATACGGAAATTTTGGCGAAGCCGTTTTGGTTTTTGCGGAAAATTTCCGCTTTTTTCGAAAAAAACAAAAATTTTTTCTATTTGTTCATCAATTTTGTTTATTTTTTTTGATTTTTCCTCTTGCATCCGACTGTCATATATGATATAATACCGCCATAAAAATTGTGCATCTTGTATCAAAATCAAAAAGACGTTTTTTGTTCATTCCGACATACGGCAAAAAACGCGGACATCCGCCTTTTGCCCGCCGAACGCCGCAGGGGAATATCGAAATCCGCCGCGATACATCATGCAGTCATAAAATAAGGAGGAATTTATTATGGCAATCACAAACAAATATCTGCTCGGCGTGCTCAAAACGGTGAAAAAACGCGACGCCGGAGAGCCCGAATTCATACAGGCAGTCACCGAAGTGCTCGAATCGCTTGAGCCTGTCGTAAACGCCCGCCCCGAACTTGAGAAAAACGGCATAATCGAACGCATTGTCGAACCCGACCGCTTTATTCAGTTCCGTGTTCCGTGGACAGACGACAAGGGACGCGTTCATGTAAACCGCGGCTACCGCGTTCAGTTCAACTCGGCGATAGGCCCGTATAAAGGCGGTCTGCGCCTGCATCCGTCGGTCAACACCTCGGTAATTAAATTCCTCGGCTTCGAACAGTGCTTCAAGAACTCGCTGACCACCCTCCCGATGGGCGGTGCAAAGGGCGGTTCCGACTTCGATCCCAAGGGAAAATCGGACATGGAGATCATGCGTTTCTGCCAGTCGTTTATGACCGAACTTTACCGTCATATCGGGCCGGACACAGACGTTCCCGCAGGCGATATCGGAGTCGGCGGACGCGAAATCGGCTATCTGTTCGGACAGTATAAGAAAATCGCAAACGAATTCACGGGCGTGCTGACCGGCAAGGGACTTGCCTACGGCGGATCGCTCGCGCGTACCGAAGCCACAGGCTACGGCCTGCTCTACTACACGGAGGAAATGCTCTCCTGCATGAAGGGCGACAGTGTAAAGGGCAAGACGGTCGTCATTTCGGGCTCGGGCAATGTCGCAATCTACGCCGCACAGAAAGCCATGACTCTCGGCGGCAAGGTCGTTGCTCTTTCCGATTCGAACGGATATGTCTACGATAAGGACGGAATCAAACTCGATGTCGTAAAACAGATCAAAGAGGTCGAGAGAGGCCGTATCAAAGAGTATGCCGCGCGTGTTGACGGCGCCGTTTACACCGAGGGATGCCGCGGAATCTGGACAATCCCCTGCGACATCGCGCTCCCCTGCGCAACACAGAACGAACTTGACAAAACATCTGCCGAAACGCTTATCAAAAACGGCGTAATGGCGGTAGCCGAAGGCGCGAATATGCCCTCAACACCCGAAGCGATCGAGGCATTCCAGTCGGCAGGCGTGCTGTTCGCACCCGCGAAAGCATCGAACGCAGGCGGAGTCGCAACATCCGGACTCGAAATGTGCCAGAACTCGATGCGTTACAGCTGGACATTCGAAGAGGTCGACGCAAAGCTCAAAGGCATCATGGTCGGAATTTTCCACGCATGCTATGACGCCGCGAAGAAATACGGCAAGGACGGAAATCTCGTTGCGGGCGCGAATATCGCCGGATTCGAGAAGATTGCCGCCGCAATGCTCGCTCAGGGAATAAACTAAGACAATTTGCAATGTGCAATGTGCAATGTGCAAACCCAAAACGCCAAAGGCGTTTTGGCTTAAGTATTTTTCTCGAACTCCACAGGAGTTCGTTTCGGCAAAGCCGAAAACGAAAAATACCGCGTTGAATCGAAAATGTGCAAACCCAAATCGGCGTTGCCGATTTGGCTTAGATATTTGCCGAATACGGCAAATATCGCACGGGATATAGTGAATTGAAAATACGCGATGAAAAAAGGTCGGCTTACGCCGACCTTTTTGATTTTTTTCGGTACACGGGTGAACTTTATCGGGAGCGCGAAAAGAATGCGCAAGCATTCTTTTTGTAAGCAAAATGCCAAAGGCGTTTTGGCTTAGATATTTGCCGAATACGGCAAATATCGCACGGGATATAGTGAATTGAAAATACGCGATGAAAAAAGGTCGGCTTACGCCGACCTTTTTGATTTTTTTCGGTACACGGGTGAACTTTATCGGGAGCGCGAAAAGAATGCGCAAGCATTCTTTTTGTAAGCAAAACGCCAAAGGCGTTTTGGTTTGTCCTGCGGTTTGGTTTTTGTTTTGGACAAAAATCTATCCCTCAATCAGCTGCGCCGACAGCTCCCTTTACACAAGGGAGCCTTCGGAAGAATGACGAAAACGAAAAATACCGCTCTATCTCCCAAAAAAGCCTCCCCTTGTGGTAAGGGGAGGTGCCGACCGTAAGGTCGGCGGAGGGGATATACCGAAAACCTTCGGTTTTCGCCTTCAGTATTTGCCTCGAACGACACCGTCGTTCGTTTTGATAAATCAAAAACGGCAAATACCGCTTTAGATACAGATACGAAAAATCGGCTTCGCCGAAAAAGACAGGTATAGTTTGACTTATGTGTAGGTGTAACCGAACAGGCGGGGCGTCGAGGACGTCGCCCCCTACAAGCCGCTACCAAAGGATAGCCGATAAATTCCGAAAATCGCTCTTTTTTTCAAAGTCTCCGGTGAGGCGGCAGCCGCAAGATTGTTTATACAAATAAAGAAAAGGTCGGCTTTCGCCGACCTTTTTTCCTTAATTGCTAATTGCACATTGCACATTGCTAATTGCTAATTCAAACTATATCCCGTGCGGTATTTGACGGTTTCGGCGAAGCCGAATAAATGTCGTAAGACATTTAGTCAAATACTTAAGCCAAAACGCCTTTGGCGTTTTGGGTTTTTTATCTTCTTATTTTTCCGTCGGCGACCGCTTTGTCCACATAGCTGTGGATTTTGTTCGCGGGCGAGAGCAGCTCGGAGAGCGATTCGTCATAGTTGAGCGTATCGATAATCAGCGATACGTACTTGCACATGTTGACCTCGCTGTACCACTCTCTGGCGAGCAGTTCGGGAGTGCGGTAGACAAGATTCGTCGTGAAAATCTTGCTTATAATGCCGTCGGCGTATGCCTTGTCGATGTTTTCGAGCCCGTTGCAGAAGAGTCCGAAAGATGCGAATACGAAAATTCTCGCCGCTCCCATCTCCTTGAGCTTTGCGGCAACCTCGATTACCGAATCGCCCGACGAAATCATATCGTCGACGATGATAACATCCTTGCCCTCGACATTTTTGCCGAGATATTCGTGCGCCTCAATCGGGTTTCTGCCGTTGACGATTATCGAATAGTTGCGGCGCTTGTAGAACATACCGAGATCGAGCTGAAGCACCGACGAATAGTAGATTGCGCGGTTCATACCGCCCTCATCGGGGGATACGACACAGATGTCTTCTGCCGAAAGCGACAGGTCAGGCACATTTTTGATAAGCGCCTTAATCATCTGATAGGTGCAGCGGATGTTCTCGAATCCCTTGAGCGGGATCGCGTTCTGCACTCTCGCATCATGCGCGTCGAAGGTGATGATGTTCGTAACACCCATCGAAACAAGTTCCTGAAGCGCGGTTGCGCAGTCGAGAGACTCGCGGGATGCTCTCTTGTGCTGTCTGCCCTCATAGAGCATCGGCATAATAACGTTTATGCGGCGCGCCTTGCCGCCGATTGCGCCGATAATGCGCTTGAGATCGCAGAAATGATCGTCGGGCGACATCGGGACCTGCTGTCCGTACATTTTGTAGGTGATTCCGTGATTGAAAACATCGCAGATGATAAAGACATCGTGACCTCTCATCGAGTTGTGGAGAACGCCTTTTGCCTCACCGCTTCCGAATCTCGGACATTCCGCCTTGATTTCGAAATCGTCGTCCGACCCTCTCCATCTTTTAAGATATGCGCACACCTGATCGGTAAATTCCTCGCATCCTCTCATTCCGATTACGCTAAGCGGTCCGTACAGTTCTTTCATAAAATCATTCACCCGTTCATCTGCCAGCCCGAAGGCGGCGATCCTTTCAGCCGATATTGTTATTTAATTTTTGCTCTTAGGCCATAGGCGGCCGCAGAGCGGTATTATTATGATAACATAAAGCGGCGGCTTTGTAAAGAATATTTTACAAAAATCGTCGATTTTTTCGATTTTTCCCGATTTGCCGATTATAAACGGCATAATTCGGCATCGGTTTGTTAATTTTGTTGACATCGCGGCAAATCTGTGCTACAATATGAGAAAACGGGACAGAGAAGTCGGGGGAGAGCGTTTATGCCAAACAGAGCAGCCGAAAACAAAATCAGGATAAACGGCGAAAAGAAGCCGCTTGCCGTCTTTACAGACGCCGCGACCGTCTCGCAGGACGATATATCGTTTGCGCCGCTTGAAGCGGTCTGCGACCTCGTGCGCTATCCGATGACCGGAAGGGAAGAGCTCGCGGGCAGAATCGCGGATGCCGAAATTCTCCTCTGCAACAAGACGAAAATCACCGCCGCCGATATGGACGGCGCGAAAAAATTAAAGCTCATCGCCCTCTTTGCCACAGGCTACAACAATATCGACACCGCCGCCGCGCGTGAACGCGGAATCACCGTCTGCAACGCAGGCGAATATTCGACAAACGCGGTCGCCCAGCATACATTCGCCCTGCTGCTCGAACTCTGCTCGCGTGTCGGCGATTACAGCCGTTTCACAGCAGATGGCGGCTGGAAAAGCAGCTCGCTTTTCTCGGTTTTCCGCTATCCGTCTGCCGAAATTTACGGCAAAACATTCGGAATCGTCGGACTCGGCTCAATCGGCAGGGCGGTCGCGAAAATCGCAAACGCGTTCGGTATGAAGGTCATCGCATATACGCGCACCCCGAAAGAGGTCGAAAATGTAAAACTCGTGAGCTTCGATGAACTGCTCACACGTTCTGATGTCATAAGCGTTCACTGTCCGCTGACAGACGCCACAAAAGAGATGTTTTCCGAGGCGGAATTTGCGAAGATGAAGAGAACCGCGCTCTTTATCAATACATCGCGCGGCGGAGTCGTATGCGAAAAAGCGCTTGCGGACGCGCTCGGAAACAATCTGATAAAGGGAGCGGCACTCGATGTGCTGACCGATGAGCCGCAAAGGAGCGACTGTCCGCTTGCCGCCGACGGCTCGCGGCTGATAATAACGCCGCACGTGGCGTGGACACCGACGGAAACGAGAGAACGGCTGATGGATATTGTCGCCGACAATGTCGCGTCATTCCTCGCGGGAGCTCCCGAAAATAAGGTAAATTGAAAAAAAGGTGATATTATGTCAAAAATTTTCAGAGCGATGACCGCCGACGGATCGGCGCAGATCATCATAACAAATTCGACCGGAACGGTAAAGACGGCAGAGGAGATTCACGCCTGCGCGCCGACTCCGCTCGCGGTATTCTCGCGCGTGCTGACGGTCGCCTCGCTTATGGGGACAACCCTGAAAGATAAAGGCAACAGCCTGACACTGAGCGTGCGCGGCGACGGAAAGAACGGACACGTGCTTGCCGTCTCCGATTATATGGGCAACGTGAAAGGCTATATACAGAATCCGACTCTCGACAGTCCGAGAGATTCGGACGGCAAAATCGACATACCGACCGCAATCGGAAAGGGAACGCTGAATGTCGTGCGCGACAGCGGCGAAAAAGAGCCGTATATCGGCATAACCGATATAAAATCGGGATATATCGCCGAGGACATAACCCGCTATTACGCCGAATCCGAACAGATACCGTCGGTCTGCGCACTCGGAGAGAAAATCACACCCGACGGCAAAATCGAGGCAGCGGGCGGATTTCTGCTGATGCTGCTGCCGATGGCGGACGAGGGAACGGTCTCGAAAATCGAGAAAAACATATCCTCACTCGAATCGATGTCGTCGATGCTCGCGAAAGGGCTGACAAATTCGGAAATCTGCGCGCAGGTTCTCGAAGGAATACCGTTTGATGTTTTCGACGAATACGAGGTCGGATATGTCTGCGACTGTTCGAGAGAGCGTATGGGAAATGCCCTTTTGACGCTGAATCCGATGGAACTTTACGATATTCTGGTCAAAGACGGCAAAATCGAGGTCGGCTGTCAGTTCTGCGGCAAAAAATTCTCGTTTACCGGCGATGACATCGAAAAGATACGGATAGCACGCGGCCTCGCGAAAGAAAGAAAAAAGGATAAGAAATAAGATTTCGATATTCGGAACCCGAAAGCCACAAAACCCCCACCCGAAAGGATATTATCATGAAAAACAGAAGAGGAAATGTTAAAAATAAACTCTATCGGCTGACGCTGACCGCGATTTTCTCGGCGCTTGTAGTCGTCTTTCAGCTTGTCGCCTATACCGTCAAGGTCGGCCCGTTCGGACTGACCGTCACCCTCGTGCCGGTCGTGCTCGGCGCGGCTCTGCTCGGATGGCGCGGCGGCGCTTTCCTCGGCGGCGTGTTCGGAGCGGTCGTCACCGCCTGCTCGATCTACGGACTCGACGCCGGCGGACAGATTCTCTTCGGCGTCAACCCTTTTCTCACAACTCTTACCTGCATGGTCAAGGGAATCGCCGCGGGACTTGTCGCGGGGCTGATTTTCGCGGCTCTCTCGAATAAAAACAAGACGGCTGCCGCCGTCTGTGCCGCCGCCGCCGCGCCGGTGGTCAACACATCCCTCTTTCTCGCCGCAATGCTCCTTTTCTTCAAAGACACGCTTGCGTCATGGGCGGGCGGCACCGATCTGCTCACCTATATCCTGACAGGTCTTGTCGGCATCAACTTCATTTTCGAGTTCACCCTGAATCTGCTGCTCTCGCCGCTGATTCTCGCCGTGCTCCGCGCACTCTCGAAAAGCGGAAACAATTACGAATGATTATCGCATAAACATAAAACGGAGAGACTTCACGAAAAGCCTCTCCGTTTTTTTCGGAAATTCCGCACATTTTGCCGAAAATGTCACTTTTTCGGACATTCGGACATCTCTGTCCGTTTCTTTTCGTAAAAAGATGTGCTATCATACAGTCATAAGAAAATAACCGCGGCAAAATCGTGAAACGCCCGCCGCGGCGGCTTATCCTGTTTTAAGTTACCCGAAAGGAATGATTTTATGTCAAAAAATTATTATGAGGAAAACGGCGGCGGACTCCCGCATTTCGTGCGCACCGCGAAATTCAGCTATATCGCCGTTTCGGCGGCGCTCTGCCTGCTCGGCATCCTGCTCGTCTGCCTCCCCGAAATCTCGCTGAATCTCATCGGTATCCTCTGCGGCGCGCTGCTTATCGGATTCGGCGCCGTCAGAATCATCGGATATTTCTCGAACGATATTTACAGGCTCGCCTTCCAGTTCGATCTGTCGGCGGGCATACTCCTGATCGCGCTCGGCATCATAATGATCGCCCGCCCGTCATGGCTTATGTCGTTCATCTGCATCGCGTTCGGCATCTATGTTTTCGGTGACGGACTCTTCAAACTTCAGATCGCGCTTGACGCGAGAACATTCGGTCTGCCCCGCTGGTGGCTGGTGCTTGCCCTCGCGCTGATCAACTCGGCGCTCGGTCTCGTGCTGATTTTCCGTCCGGGCGACGGCGGCGTCTTTCTGACCGTCTTTCTGGGGCTCAATCTCATATCCGACGGTCTGCTCAACATCATAACGGCGCTCACCTCGGTCAAGGTTACCGGCAAATCGAAAAAATCCGAACCCGAAGCGATAGAGGTTGAATTCAAAGACCGCTCGAAATACTGATTCCCGAAAATCCGGTCGACAAAAGATTTAAGGAGACATGACTGTGAACAATATCTTTACGAAAATTCTTTCCGAAACCGTCTTTCTGTTCATTCTCGGCGGCAGCCTCGGCTGGCTGTGCGAGCTTATTTTCAGACGCATCGTGCATCATAAATGGATAAACCCGGGATTTCTGGTCGGCCCCTGCCTGCCCCTTTACGCCAGCGGCGTTCTTCTGCTCTACGGAATGTGCGAACTGCCGATGCCGCATATCGGATCGGAAATTCTGCAAACGGTAATCCGCATCGTCATCATCTCGGTAAGCCTTACCGCAATCGAATATGTTACCGGACTTGTTTTCACCAGAGTCTACCGTGTCAGACTCTGGGATTACAGCGACCGCCCCGGCAATATCGACGGCATAATCTGTCCGCTGTTCAGCCTTATCTGGGCGGCGGCGGGAGCGGCATATCTGCTCTTTCTGCATCCTTATCTCAAAAATCTCGCCGAAAAGACCGACGGACAGCCGCTCTTTCTCTTCGCGGCGGGAATTTATATCGGAATTTTCGCGGTCGATGTCTGTTACAGCCTGAAAATCGTCAGCAAAATCAAGCAGTTCGCCAAAGAGCAGCAGCTGCAAATCAGATATGAGCATTTCAAACTCTCAATCGCGAAGCAGGCGAAAGAGGCGAGGGACGCCTATATACAGAATGTGCGCGAGTTTGCCGCACGTTCGGCGAAAAACCGACAGACCGGCGCGGAAAAGAAGCTCTATAAAAAGCAGATGCCCCGCCGTCAGAATTTCGTGTTCCCGCTCGGCTCGCCCGACTCTCTGCGTAAAAAGCTCGAAAATTATCTCGCGGAACTGCGTAAATAATT
>CAVGEY010000033.1:0-7345 GCA_963628435.1 bacterium
ATTATATTATATATATTCTGTAAATTTTAGGATTTTTCTCCGTCTCCACTTGTTTTTTCGGGCTGTCTGTGATATAATAAGGATGTGTATTTTTGACCTTCGACAGAGCCGCATCGCCGCAGAGCCGAAAAATTTGTCCTCTGTGCAATCTTTTATATTGTGCGTAGGTGAAGTCTGCCCGACTTTTCGCGTCTCTTTCGCTCTTTTATCAAAAAATATGAACCGACGGAAGATTTCGGTAAATTCTCCCGTCAACCTAAAATATAAGGAGATTATAAATGCAGGAACTGACCTCCCTCTGGGAAACCATAACCTCGCGGCTTGCCGCAAAATTCTCGTCAACCGCCGTCAAACTGTGGTTTGAAGAGTCGTGCATACTCGCGCTTGACGAAAGCAGCGTAACAATTCAGATATTTAACGATTACAAAAAAAACATCGTCGAACGGAAGTTTACGAAAAGTCTTTCGGATGAGTTCGAGGCGCTCATCGGCTATCCGGTCGAGATAAAATTGCAGGTAAAGCCCGCCGCCCCGAAAACGGTGAAAAAAGACGACAATTACAAATTCAACGAATCGATTGAGGGCGAAACATTCCGTCCGGGTAACGAATATACCTTCGACAATTTCATTGTCGGCTCATCGAACAAGTTTGTCTATGCCGCCTGCACGGCGGTCGCATCCTCTCCGGCATCCGACTACAATCCGCTTTTCATCTACTCGAAGCCGGGACTCGGCAAAACCCACCTTCTGAACGCGATTATGAACGCGATCTACTCGAAAAATCCGTCAACAAACATTCTCTATGTCAAGGGCGACGAATTTACGAATCAGATGATTGAATCGATTTCGCACGGCTCGCAGGAGGCGTTCCGCCGCAAATACAGAAAAGCCGATGTTCTGCTGATCGATGACATTCAGTTTATCGCGGGCAAAGAGGGAACTCAGGAAGAGTTTTTCCATACATTCAACGCTCTTTATGAGGACAACAAACAGATAATCATGACATCCGACCGTCCTCCGCGCGACATAAAGCTGCTCGAAGACCGACTGAGAACGCGTTTCGAATGGGGACTTATCGCCGACATTCAGCCGCCGGACTACGAACTGCGCATCGCGATTATGAAGAACAAGGCGAAGATGCTCGGAATCAATCTGCCGCCCGAAGTGCTTGCCTATCTCGCCGAAAATATCAAGAGCGACATACGCCAGATTGAGGGCGCGGTCAAGAAGATCTCGGCAAGATGCTATCTGAGCAAGGAAACGGTAACACTCGATCTCGCGAAAGACTGTGCCGCGCCCTTTATCCGCACGGGAGCGTCACCGGCAATCACCGCCGACAGCATCGTCGCGCACGTGGCGAAGAAATACGGAGTGGCGGTTGACGACATCTACGGCAGGCAGCGCACCAAACCGATTGCGAGAGCGAGAAACATATCGATTTATGTTATCCGCAGAGTCACGGGACTCTCTCTTCCGGTCATCGGCAAGCGGTTCGACCGCGATCACACAACCATTCTGTCATCGATAAATTCGATTGAAGATGAAATGAAAGCGAATCCGCTGATCGATCTCGAAATAAACGATCTCGTAAAGGAAATCACCGAATAAAAACCCAAAACGGCATAGCCGATTTGGCTTGGATATTTGAATTGAAATCAATCCCTCAGTCGGCTGCGCCGACTGCTCCCTTTACACAAGGGAGCCTTTAAGAGACGGGCGATTACAACAAATACCGCCTGACTTACAGACAGCGAAAAGCCCAAAGGAACGGGGCGTCGAGGACGTCGCCCCCTACAAGGTATCTCGAAATTTTCTGCGCAAATCAAAAACGGCAAAATACCGCACGGTATATTGATACGATGACACCCCAAATCGGCGTTTTGGTTTGCCCCCTACAAGCCACTACCAAAGGATAGCCGAAAATTCGTCAAATACCGCACGGGATACAGATTATTATAAACTTATGAAAAGAAAAATTACCGATTTTCCCAAAAATACGCTGCTTGTGCCGCTCTCGTCCGGATTTTCCGCCGACACCCGCACACTTATCGGAATATTCGATCTCGACACATCTACAAAATCGCCCGACACACGCAGATTTCTGCGTCTGTGCGAGAAAAAAGGGAAACTGTCGACCGACTCGAAAGATCTGCCGAAGAGCTTCGCCGTATGCGACGGCTACATAACCCTGCTGCAAACCGCGTCAAATCAGCTCGCGAAAAAATTCGGCTGATTTCCACAGATTTTTGTTGAAAAGCCTGTTATTCCGACATGTTGAAAATCTGTTGATTTCGGATTTTTGCCGTATTTCCGACTCTTCCGGGAAATTTTTTTCCACATAAACACACAGACTTTTCAAAAAGAAACCGATTTTGAAAGTTCCGGATTTTTGCCGTTTTTCTACTTTTTCGGAGTATTACTCTGCAAATTTTCGTTAAATTTCGGTTGATTTTGACTTTTGCACAGATTCCACACCCCCTACTGCTACTACTGATTTTTTAATATTTATTTTATTTATATTTATACCGAAAACCTGCGGTTTTCAAATAATTTCTCGGAGGATAAATTTATGAAACTTACATTCGAGCGCGCGGAACTTGAAAAGGCGGTCGATTTTTCGATGTGCGCCGTGTCCGACAGAAACGCCATTCCCGTAGTCGAAGGCATACGCCTGCGCAGCGAGAAAAACGGCAAATGCTCGCTTACAACATACGATCTCGAAAAGGGATTTTATACCGAAATCGACTGCAGAACGGAGGAGCCGGGCAACTATGTCATTAACGCCGCCAAATTCCTCCGCATTATAAAATCGATGCCCGACCTCTATATCACGGTCGAGGTAAACGAAAACTGCGCCGTTACCGTAAGTTCGGGCCGCTCGAAATTCGAGCTTCACGCGCTTGACGGCGAAACATTCCCGAATATCCCGACTCTGTCCGGTGAGAGAGGATTTCTTATCGAGGGCGGACTTCTCAAAAAGATGATCGCGCAGACATCATTTTCAATCGGCTACGGCAACGACATCAGACCGATGCTCTGCGGCGCCTGCTTTAATATCACCGACGACGGCATAAAAATCGTAACCTGCGACAGCAACCGTCTGTCGGTCAGAGAAAAACATCAGAAAATCGAGAACAGAAACAGCGACAGCTCGGATCTCAATCTCAAATTTATCGTTCCGGGCAAGACGGTCGGTCAGCTCACAAGACTTATCGACGACGACGAAAGCGTTAATATCATGCTGACACGCAAGCATGTCATATTCAGACTCGAAAATATGACATTTTTCTCCCGCCTTATCGATTCGGAATATATTGACTATGAAAGAGTCATTCCGAAGGGAAGAGAAACGGTCGCCGTAATAGAAAGAGCCGATCTGCTCTCCTCACTCGAAAGAGCATCGCTTGTAACCGAAGATAAAGCGCTCGGACAGGCGAAATCTTATGTAAAAGCGACATTCGAAGACGGAAAAATCATAATCGAATCGAAATCGGTCAACGGATCGGTCTATGACGAACAGAACATCGAAAAGAGCGGCGCCGATCTCGTAATCGGATTCAACTGCAGATATTTTATCGACGCGCTGCGTGCCGCCGATACCGAAAAAATCGAGGTTATCCTGAACGGACAGCTGACATCGATTATCGTGAAACCCGTCTATAAAGACGACGAAAAGGACAACGGCGAAGATTATCTCTATATGATAAGCCCGGTCAGAATGAAATAAAAAATAAAGAAAAGGTCGGCTCGTATGATAGCTGAAAAGGCGGCCTACCGCGATTTCCGCAACATAAAAGAAGAAACAATAACTTTTTCGGACGGAGTCAATATAATCTGCGGCGATAACGCAGAGGGAAAGACAAACGCGCTCGAGGGAATATATATAATGGCCGGCTGCCGTTCGCACAGAGCGGCAAAAGACGCCGAAATGATAGCGTTCGGAAAAGAATCGGCAGATATTACGCTCGAATATGAGGGCGGCGGCAGAAAAAACGAACTTTTTATGCGGCTTGCGGCGGGGAAAAAGAGAATATGCAGAAAAAACGGGCTGACGCTCGGAAAAACATCCGAATTTATCGGCAATTTCAGAGCGGTGCTTTTCACCCCCGAACATCTCTCTATTATAAAAAGCGGGCCGTCGGAACGGCGGCTGTTCGTAGATTCGGCACTCTGTCAGATATACCCGAAATATACGGCGGCGCTGCAGGGTGTGTCGAGAACACTCTTGCAGCGAAACAGAATACTGCGGCTTGTAAGCGAAGAAAAAATATCGGCAAAAGACGCCGATACGAATATCGAGGTCTGGAGCGAGGAGCTTGCGAAATTCAGCGAAACAGTCTCGAAAATGAGATTTGATTATGTCGGGCGGCTGTCCGAATATGTAAAAATCTTTTTCGAAGAAATGACGGACGGCAGGGAGTCTGCCGAAATAAAGGCGGAAGAGCCGAAATCGGCAGCCGAATTTCTCGAAATCATGAAAAAAGATATTGAGAAAGAGAAAATTCTCGGAACGACTCTGCACGGAGTGCATAAAGACGATATATCGGTAAAGCTGAACAGTCTTGCGGTCAGGGCATACGGCTCGCAGGGACAGCAGCGTTCATGCGCGCTCGCGATGAAACTCGCCGAAGGGGAAATCTCAAAAGAAATATGCGGCGAATATCCGGTATTTCTGCTTGACGATATTCTGTCCGAACTCGATGAAAAGAGAAAAGAATATATCGTAAAGGGACTCACGGGCAGACAGGTTATAATCACCGCCTGCACGAAAGAGGAAAAAATATTCGGCAGATATTCGGATAATATCAAAATCATAAGCTGCAAAAACGGAACTTATACCGAAATCGGCTGAAATCACGAAAAAAATCACATTATGCGGCATTCTGCGATTCAAATCGCAGAATGTATGAAATATAATGGAAACAGGACAACAAACGGAAGGATCAGATAAAGAAAATGTCGGAAATCAAACATTCAAATTATGACGAAAATCAAATACAGGTGCTGGAAGGACTCGAAGCGGTCAGAAAACGCCCCGGTATGTATATCGGATCGACATCGCAGCGCGGACTGCACCATCTCGTGTACGAAATAGTCGACAACTCGATTGACGAGGCGCTCGCCGGAGAATGCGATCTCATAAAGGTAACTCTGCACGCCGACGGATCATGCTCGGTTGCCGACAACGGACGCGGAATACCGAACGGTATTCACCATAAGATGAATATACCGACACCCGAAGTTGTCTTTACCGTACTGCACGCGGGCGGCAAATTCGGCGGCGACGGCTACGCCATTTCGGGCGGTCTGCACGGAGTCGGCGCGTCTGTCGTGAACGCGCTCTCGGTATGGCTCGAATACGAGAATAAAAACAGCGGCGAAAAATGCAGACAGCGGTTCGAGAGAGGCAAAACGGCATCGAAATTCGAAAAGGTAAGCGACAGCGACGAACACGGTCTTTATGTCAGATTTATGCCCGATCCCGAAATTTTCACCGAAACCTGCGAATTTGATTACGAAACACTCCTGAACAGACTGCGTGAGCAGGCATTTCTCAACGCGGGCGTCAAAATCGTGTTCAGGGACGAGAGAAAAGAAGAAATCAGAGAGGAAACCCTCCATTACGAGGGCGGAATCGTGTCGTTTGTCGAACATCTCAACGCGATAAAGCACTGCGCGATGATTCATCCGCAGGTAATCTATATAAAGGCGCAGAACGGATCGAATTCGGCCGAGGTCGCGCTCCAATACAACACAAGCTATCAGGACACCCTGATGACATTCGCGAACAACATTCATACGATTGAGGGCGGAACGCACGAAACAGGATTCAAGACCGCGCTCTCACGAGTGCTGAATGAATACGGCAAAAAGCTGAACATCTTAAAAGGCGATGATAAGCTGTCGGGCGAGGACGTTATGGAAGGGCTGTGCGCGGTCGTGTCGGTCAAGCTCAAAGACGCGCAGTTCGAAGGTCAGACCAAAACGAAACTCGGCAACTCGGATATGCGAACATTCGTCTACAATGCGGTAAACGAGAAGCTCTCCGAATTTATGGAAGAAAACCCCGCCGTCTGCAAGGCGATTCTCGAAAAGGCGATGCAGGCATCGCGCGCGAGAGAGGCGGCGAGAAAAGCGAGAGATTTAACCAGAAGAAAAGGCGTGCTTGAGGGAGCGGGACTGCCCGGCAAACTCTGGGACTGCCAGGAAAAATCGGTCGATGTTACCGAACTCTATCTGGTCGAAGGTAATTCTGCGGGCGGATCTGCAAAAGACGGCAGAAACTCGAAATATCAGGCGATTCTGCCGCTCAGAGGCAAGGTTTTGAATGTTGAAAAGAGCCGTGCCGACAAGGTCTACGCCAATCAGTCGCTGACGCCGATCATTCAGTCGATAGGATGCGGAATAGGCTCCGAATTCGACGCGTCGAAACTCAGATACGGCAAGATAATCATAATGGCCGATGCCGATGTCGACGGCGCGCATATACAGATACTGCTGCTGACATTCTTCTACCGCCACATGAAAAAGCTGATTGAGGACGGTCATATTTATCTTGCGCAGCCTCCGCTCTATAAGGTATTCAAGGGCAAGCAGGTCAAATACGCATTCTCGGATAAAGAGAGAGATGACGCAATCGCCGAACTCGGCACAAAGGGTGTCGAGGCGGAAAGATACAAAGGTCTCGGTGAAATGGACCCCTCCCAACTTTGGGAAACGACCATGAATCCCGAAACGCGCACCCTGCTGAAAGTAACAATCGAGGATGCGATGCAGTGTGACGAGGCATTTTCGCTGCTGATGGGCGACGAGGTAGAGCCGAGGCGCGAATTTATCGAGAAAAACGCGACCTACGTCACGAATCTGGACATATAAATACCGAAAACCTGCGGTTTTCGAACAATGTGCAAACCCAAATCGCTGAAAGCGATTTGGCTTAAGTATTTGATTTGAACTCCACAGGAGTTCATTTCGGCTTCGCCGAAAACATCAAATACCGCTCGGGATATTGGTGCAGAAAATCCAAATCGACTTTGCCGATTTGGCTTAGATATATACCGAAAACCTGCGGTTTTCGCCTTCAGTATTTTTCTTGAACTCCACAGGAGTTCATTTCGGCTTCGCCGAAAACGAAAAATACCGCCTCTGATACAGATACGATAATTTCGGCTGTGCCGAATACGGCAAATATCCGCACGGGATACAGATAGCGAAAAAACGAACAGGTAACCTTGTAGGGGACGACGTCCTCGGCGTCCCGTTTGCTGGCAAAGGTTTAACCTACATTATGAGCGCGAAAAGAATGCGCAAGCATTCTTTTTGTAAGCAAAACGCCATCGGCGTTT
>CAVGEY010000034.1:0-7277 GCA_963628435.1 bacterium
AAGTTCTGAAAGAAATCTACCGTCGCTTGAATCGTATGGATGTCCATACGGAGCATATCACGGTGAAAGAAACGCGCCTTGAAACACAGGAGGACGGAAGCATTGTCCCGGTTGAGCAGGAAGTTGTGAAAACTTATTTGTATATTGACACGGTTCCTTTAACCGCAGAAGAAGCGGCGAACCTTTACGGCTTTGATAAAAAGCAAAGGGAACAGCTTGGAGAATTGCTTTCCGATAGAAATAAAAAGATGTGGCAGGACTTGTTGTCATAGGTTTTTTGTCTTGAAAGTGCGCCGAAAATATGGTATAATAAAGGCGTGGAAAAACATAGACGGGGCAGTTGGCAACACCAATGTATGCAGAGTAAACAATGGCTTGCAACCGATTAACAAACGACTAAAAGAACAATTGATAGTTACAGCAATGAAAAAAGACGACTTTGCTTCTTTCTCATAAAGATGAATAATGAGAAACAGAAGCAATCGGGCGGGAAGGACGAACAGTTTCGGCTGTTCGTCCTTTTCGTTTTGCGAAAGGCTCTGTGAATCTGAATAACTTGCTCAGATCCGTTTGAATTTCAGACCATGTTATAACCGGATTGTTGAAATCGGTTTCTGATGTGCATCCGGAAATTCCGCTGTTCTTGCGGAGATGACTTTGTCCCGGCAATGATCGGCTCTTTCCGATTCACTGCCCGGCATGGAGCGGCTCTGTTAAGAATTTTCTGTAAAAGGGGCAATTTATCGGCAAAGAGCGTATATTTTTAGATTGCAGAGCCGAGGTCGCAGCCCCAGCCACCGCCGTAGGCGGCGCGGAGCGTCCTTGACGGGTTGGTGCAAAAATGGTATCATCGGTAGGCCGGGAGCGTTCATGAATGCGCATATTTTTGAGTTGCTTTCGCCTTCGGCAATATCAGTATACCATTTTTGCAGCGTTCTGTCAAGGATGGCGGCGGATTCAGCTGAATCTGCCGGGATACATTACAGACAGCTCTGCATAAATCTTCCCCCAGTCGCGGATCACATTCGTCCACTTTTCGGTCAGATCATGCGTGGCAAGATAGAGTGCTTTGAGCAGAGCTCTGCTGTCCGGAAAGACACTTCTGCCACGGTTCAGGCGGCGGTAAGATTTCAACGAGCGTATCCATTACCACATCGCCTTGAAGATGGTGACGCTCTACAATATCTTTTATATAGGTTTCTTTGAGATTATCGCGCAGATATTTGGATTTGTCGGAATCGCGCTTCTTGGACAAGACCAGCGGCAAACCGCCGTAGGTAGAATATTCGGTAAAAGCTTCGTATGATCTATGGCGTGTTCTGCCCAAGAATAAGGACTTTGATGAGGACTTAAAAGCATTGCATTGGAGTGTGCCGTACCGTTTTCTGATCAGGCGAAATCATGGGATGAGGCATATCGGAAACGGAGAGACGCCATCCTCGCCAAAGCGGATATGACCACTTCTATCAGTGAATCGTACAACCGAGGATGCTTTCACGCTCGAAACCGCTACATGGTAGATCGGGCAGATGTGGTGGTCTGTGCCTACAACGGACAAAAAGGCGGCACGGCTTATACGGTGAACTATGCCTTGAAAAAGGATAAGATCGTGATTCAGATCGATCCGGCAACGGCAAAGGTGAGTGTGATCAGTAGAAGAAGTTTTGAACGGGATATTGAATAAAGATACAAACTAAATTGAAATGAATAAAAGATAAATTTTCTTTATTTGTATTGACATTGGACACAGAATATGTTATACTATATTTACAATAGAATGTCCGTAAGAAGTTGTTTCCCCGACAGATTCCAAATGTGATTTTGCTTTCTGCCGAGATTTTATACCAAAAGAGGTTCTGCCTTACGGAGAGTATAAACTTTTCAGCAGAAAGATAAGCACATAAGATGGTCGGGTGAACCGATCTTCTTATGTGCTGTTTTGTTGAATACATTTTTTTAGGGGGAATGCCATATGATGAAAAGATGCAATCAAAATGTTCACCCATTCACTAATCGCAGACCGCCTTTGCTCTTTCGCAGGTAGTATGGCGTATTTCAATAATGATGTACGCTGTGTAAGTGGAATAATATTACAATGAAATACTACTATACAGAAAGGGGAAAAACAATGAAATCAAAGATAAAAAGTATGCGTTTTTTCGCTGTTTTTCTGGTAATCACCTTAATGTTGACATCAATGCCGTTATCTATATTTGCCGTTGAATCTACTTCAATTGAAGATAGCAATGTTGCTGTGGCATCGGGCGAAACTGAATTTGGTATTATACCCAAAGAGGAATTGGAAGAAGCTATCGTATTGAGTGAAGTCATATCAAGGCGAGAAGAAAATGTCAAACATTTTGATATAGGAAATGGGATGTATCAAGCTGTTACCTACGGAACTGCTGTTCACAGAAAAGATGCCAATGGTATATGGCAGGATATTGATAACAGATTATTGCTTGATTCTGAAAACAATATCTATTCAACATCGGATGGACGCACCAAAGCAGCCTTGTCTATCAATACGAATGATCCGCTGATTTCTCTCAGTGAGAACGGATATGCAATTTCGATGACACCGATAACAAAGTCTCTCAGTGCATCATCTTCCGCTCAAATAGTAAATCATAAAGCTAAAATTTTTGACAATATATCGGGAGCTTCCATTAAAGAGGTAGCGGACATTTCCAACTCATCTTCCATAAAGTATACCAATGTATTCGCAGCAACTGATATAGAATATGTGCTTGAAGCCAATGATATAAAAGAAAATATAATTGTTAAATCACCGCAAAACAGTTATGTGTATTCCTTTGACCTGTCCGTTGATAATCTTGTACCTATATTAAAACAGACGGGAGATATCGTTTTACTTGACGATGAAACATTCGAGGAAAAATATATCACATTCCTGCTCCCTTTATGTATGATTCATCCGGCGATTTGTCGTATGATGTGCATTATGAATTAAACGGAGAAAAAGGATCTTACATCGTTACTGTTATTGCTGATCCCGAGTGGGTAAATGCGGATAACCGTTCATTCCCTGTAACGATAGATCCTACCGTTAAAAAATCCGTTTTGTTTGACACATACATCAATTCGTCATCTGCAGCAACAAACTACGGCACTTCAGCAGAACTTTGGATCAGTTCGGGAAAAATAACATTCTTAAGATGCTCAATGCCATCGCTTCCTGCCGGATGTAGTTTTTACGCTGCAAATTTGTATGTGTATTATTATTACTATAGTTATATAACAGACGGTGGATTAACGGCCGGTGCATATCAAGTAATGAATTCATGGTCTGAGACAGGTCTAACGTGGAACATAGCACAGCCGAATACAACACAATACATTTCATCGACGAGATTGTCCACAGGATATATGTCAGGTGCAAGAGGCGCGTATTCAAGTTCTCCCAAAACAACTTCATTTGATGTTACAAATGCAGCCGCTTCTTGGTACGCAGACTCGTCTACCAATCACGGTATTGCTTTGAAATATGAGTCCGGAACTAATACCTCGGTAATCTTGAAGTCATATGAAGCGGGATCAGATTATCGTGCATACTTTGTGATTACATATATTGAGCCTCAAATCGTGAGTGGTGTGTATAGAATCAAAAATGCACAAAATGGATTGTATCTTGACACAACCGGAGGTGGATATACTGCCGGTACGGAAATCCAGCAATGGTCAAGAGCAACGTCTGATACAAATAGAAACCAGCTTTTCAAAATTACTTTTGTTAGAACCTTTGGCTCTACTGCTCAATTGAATTATTACACAATACGTCCCATGACAAATAGTGCAATGGGATTGGAATCTTCTTTTATCGGAACATCAAGAGATGTGACGATAGAAGAGATGTCAACCGGTGATGATTGGGCTAACCTATTGTATAATCATCTATGGGTTATCTCAAAAAGCGGTAGTTATTATACCATCAAAAACGGTAGAATAGCAGATACGAGTTATTTGACAGCTCCATCTAATACGATAAATGGAGAAACTGTTTTTACATCCGATTCGGTTACGGCTTACTCCAAATGGGTATTGGAACCCTATACTGGCGAAGATTTGTATGGCGTTGGTTGGTTATCGTATTCGTCGAATTTGATTGTAGGCGAGCGATTCTATTATGAAGGCTATATGTATGATGCTGATGTTGGCAAAAATGGTCCTATCAAATATAGTGTAACTAATACCGATGGTTCTGCAACAGATAAAGCTACAATAAACACCTATACGGGTTTTCTTAAAGCAGAGAAACCAGGACAAATACGAGTTAGAATGACTTACGATGGTGCTCCGTGGATTTGGTATCGCACAGTGACAATTACAAAAATATTTCAAGTGGAATGTTATAATGGCGATGGATTATGGGATGTTCCAAATAGTGCGACTTCACAATACATAGAATGTAACGAGACGAATCAACTTGAACGCTCGGTATGGATATTTGAAAACGAAAGTGGAAATTATTATACAATTAGAAATTATACTACTGGATATTATATTGTAAATAATAGCAACCAATTGGCCCACTTATCCCGTATGAGTTCGGTGATTTCTGATGATATGTTATGGAAATTGATTCGTCAAGATGATGGCTCGTATAAAATTCAAAGCAAATCGAATTCATCATATTATGTGACCGAGCAAAATGTGAGTCATGCAACACAGGATCCGGATATAATTTTGACAAATACAAATGAAGGTTCACGACAAAAGTGGTTTTTAACTCCCAAAACATTTTCTGTGTCAATCAATAATTATTATGACTATAGCTTTCAGGTGCGTTCGGATGGTACTACAGGTGTTAATAATGCAACATTATTAGAAATTAATAATCGTCAAAGGAAATTGAACGATTATTTATTTTCAGAATATGGAATTGTGGTTGTGAATAATACTCCCTCGAGAATGACTTCGTACGCAGATATGTGCCATGGTATATCAAATATTAATTCGACAACTATAGAAGCAAATTGCACACATGGCACTGCAATTTGTGATGGTCGACAACCACTGTGCAATCATATTCTTTCGGGGACTGGATCGTGTAATTCCTATTGTCCTTCTGCATTTCATCATAATAACTCATTAAAAATCCATTATTGGTATATGTACAATCTTGCGTCTCCGTCTGCACACATCAACATTATGTGGACAGGACACAGAAACTGTAATTGTGATAATGCATATGTTCCTTGGTCAAGTGGCACACACATTACCGCTACGCTATATAATTCTACGGATACCAGGTATAGAGATTATACTGCATTTCACGAAGTGGGACACTCATTAGGGGCATCTGGTGATACTACCTGTACCAGCACATCGTGTGTAATGGCGTATAGCACAAGTTGGTCGACTTATTTTACTCTGTTGTCGAATCCCAATAATAACACTTTCTGCGATGTTTGTGAGATGCAGATCAGAAAAAATGTTTACAATACCTATTAATTTTAACAAAGGAGATAATTTTATGAGAAAATCAGTAATTGCTTTAATATGCATAAGTTTTATTATAATGCTATTTGGATGTAATACGAGATTGAATGAGCAAAGAAAAAACGATATAATATTTAATCAAGTATCGGGATATTATTCTTCGGGGCAACGATCCGTTAATCCGGAAATTGTTACAAAGGAAGTGTTTTGCAGTAATTATAAAATTGATACATCGTTTATTCCGGAAGATGCTACTTATATATTAAATTATCGCTATGATATGGAAACTGGGACAATAGACAAGACGGCTTTGGTTGATGGATACATTTCAATATATGATAAAACACATGAAAAAGGCTTTCATATATGTATATCAGAGGAATCATTTGTTCCGGAATATTCATTTGAAGTTGCGAATGTACAGTTATCAACAATAAAAAACAACCAAGTGGAATTATATAAGTTAATACCTGTTAAAGATTATATGAAGAAAATGGTATACGCAAAATTGGAGGTTGAAAAATACAAAATATCAATGTCCTTTAATAATTTAAGCGAATCAGATATTATAAATACAATTCAGGATCTAATAGAAAAAAATCAGTGATCATAACGTTTTTTGAACTAACTTAGATCATCAAATATCTATTCGGTCTGATTTTTCGAATCAGTCTGATTTTTCGAAATAAGTTAACCCTGAGTCAAAAAACGAATGTTTTTTGACTCAGGTCGAAGGCAAATCGGGTATCACGAACAATGCACCTGCCTTTTTAGAAAGATGCGATCTCCGTAACTCCCGAATAAAAGAGGGAGAAGCCAAACGTAAAAAACAATCCCTTGCTTTCCTCCGAGTTTTTCTCTAATGAATAGCAAAAAGCGTCCTTCTTACTGGAATGATACGGTGAAACCGATGATTCGGTTATATACTGACTATCTGTCAACTGCTGTTTCTCAGACGACTTAAATTGCAATATCAAATAGGACAATTTACAAAAAGTTTAAAAGCAGAGCGATAATTGAAGATTTTTCTTGGCAGTTGGTTTATCCAAACTTTGATAGAAGCAATGACATCATCGGAAACATCACCAAAAGCACAACCTTTAGGCAATAAGCGACGAATGAGAAAATTTTGCTTTTCATTCGTGCCACGTTGAAAGGAAGAATACGGGTCGGCATAATACACAGCGATATCAGGAAGAGACTCGGGAAGTTTGGTAAATTCTGAACCGTTATCAAAGGCGATCGTTTTGAAAACTTTGGTGAAGTTATCCCCGTAAAGTGCGGCGATATTAAATCATGGCTAATATATGGTAATAGTTCTTTAGTGATAAATGTTAATGCGGCCGCCGGAACACAACCTATATATTATGGCGCTCCCTCTTTAAATGATACAGTTGAAAATAATACTCCAATTCAATCAATTGATGAAATTGATGACATTGTAAATTCTTATATTGGAAACTATTCATTTAAAAGAACAATAGCATACACTAATCTTGAACAAAGTAACTATGTGGTTGATTATGTTCTGACACATAATGGGTTTTCTACGGATTATGGTGTTTCTGTAATAGTTGAAAATCATAAAATTTCACAGATTGCAAATAGAATGATAAACTGTAATATTAATTATGTCGATAATGAGAGAGCTCCTGTAATGGTAAGAAATAGTGTGGAAGATGCTTTACAAGAGGCATGTTTGGAAATTGCACAAAATGCAAATTTCTCTCGAATTGTCAACCAGAAATATGATTTATACTATGATGCTAATACAAATCAATATTATTATCGCATTATGACAGTTTATGAGACTT
>CAVGEY010000035.1:0-6363 GCA_963628435.1 bacterium
CAAATATCCGCCCGACTTTTTGTTACGGAAAACTCAAAAAATCGGCTCGGCACTTGTTTTTTTCGCCGTTTTGTGCTATTATATCATTTGTGGTATTATCCCTTTCGGAATTTGCCGCAATTTCGGCGTTTTTTCTTAAAAGGACGGCTTTTATGATCATAAAATCACTCATCTACGGCATCGTGCAGGGACTCTGCGAATTTCTCCCGATTTCGTCCTCCGGCCACCTTGCCATTCTTCATATACTTATGGGCGGTGTCGCCGTCGACGACAGCCTCACATTCGACCTTTTTCTGCATCTCGGAACGCTTGCCGCCGTTTTCGTCGTTTACAGAAAAGACATCGCGCATCTTATCATCGCATTTTTCACCCTTGTCGGCAAACTTTTCGGCGGCAATTTTCACTATTCGTCATACACCGCCGATGAGCGTATGGTCATCTGTATGCTCATCGCATCGCTTCCGCTTATTCCGGCGGCTTTTCTCGAAAATTATGTGGAGGCGGTATCGGCGAATCTGCTCGCGCTCGGCATAATCTTCATAATAAACTCGATAATGCTCTTTCTGTCCGATTTCATTCCCGCGGGAGATGTCGGCGAGGACGGCTTCAAGCCGAAAAACGCGCTCATAATCGGACTCTCGCAGATAATCGCGATTTTTCCCGGTCTCTCCCGTTCGGGGACAACGGTAACTGCCGGACTTACGCAAAAACTCGACCGCGCCTTCGCGGTGAAATTCTCTTTTCTTATGTCGATTCCGACAATTCTCGGCGGATGTCTGCTCAAAATTCCCGATTTCATCGAAACCGCCGGAGCCGCCGATAAAAACATGCTGATTTCGGCGCTTATCGGCGCACTTGCCGCCGCCCTTGTCGGCGCCGCCGCAATGAAACTTCTCACCCTTGTCGCGAAAATCGGAAAATTCGGTTATTTCGCGATCTACACCGCGATGCTCGGCACCCTGTCGGTCGCGCTTTATTTATTCGATAATCAATTCTGATTTTTCTTTTCCCGCTTTTCATTTGAGAAAAGGTCATAACCCGCCGTAACGAAAGGACAACAACAGATGTCAAAAAAAGGACAAAACAAAAACGATGTCAAAAAAACCGCCGATAAGGAAAAATCGGGCGGTGCAAGCGAAAAAAAGCTGCTTCCCGAACACGCGGGAGAGTCGTCGCTGCGCGATCAGATAGTAACCGTCTGCACGGTAATCGCCGCGATGCTTATCATACTCATGCTTCTGCTGACGAATATGCGGCTCGGCTGGTCGGGCTCGAAAACCGGCGTTGTCGGCTATTTCATCTGCTCGATGCTCTACGGGCTGTTCGGCGTATCGGCATGGCTTATTCCCGTGGGACTTCTCTATCTCGCGCTGGTTTGGCGCAGATCGATGCAGTCGGGAACCGTTAAGGCGAAGATAATTTTCGTCGGAGTCTTTATCCTCGCCTCGTCTACTCTCTTCTATCTTCTGCTGACCGTCGGCAAATACAATATACCCGCCTTTTATAAGGTTGCGGAAATGTGGAGACTGAGCATTCCCACCCCCGAACGTCCGGCGTATAACCGCGGCGGCGTTCTGGGCGCGCTCATCGGCGGTGTTCTCTATGTTATGCTGAGAAACATCGCGTGGGTGCTGGCGGCGCTGGTACTTGTCGGCTCGCTGCTCATTCTGACCGAAATCACGCCCGCGAAAATCGGCAGGGCGATTATGACGCTTATCGGCAAAATCAGGGCGAAAATCGCCGAAATCAAGGCAAAACGCGCCGAAATACGCGAAACCGAGGCGGCTTCCGCCGATGACAGGCGCCGAATCGCCGAGGCGAAAGCGGTCGGAGAGCGCGCACGCGAACTCGAAAGCGCAGGCGGCGCAGGCGACACCGACGGCGAGAACGGCGAAAAGCACAGAATAAAGCTCTTCCCCGACGACACCGACGGCGCGTCCGAACAAAAAACCGAAAAATCTGTCGGCATCTCGCCGATAAAATATGACAAAATCGAAGGCAGCGGCTCGGCTGCCGATCCGAAGCTGAAAGAAACACTTCCCCCGAAGCTCGAAGAGGGGGCAAGACAGGCAGAACTTGCCGCCGCGGCGAGGGCGCCGAAAGTTCCGTACGATCCGAATCCCTACGCGGTGCGCTCGGAAAGCACGGGAGACGTACAGACGGCGGAAGCCGAATTTTCGGGCTCTGCCGCCGATGCCGCCGACAACGCCGCATCGGAAAACGCCTCCGACAAGTCCGACGGAGCGGCAAATCCCGAACTCATCGATCTGCTCTTCGGCGGCACATCGGTCAAAGCGGCATCCGAAAATTCATCCGAAGCTGCGGCGGCCGCCGAAAATTCGCCCGAAAGGAGCGAAAAAAGCGAAAAAAGCGAAAATTCGGGCAGGAACGGCGGTTCGGACATCAAATTCGAGGACATTGCCGATCTTCAGAAGTCGGACGAGAACGATCACGCGCTCACCGATCCCGATCTTGCCGATCCCGACGAACTGATTGAAAAGCACAAGCACGAATACAAATTTCCGCCGCTCACCCTGCTCAAAAAGGACACGGGCGGACTCAACGCCGACCATTCGGAAGAGCTTAAAGCCAACGGCGTCAAGCTGGTATCGGCGCTCGAATCGTTCAAGGTAAAAACCAAAATCACATCGATTTCACGCGGTCCGACAATCACACGATACGAACTTCTCCCCGATCAGGGAGTGAGAGTACGCGCAATCGCGAATCTTGTAGACGACATAGCATTAAATCTCGAAACATCGGGCGTGCGTATCGAAGCGCCCATTCCGGGCAAGCCCGCAGTCGGCATCGAGGTGCCGAACAGAGTGCGTGAGACGGTATATCTGCGCGACCTGCTCGAAAATCCGAAATTCGGTCAGGCGGGCTCGAAGGTAACCGCCGCGCTCGGCATGGACGTCGCAGGCGATCCGATTTTCGTCGACATCGCGAAAATGCCCCACCTTCTCATCGCGGGAACCACAGGTTCGGGTAAATCGGTCTGCATCAACTCGCTGATTACCTCCCTTCTCTTCCGCGCAACCCCCGACGAGGTCAAACTCATTCTCATCGACCCGAAAAAGGTCGAACTCGGAGTCTACAACAAACTGCCCCATCTGCTCGTTCCGGTCGTAACCAACCCGAAAAAGGCGGCAGGCGCGCTGACATGGGCGGTCGGCGAGATGGAAAAACGCTACGAAATGATTGAAGAAGCCGGCGTGCGCGACATCAAGGGCTACAACAAGATGGTCGACGAAACCGGCGTGGGCGAAAAGATCCCCTCGATCATCATCGTAATAGACGAGCTTGCCGATCTTATGATGAGCACCCCCGACACGGTCGAGGAATCGATATGCCGCATCGCGCAGAAAGCGAGAGCGGCGGGCATGCATCTCCTGATCGGCACACAGCGTCCGTCTGTCGATGTCATCACAGGTCTTATCAAGGCGAATATTCCGTCGCGAATCGCGTTTACCGTGCGTTCCAATGTCGACTCGCGTACGATTATCGACATAGCGGGAGCCGAAAAGCTGATCGGACAGGGCGATATGCTCTATGCTCCGGTCGGCGCGATGAAACCCATCCGCGTTCAGGGCGCGTTTGTGTCCGACCGTGAGGTCGAGGCAATCTGCGATTTCATCAGAGAGAGCTGCGGAGAGGGCGAATACGATCAGCGCGCGATTGACGAAATCCGCGAAAAAGAGGCCGAATGTGAAGAAATCGGCAAAAAGAAGAGCGCGTTCGGCTCTGCCGACGATGACGGCGAAATCGATCCCAAATTCATGGAATGTGTCCGCGTCGCCGTCGAGAGCGGAAAAATCTCGACATCTCTGCTTCAGCGCAGAATGGGGCTCGGCTACGGCAGAGCGGCGAAAATCATCGACCGCATGACCGAAATGGGCATCGTATCGGCGCCCGACGGTCAGAAACCGCGCAATGTACTGATTTCGATGTCCGAATATCAGGAAATGATCATGCACGGCGAGGAAAAGAACTGACGCGTCGGCCGCAAGATCAGGAAAGACAAAATCAGGATGAAAGGGGCCCGTTTATGCAGATTACATCGCGCGATCTCGACAGAAAGCTGAAAAGCGGTTTTGTCGACGGAATCTATCTTTTCTACGGCGACGAGCCCTATCTCAAAGACTATTATCTGCGCAAATTCAGGCAGGCGATCTGTCCCGATCCCGACCTCGCCGCTTTCAACCACATAAAAATCGAGGACGGCGACATCGCGCGGCTGTTTTCCGAGCTTGACGGTTCTCCCCTTTTCGGCGGGGCGCGGCTTATCGAGTTCAGGGGCGCCGATTTCGGCAAAATGCAGACCGACAAGGGCGAAAAATCCGACAAATCCGAAAAGTCCGAAAAGGGCGCAAGATCGGGAAAAGGCGAAAAGTCCGAAAAGGTCGACAAGCTGAAATATTTCTGCGAAAATCTGAAAGCAACCGACGGGCTTGCCGTCATAATCGACGCCGCGCCGTCCGAACTTCCCGAAGGTACGGCGAAAAAGCCGTCTGCGGTGCTTGCCGCGCTGACGGCGGCCACCGAAGCGGTGAAATTCGAGCGTCAGACACCCGCGAAACTCGCGGTATGGGCAGAGCGGCATTTTGCGGCGAACGGCGTAAAAGCCGACGACGATGTCTGCCGCTACATCGTCGACTACTGCTCGCCCGATATGTATATTCTGTCGGGCGAAATCGAAAAGCTGTCGGCATACGCAAATTCGCGGAAGATCGGCAGAATCACAAAAGAAACGGTCGACGAAATCGCCTCTCCGAACAGAGTTTTCGGGGCGTTCGACTTCTCGAACGCGATAATCGCGGGCGACAAAAAGACGGCTCTCGCCGCGCTCGCCGGCATGAAGCTGAGAAAAGAGCCGCCCGAACGCATACTCGCGACCATCTCCAAAATCACGGGCGAACTGCTCGCGGTGCGCACACTCACCGACAAAGGGACAGCGCGGCAGGACATCGGAAAAATTCTCGGAATCGCCGACTATCCGCTCGGTCTGCGCATGAACGCGGCGGCAAAATCATCCCCCGAAGCGCTTAAAGCGGCGGCGGACGCGGTGGGCGAGGCCGACAAAAAGATGAAAACGACATCGCTCTCCGGCTATCTTTTAATCGAGCAGCTCATTCTGCTCGGCAGATAATCGGCAGACGAAAACGGCGCCATATAATAAGATATATAATATGAAGGAAAAAATCAGAATCGGCCGCGTTATCGTGGTCGAAGGGAAATACGACAAAATCAAGCTCGACTCGATTGTCGACGGGGTGATCGTTACGACCGACGGATTCGGCGTTTTCAAAGACAGAGAAAAGCAGGCGTTTCTGCGGCGGGTTGCCGAAGAGAGAGGAATTCTGACGGCGACCGACAGTGACGGCGCAGGGCTTGTCATACGCGGTTTTTTAAGTTCGATAATCCCGAAGGACAAAATCGCGCATCTGCTCATTCCGCCGACGGTCGGCAAAGAGCCGCGCAAAAAAACGCCCTCAAAAGAGGGGACACTCGGAGTCGAGGGGATAGATCCGGACATTCTGCGGCGGCTGCTTGAGCCGTTTGCCGAAGAAAATTCGGCAGAGCCGACCGATCCGGTTACCGTCGGCGATTTATACGAAGACGGTTTTGTCGGCGCACAGGGCAGCAGAGAGAAACGGAAATCGCTCGAAAAAGAGCTGTCGCTGCCGTCAAATCTGTCAACGGCATCGCTTATAGATGCGCTCAACATGCTCGGCGGCCGTGAAATTTACAAAAAAGCCGTTCTGTCCCTAAACAGTCTCACACGGCAATGAGAGTGTTCCGAAGCCGCAATCGCCGTTTGCCGATCCGGCCCGAAACATCAGATATATCAGATACAAAAAAACAAAAAAAGAGGTGCATACATCGTGAAATGCCCGTCATGCGGATATACCGAGAGCAAGGTGGTCGATTCGCGTCCCGATGACACATCGATACGCCGCCGCCGCGAATGTCTTAGCTGCCATCAGCGATTTACGACATACGAAACGGTTGAGGTACTGCCGATGCTCGTTGTCAAGAAAAACGGCACGAAAGAGGTTTTCGACCGCAACAAGATTCTGAGCGGACTGATAAAATCGACATACAAACGGCCTGTCACGCAGGATGCGCTCGATGAGCTTGTGAAAACGATTGAAAGCGAGCTTGCGTCAAGCCTGAAAAGCGAGATCAGCTCTGCGGAAATCGGCGAAATGGTCATGGACAGACTTCAGAAGCTCGACGAGGTATCATACGTGCGTTTCGCGTCGGTCTACCGCGAGTTCCGGGACATCGACACGTTCCTCCAGGCAATCGACCAGCTCAGAAAGAACCGCTAAAAAACCCAAATTGCCATTGGCAATTTGG
>CAVGEY010000036.1:0-6179 GCA_963628435.1 bacterium
GTTCAGATATAAAATCGCGGGCATTTCGGACGCCGATATGCATGAAATAAACAGTATCGATAAAACAGTCTCTCGTGAATATATGAAGGAACGAATGGCCAAACTGTTTGAATTAGCCGAATCGGTTGATTTTGACTGCGTACTCGATGAAACATATGAGGATAATCTGATTCTAATCGATTCCATGCTTCCTCGAATGTACGGTGAAATGATTCTCCAGCATTACAAGCATATATCGGAAGGAATTTATGACTGTACATCTTTGCTTGAGTTTGTTTCCGCCGAAAATCCTCTCGGATACAGAAGGAACGATATCTACTTCATTAAGTTCAAGAAACTGATAACCGCTGCTGCATTGGGTATGACTCCCGGTAAAGCGTGGGATGGCAGAGAAGCTGCAACCGGTGGCTATATCATCATAAAGCGTGACGGAGATGTGCTTTGCTATCATCTGTATAACCGGAATTTTTTCGAGGATTATTTGCTTAACAACACACGCTTCGACAGGCCAAGCGCCACTCGATACGATTACGGCTATGTTTATGACATTAATGGCGATAAGTTTATCGACTTAAATGTCCAAGTTCGTTTTAAGACCATCGGTTAATTGATAATAGCGGTTCAGAGCTTCTGTAATCAAGCCGATTGCTGAATACTACAAAAGTGCTGTAGTTCCTCTACGATATTTCAAGCATCAAAATTTAACAACTTTGGAAATGCGACGGCATATTTGCTGCCGCATTTTTATATTCAATTGAGTATTCTGAAATATATTTTGAAAATGTGAGAAATATATGCAAAATCTATTGACAAGTAAAATTAAATATCTATAATATAATTGACAGCATATATTGGCGTAAGGCTTCGGCATTTTGAAAGAAGTCAACATTAAACATCAAATATGATTTATATTTTCTAAATGGAGGATACAATATGGCTACGAGCGAAACAAAGCGCGAGCGTTTTGTCCGTCTTGCAGAAGCAAGAACAAATAAGATTATTGACATGATCAGGCTGTTGGGTAATTGCTCAAGTAAATCGAACTATGAGTATACAGATGAGGATGTCCGCAAAATATTTGGTGCAATCGAGCATGAAATGAAGAATGCAAGGGCTAAATTTAACGGTACCGATACGCAGAAGGAAGATCGTTTTAAACTTGAATGATTGGGAGGTAATCGTGATGACGCACATTGGATGGAGATTTCCTCCTCTGTCGGGGGGGACGAGACAGGGATATACAAACAATGACATTGAGGTATTTAAAGGGCAGGAGCTGATTGATAATCTTGCCCGTGAAATATGTCAAAATTCTCTCGATGCTCATCTCGATGAATCCGATGCACCGGTAAAAGTCGTGTTTGAGCTAAGGCAATTTAATCCGAAACAGTATGATGTTTTTACACAGTATTCCGAGTGTCTTTCAGGTTGTCGTGCTTACTGGAAAAACGAGATGGATGCTAAGCTGTCCAGATTTATTGCAGGAGCAGAGGCGACTCTCAAAGAACCGACTATCCCTGTTTTGATAGCAAGTGACTACGGTACAAAGGGCCTTAACGGCAGCCATAGCCACGAGCTTTCATCTTCATGGGAGGCACTGACAGGTTCCGACGGGGTTTCCGTAAAAAGCGATGAGAACAGCGCAGGATCTTACGGTATAGGAAAGAACGCGCCATTTGCTTGTTCATCTTTGAGCATGGTATTTTATAATACTCTTTCTATCAACAATGAAAGTGCGTTTATCGGTGTGGCTCGACTCGCCACACTACTGAACAACGCCGGTAAGCCGACTCAGAGAGTTGGAAAATATCAAGTAAATGATGAGGAAAATGAGCGATGGGATCCGATTTTCCCAGGAAACTCAAATGCATTCAGAGACAATTTCATTCGTACCGAACGAGGAACCGATGTAATCATCGTTGGATTCAGTCAGTCGATTAATTGGACTGTAAATGTGACGAAAGCTGTATTGAAAAACTTCTTTGTTGCCATAAGCGAAGGCAGACTCGTTGTTGAACTTAAAGACGGAATAGATCATAAAATGATTGATGCCTATACTTTGTCTCAACTGTTTTCGGATTTAGGTGAAGATTCTGAAATGCTTGGAACAGCGCAGTTATATAAGGCTTTTACCGCTCCAAGTTGTAAAAAGACCACCGAAATACTCGAACCCGATGACGTGGAAGTCTATATAAAGTCAGACAACAGTTATAAGCGTACCATAGCAAATTTCAGAGCCACAGGTATGTTGGTCGGAACATACTATAAACGCATATTCCAGCACTACGCTGCTGTGGTCATTGTCAGAGGGAAAGAGCTTGGCGAATTGCTGAAAGATACCGAACCTCCTCGTCATAATCGTTGGGATTTCAAACAGATTGAGGCAAATGACGAGGATGGTAAGAGAAGGCGTAAAAAGGCGCGTATCTGCATACAAAAAATCGATGATTATGTGCTTCAACTACTGAAGGATCAATTTGAAGTAGTGACAGAGGATACTGTTGATGCAGCGGGTGTCGGTGAGTATATACCAGATGATCTGGATGGTCTCGGCGGACAATCTGAAGGTGATGATATCTTAAAAGTTAAAATAAAAATCGGAAAAATCCATACGAACCGTTCAAGTCTTGGCAACACAACGCAAATCGGTATTCAAGACGAAGGGACAGAAAAGGAAGGAGATGTCCATAATCATGTGCGGAATCCCAATCCTATGCCGAAACCTCCGCGTCCCCCTAAGCCGGTTACCCCAAATCCTGACGATCCGAATCCTATTCAAGGAGCAACAACCGGTGACGGAACAAAGACGGTCAGCACGCCAAACCTCACAGCACAGCGGGCTTTCCCGATAAATTCTTCCCAAGGCTTGTATAAAATCGTCATTAAGCCATCGGAGAGTTATGAGAATCTCTTTATTGAGTGTTCTGCCATAGGAGAGGATGGACGTTTCGATAATTTGGATTTGGAGTCCTTCGCGTATAACGGCAAGAGCATTAACTTTGTAGGTGCAAAAGCCGGACCTGTAAAGGTTGAAGCAGATACCCCGGCTATATTCTTCGCACGGTTTAGGAATAAAGAAAAATTGAAATTGAGTCTGCGTTTAACGGAGGAGGCTAAGAGATGAAGGCAATTAAAGAAGAATTTCCGAACCCTGTCCTTGCCATCGGACGCGACGATTATATTGAAAATTGCAGCTTCAGAACTACCTTTGAGGAAAGTAAGATTACCGTAGACGCCGACAATATAACTATTCCCATAAAGTATCAGCTTGTTTGTAACGGACTTCAGTCATTGGTAAATATCGGTGATGCCGTAGTGGTAATTAAGGTTAAAAGCAGTGCGGCTTCATATAGCAAGCTGTTTAAGTTCCCCTCAGGCGTCTGCGAGATGTCTATCTCGATTCCTAAGTTTTCCGTTGTGAATAAGATTGATTTAGAAGGTGCGGTTATAGCAGCGCACAGCATAGATCAATTCCGTTGCGAAGGTGAATTTAACGAACTTTATTTTGGATCGTCAACCTTTGAAATTCGAAAGGGCGATATACTTGCGAGTGAGGATAGTCGTTCAATTTTTGTAGATGACACGGAACTGGAAAGACCGATTTCTTCCATCTTTGATATTAGCAGGAATGATGACCAAACATCTGATGTTGTTCCGAATTATTACGGCGAAAAAATCGAAATTCGCTTAAAATCCGAGCTGTATGAGTTGTATTATAATTTCAAGGATTTTAATAACGGCGCCCTTCGGAGGTATGCTACAGGAATCATCGTATATCCGGTTTTGGTAGAAGCAATTGGCTTCGTTATGGCGCATTATCAAGGCGATGAAGGCAGTAGCGACGGAACTGATTTCAGCGAGAAACGATGGTTTAGGGCAATCGAACACAAAGCTGATTCCAAAGGCATTGATTTCAGTAATCCAGGCGATTATGCGTCCACTATTGCAAATGATATGCTCGGAGATATTGCCCTGGATGCACTCAGAAGCTTCAAAGATACTCTTGACTGCGAAGTAAACAGCGGCGAAACCCAGATGATTGGAGGTGTTGACTGATGCTGCTTAGCTATTTTACCGAAGAAGCATACGAAAGTCTCCTGCATGATATTCGCAAAAATGCCGAGAACTATATTTCGTATGAAGATTGGCTTCCAACTTATTTCGGCGGTACAAACATGTATTTTAAGACATCCTCAGTTGATGTCGGAACATTCAGCCCACATTATACTCCCGGAAAAAAAGATGACGCACAGAAATCGCAGGAGGATCTAATTAATACTCGCCTTTTATATGACGCGTTCAGAAAATTGACTCCTTTACAGGCATCAAATAAGTATATGTGGACATATCTGTGCCACGCAATCCCTGAGTATAGAAATTATATCCGTGATCGTTGGATGCAAGAAGAACGAGAAAACACCATTAAAAGTCGTTTCTTTGTTACAACTTCCGGCAGTTTGTTAAATGACAACGCACTATCCAGGCTGTGGTGGTACGGCTATCTCACTTATGATGAGAACAGTAGCAATCATTATGCTTTTACCGAGATACTTCTGACAAATCAAACCATTTGCACCGATGTTATGGATACATTCAATCGTATGAACTTTGATCGTATGCGCGGTGTTTTAATGGCGATACGGGACTTCAAGGATGTCTTGGGTGGTAATGAAGGAATAACGGATTACTTCCGTGAATGCAAAAAATACTTGAATCACTATGCTGCAGTTACAACAATGGAATTTCTCGACAGCGACGAAATTCGTGACTTAGCATTTAACTATATGAATAATCTGCGTGAGAAAAAGCTCAGTGGATCAGATAGCTCGATGAAGAAGCAAAAAAAGAAATAAGATAAATCATAACACTTGGTGAATAACTCTCCCGAGTAAGACAAAAGGATCGTAGAAATACGGTCCTTTTTTGTTACCCGGAAGCGACAAACAGCGGTTTTATCGGTTAGGCAGGTAACTCTGCCACCCATACCGAGAAAGCCGCTCATATCGAAGAAAAATGCCCGAAATCGCCCCGAAAGCGTACAGCTAAGGAGAGGTCTCGGGCATTTCTGCGTTTCGGGAACAAATCGACAGTCGGAGGCCGTGGAAGGAGGTGGTGCCTATGCCCCGTATGCCGAAATACCTCAAGAGAGAGTGGGCGTTCTTTCTTGATGAACGAGGCCGAAAGAAATACAACGAGCTTTGCAGAAAATGCGAAAGGAGCTGCAAGCAGAGCTTTCGCTGTCTCGTAATCGAATGCCCGAATTACCGCTCCAAGCGGAGCGAGAAAGGAGAAAAATCAGATGAACGAGGAAACAATGACGGTCGAGGAAGTCAAGGCCCTTCTTGAGACAACACGCAAGGGCTTTCCCTCAAACAGTATCGACAACTGTCTGACGGTGTTTCGGTCCGATCCGATGCTGAGGGGTGCAATCAAGCGCAACTGCCTTACGGGGCGAACGGATATTGTAAAGGAACTCGGTTGGAGCCGTGAGAGCGCAACGCTGACCGATACCGACATGAAGTATCTGCTTCTTCACTTTGAGAAGAACTACGGACTCACAAGCGAGAAGAAGATTATGAGTGCCATGTCCATCATCGCCAACGAGAACCGCTACCACCCGATAAGAGATTATCTGAACCGGCTCAAATGGGACGGCGTTGAGCGAATACGATTCGCACTTCACCGCTACCTCGGAGCCGACACTTCGGACTTCACTTATGAGTGTCTCAAGCTGTTCATGCTCGGGGCGATTAAGAGGGTATTTTACCCCGGCAGCAAGTTTGAAATGATGCTCTGCTTGGTAGGCGGTCAGGGTGCCGGTAAATCGACCTTCTTCCGCTTTCTTGCCGTCAATGACGAATGGTTTTCCGATGACCTCAAAAAGCTCGATGACGAGAATGTCTACCGCAAGCTTGAGGGCCATTGGATTATCGAAATGTCGGAGATGATCGCCACGGCGAACGCAAGAAGCATTGAGGAAATCAAGTCGTTTATCAGCCGTCAGAAAGAAACCTACAAGGTGCCGTATGAAACCTATCCCGCAGACAGACCGAGACAGTGCGTGTTCGGCGGAACAACAAACAAGCAGGACTTCCTGCCGAGAGACAGAACCGGCAACCGCAGATTTCTTCCCGTAAGAGTTCACGCTGAGGAAGCCGAAGTGCATCTTCTTGATGATG
>CAVGEY010000037.1:0-6162 GCA_963628435.1 bacterium
ATTGCTCTGAGTGCAAAACCTGTCTCAACGGCGGGTCTGTATGCCCGAATTGCGGAAACGAGGAATCCGCTGTTTTCAGTGGAAATGTTGAAAGCTTCCTTTCGGGTTCGGAAATAATAACTATTCAGCTTATAAATTCCGAAAATACAGAATCGACATATGAGATTACCATATCAGGCGGAGAACTGTCGGATAAAAAATATACAACAGCTTTCAGCATCCAGGATGTCATCTACGGTACATATACATTGAGGGTAACAAAGGCAAAACATGTAACGCGCGAGTATACAATAACAATAACTCCGAGTTCAACAGCACAGAATGTCAAGATTCATCCTATCGGCGATGTAAACGGTGACGGTAAGGTTTCGGTTGCGGATGTAACAACAATTTCTTCACATATTAAGAAAACAGCGCTTATAACCGATGATTATCTGTTAAAATGTGCGGATATCAATTCTGACGGAAAAATTTCGGTTGTTGATGTAACATCTGTTTCGTCACATATAAAGAAAACCGCACTGCTCTGGAATGATTAAATCAAGTAAAAATGTTTAAGAAAACACGGGCACACATTTCCCTTTATTGTGTGTCCGTGTTTATTTTCATAATATAGCAACAGTTGATCAGATCAATTTCTTTATTTATAAATCGATCTCTTATCTTTCTTTGAAAACCATCAGATAATAATCTTCAAGAGTCGGCTCGACAGAAACTGCGTCTTCTGTCGGCGCTTTCTCTGCAAGAATACGAAGTATTAACCGATTATTATATTGCGAAATATTTATAACATCAAATTCAGCCTGCATACTATCGAGCTCGGCAGTTTCACATTTAACTTCCCAAACGCATCCGTTGATTTTTGATGCAAGCTGATGCGGAGGTCCAAAATCGGTTATGACACCATTCTTTAGAAATATCGCTTCCTTAGCGATATTTTCTATATCACTGACAACATGCGTTGCAATGATAATAATTTTTTTCAGTGAAATTCCGGCAAGATAATTTCTCACGGAAATTCTTCTTTTAGGATCAAGTCCCGCCGTAGGTTCGTCCAAAATAACGATTTCGGGATCACCTATAAGCGCCTGTGCGAGCGCAAGACGCTGCTTCATTCCTCCGGATAGCTCGGATATACGACGTTTCGGAATATCGGCAAGTTCCACTGCTTCAAGAGCTTCCCTAATCTGCTTTTCGGCATCATCCCTGTTTATATCCTTGAGTAATGCTATATACCGCAAAAAGCCCTCAACAGTATAATTTGGATACATTCCGGGAAATTGAGGCATAAACCCCAATTTTTCTCGGAATTTTTTTCCGAGTTTTCGTATATCCTCACCGTCATAATTTATCACACCCGAATCGGCTGAAAGATTATCGGTAAGAATATTCATTAAAGTTGTTTTCCCTGCTCCGTTCGGCCCCATAAGCGCATAGATTCCGGGAGTGAGCGTAGCAGAAAAATGATCAAGTGCGTGATTTTTTCCGTAAGATTTATCAACATTATCAAATTGTAATATCATCTATATCACCTCGATTTATATGCACTTTTACAAAATTCAATGTAAGAGTAGATCATAGCACCGGTTAAAACTGCAATCCATGACAGTGCAATTACAATAGCTTTTATTAAGCCGCCTGATTTCAGACAAAGCAGCAGCAGTCTGTCAACCGACAGCAAAGTCGATATGTCAAAATAAGACATAATGTTTATACCGAGAAGTGAAAGCATGTAAGGGATAAACATCATAACAAATACAGCAACGGTAAGCCATTCTGACCTTGTAATACAGGATACACAAGCGGTAATAAGTCCGAATATCATATAAGTAATTATTCTGATAATCGCAACAAGCAAAATATAATTACCTATTGTAATTCCGCATTGAAGCGAAAGATATGATTTTATTGTAAAAAGCGGAGAATCGATGCAAGTCATATCATATTTCGCAAAAACGAGCAAAATATCAAACGCATTAAATATCAATGCGAGCATCCCGGACAAAAGACAAGTTAGCCTTATCTTTGCCCAAAAAGCTTTCCTTTGACCATTTCCCGTACTTCTTAACAATCTGATAAAATCGGTTTCATATTCACGTGCAAAACCATCGCATAGCAGAAAAACAAGCAGAATTACGAGTAAATATTCAAAATCCATTGAAAACAATTTCATATACCCGACATCAAATGACGGCTTTGCGGAAATTCCAATTTCCTCGCTCTTTTCAACAAGATTTATCAGATCCTTTTGATAGTCTTTATAATAATCGAGCATATTTTTTGCATCATTCAGCTCTTCCCTGTATTCCCGATATTCAGCCTGCGTAATGCTTCCGTCTTTGCGTTTTACAGCCATCATATTGGCATAAGAATCAGTTGATATTTCAGCATAGTAGTCACATTTTTCACATACAGCATCGTATGTTTCCTCGAGCGAAAGATCCGAATAGTTGTCTATAATCGATTTTCTAATCTCATCATCATAATATATTTCTCCGTTGATAGTAGTAAACGATGAAATAATCTTTAAGGCAATAATCAATACGGCAATTACGATGACTTTTGTACGAAATATCTTTTTTGCCTCATAAAAAATCTGTCCATTCGAATGGCATGACGCATGAATGATTTCGGATATTCTTTTAAGAATACTTTTCTTTGTTGTTCCGACTCCTATCCCGAATTTAGTCCATACCATGTATGTAAGTAAGGTAAAAATAGCAATCAACGATGCAAAGTAAATCGGTATAGTCAGTGTATCGGCAATAGGATGACCGAAAAAATGCACCGGAGTCCATAACGAAAATAGTTTTTCTGCGGATGATACTGTTATCAAATTGGTAAGTCTAAAGAAATTCTGATTTTGTGCAAATACAGAAACAACATACGATATGCCAACAAACGCTGCTGAAATTATCATCGACAGTGCACCGTTGCGTATTGATACCGAAAAGAAACCTGTGATTATGCAGACAGTATATGCGCCTGCAAGCATAAGTAAAAATGTAAGAATAAAACACGTCAAAGTGTTTAGAATGTAAGTTGATGAATCAAAAGCGCCGATTTCCTGTATTGCGGAAAAAGGAGAAGAAAACCCGACACTGAAACCGATAATCAGAAATGTTATAAAAACCAAAAGCAGAGATATAATTAGAATAAGTGCAAACGCTGCAATCAATTTGAAAAATACGGTTTTGGCTCTGCCTTTTTGCATAGTTCGAAGAACCAAATGCATCCCGCTGTCTTTTTCGAGCATGAACATCCTGCCACCTATAAATATTGCGGCAAGTATCATGAACAAATAAGTTCCGCTGTATGAAAAGAGAATATCCCATCCGTATACAAGATTTTCAGACAGATTTACTTTTTTAATGGCATTTTGTGTCTTTTCAATCATGCAAATCTGATATCGGTATGAAAAACTATTCTTCTCATACCCGTTTTCAAGATAATTCTTTATTGAGCGGATAAGATCGTTAAGCTTAAATTTATTTGTCTCCTTATAGTCATCGTTTTTAACGATGTTTTCATAATATTTTTTTATAATCTCATAATCATCAAGCTTATCCGAGAAGTTATGTGGGACTGCCGGCTTTTCCGGGACCTCATTTTGCCTTTTATCTGCATTTGGACCGAATCGTGAATTTATCCAATCTTTAAAGTCATTTTCGTATTTTTCATACTCTTTTTCGTATGTTTCATAGATCGTGCGAATTTGTTCGGGATCCTTTTTATTGACCTCATCAACAGATTTAAGATCGTCAAGATATTCAAGCTCCGGTTTACTTTTAATAAAAATAAAACACAATATACCGTTAACAAGAATCAGTGCGGCGATTATTATTGGCATAAGTCTTCCAGATAACATTTTTTTAACTCATAAAAACAAAGTCGCAAGGACACTCACCGCCTTATAAGTAAATTATTTTGTAAAAGGCGTTTTTAGCAGACGCATCGATACGCAGCTAAAAACGCCCATTTTACAACTTTAGAAATTAACCTCTACTTTTGATATTTATTATTGTCTGGGTTTGATCACCATGCCGGAACCCTCCGCATCATCGACATAGTAAACTTCATTTGTCTCAAAATCGTAAAGCATACGATAACAACAAGCATCACCCAGTGTAATAAATAATCCCTTTTCGGTTGTAGGTCTTATATTACATATAATATATCTATTACACAGATAACTATAATCAACACCCTCAAAGAACAACCCGGAGTCAGCAATAAAATCTTCGGTTTTAAGTGTTGTCAGGTCTGTTCTGCACAATCTTCCATTGTTGAAATTATAATAGCAATACGCATTATCTTTTTCTTTGAAATCAAAAGGCGTAAAGTAGAAATAATTACCGGATATACCATGATCGCAACACTCAAAAACATCTTTTGCAACAAGTTCACTTTCCGCATCGGGATTATCGAGCGGTACGCGTTTTATGTTGTAAACAAACGGAGTTATATATTGTTGAGGTTCGGTTCCGGAAACAGGTACTGATCTTTCCTCATAGTCATCTCTGAAATATATGTAACCACCGTTAATAAACATACCTATATCTCTTTCACTAACCATTACCGTATACAGTTCAGGAGGGGTAAAAACAGACTTGTATTCGGTAAGCTCGTTGTCCGAAACATGTAGTGTGCCTGTCAGCCATTCATAAAAGTATACTTTATCTTCCTCAGCATATATAGGCTCTATTCTTTTTTCATCAATCGAAACAAATGTTGCTTTTTTTGTTTTTTTGTTTATTGCTTCAATAATCCAGCCGCCTGTTCCATAGTTTTCTGAAACATAGATATAATCACCATATGACATTAACTGCGATGGCTGTCCTTTTAGCTCGCACAGCTCTTCCCTAACATTGCTTGATAAGCTATATTTGTACAAATAATAGGGTTCGGATTCGGAGTTTGAACCTTTTTTTTGCTGCGTTATATAAAAAACAGGATACGACCCGGCGCTCTCGTATGCATCAAGAAGAAACCTACATGAACCGCGCAAATCAGCCGGACAATTGTCGGAATCCGAATGTTCTTCATTACAGACTTTTACATGCGTCTGCCCAAGAAATCCATTATGCTCATATTCTTCTTCGCTGCGCTTGTAGCTTCTCATTTCTCTTTCCAGATTTGAAAGATCAATATATGAGAGCATTGACTGCGAATTACATCCAAATGCATAATTTTGATATACAGTAGTATAATGCTTCGAATCGGAATCGAAATACGGTTTTAGAGAGTAATCATAATTACCGTATATACAGAGTTCTTCTTTATCATCGTCTAAATCTATATCATTGTATCTACATCCGGTCAGACAAATTAAAAACAAAAACAAAAAGCAAAGTAATCTTATCAGTTGCTTCATATATGTCACCTTTCTGAATTAAAGTAGTTATTTAAGAATGTGATTAAACCTTGCAATAAGATATCCTTTATTTTCAGTTAGTTTAACTCATCGAGATAATCAAGACCATGATTGAAGATCTGCGACAATGACTTTCTTATGGAATGTTCATATATCTCTCCGGTAAGCTGGCTTTCATAACCGCGAGGTGTATTCGGCTGATAGTTATAGGAAGAATTGATATATTTGTCTTCCGATAATGACATTGAACCGATAACGTATCTTGTAACCTGTGTTTCATCAAAATACAGCGAATTTTTATATTTCATGTCTTCTTCATAGCATGTATTACCATCCAAATAACCGCAATCTTTGACAAGAGTTTTGAAAGACGAAGTTTTATTTTGGTATACAACACCAAAGCAAAGATTCAAATATACATGGTCATTTGTCGGCACGGTTTTTGCTGTATAAACCATCCCTGATGTATAACCCTTATAAAAAGTTTGTCCGGTATGTTCGATAAAAAACTGATATCCGAAATAAGTATCAAGTGAGTCGTCAAGATCATAATAAAAACAGTATGGTAAATTTTCATAGCTGTTTTCTGAAGCATAAATGGGATTGAGCATAAAAGAGAAAATAATAGTAATCATAATGAGAAACGAAATAATCTTTTTCATAATACCTTTCTCCCTTATAGCTTTATTGATTCTATTCTACACGATATAATAATATTTGTCAAAACATCGGCTTTTTTTTTTTATTTGTGATATATGCACAAAAGCTTTCGGCACTTTATATATCAA
>CAVGEY010000038.1:0-5104 GCA_963628435.1 bacterium
GTATAATGCCGCCGCCGACCACCAAATAAAGACCGGGCTTTACGGTAAAATCGAGCCTGCCGTCCGCATCGGTTGTTCCCGACGCGGTCGGAGCGAGCTTGTCCGCCTGCACATAGCCCTTGAGAGTTGTGGCAAGAGTGTTCCACCCGGAAGCATCCAAACCGTCCACACTGATAGGATAGTCGGAAAAATCGGAGGTAAGCGTAAATTCGGAGTAAGGCGAAATATTCGCCAGCTTGTAAACATCGAATTTGGCCTCGGGCAGAGCAGTGTCGCCGTATCGGTAGTCTACGGTGAGAGTAACATCTCTGTTCGTATCAATCACACCTGTGGCAAATACCTGCGGCTGAAAGATTACCGCAAGCATAAGCGTACACAGAAGCGCCGCAAATATTCTTTTGTTTGATAATTTTTCCATAAACTTCACCTCGAAGATTTCCGTTTTCTATTATCATTTACGATGAGCCAGACCATTAACAAAATCAGGAGAGGAGCTGCCACGATGGGCGCTACAATCAGAGGCTCTATCTGAATCGCCTCGGAGGTAAGGCGAACGGTTTTCGCTTCCTCCTCGGTTTCTGTTCTGTGACCTCTCACCAGCAAACGGTGAGAATTGACGCCGTATGGGGTGCAGGTAACCAGAGTGAAATAATCCTTGCCTTCCACGATTTGCAGCTCGACGGTATCATTGGGCTCAACAATAAGAATTTGATCGACCTCATAGGTCAGCACTTCGTCAAGTACCCGTATGGAGAAAGTGTCTCCCTCGCAAAGCTTGTCCAGCTCGGAAAAGAGCTTTGCGCTCGGCAACCCTCTGTGGCCGGATACAACGCAATGCGTGCTTTCGCCGCCGACAGGCAGGGAAGTCCAGTCTATGTGGCCTATGGCGACCTGCAAAATACTTTCGTCGGTTCCGTGATAGAGCGGCAGATAGCAGTTGATGCTCGGAATCTCGATATATCCCATAATGCCGTTGCCGCCGATATTCAGCAGATTTTCGTATTCTTTTTCATCCTCTTCGGAAAGAAGATAGCGGTTGTCACGTTCCGAAATCCGCGCATTATAGTTTTGTGCAGCCGATAAAAGCTGATTTTTGACATCAGAGTCAATTCCCGCAACCTTCTCCGCGTATGAAACGATCATCTTGGTCTGATGATAACGGTTCCAATAATCGCTTACGGAGGGGTAGAGCAGTAAGGACAATCCTATAATGAACGCAAGGGCAAAAATAACAGATGAAATTTTATTCTTCACGATAGGACTCTCCTTGCCGCTGCGGGCAGGGGAGAATAGTCTCCCCCGCGTCACAACGAATTTTTCGACAGTTAAATGTTTTTGCTTAATTTTCGGTTCCCATGCGTTTTTTGACAACAAAGAACACCAGCGCACTGACAGTCAGAAGACCGCCGAGAACATAAAAGATTGTGGTGCCTATGCCGCCTGTGGTCGGCAGGACCGTACCCGATTGGTTGTTGATTTTAACTGTGAGTTCTTTTTGCGCAAGGGTTGTTTCATTCGAAGCATCCGAACGTTCTACCTTGCATTCAATATCTTCGGACAGAATATTATATCCGCGGGGAGCGTCAATTTCACGCAGATAGTATGTTTCCGCATCAACACCCGCGATTTCGATCTTGCCGGCGGCGTTTGTGGTCATAATCGAGCCGGCAGACCAATCTTCATTTTCGGCAGGCAGATTAACCCAGCCTGTCAGTTTTCCGTCGGCAATGACGGCCACCTTACTCTTGTCACTGTTCAGAAGAACAAACTTTGCATCCGAAAGGACATTCTCGGTATTACCGTTGCCGTATTTGAGAATATCGAATTTCCATGTGTATGTTTTTGCAGTGCTGCGGGGTGTAACACTTGTCGCCGTTTCGCCGTAATGCAGATAGCTGTTGTTGACAGCCTCGCCTCCGGCTACGGCTTTGTCGTTCAGCGTTGCCGAGTATCCGATATACAGAGTTGCGGTCGATGTCAGACCGTCCAGATATGTTCCGGTAAAGGAAATCTCAAAGGCGCAGCCGTCGTCGAGACCTTCGGTTTTCAGTGTATAATTGTCGGCGGAAAGTTCGGAAGACAGCGTGGAATCGGTATAAACCTTGATGCTGTCGGCATTAAGGGTAAGATCTTCGGTCATAGTATCATGGAAAACAACATTTTCTGAGCCCTTCGGCAGGGTGACTGTGCTCTTGTAGCTTACAGTCTGACCGATTTCCGCGTCGTTGACATTTCCGTATGTGCTGTCGGAATCTTCAAGAACTGTCTTTACATTGGTAGGAGCTTCGTTCTTTTCTTTAACGGTTACGCTGGGTGCGGTGGTCGTCAGAGAGCAGAGCGTACCGAGTGTGGAATCTAACAGATAGTAGCCGAGATTCAGTCCTGTGAATGAAACCGATTCGGAAGCTGCAATCTCAGTTCCCTGATTTGCGATAGTGTTTCCTTTTGCGTAAGCCTGCGCGAGTTTCGCAAATGCGGCGGCATCCGCGCCCGATTTCCATGTTACATAGCCCTGATCGTCCACTTCAACATAGACGCCTTTGATGTCCGTGCCGTTAATGAATCTGTCCCACGCCTCGGCTGCCTTGTAGACATACGCGCCGGTTGCGGTGTTGTAGCTTTCAAGGACAAGAATCTGATAAACGGTGTATGTCTGACCGGTAACGGCATTGTCGATGGTGATAGAGCCGCTGTTGTCGTTTGTGCCGCTTTCCGCAAATGCGGCGGTACCCATTGCAAGCACCATTGCGAGCGCCAGCAACAGAGCAAAGAGTTTCGTAATGTTTTTCATAGTCGTTTCCCTTTCATTTTTTGTTTTATTTCGTATTTTATGTTTACTTTGATATCGAATACAGTCGGGCGCAAATAAGATTCGCCGTATCTGCGGAGGCATTCTTATCCGAGCCTCCCTTCACGCTTGCACCTCAGCCTGTATCCGCCTACAATGGCGAATGTCATAAATAACAGTCCCGCCACGGTAATCCAATGTGTTCCCATGCCGCCTGTTGACGGCAGTTCAACACCCGGAGTGTTGTGAACGGTAACGGTTCGGTCTTTTGTGCTGCTTATTTCAAATGCGGCGCTGTCGCCGTTCGCAAGCAGCTGAGTGCCTTCTTTAATCAGCACAATATAGCCGTTGTGTGCCGTTTCGGTCAGCCTGATTTCAGAACCGGTATAGACAGTGAGCGTTACGCTCTCTCCGTTTTTCAGACTGAAAGTTGCCGTTTTTCCGTCATCGGACAGCGTGTATCCGTCTCCCGACTTCATCGCCTCGCTGCTGGTCAGCGTAAAGGGAAAGTCCTCGTTTGCCGCCGAGCTGCCGTCTACCGCTTTTGTGATGGTAAGCAGAGCAGAAGCACGGTTGACAAAATCAAATGTTTTTACCGGACTGTTTGTCAGATCCTGAACACCGTTCGGAAGGGAAGTCATATCCCATGATTTGTACGCAAAGTAGGTTATTGCTCCGTCGGATGTATCGCTGTATCCCGATGGTACGGTTGTTTCTTTTATTCCGTAAACCACGCCGTAATCGATTCGGACGAAATCGGTGTAGCCTTCCGCATCGGTGGTAATCGTTGTCATTACGTCTGTTACCTCCGTGGGGAGAGCGCTCATTGCGAAAACCTCGGCGACCGTGCCGATGCGGTATATGGTAAATCCCGCGTTTTCGACAGGCTGTGAAGGACTGCGGTCGTCGGTTTTGTGAACACGTACAAGGCCGTTGGTACCTCCGGCCGTGCCGCTGGAGCCGTATACCTGACCGCTGATTACGGTACGCGTCGTGCTTCGCTCGGGAATTTCAATGCCCGGAATCGTAATTTCATTGGCGGCGTCTTCGTTGGAGAAGGTTTCGCCGGCGCCGAGCAATACAAGCGCTTTGTATGTGATTGTATATGCCGTTTCGTCTTGCAGCCCCGATAAAACGAACGCGCTTCCGCCGCCCGTAACTTTAAGCGTCAGCTCGGGATAAGACGAAAGAGGCTCTCCGTTGATAAGCATTGTCGATTCGTCAAGTGATAATGCACTGCCCATGATATCCTGAAGCTCGAAACTTTGCTTTTCGGAACTTTCGGGAATCATGTTGCTCGCCGCACTGTTAATGATAACCTGAAATTCTGCGTATGGGGCCGTATCCGTGGTGTAAGTGCAGGTCTTGTCTGCAACGATAGGCGGTTGTATGGCGGTTGATGCCGTTATGTTCTTCATGCGTGTCGGCTCATAAACCGTGCCGCCTGCCGCATTCCGCAGACCGATTTTCACAGTGTTTGTAAAGCTCTTCTTTTCGGTCAGCTCTTCATAATTTCCGCTGTATCTTGTAAGAATATACAAATCCTGCACAGTTGAGGTGTCGGTATACATCGGGAATTCCAGCGTGGTGGTTCCGTCACTGTTGACCGTAATTGTCGGAATAACGTTGTCGGCACCGCCTGCCGTGGGATTCGGATTGCCGTATGCCGCCGCCACGAATTCGAGACCTGCGGGCAGCGTGTCCACAACGGTGGAATACTGTCTGAAATTCTCATAGCGCATTGTAACATTTGTATCTCTGTCGTACAGGTTGTAATTGAGTCCCAGACCGCCGATTTTCCAGATGATCAGGTCGTTCTGCGAGCTTACTGCGCTTTTGTTTTCCTTGCCGAGATAGGAGTATGCGCGCCAGCGCTGTTTTTCTCCTCCTCCCGATTCGGTTGATGTACCGTTGCTCCAATAGAGTGTGTTCGTAATCAGGCAGTCATCGCTTCTCAAATTTAAGTTTTCATGTTCTACGAGGGTGTAATATTTGATTCTGTACCTGCCGACTATGACATTGTTGTCTTTGAAACGGAAATACAGACTGTCATTGTATACCTGACTGCCGTAAATCGTTTTGGCAAGCGAAATGACAAATCTGTCATCGTCTACTGCGATATAGTCGTTCGCGTCCGAATCCCAGACTTCAATCGAAACGATGGTGTCGGCTGCATTATTCGGAAAATGGTGTATGTTTGCGCCGCCGCCGATGTCATTGGTCATATCCCTGAAATAGAAATCGGTTACGCTCTGACTTTCGGTGCCGACTGAAATTTCAATCTGGTTCAGTATCCTGGTGTCAAAATAGTCTGCC
>CAVGEY010000039.1:0-4820 GCA_963628435.1 bacterium
TGCGCATTCTTTTCACGCTCCCGATAAAGTTCACGCTTGTTCCCCTACAACGAAAACTGTTTGTGTTTTCGTTCTGCCTATACATCGTGCGATGTTTGATGTTTTCGGCAAATATCTAACCCAAAATGCCAAAGGCGTTTTGCTTACAAAAATGTCGCCAAAAGCCGCCGGTTTCGCGCTCCCGATAAAGTTCACGCGTGTTCCGAATAAAAAAATCAAAAAGGTCGGCAGAGCCGACCTTTTTTCCTTAATTGCAAATTGCTAATTGCAAATTGCTAATTGTTTATTTGTCTGTGATAAAGAGTACGCCGAGCGTGCCGGGGCCGCAGTGTGTAGATATTCCGCATCCCGCACGGGTAACGTAGATGTTCTCGAAATCGTATTTCGAACGGAGCAGAGCCGCTACCTCGTCAACCTGCTTCTGCGATACGCCCGAATGGGTGATGAAAATCTTTTCGGTGTTCATCGCCTCGATGTTAATCGCGTCCTCGACATATTTCAGTACGACCTTGTCCATCGTGCCGCGGTATTTTTTGCCGACCGTCATTTTGCCGCTGGCATTGTCGACGATGATTCCGGGGTGCAGCTTCAGGGCGTTCGCGCCGAACATGGCGAGTGCCGAGCATCTGCCTCCCTTGTAGAGAAATTCGAGCGTGTCGATGACAAACGACGCGTGAACTCTGTGCTTTATTTCGTCAAGCTCGCGCACGATGTCGGCGGCAGCCATTCCTTTTTCGATTCTCTTTGCCGCCTCGATTACGAGAAGACCGGATCCGGTTGAGAGATTGCAGCTGTCGACCGCATACGCCCTGCCCGGGAAAGATTCGGCGGCAAGACGGCAGTTGTTGTAGGTTGCCGACAGCCCCGATCCGAGATTTATGAAAATGACATCGTTTCCTTCGTCGATATATTTTTTGAAAATCGCCTCGTATTCGGCAACATTTGTTGCCGATGTGTGCGGAAGCAGACCTTTTTCACGGTAGACGGCATAGATGTCATCGGGTGTGAGATCAATCCCGTCATGATACTCCTTGTCATCGAGAATGACGGTGAAGGGGTTTATGACAACATGAAATTTCCCGACAAGTTCGGGAGAAAGATCACAGGTACTGTCGGCACAGAGAATGATTTTTCTTTCGTTATTTTCCATAATAAAAGGCTCCTTTCATCGGCGCGTCGGTCGTCCGATTTGCGGCCCACGGCGCATCCACCCCGATATTTTATCATACGATTTTTTCAATGTCAACCTTTTTGCGGCTTTTTTTGACATTTTTCCCTTTTTTATATATATTTCCCCGCTTTTTGCGGAGATTTTCGGGAAGCCGCTTTTACTTGACAAGCCCGCGCCGTTATGGTATTATACAATTAAGGAAGAGAATTTATCGAAAAAACAATACGGAAAAAGGTTTTGTATATGAAAACTTCACGGAAATATTCCGAAAAAATAAAAATCGCCGCGGCGGCGGCACTCATTCTCGCACTGCCGCTCTCGATTTTCGGATGCGCGAAAACCGAAGGCGACGGCTCATACTCCGAAAGAATCGCCGAACTCGAAAAAGAGCGTGCCGATCTTGTCGAAAAAAGGGAAGAGCTTTGCCGTGAAAGCACGCCGGACGCCGTCATCGCCCTCTGCTTTGACAGCATATCCGAAACGGTATATTCGATTGCCTCCCCGATGCTTTCGGGGAGAGGATTTGCCGCCACACTCGTGCTGACGGGGAGCGTACTGCCCGGAGACGACGGCATGATGAGCCTTGACGAAATGAAATCGCTGCTCGATTCGGGATGGGAACTCGCGCTCGGCGACAGCGGCAAAAAAGCCGAAAATTCGGAGGCGCTTGCCGCCTATATCGACAGTCGGCTTGCCGGAATCGAAAATCTCGGTCTGCCGCGCCCGACGTCCTTCTGCTTTTCAAAAGGATGCTATGACAGCTCGCTTGACGGTATTCTCGCCGAAAAAGGCTTCAATATTATAAGACACAGCGGCGAGGACGGGCTCTCCATTTCGGCGGATGCCGTCACAGAGCCTGTCTGGAAAATCGGCAGCGACTATATCCACGCAGGCGAGAGCAGCGCGCAGATCTCGGTCGAGGCGGCGATAAAGAGCGGCTCGGCGGTCGCCGTAAGCACCGGAAATGTCGATAAGTCGGTAACGAAAGTCTCGTCCGACTGCAACGCCGCCAAATACGAGAGTATGCTGAAATCGATTGACGGCTATCTGACGGCAGGCGGCGTTGAGGTCAGAACTCTTTCGGGAGCGCGCGCCCTGCGCAAATCTTTTGACGAAGATGCGGCGAAAAACGGCGGAAAAGCCGCCGAAATCGCGAAAATCGATGCCGAACTCGCCGAAATCGATGTCGAAATCAAAAATCTCATGCGGAAATCGATGGGAAATTAAGGGGGATTTTCAATGGCACAGACTGCGGTAAGATACAGCGACCCCGTAACCGTGCTGTCGGGCGTCGGAGATGCCCGCTCGGCAGAGCTTGCATCGCTCGGCATAGAGACGGTCGGCGATCTGCTCGAACATTTTCCGCGCGCCTATCAGAACAGGGGAAAGATAACAAGACTTGTCGATGCCGCGGCATCGGGCGACACGGTGTCGATGATTCTCACCGTCGGCAGCGAGCCGACATCGGCGGAGATACGACGGGGAATGACCATCTCGAAATTCCGCGCGTTTGACGAGAGCGGAAGCGTAAACGTGCAGTTTTTCAACAATAAATTCGTAAAAAAGATTTTCCACACCGGCATGACCTTCCGTTTCTACGGGAAAATCGAGAAATTCCGCGACAGGTATCAGCTTGCATCTCCCGAATACGAACAGGTGCTGCCGACAAAACGGCTCGCCGACTTTTTCGCGGTCTATCGGCTGACAAAAGGTCTGTCTCAGAAAATCATGCAGAACATGATAAAAGACGCGCTCGCGCGGCTCGATCCCGCCTCACCCGAAGTTCTGCCCGATGCCGTACGCGAAAAAAACAGGCTCTGCGGCAGACTGACCGCGCTTGCCGCCATACATAATCCGAACGGGCCGGATGACATCGCGAAAGCGCGAAACTATTTCATATTCGAGGAACTTTACAACTTCGCGCTCGGCATACTCGGCGAGAAAAAACATAAAGAGAGCAGACGCGCGCCGATAATCGGCTCTGCCGATGAGGAGATCGCCGATTTTTACCGCCTTCTCTCGTTCGAGCCGACAGGCGCGCAGAAGCGGGTTGTCGGCGAGATTGCCGCCGATCTCAGATCGGGAAGCCCCGCAAACCGCATGGTCTGCGGAGATGTCGGGTGCGGCAAGACGGTATGCGCCGCCGCCGCAGGCTATTTCGCGGTGCGTTCGGGCTATCAGTGCGCGCTGATGGTGCCGACCGAGATTCTCGCGAGACAGCATTTCGCCGATCTTTCCGAACTTTTCGGGACATCGGGGATAAAGGTCGTTCTGCTTATCGGCTCGATGACCGCATCCGAGAAGAAAAAGACGAAGGAAATGATAAAATCGGGAGACGCCGATTTCGTCATAGGAACTCACGCCCTCATATCCGACGATGTCGCCTTCAAAAACTGCGGACTTGTCATAACCGACGAACAGCACCGCTTCGGCATGGCGCAGAGAGAGGCGCTCAGGGCAAAATGCGGACTCGATAAAAATCTGTTCGTTCACGTGCTCGCCATGTCGGCAACCCCGATTCCGCGCTCGCTTGCCCTCGTTCTCTACGGCGACATGGATCTGTCGGCGGTCGATGAGATGCCGCCGGGCAGACAGAAGGTGTCAACCTTCCTCGTCGACGAAAGCTACCGCACGCGCATGGAAGGGTTTATCGCAAAGCAGGCCGCCGAAGGCAAGGCGACCTATGTCGTCTGCCCGTCAATCGATGATAAAGAGGACGGGGAGGAGAGCGGCGCGCTGGTCGACCTGTTCTGCCGTCCGATAGACGAAAAGAAGCTGAAATCGGCGGTCGGATATGCCGCCGAACTCGCCGAAAAGCTGCCGGATGTCAGAGTCGGCTGCCTGCACGGAAAGCTGAAATCCGCCGAAAAAGAGAAAATCATGAACGATTTTACCGACGGAAAAATCGATGTGCTGGTGTCGACCACCGTGGTCGAGGTCGGCGTGAATCAGCCGCGCGCGACTCTCATGATAATCGAAAACGCCGAGCGGTTCGGTCTGTCGGCTCTGCATCAGCTGCGCGGACGCGTGGGACGCGGAAAATACAAATCATGGTGCATACTCGTCAGCGACGATCCGTCGGAAAGCGCGAAAGAACGGCTGGAAACGCTCTGTTCAACGTCTGACGGATTCAGGGTCGCCGAAACCGACCTCAGAATGCGCGGTCCCGGTGATTTCATACCGGCCGAGCTCGGCGGCAGACGGCAGTCGGGACAGCTGAAATTCAGGCTCGCGAGTCTCTGCGACAACACCGATTTGTTCCTCGCCGCCTTCGAAGCCGCCAAAACCCAAATCGGCGAAGCCGTTTTGGCTTAGACATAGGCAATTATCAATGTGCAAACCCAAATCGGCGTTGCCGATTTGGCTTAGATATTTGCCTTAAGGTCTTACGACCTTAATTCGGCTGTGCCGAATACGGCAAATATCCGCTCGGGATAAAGGTAATGTGCAATGTGCAAACCCAAATCGGCGTTGCCGATTTGGCTTAGATATTTGCCTTAAGGTCTCACGACCTTAATTCGGCAATGCCGAATACGGCAAATATCCGCACGGGATATTGATACGGAAATTTTGGCGTTGCCGATTTGGCTTAGATATAGGTAGGTAGAAACCAAAGAAACGGGACGCCGAGGACGTCGTCCCCTACACG
>CAVGEY010000040.1:0-4752 GCA_963628435.1 bacterium
CAATAAAAATCATCAACAGAAAAAGCGTTCCTCCACCGCCCAACTCAGGCAGGAGGAACGCTTTTAATGTCATCCAACATTGGTGAACGGCAAATGCATTGTTTTTCACATTATCTCATTTGTACGGTGATACCTTCACAGGTCGAGAAGAATATCGGTCATACTATTTCCCCGCCATGAAGGCGGAGCTCTTCAAATCCGCTCTTATGCAGAAGGATCGCACCGATAAGCAAAGCACCCTGTCCTACCGTGTTTACGCCCTCTGCAATCCAGTTCATTGCCGCACCGCCGAAATCACGGGAGGAAAGATATCCCATCCCGAGAGAGCAGATAAAGGAAATGACAAAGAAAATCGAAAGAACGGGCTTTTTGACTTTGCCGGACATCACGCAAAGGCACGCATTCATAAGGCCGAGGCCTGCAACCATCAGTCCAACGAAGACGAAGGTTCCGCTGAAAACGGGAGGAACGACGGCTGCAACGGCGTTTTTACTCTGCTTGTGGCAAAGAAGTGCGAGCATGCCGAGTCCTGCAAGTAGGAATCCGAGAGACTGCATCGGGAAGAAAACATCGCTTAACGCTTCAAAATCGCAGACTCGAAGGGCGTAAAGCAATTTATAGGTTGCTTTTAAGAAGCCTGCGCAAATTACGTCAATCGTTCCCGCTGCAAAGAGAGCAAAAGCTCCTTTGCTCATTTTTGTATACATATCTCGGATAAGGATGATCGATGACACCGCAAAAAGGATTACGGGAATGTAATCGACAAGCGACATCAATACCGAAAATTCTTTCATGGTGCTCTTCCTCCGTTTGTTATTTCTTGTTCAAATGGTAAATCGGAAGAAAGGGAATGATAATGGGCGTTTTGTCTGCGTAGGTATTATATTCTTCGTTGTCGCCGTAGCGTTTCATCTGGCGTTTTTCAAGACGCTGGGCACCGTTGAACATAATATATACGATACAGATATAAGCAATGATCGCGGTTATCCACTGACCGACGGTTGCATAGGTCGAAAGACCGCTGACGAAAACGCCTGTCCAGAAAATGATCTCGCCGAGATAGTTCGGGCAGCGAACGATACGGTAAAGACCTTTTGTCGCGACCATATCGGGGCGCACCTTTTTCTGCGCGGATTTCTGAGAGTCTGCAGCAGCTTCAAGGATAATTCCGAAAACCGAAATGGCCATACCAATCAGAGGAAGAACGATGTCAGTCGAATTATTTACTATTCTGAAAAGCATCGGGCTGACCTGAGCAACATACAAAGCGGAAACCACGATCCAGATAGTAAAAAGCACGAAAACAGGCATTTTCTTTTCGTTCTTTTTATCGAGGGTACTTTTAGCAACATCCGTCTTGCGGTAGGAGGCGTTTTTCATTTCTCTTGCAAGCAAAAAACCTGAAAGACGGGTACCGTAGGCAACAAACAAAATGAGCTGCAAAAGAACAATGAAGAAAGGGACAGCGGTTGGATTGATGAGATACATGATAAAAATCGCGATTCCGCCGCCTGCCACGGCAAAGCCGTAACCGATGGAAAGAAAGTAAACAAACTTATAGAACCCTACCGCACACAATGCGGCGCAGACGCAGAATAGAATTCCAAGAAGCTCCCAAGGCATATTAGCAGTTCCCCTTTCCGAAGTAATCTTTTATGTATTCAGCGAAACTTGCGTCACCTGTTTTTGTATCTCCGACAAGGTCATGACTCAAAGTCCATTTCGAGAAGAGAATGATATCGTGCTTGCCCGCTTTTTTGATTTTCGGAAGGTTTGCCAAAATTCCGAAAAGCCAAATGGGAGCCCATTTGATCTTGAGAGGCTTTCCTGCAGCATCAAAGCACATTTTCGCCATTTCTTCGTAGGAATAGGTCTCTTTTCCGCCGACATTGTAAACGGCGTTCGTATCGTTCATGTGTTCGACGATAAACGCTGCAAAATCAGGGCAGTCAACCACGTTTGCCTTTACTGTCCCGTAGCCTTTGAGAAGCTGCATTTCGCCTTGATCAACATAAGGCTTGAAGACCTTTGCAATATCGTAGAAATAACCTGTCGGACGGTAGATGACATAGTCCATAGGCTGCTTTTTGATTTCCTCTTCGACAAGATATTTCGCGTGAAGCATAGGAACCTTCTCTGCTCCCTTTTCGTCGCACGAAATAACGGAAATATAGTTGAATTTCTTGACATTTGCCTTTTTCGCTTCAGCGTAAAGGTTCATATTTCCCTTATAGTCAATATCGTAAGAGGTAAATTTCGTCGAAGCTCCGGTAAGCCCCATGGTGGTAATCACAACATCAGCGCCGTCGCAAAGTCCCTTGAGTGTTTCAGGGTTCGTCGCATCGATTGCAACGAATTTATATTTTCCTTCCGTTCCTGCGACCTTCGTTTCTTTAAGGTCAGCGGCCACGACTTCATGCCCTGCGCTGCAGAGTGCTTTCAGAATTTCAGCGCCCAAATTTCCAAATGCTCCAGCCAATACGACTTTCATAAATCTCTCCCCTTATTTCTTATTTTTTTCTTTGGAGCGTTTATCGTTTATGATTTTCATGTGCTCAGCGGTGATGAGCTCTACATTATTTTCCTTTGCCCACTGAACGCAGCCTTTGAGAACGGTCGACAGGAATACACGGGGAACGCCGAGAATTGTCTCAAGAGCGTCATCGGTGAATTTGACTTTATCATCGGCACGGTCTGCAGCATATCTGACGGATTCAAGGGTTGCCTTGCGGACTTGCAAAAGCTCGGCTCTCATGCGAGTCTTTCTGTGAAACCAGAAGTTTTTAGAATCGCGGTAGCCATAATCGACGGGAAGCGGCGGAAAATCTTTTGCACGAACGCCGTTGATTATTGCATCGTGGTATTTTTTCTTCATTAAGATTTTATCGACACGAAGAATGAAATGCGCACCGAATTTGCTTGTGATTCCGTTGAAATCGTGATACGGTGGTTCATATCCATTCAGCTCGCCGGCGGTATCTTTGTCCGCTCCGTCAAGTTCACGAACCCATGTGCATTCTATTGTCTGAATGGCATCGGTCAGAACAAAAGGCCTTTTTTCTCCGGTTTCTTCTTCGATCAAGCCTTTTTCAAGCCTGAAATTGCATTTCGGCATTTTATCGGACGGCTTGTCACCCGGCCAGGACAGCTTTACGGCTTCTTTGAATGACTTCGGGTTGTCGTCGATAAAATTCAAGGCGCATTTTCCATTGCGCAGAATATTCTGGGCGGTGTTTGAAGAGTTACGGCAGCACAAAAGCATTGCGTAAAAATCTTTTCCCGCAACATAGTAAGGCTGAATGAGGGAATACGGACCGAGGGTCGTCGAGCCGTCCTCGCAGAGGGTGCTGATGATGACCGTCGGCATCGGGAAAAAGAGGGACGTCTGGTAGAAGTTGTCTACGATTCGAAGGTTTTCAAAGCTGCTCATTGTTTCTCTCCTTTTATATTAGTTTTTGAAAAACTGAGTACATTTTTTCAAAAGGAACACCTGCAGTGACCCATGTAAGAAGGGATTCGGCGATAAACTGCGAAAGAAATTCCGGCTCTTCGCTTTTTTTGCATATCGGAAGAAGAAACTCTGCGATTTGTTCGCGCAAAATCCCGTGTCTTTCGGCAAAAATGGAAGCATATTTCTTTGCAGCTTCAGGGTCGGTGAAGAGAGATTTGTGCTCTTCTTCGAAAGCTTGAAGCATATCGTATATGAGCCTTACAGTCTCTTCTGCCCCTGTAGGAGAAGAATTCTTAAAGCGTTCTGTGCAGCGTTTCCAGTCTTCGGCTACAACCGTCGCGATCAGCATATCTTTCGATTTAAAATAGTTATAGACGGTACCGACACCGAGTCCGCATGCTCCCGCAACAGAACGGACAGTCGTTTCGGCGTATCCGCGTTGAGCAATCTGCCGCCTAACTTCCTCAAGCAGCTGTTCCCTGACGTTCTCAATAACTTTCGGCAACAGCATTCCTCATTTCTAAATTAATATGAACATGTTCATATTGACATTGTATACCTTTGTTTATCTTTTGTCAATATAAAAACGCACCTATTTTGCAAGTGTGCTTTTTTAATGAAAGAGTGGAAATTTGAAACAAACAGTACATGACCTGCCTGAAAAAAGGTACAGCAAACAAGTCATGTTCCCCCTCGCGCAAACCGCACCAGTACAGCAGCTCGAATACGTAATACATCATTGGCTTGTCCATCATCGCATCGATGAATTTCAGGTGCTCATCTTTCGTCCAGAAAAGCATTTTCTTCGGCTGCTCGCTGCCCATCGTGCTGGCTTTCTGCGCCGGATTCGCCTGCAAGCCGTAATACTTGACCGCATGATTGAAAATGCAGCTCAACTGCGTGTGCACATTCTTGAGGTAGTCCGCCGAATAAGATTCGCCGTTTGGTTTCGTCATCTGATGGATTTCGTTCTGCCACTCAATCACGTCACGTGCGGTAATCTCCGTGCGATTGATTCGCCCAGCGATTGTGATGCAGCCGGATGCGCGCAACTCCTCATTCAATTTGCGAATGATCTTGTACGCATACGAAACCGACACGCCAAGCTCCGCAGCCACATCGCCTACCCGCATGAAAATCTCCCCTGCCATTGCGTCATGCCTCCTTACACATTCTAAGCATTTTTGTTTATTTATTATTTAATATACTATACATCTATGTTTAAGTCGAATTGACCGCAAGCAGTTTCATCCCGTCACGCTAAATCCCTCCTAAGTAAAAAAGCTCTGCCGCCTTCCCGC
>CAVGEY010000041.1:0-4345 GCA_963628435.1 bacterium
GGCTTACCCTCCGCGGTTTGTTCCATAATTGCACATTGCACATTGCACATTGCTAATTGCACATTGCACATTGCAAATTGATACGATATGCGGTTTTCGGCGGGTTTTGTGCATAAAACGGAAGTCAAAAGTTAACGGAAAATTAAACAGGGACAAATGCGGAAAAAACTTACCAAACAGACGCCTCGCGAATTGTAACAATTCCCGAAACTGATGTGCAAAATGCACAAATCGAATAAAACACTATTGATTTGCGAATAAAAATCGAATATAATATGAACAAGCAGACGGGCGAGTGACCCGGCTGAAAATTTCAATTCATGAAAGGATAACACAATGAAAAGAGTTATTTCCATCATCCTCACAATCGCGATGATCGCAACATTTGCGGCATTCGGCGTATCGGCTGACGAAATCGCTACCGTTGACGCTTCCAGCGCGACCGGCGAAAAGTCAAACTACACCGAATTCACTGTAACAAAGAAGTACTTCGCTGTTGAGTACACAATGAAAGATTACCAGCACGAAGGCAATGCAGGCGACAACGGCTGCTGCGGTATCGTCCTCAACGGCGGCGACAGCAACGGCTGCATGTTCATTCCTTACGACGGCTGCACACCTAACAACTGCATTAAGTTCGGTCCTTGGTGGCCCGCAGCAGCCGGCTTCGAAGCTTATAACCAGGGACAGCTCGAAGTAGCTATCGACGTAGCTGACGGCGAATCCGCAACACTTCTCCTTCTCGGCGCAGTTGACGGCGAAAACTGCACATACACCGCTTACTTCAACGGCCAGCAGATCAATGTTTGGGGTAACCAGCAGACATTCACAGGCGCATTCAACGGCACTGTAGGTTGGGCAACAAAGCTCTCCAACTCCGAAGCAACAGTTAAGTTTGTTGAATCCGACACAGCTCTCGGCGCTGACGCTTTCGCATCGGCAGCTCCTAAGACCGGTTCGGCTACAGCAATCGTAGCAGCAGTTGCAGTTCTTGCACTCGCAGGCACAGCAGTAGCTTCCAAGAAGCACTGATACGACTGACATAAGCAAAATAAAAGAGTCCGATTTTATCGGACTCTTTTTTTTGCGTTAGAGAGACAACGGGAAACGGCGGGGAACAACGGGAAACGGCGGGGAACAACGGGAAACGAAGGGAAACGGTGGGAAACGGTGGGAAAAGATGCGGAATGATGGGAAATGACGGGAAACAACGGGAAATGATGCGGAACAACGGAGACGGCGGGAAACGGCGAGAAACAACGGGAAATGATGGGAAAAGATGCGGAACGATGGGAAACGGTGGGAAACAACGGGAAATGATGGGAAAAGATGCGGAACGATGGGAAACGACGGGAAACCCTTTTTGAAAAAAGGGTTCCCCAAACCCTCCCCGAAAACTTTTCCCGAAAAAGGGGGCGCACTTCCCGAAAACTTTTCTTGAAAATGTGGCGCACTTCCCGAAAAGTTTTTCTTGAAAAGGGGGTTACACCTCCCCGAATATTTCTATTGAAAAATGGTGGCGCGCACTCCCCGAAAACTTTTCCTGAAAAAGGGGTTGCACCTCTCCGAAAAGTTTTCTGAAAATGATTACCGGACTCCTGTGGAAAAGTGTTCGGGAAAAAATCACATACATTCGATGTAATCTTTAATAATACTACCCCTCCCCGAAAGAGAAAGCTCTTTCGCAGAGGGGTGATATTTCCGCTTATTCTTCTCAATCTTCGCCGTCTGTTCCGCGGCTGCCGAAATAATCGATTGCGAGCGCGATTTTCTTCGCGGTATCTTCGCCGCATTCGAGTATAAACGCGTCTTTATGGTCGCCCGATTTGAAAATATAAATATATCTCGATTTCGGGAACGCCGAGCTGCAGAAATTCTCTTTCTTCATAACAGAGCCGTAGCGCGAGAGATCGGCGCCCTTTTCATAAGGCAGAATGACATCGCCGCGCGACATTCTTATATCGGCGAGCAGGTGATTGTTCTTTCCGTAGACTCTTGTAACCGTAAAATAGCCGCTCTCGTTTATCGTATAGACATAGTCATAGAGCAGGTAGCGGATGAGAAACAGCACATCCGCCATAAGTGTCAGCGCGAGCAGCAGTTCGTTCAGGTATTTAATGCCGATATTAAAAAGCACGAAAACATAGATGATAATCGCTATCGCGGAGATTATTCCGAAAACGATCCACGCGTTTTTCTTGATTTTGTCGGGTTTATAGCTTAACATTCTTTTCCCCTTTCGTCAAATCTTTCCGTGCGAGCTGAGTATTCCGCTCCCGAAAAGTTCGATCACCCCGAAAGTTCGGTCGTATTTCAGGCTGCCGGGATTGAACAGCCGCAGTCCCCTGTCCGACTTGTGATTTTCTTCGATGTTTTCGCCGTCGGCGGTCGGATTTTCGTCATTTTCGGGATCGGGCGGCGGCAGATACAGATCGAGCGGTCTGTGCGTATGTCCGAACAGAACTATATCGGCGGCGTTTTCGCGTGCGGCGGCGGCAAGACGATCATATCCGTACTTTGCCCCGTAGATATGTCCGTGAGTGAGCATTATGCGCCGTCCGTCGAGTTCGAGAGTGGCGGTCGGCGGTGTGTCGGCTCTGCCGAAATCGCAGTTGCCTTTTACCGAGAAATGCGCGAGTCCCTGCGATTCGGCGGCGGCTTCGAATTCGCTTATTCCGTCGCCGAGATGCACGAACAGGTCGGCGCCCCTCTGTCTTTTCATAACTTCGGACACGGCGTCATAGTCGCCGTGCGAGTCGGAGATAACGATGATTTTCATAATTTTCGGGATTCCGTTCGGTTTTTGATAAAATTTCGTCTTTCAGGCGCGTTTTTTCGATTATTTCAGCAGTTTATCGAGAATTCCCGACTGTTTTACCGTGCGCATAACCGGCTTGAAATTGAGAGCGGCGAGCATGACGAGCAAAGCGAGGTCGACGAGAACGGCGGGAGCGGTCGGCAGGAGATTTGTAACCAGCACGAGGGCGACCGAGAGCAGACTGTTTGCCGCAAGGCGGTATTTCTGAACGGCGATGGTCGAGCCGACGATTTTCGCTCTGAGCGCGAATGTTACGGTATAGCTGATATAGGTCGCGATCGCCGCGCCGATGCCGCCCATCTTAAAGCCGCCGATAAAGAGAAAGTTCAGCACGACATTTGTCGCGGCGCCCGCGAGAGCGGTAAGCATGGTCGGCATACTTCTGAGTCTTACCATATTTTCGCTGTCGAGGAATGACGAGAGGTTATGCATGACCATCGCGAAGGTCAGAATCGGGATATAAATCCACGCGTCCCTGTATGATTTCGCGAACATGAGGGTCGTTATCAGTTTGGAGCAGGTGATGATGCAGCCCGCCGCTATGAACATAAACGACGAGTAGGAGTCGAAAACGAGGGTGCAGAATTTTTTGCGGTCGGCTTTTCCGCGTTCGTCCATCGCCGAAATCTGCCACGCGTAGATGAAAATGCTGTTCATAACGCCGAGCAGCGTCGGGATTTTATAGGCGGCGGTATAGAGGCCGTTTACCGCATCGCCGCAGAAATAGGTTACCATGAATCTGTCCGAGATATTCACTATCCACATAAAGACGGTTGTGGGGATAAGCGGCAGGCTGTATTTCAGCATCGATTTTATCGCGGAGAATTTCACGCCGTGAAAATCGAGTTCGCGGTGCAGTTTTGTCTTTGCCGCGATGAACACCGACACGGCGATGTCGGCAAGCGGCACCGAGAGGACATATCCGACCGCCGACATTTTGAGGAAGATGAGGAAAACGATGTTGAGCAGGATCACGAGGGCGGTGTTGAGCAGTCCCTGAACGGCGTAGAGCCTGACATATCCCATCGCGCGGATATAGTTCGAGCAGATTGTATGAATGATTGACGCGACGACATAGAAGGCGATGAGCGCGATATAGTCTTTGAAATAGTCGATTGTCGAGAGAATCGGCAGAATGAGCGTGAAAAGCAGGCAGCCGCATCCGACAATGACGAGCGAGTCGGTCAGAACTTCGCGGCGCGGATATTCGTCGCCTTTGGCAAGGCGGAAAATCGCCTCCCCGAATCCGAGCGAAATCAGCGGAATGAGCAGGACGGCGATGTCCGAGATATTGTTCGCGACCGAATATTCGGCGCTTGTCAGCAGCGATGTATAAAGTCTTGTTAAGAGATAGACGAGAATTTTCGAGCCGAACTGCCCGGCGGCAATCACGGCGGTGTTGCCTATCAGTTTATTTGTGCGGTTTTTCTGCATAATATATCCCCTTTGGGCAAAGAAAAATTCCTGTTTCTGCAATTATAGCACAACTTCGGGAAAATATCAATGGAAATGTGCAAACCCAAATCG
>CAVGEY010000042.1:0-3665 GCA_963628435.1 bacterium
ATTGCTAATTGCACATTATTCGGTTGCTTCGTCTTCCTCGTAATCGTAGCCCTCGTCGCCGTCGAATTCTCTCGAAATCACGACACGGCGGTTGTTTTCGACTCCGATTGAATGAGTGGTAACGCCGTCGAATCTCTGCAGCTCACTGTGAATGATTCTTCTCTCGTATGCGCTCATCGGCTCGAGAGTTACGTCTCTGTCGGTGCGTACGACACGCGCCGCCATTCTTCTTGCGAGCGAACGCAGCGTCTGCTCTCTCTTTTCGCGGTATCCCTCGATGTCGAGAGTGATTCTCGTGTATTCTCTGTCGTCGTTCTCGTCCTCTTTCTTGTTTGCGGCAAGATTTACGAGATACTGGAGCTGATCGAGCGTCTCTCCGTGATGTCCGATAAGCAGATTCGCGCCCTCTCCCTCAACACGGATGAGTTTGCCGGTTTCGCTGTCGGATACGCTGATTTTCGCATCGATTCCCATGTTTTCGGTCAGCTTTTTGAGAAAATCCACGCCGAGATCGACCGGCTTTTTCTCATAGACCGCCTTTATTTTGGCGGGAGCCTCACCGAATCCGAGAAAACCTTTCTTCGGCTCGGCGAGAATTTCGATTTCGAGTTTGTCGGCAGCAACGCCGAAAAATTTTTCGGCTGCGGCGGTCGCCTCGGCAACCGTTCTGCCTGTTGTGATTGTTTCCTGCTTCATTGAAATTCTATCCTTTTTCCGCTTTTCGCGGATATTGCCTTTCGCTTATAATGTTTTTTTTCGGCTTTTTACAGCGTCTTTCCGCCGCCGTTCTTCTTTTTTTCGGGAAGTTCGGGCTTTTCGCCTTTCTTTTCGGCCTTTTCGGACTCGGCCTCGCTTAAATTCTCCGCCTTTTTCGCGTCTTTTCTCGGAGGCTTGTCCTCTTTGAGCGTGGGAATATCTCCGCTCTTCTTTCCGTCCTCGTCGTCGCTCTCGCGGCTGTCAAGCGGAAGCACCGGAAGATCGCCCTCGTCGTCATCGTCTATATGATGGAGCGATTTGTACTTCTTGCCGGGGATTACACGGGGATCGTCTTCCATCGCCATATCGGTCTTTTTGCCCTTGTATGCGCGTTCGGCCGCCTTGTAGTCCTCATCCGTGAACTTGGGAGCGGGGAAGAGCGCGCGCAGGATAAGCTGCTGCAGAACGCCGAGCAGATTGTTGAAAATCCAGTAGACACCGAGCAGCGACGGGAATATGAAGGTGAAATAGGTGGACATCGCCGGCATGGTGAGGTCCATTACCCAGTTCGAGCAGCCCGCGTTCTGATCGACGGCCGCAGGCTGATAGGACAGCTTGCGCATGAGTCTTGACGACAGAAATACGGTCGCGAAGGTGAGAATCGGTATCAGAAGATACCAGTTGAACGCGATTGTCGGAACGACCGACAGATCGAAATCAAGTCCGAAGAGCGAGAAATCGGGGAGTTTGTCGGCGGCAAGGCCGGTGAACGAGCTGACATCGACATCGCCCGCAATTTCCGCGACCTTTGTCTGCATTTCGGTAAAGTTGTCGCGTACCGCGGTCATAAGCTTGAGCGTGTCGTTGCCCCATTCGAATCCGAGTTCGGTTGCGGCATTGCCGACAACGGTGAGCGCGCTCTTGGTCACGCCGCAGATATACTGAAGCGGATTTCTGATAATGTTGTAGAGTGCGATGATTACCGGGAACTGCAGGAGCAGAGGAAGACATCCGCCGAACGGGCTGTAACCCTCCGACTGATAAAGCTCCATGATTTCCTGCTGACATTTCTGCTGTGTTACATTGTCATCGCGTCCCTTGTACTTGTTTCTGATTGCCATTTCCTTCGGACGGAGAGATGCCTGCTTGAGCTGCGTTTTCTGCTGCTTGATCGAGATGGGGAAAAGCAGAATCTTGAAGAGTACCGCGAACAGCAGCACCGCAATCAGATAGTTGCCGGTTATGTTGTTGAAAAAGCCCAGCAAATTGCCGAGCAGACCGAGAATCCAGTCTATTACATTCATTTGATTTTCCTGTTTTACCGCCTTGCGGCGGACATCCTTTCGTAGCGTTTCGGCTTTTAGTCTGTCAGTCTGTCAACCGACGGCTGTCGGCATTCTTCTCCCTCTCTTTTTTCTTTTTGGGATTTTCGGGCACGGGATCATAGCCGTACGGCCCGAACGGATTGCATTTCAGCACCCTTTTGAGAGCGAGAAAACCGCCGCGCACCGCTCCCCATTCGGAAAGCGCCTCCAGCGCGTACTGTGAACAGGTCGGGGTAAATCTGCAGCAGGGGCCGCCTTTTATCGGGGAGATTACCGCCCGATAGAATTTTATCGGCAGCGACAGCAGAAATACCGCCGGATTCGTCTTGTTTTTTTTCATCTTCTTTTTGCGGATTTTCACCGCCCGGCGGCCGGATTTACGATTTTTCTTCGGATTTTACGGATTTTTCGTGATTTTCGGATTTCACGGAACTTTCGCCCGACTCTCCCGCCTCGGAGATTATCATTCCGAGCTTTCTCATTCCGTAAGTCAGCTCTTCGGCGATCTCGGTTGATTTCGCCTTTGCCGCCGACGGACGGGCTACTATCACGATAAGATAACCGCTTTTCACGGCGTTCTTACCGAGCATTTCGGAATATCCCGCTCTTATGATGCGCCTGACGCGCGAGCGTACAACCGCTCCGCCGACCGTTTTGGTCGCCGTGATGCCGATTCTGTTGATCTTCTTTTTTTCGGGATTCTGCTTTTTTAAGAGGTAGGCGTGTCTGTCGGTAAGCACATAGAGGATAATGTCGCGCATAACCGCCTTGTTTCCGCCTCTGTACGCCTTGACAAACAGATGATTTTCGCGTATCGCATAAAATTTCATCTTCTGCCTTCCTTTCGGAGCTTCGCCCGATTTTTATAAAATAGCCGATTTTCCGTAAAATTCACGGTCGGATGTTCTTCCTTTGAAATTTTCTCACGCCGCAATATGTGAGCCATCTCTTCGGTTTTGCCGTTCTTTCCGTTTCGTTTCTCCGATTTTCGGTTCGGTCAACCGTTTTTTTCTCTCTTTCTTCCATATATGCGGTATATGACGGTATCGAAAAAGCCGCCGGACTGTGTTCAGTCGAAATCGGCGGCATTCTTCGGTTTATCTTCCGCTTTATGGAGTCAGAATCTGTATCAGTAGGTCAGCTGAGCTCTGCCTTTCTGACGTCTTCTCTTGAGTACCTTGCGTCCGTTGGCTGTTGCCATTCTCTTGCGGAAGCCGTGTACCTTGTTTCTTGTTGCCTTTTTGGGCTGATAGGTTCTTTTCATTCCGACACCTTCCTTTCATAGCTTCATAATTCAAAGTTCGCGTTTTTGATTTTCCGCGGCGGAAATCGTCATTCCGACCTCTCCGCACATCGGTTGTTCGTTCATTTTCCGATCCGCCCGCGTATATCGGATCGGCAAAAATCGGCCGTTTTTCCCGATTTTCGGGTATTTTTCGGCCTCGGTCAAATTGCGGCTTGATTATTATAGATGAAAGCGCGCCGTTTGTCAATCTTTTCGGAAAGATTTTTTCATAATCGGCAAAAATTTACAAAAAATTTATAATTCGGGCGGCACGGCGAACGCCTTAACGGAGAGAAAACCAAACCGCCGATGGCGTTTTGCTTACAAAAAGAATGCTTGCGCATTCTTTTCGCGCTCTG
>CAVGEY010000043.1:0-3268 GCA_963628435.1 bacterium
CCCTTAAACGATATTGGTGTCTGGGATGGGGACTATCTTGAGTTTGATATAGGTCTTCTCACCGGCGATTTCTCTTGCTATTCCGACAAGCTCCGTCTGGCAGTCGGCATGTGTTCGGAGGACGGCTCGATCTGCACCTATTCCGCATTAGATCCTGCAGATGCCGCTTCTCCGTTTGATTTGAACACCAGCCTGGATGGCATCGGCGTGGTTGGTCGCGATGACTCTGCCGGAACCACCACCTACGAAGCAGCGATTCCGTGGTCTGCCATCACCGCTGACGGAAAAGCACCCGAGAAAGCTTTCTTCTATTATCAGTTTGGCGTTGCCGACGAGGATTACGCTGATCGCAGTGAATATGAAGCATATCTCGGCGTTTACCGCTATGCAACTGCCATCAATGATGAGGCACTTAAGGAAGAAGTGGGCGTAGGTTCGATTCCGAACATTATGATATTCTCCGGTGATCCGATCGTTGAGGAAGAAACCGCCTCTACGGAACCCGAGGTAGTCTCGGAAGAAGCTGAGGTAGTCTCGGAAGAAGCTGAGGTAGTCTCGGAAGAAGCCGTATCCGAAAGCAAAACGCTCGTTGCGCCCCAAACCGCCGATTTCACAGTGCTCGGAACGGCGATGTGTATGCTGTCCGGTGCGATCGCCGCATACGCTGCCAAAAAGAAAAACAGATAAAAATCGACTTATGTAGATAAAAGTTCCGATAACGTGCCCACTGTCAAGTAGGCAGCGAAAAACAAAAAGAACTTGTTAATCGAATAAGATTTTTTCCTCTCCCCCTGCTGCGCAAGCAGGGGGAGATTTTTCGTCATCCGCGGTTGTGGCGTCCGCTCTGCCGAATTCTTTTCCTTTGTTATCAAGTTGCTTTGAATAACGGATATCGCCGCGCTTGTCAAATGTGCCGATATTGTCTGTTGCGGATTTCATGTTTGAAATACGCCGTCATTTTCGATGATTCTTTGAATTCTTAATTTCATAGACAGCCGACAAAGCCGAAAAAGCACTTAGGTTCATAGATCGGCATCGCTGTTGTCGCTTGTGAGCAACACCACGGTATGCGAAATTCGGAACATTGTCCCGTCCTATTGAATTTAGTTTTTTTACATGCTATAATTCATTATGAATTATCGTATTCAAGTGATCTCATGCAAGGCACAAGACACAGCCGAACGGAGGTGTTCTTGCCGCCGCAGCCGATGTCGGAGCGCATACTATGGGGAAGATGTTCCGTCTCACTTGATGCGATTATGAAAATTTGTCAGGTATTCCACTGAAATAATTTGAAGACCGAGAAAGGATAGTATTGTTATGCTTGGAGCGATAATCGGTGACATCGTCGGTTCCAGATTTGAATGGAATCGTATAAAAACAAAAGAATTTGATTTTCTCACGCAAATCGGCGGTTGTGAATTTACTGATGACAGTGTTATGACCACTGCAATTGCACAAGCTATACTTGACTGCAACGGCGAGTATGGCAATTTAGGGGATAAGGCTGTCCGATATATGCGGAAACTCGGCAAGCAATATCCTGACGCCGGCTATGGCGGCAGATTCCGCGGTTGGATTACCGCACCAAACCCACGGCCGTATAACAGCTATGGCAACGGATCCGCTATGCGCGTAAGCCCCTGTGCCTATGCCGCCAAAACACTCGACGAAGCGATTGCACTTTCTAAGGCCGTAACCGAAGTCACACATAACCATGCGGAAGGCATAAAAGGCGCGGAAGCTACGACGGTTGCCGTATTTTCGGCTCTGCACGGAAAAAGCATTATTGAAATAAGGGATTACATAGATAAGCATTATTATCCGATGAATTTCACATTGGACTCTATTCGAGACTCTTATACTTTCAATGAATCATGCCAGGAAACCGTTCCGCAGGCGATAATGGCGTTTTTGGAATCTACCGGCTATGAGGATGCTGTTAGAAACGCAGTCTCTCTCGGCGGAGATTCTGATACCTTGGCTGCAATAACCGGCAGTATTGCCGAAGCTTATTACGGCATCCCCGCAGAAATTCGAAAGCTCGGCTTTACTTTTCTTGACACGGAAATTGCTTCAACGGTCAATCGCTTTGAAGCTAAGTTCGGTATTCGCTAAGAGAAAAAGTCGGAGATATTTTTACCAACGAAGAACCAATAGCCGTCAAGTTCAGACATTTGGTGGTCAATAAACAAATCACCGAAAACAATATTCACATTGGCGATATAGTCACATAGGTTAGTAGTCTTACTGTTTAACGGAGGTATAGTATGTCTAAAACAATAACAGTCAAGGGCGTGGGGAAAGTATCCGCTTCTCCCGATTTAGTGGTTTTATCAATGGTGTTTGAATCTCGCGATTTGATTTACGAGAACGCAATGGATAATGCGGCTCAAGCCATTGAGCGACTTAATACGGCTTTAGAAACGGTCGGATTTGAGAAAAAATCAGTTAAAACAACAAACTTTAACGTCCATACCGATTATGAGTACAAACGTACGAGGAACGGCGATAACGAAAGAGTTTTTAACGGATATGTCGTAAAGCACAATCTCAAAGTGGAATTTGATTTCGATTCCAAAAGGCTCGCAAAAACACTGTCCGTCGTCGGTTCGTGTCTTGCGCATCCTCAGCTTACCATTTCATTTACGGTTAAAGACCCTACGGCAATCAAAGAAGAAATGCTTCGCCTTGCAGTAGAAAACGCAAAAAGGAAGGCAGAAATTCTATGCGATGCGGCGGGAAAACAATTAGGAGATCTTTTGTCCATTGACTATAACTGGGGCGAGCTGAACGTTTACTCCGATACCCGTTACGGCATGGAAGATCGTTGCCTTGCAGCACCGATGATGGAAAAATGCGCTGAAATAGACATAGAACCGGATGACATTGATGTCAGCGATACAGTAACATTTGTCTGGGAGATTAAATAAGGATTTCGGAGCAGAACGTCTTGAACACCAAATTCCTATCTCTCTATATATACCATAATATTATAGATACCGTTTTTTTAATCGGTATAACAGGATTTTTCGTGTTCCGCGTGTTCCGACCGCCTGCGGATTGGTGGGGTAACGGCGGTCTTATGGGTAGTCCCCGCAGAAAATGTTTTATTCCATATCCACACACAGCAGTACCGTGTCCAGTGGCTGCATGGAAAAAGTAACTGTCTGCCCATTTACGGTCAGCTCCCGCGTGTTTTCAAAACCGTCCGACACTTTTCGGGGGCACTTCGGCAGATGCACCGTTTTCACACCGCCTTTGAGAG
>CAVGEY010000044.1:0-3116 GCA_963628435.1 bacterium
AAGGACCGATCCGCTACCCGCTCTCGCGGACAGCTTGATTATTATATCACCCCTCTACCCCTTTGTCAATACCTTTTTCAAAAAAATTATGGTTTTTTTGAAAGAAAAAATTACTCAACGTTATTACGGGCAAAAGAGGTTTAATACTCTTTTGCCCGTAATAACAGCTGTTGTCTTTATGCCGATATATGCAAAAATCATCCTTTTTTGAGTTTTGCATAGGTTGCCATCATTTTTTTCGTTCCGACCTTATCGAATGCGATTTCGTAAAGAGTATCCGCCGACATCGGTTTCACCGACAGAACAACTCCGGAGCCGAATGCCGAATGCACAACCGTTTCTCCGACTTTGAAAATTTCGGTCTGCTTGACCGGCTTTTCGTCGAACACGGTTTTTTCGTGAATTGTATCATACACGTTCTTTTTGAAGCTGTTCTTTGTGCCGCCGCTCTTTGTACCGCCGTCCGAATACGAGCCCGAATGTGAACCCGAATACGAACGCGATTCAAACTCGTAATCGGCTTTCGTGGTATCGTTTACAAGTTTTTTCGGTATTTCGGCAAGAAAGCGCGATATCGGATTGTTCAGCGTTTTTCCGAAGAGAATACGTTCTTTCGCGTATGTGCATACAAGATTCTCTTTCGCTCTCGTAATCGCGACATAGGCAAGGCGCCGTTCCTCCTCAAGCTCGTCCTTTTCGGTAACGGCACTTATTCCCGGGAAAATTCCCTCTTCCATGCCGGGCAGGAAAACAATCGGAAATTCGAGCCCCTTTGCGCTGTGAACAGTCATAAGAACGACCGCATCCGATTCTTTATCGTAATTGTCGATATCGGATACAAGCGCGACCTCCTCCAAAAATCCGTCAAGAGTCGGATTTTCGGCGGCGTTTTCATATTCAATCGCGTTTGAAACAAGCTCATCTATGTTGTCGAGCCTGTCTTTTTCGGTTTCACCCGCGGCGGCAAGCATATATCTGTAGCCGGAAAGTTCGATTGTTTTTTCAAACAGAACTTTCAGAGACTCGGTCTCGGAAATTCGGCGCAGTTCTTTTATCAGCTCGGCGAACGATTTGAGCGCCGGCACCGACTTCTGCAATGCGGTATATTTTTCGGCATTTTCGAGAATGGTGAACATCGATGTTCTCTCGGCCGCGGCAATGTCCGAAACCGCCGAAATCGTAGTCTGTCCGATTTTTCTCTTCGGCTCGTTGATAATACGGCGGAGCCTCAGGTCGTCGTCCGAATTTCTTATCAGTTGGAGGTAGGCGAGAATGTCTTTTACCTCTTTTCTGTCATAGAAACGGGTTCCGCCGATGACGCGGTAGGCGATTCCCGACCTTGACAATCCCCTCTCGATCGCGTTTGACTGAGCGTTCATTCGATAAAGCACGGCAACATCCGAATAACGGTGCTTGCCGCCCGCACAGAATTTCAGAATCGAATCGGCGATATACGCCGCCTCATCATTATGATTCGCGGCTCTGTGCAGTTCGATCGCGCTGCCGACATTATGCTCGGTCCAGAGCTTTTTGCCTTTCCGCCCGACATTATTTCCGATGACCGCGTTTGCCGCATCGAGAATCGTCTGAGTCGAGCGGTAGTTCTGCTCGAGCTTTATAACCTTCGCATCCGGATAGGTGCGGTCGAAACTCAGTATATTTTCTATCGTCGCACCGCGGAAACGGTAAATCGACTGATCGTCGTCTCCGACCACCATGAGATTTTTTCTGCCGCCCGACAGAAGAGACGCCAGCACGAACTGCGCGTGGTTGGTGTCCTGATACTCATCGATGCAGACATATCTGAACCGCTTTTGAAGATGGGTTCTGACATCTTCCGAATTTTGCAGCAGAATCACGGTACGACGGATAATATCGTCGAAATCGACCGCGCCCGATGCCTCGAGCTTTTTCTGATAGAGCTGATATACTTTGCCCGCGTTTATCATTCTGAAATCTTTCTTTTCGGACATTGCCTGTGCGGCAAATTCATCGGGACCTATCAGTTTATCCTTTGCCCTGCCGATCATATTCATAACAAGTTTCACGGGCAGTATCTTGTCGCTGATGTTAAGTTCGTTAAGACACTGGGCTATAAGTTTTTTTGTATCATCGGTGTCGTAGATCGTGAATTTACCGTCAAGACCTATCGCGCTGCCGTACATTCTGAGCAGTCTTACGCATACCGAATGGAATGTTCCCGACCATATCTCATCGGCAACGCTCTCGTCGCCGATTACCTTTGCGAGCCGCTCCTTTATTTCGTTTGCCGCCTTATTCGTGAATGTTATCGCGAGCATCGCCCACGGCGGACAGGGGTCGACGGCATAATCGGAGAGAATGCCTGCGATTTCGTCGTTTGACAGTTCTGCCGCCCGTTCAAGACGCAGAACGTCATCCTCGGTTATATTCGGTCTGTTTTCGTAATATGCGTTGCCGTACTTTATTATGAAGGCAATCCGGTGAACAAGCACGGTGGTTTTGCCGCTTCCCGCGCCCGCGAGAATCAGCAGCGGATTGTTTACGGTGTAAACCGCCTCCCTCTGTCTGTCGTTCAGAAACGAATAAAGTTTATCGAAAAGGGCCTTTTTGGCGGTGACAAAACGGTTTATGATTTCATTGTTTTCCGACATGATAAAATCCTTTATTTAAGGTAAAGTCGGAGCGGACCGACGCCGCCCCGCATTTTCTGATATTATACCAAAAAAAAGCGCCGCTGTCAATCACTGCCGAATTTTTGTTCGATAACGACAAAAGCGCGATGCTTAATTTGTGAGTCTCGACAAAAAACAAAAAAACAGAAAAAAGCTATTGACAAGCTCCGTTTTTTTTGTTAAACTGCAAATGCGAACTGCGTGTCGCACAAAAAAAGAATATCGGTAAACCAACCAAAAGATTGGGACACAAAGCCAAATGGGTCTAAAACACGAAAGTGTCATGACAGCCGGTTGCCATCGAATTGTTTCGATGTAAAAAAACGGACAAGAGATTTCCCTGCCCATTTTGCAATGATTCCCGCTTGCGGTTGCAAGCGGGTATTTTTTGTGTTCGGGATGTGACGCACAAAAACAAGGGGTGAGACGGGTGGAGTCAAAAAAGAAAACAAAAGCGGCGAT
>CAVGEY010000045.1:0-3100 GCA_963628435.1 bacterium
GCGCGAAAAGAATGCGCAAGCATTCTTTTTGTAAGCAAGTCGCACAGCGACTTGGTTTGTCCTCGGCGTCCCGTTTGTAGGCAATGGTTTACCCTACATTATGAGCGCGAAACCGGCGGCTTTTGCCGACATTTTTGTAAGCAAATCGCCAAAGCGTTTTGGTTTGCCCCCTACAAGCCACTACCAAAGGATAGCCGAATACGGCAAATATCCGCTCGGGATATTGATACGATGACGCCCCAAATCGGCGTTTTGGTTTTTACCTGTGGAAAACTTTTTCTCATCTTTCCCCACAGTCCGAATTTTCACCCGCAACGCGGTGCCGAAAAAAAGATGTTTTTTTCGGGCATTTACGAAAATTCCGTTTATTTTTCGGCAGTCGCCGAACTTTTCCACATTTTCCACAGACTTTTCCACTTATTAACAGCCTGCCTTTCCGCTTTCGCGGGATGAAGTTCTCCACATTTTCCACAGACTTTTCAACATACAACCGCACTCTCCCCCTTTTCCCCATCTTTATTTTTTTGAATTGGAGTCTATTATGTCAACTGCATCTGATTTAAGATCGGATTCCGAAAAGACCGCCGCCGTCCGCCGAAATCTTCCCGTTTATCTCATTCTCGCCTTTCAGGCTGCCCTCACGGCGGCCGCCGCGCTGATTCTCACAATTCTGCTCTGCAAATGGTATGAGCCGGATGTGATGCTCCTTGCCGTCGACACTCCGAAATCTCTGCTCACCGCACTCTGTGTCACGGTCGGGATTTTCGCCGTTCTCACTGCGGCATCGGCGTTCGCGGCAGGCTCCTGCGAATGTAAAATCCGCAATCGCGGCAGCATAACGTCTCGTATCGGGGCGATAATTTTCGCCGCCGCTCTCGCCTGCTTCGCGCTTACCTCGACATTTTTCGAGCTTGACGGCGACAGCGTGCGCTATCTGATCACGCTTACCGATTATGATACGGTGTCATCGATAATTTACGCCTCGACTATCGCGAAATTCGGCGCTTATCTCGCTCTCCTCTCGCTTATCTATCCGCTTGTCCTTGCGATCTCCGGCAAACGCAACTGCGTTGCCGCCCTTGTCGCATCAATCTGGGCGCTTTCGGCGGCTCTGCGTATCTATTTCAATATCACGACTCCGATGAACGATCCGCTGCGGCTGATGCGTATTGTCGGCTACGGCGCCGCCGCCCTCGCTCTCACTCTTGATGTGCGCGCCGCCCTCTCCCGTCTGTCCGCGCGTCTGTTGTTTTCGGTCGGCAGTATGTGCGCCTGCCTTTCGGCGGCGGCTTCTCTGCCCGCGATTATCCTTTATATTGTCGGAAAAATCGGCCCCGACACCGACCTTTTCGGCTCGGTTGCCACTCTCGCCGTTTCGCTGATGACCGCGGCGTCGATAATCAAGGCTCTGCGCGGCAGGGAAAGCGACGCTCCCATAGACGACGAAGAATATAACGAAGAAAACGGTTTGTAATCGATATGACAGATAAAATCGAAAAAAACAACGAAAAAACAGGCGAAAGAGCCGCCGATGCCGGATATTCGGCTCTCGCTCCGCTCTATGACGCGGTCAACGGCGAATCTTTCGATTATGACGGCTACGCCGATTTCGCCGACCGAATTTTCGGAGAGCACGGCATCGAAAAAGGCTCGCTCGTGCTCGATCTCGCCTGCGGCAGCGGCGCGCTGACTCTGCGCCTGCTCGAAAAGGGCTACGATGTGATAGGCGTTGACCTCTCGACCGATATGCTGGACATCTGCCGCGAAAAATGCGCGGACAGCGGCTACTCTCCCCTGCTCCTCTGTCAGGATCTGTGTTCGCTCGACCTCTACGGAACGGTCGAAGGGGCGGTCTGCACCCTCGATTCGCTGAACTATCTGACAGAAAAAGGCGAACTCGACACTTTTTTCGGGCGGCTGAAAAATTTCATATCGCCGAACGGAATTTTTATTTTCGACATCAACACCGAAAGAAAATTTTCGGAGATTTACGCTTCAAACAGCTATACTTATGACGAAAACGGCGTTTTCTGCGTCTGGCAGAACAGTTACAACGAAAAAACACGGCTCTGCGATTTTGATTTGACCTTTTTCGAAAAGCAGAAAAACGGACTTTACCGCCGCCGTGAAGAACATCAGCGCGAGCGCTGCCATACCGACGGCGAAATCGCCGCGGCGGCTCTCGGCGGCGGTTTCGATATTATCGGCAGATTCCGCGATTTTGTCGGCAGCCGATCGGACGGGAGCGAATACCGCAGATTCTACATCTTAAAGCGAAAGGAATATTCAATATGATTTTCGATCGGGGCGGCCGGAATCCGAACTCTGTCGAAAAGAGCGGCGACATCGATGCCGCCGTTTCGGATATTTTCGAAAAAAATCCGCTCTTTTGTCAGGACGGTGAAAAAAAGATCATAAAATCATGCGCATTTACCGGACACCGCGATCTCACCGAGCCCGAAAAGCGGCGTGCCTGCGAGCTTCTGCGGCGGATCGCCGCAACCCTTATGCGCGGGTACGGCACCGAAAATTTCTATGTCGGGGGCGCGCTCGGATTCGACACGGCGGCAGCCGTCGCGCTCGCACATCTGAAAAAGGACTCCGCGGAGAACGGAGAAAGACCGCCGAAAATAATTCTCGTCTGTCCGCACAACGGGCAGGAGAGCCGCTGGAAAGAGAGCGACCAAAAGATTTACCGCTCGCTTTTTAACTATTATGATGAGAAAATCTGCCTTGCGGAAAGATATTACGACGGCTGTATGTTTGAGCGGAACAGATACATGGTCGACCGCGCGAATCTTGTTATCGCCTGCCTTGACAGGACAAGGCGAACGGGCGGCAGTCTGATGACGGTCGGATACGCCGAAAAAAAGGGCGTCCCCGTGCTGAATCTGTTCGATGAGATAAAAAATCAATAGAGCAAACCAAAAACGCTTTGGCGTTTTGCTTACAAAAATGTCGGCAAAAGCCGCCGGTTTCGCGCTTTCTTTTTTGTTTATAGGTACACTTTGGGAGAATTTGTAGGGGGCAAACCAAAACGCCGATGGCGTTTTGCTTACAAAAAGAATGCTTGCGCATTCTTTTCGCGCTCTACATTTAG
>CAVGEY010000046.1:0-2935 GCA_963628435.1 bacterium
TTTTCTCGGAATGGACTTTTTTTATGCTCAATTCGATAAATTTGCGAAAAAAATTTCAATTCACCCGTTACTGTACGTTTCTTTGTACAGTTACATTGGTAAAATATGTTTGAGAAACGATGAGTGGGAGGTAAAATATGAAAACGGATAAGCATTTGCTGTACTTTATCGGTGTTGAATTCGGCGAAACTTTTTCCGAATGTTTTTATATTTGTTATGACAACACCGTTCGGGTGGGCGATCTTGTTGTTGTGCCGACTTATGACGGAGAGGAAAGAAAGGCAACAGTCGTTTCCGCTGTTTACTGCACTTCCGATGATACTCCCGTACCTCTTGAAAAAGTCAAATGCGTAATAAGAAAACTACTGCCCGACTGCGGCGATGTGCATGTGTCGGAGAATGTAAATTCCGCTCCTTCCGCGACTTTCGGTAACACCACATTTGACATGTATGTTGAGCCTGATGAACCGGAATACGATTTCGGCGGCGAGGAAGACCTCGACTCGGATGATTGGGAGGATATCGCCGACGATCTTGTTTTGGAAGATGATGAAGAAGATGAATATATATATGTCGCAGCGGCTCCCGAAGAGGAGGAGACGTATGAAAGCATGGAAGAAGCTCGTGTAACACGGAAAATTGTCAAATCTATACTTGATCCCGATAATTCGGAGGGTAAGAAATGAGAGTTACCGAGCATCTTTTTTTCTATATTGAGGTTATATTCGGAACTTCCGCCCGCAGATATTCATATATCTGCAACGACCTCAGCGTTAAAATCGGTGATACGGTTGAAGTGCCGGCGGGCAATAATCAACAAATAAAGGCGACCGTCGTTTCCACGATGTTTTGCACAGCGGATGAGGCGCCCTATCCCGTTGAAAAAACAAAAACCGTAATCGGAAAGGCAGTGTCGGTGGAGAACAAAATATCGTCTCCCGATTCCGCGGAGAACGGCCTTCTACCGACGACCGATAACAGCCGGATCATGCCGTCCGAGAGCATTGCCGCTGTTGACAACGGTAAGCCCAAAGACCGATTGATAGCTCAAAGCGGCTCGATAACCGAATCGCCGGCAGATAATGCCGAAAAGCAAACTGCTTCCGCAGATTCGTGTAATGCTTTTTTTACATTTCTGTTATGGACTTTCGGAGTGGAAATAAATTTTATTATATTGTATTTTGGAATCGCCGAGCGTTTCGACTATATCACAAAAGGCATTTACATCATCAAACTTGAACTTCCTGTCATTTTCATTTCGATTCTTCTTTCAACGGCAGTCACTATGTTGCTGCATTTCAAGCCCAAATTCATTACCGTCAATAAAAATAATAATGCCAAGAAGATATATGTGCAAGGCATTATCTCATTGATAATCATAGTTCTGACATTTCTTTCGTTTACAATAACCTGTGCAAATATCAATGCCAAAGAAGAGGCCGAGTATAAAGCCTCCCATCCGGGCTACAGCTGTAAATCCAAATCGAAATCGAAAAAAATAACTGCCAAAGTGAATAATAATAACAGTCCGTCGGTCAAAATGAGCAGCGGCAAAAAGAGCAAAAGTTCGGATGATGAATATAACGCAGGCGACTATTCACATCCCGATGATTTCTATTATGATTACTATGATGATTTCATTGACTATGAAGAAGCGGAGGATTACCGGAAAGAACATCACGATGACTGACCTTGCGAAAAAGCCGTTTATCGGTTGCCGTACATAAAAAAGAAAGATGAGGGACAATTCAATGAACAATTACATTCCGCAGATTGCGCAAATCAAGAAAAGAGACCGCTTTAACGCCATTACCGAGGTGCTGAAAGAAAATGAAATTCCCTATAGGTTGCAGACTTTTAACTACCCCGATGCCATCGGAAATATTATCGTGTCATTCAATACCGAAAAATCCGCAAAGAAAGTTGCCGTAACCGCGCATTATGATAATGTTGCGGGGACACCCGGTGCCAATGACAACGCCGCTGCCTGCTCGATTCTCTTAAATCTTATTCTCGAAGCGAAAGAGGATAAAACCGACAAACCGCTTGAATTCGTTTTCTTTGATCTCGAAGAGAGCGGACTTGTGGGCAGTATCAACTACCGCCTTGCCAATTCGAAGGATCATTGCTGTGTTATCAATCTTGATATGTGCGGTCTCGGAAGCAATACCGTGATTACATATTGTAACGGCGCAGAAAAAATTCTGTCGATTCCGCTTGATTCGGATGTAACCGTACTGAGAATGCTTCCTCCCGGCGATGCGCACACCTTTATATACACCGGCTTTCCGACGCTTTATGTGGTAAACTCCACCGATAACGATCTGCCGTGGTACCGCCTAAACGCCGAAAGACTGCGGTCATACTATGATACCGATTTTGCCAAGACCATGCATAAACCGACCGATACACCTGACACCTGCAATCTCTCGCAAGTTGAAAAAATCTGTTGGTTTGTTTCGGCGTGCATTAAATAAAAAAGCCCTCGGACTCGAAGAATTTTCTTCAAGTCCGGGGTTTTTATGTTATTGTGTTATTCCGCCGTATTCGGCAAAACATCGCCGCTTACGATTTTATTTGCATCGGTTCTCACCGCGCAGCTGCCCCATTTCGGGGTGAGCGTTATTTCTGTGCCTGCGGCGGCGTTCACCGTGAATGTGAAATCTCCGACCGCCTTGATCTGCTCGGTGTAATAGGTATTCTCGCCGATTTTCACGCTGCAGTAGCCTGTTGCGCCGTCGGTACCGTTTGCGGTCAATGTAATCGTACAGCTGTCTGCCGTCATCGTGTAGACGACATTTTCGGATATTACGGCCGCATCGCCGTCTCCGACTTTGCAGGAAATCGTATATGTCGGTGTCCTGATTGATGCCGCTCCCGTGGATGTGCTTGCTGTGAACCATGCCCAGCTTGTGCCGCAGAGACAGAGCGTGCA
>CAVGEY010000047.1:0-2910 GCA_963628435.1 bacterium
GAAAAGAATGCGCAAGCATTCTTTTTGTAAGCAAAACGCCATCGGCGTTTTGGTTTCCCCCTACAAGCTCTATCAAAGCGAGCATATAAACCCAAAAATTGCCGCTCTCTCCCCCAAAAGCCTCCCTTTGAGGCAAGGGGAGGTGGCAAAACCCAAATCGCTGAAAGCGATTTGGCTTAGATATTTGACTTGAATGTCTTACGACATTCATTTCGTTCCGAAACCGTCAAATATCCGCTTGACTTATAGTAAAACGAACAATTTTTTGTTGTAGGGGACGACGTCCTCGGCGTCCCGTTTGTAGGCAATGGTTTAGCCTACATTATGAGCGCGAAACCGGCGGCTTTTGCCGACATTTTTGTAAGCAAAATGCCAAAGGCATTTTGGTTTGGATGTTTGACTTAAACAATATCACGAGCGCGAAAAGAATGCGCATGCATTCTTTTTGTAAGCAAGTCGCACAGCGACTTGGTTTTCCCCCATACTGCCGAATCGGCGTATGGGGTGCTTTTTTTCCCGAAAAGACTCGCAAAATTTTAACAATATCGAAATTATCTTTATATTGACATACGGGCGGCATTTTGCTATAATGTATAAGAATAAATATAAATTTCGTGCGGCTTTTCGTCGTCTTTCAACAAAATCTGCTTTTACGATTTTGTCCCGACCTCCGCATAACATTACTCATAAAAGGAGTTTGCCGACATTCGGCAGTCTACAAAATGAACTCATCCGCTCTCACCGAAAAATCAAGATTTTTTAGGGTATTTTCGCTTGCTCTCGCGCTGATTCTGACCGTTTCGGCGGTTTTTCTCTGCGCTTCATGCAAAAAGCAGGATCCCGATGCCCCGTCGGGAATGAAAAAAGCCCAATCCGAAAACGCGGGCTACTACATCTATATTCCGACCGACTGGATCTGCGACACGGTTGACGGCTCGCTTCTGACCTCGGCGCACGTCAGCGATGCCGACTACACAAATCTCACGGTCATGGCGTACACGGGCGATCTGACCTACACAAGCCTTACCGACTATTTCGAAAACTACAAGAAATCGCTTGTCAAAATCTTCGACACCGATGACGAGGGAAACACCGATTTCGCCTTTGTCGTCGAGGGCGAAACATGCCTGCTCGGTGGTGTCGCGGCGCAGAAATACATCTACACCGGTACTGTCGGCGGCGCAGCGCTCAAATATGAGCAGGTGATTTCATATTACAACGGCGACTACTACATAATCACATTCACCTCCGACATCGACCTTTTCGACAAGCACACCGAAGATTTCGACCTGATTCTGCAGAATTTCGCCTTTGAAAAGGCTCCGTCGACTACCGCCGTGCTTACCGATGCCGCCGCGCTTACCGACTCTGCCGCAGACGGAGATGACAGCGCGAAATGATTTATCTTGACAACAGCGCGACCACCGCGCTTTCGGCGGCGGCTCTCGCCAAAATCGCCGAAGCCGCCGAAAAATTCGGCAACCCGTCATCGGTACACGCGGCGGGAATCGAGGCGGCGGCACTTGTAAAAGAGGGCAGAAACGCGGTCTGCGATGCCTTTTCGCTGCCGGTTTCAAGGCGTGTCGACGGCTCCCTGCCGATGGGAGCGGGCGCGCGCGATGCCTACCGCTTTATCTTCACATCCTGCGGCTCGGAAGCCGACAATATGACCGTTTTCGGTCTGCTGCACGCAAAAAAATTCAGGGAAACGCCGCGGATAATCACCACCGACAGCGAACATCCCGCGATGCTCGAATCGATTTCGGCAGCCGTTCGTTCGGGACTCTGCGAAGCGGTTTATCTTTCTACAAAAGGCGGCGTGATTGACCTTTCCGAACTTGACGGCGCGCTCACGCCGAACACCCTGCTGGTGTCGGTTATGACCGTCAACAACGAAACGGGCGCGCTCTACGACATCAAAAAAATCTTCGCGGCGGTCAAAAAGAAAGTTCCGACCGCCGTCTGCCACACCGACGCGGTGCAGGGATTTCTCAAAACGAAAACCGATTTTATCCGCTCGGGTGCCGACATCGTAACGGTGAGCGGCCACAAAATCGGCGCGCCGAAAGGAATCGGCGGAATGCTCGTGTCAAACGCCCTGCTCATATCGAAGCGGCTTTCGCCGCTCGTTTACGGAGGCGGTCAGGAGGGCGGACTGCGTTCGGGCACCGAAAATGTCATCGGAATCGCGGCGATGGGTGCCGCCGCCGCCTACGAAAAGGCAAATCTCGATGAAAACATCGGAAAATACCGGAAACTTCGTGAAATTTTCGAAAATCGGCTGAATTCGCTCTGCGAAAATTCGGCTGTTCCGATTTCGGCGAGGATAAACAAACCCGAAAATTTCTCCGATCATATAATCAGTCTGACAGTTTCGGGCGTGCGCTCGGAAACGCTGGTGCGCGCGCTGTCGGGCGACGGCATCTGCATATCGAACGGCTCTGCCTGCTCATCGCACAAAGCGAAAAAGGGCGGCGTACTCGAATCGTTCGGGCTGTCGCGCGACGATGCCGACTCGACCGTGCGGATTTCTCTCTGCGGCGGCAACACCGAATCGGACATGATCGCCGCCGCCGATGCGATTGCCGCACACGCGGCAACTCTCACGAGAAAGCAATAAGACAATTTGCAATTTGCGAACCCGAATCGCCGAAAGCGATTGGGTTTAAGTATTTTTCTCGAACTCCATAGGAGTTCAAGGAAAATATCGCACGGGATATAGATTACAACTACCCTAACAATTATGCGTTGTAAGGAACACGCGTGAACTTTATCAATGGCGCGAAAAGAATGCGCAAGCAAACCCAAATCGCCGAAAGCGATTTGGCTTAGATATTTGACTTGAATGTCTTACGACATTCATTTCGTTCCGAAACCGTCAAATATCCGCTTGACTTATAGTAAAACGAA
>CAVGEY010000048.1:0-2426 GCA_963628435.1 bacterium
CTGCGGTTTTCGCCTTCAGTATTTTTCTTGAACTCCACCGGAGTTCATTTCGGCAACGCCGAAAACGAAAAATACCGCTTGAGATAAAGACACGGAAAATTCGGCAGAGCCGAAAACGAAACTACCGCTTGGGATACAGACACGGAAAAAATGGGATATAGGTACTGCAAAAACACGGAAAATCCATAAAAAAATAATTCGGAAAGGTACTGTTGTAAAATGAAAAAATCGGGAACGGCATTTATCCGCATCGGCGCGGCGATTCTCGCGTCTCTCTCGGTGCTTCCGCTCATCTCATGTTCGGGCGGATCGGGAGCCGAAACGACCGCCGCCGTAAGCGCGCAGATCACGACAGAGGAACCCGAAGAACCCGATGAACCGGAGGTAAAAGGCATGAAATGGAGCGATGACCGCATAATTCCGAAATTCGATCCGCCGACCGACAAGATGGACGCCCTGCGTTCGTCCGAACTGTCGTTTGACGAACAGGTCACATTCAGCACCCTTCAGGGCATCGTCAACCGCACCGAGGCGCGCATACTCATAATCGACGAGGGCGCTGACGAGGGCGGCGAAACATGGGCAAAGACATTCGGTGTCAAATACCGCGTATGCAGCGGCAAGAAAAAATATCAGCTCTGCGAAAAATATCTCTCGGAATATTCGGGCGTTGTCCTCTATTCGAGCGGAAAATCCGAACATTACGTCAATCTCGCCTGCTCGATAGCGAACACGAAAAACGCGCTTCCGATGACGAAAGATCTCTACGACAAGCTCGCCCTCTACGAAATCGCCCCCGAAATTGTCGCCGACATCACCGATTTCAGCTACAAATCGGCGCTCGACATCTATCAGTATCTCTATGACAGCGTCTGGGCCGACTGCTCGCACCGTCTGCTCTTCACCGAACGTCCGGGCGACGGCTATCACATGCGCGATCTCGCCGCGGCGACAGGCTCGGCGATAGTCTGGCTCGACTGCACGGCAAGAAAAGAGCAGTCGCTCTACAAAAAATTCCTCGGCGACATGGAGCCGGGAAAATCGGCATGCCTCGGATTCTACTCGACCGAGCGCAGCGGCATCACGACCGCATCCTCGATGGGAATTTCGACGATCCCCGCCGATCTCTTCTGCAACGCGACCGTCTGGGCATCGCTTGACGCAGACATCGAATTCCCCGTCTATGACGCGGTTACGCCGACCGTCGAAAACAAAATCTATGTCGCGGTCTATGTATCCGACGGCGACAATGTGCAGTACTGCGAGCGCGCCATGCGCAAAATCTGGGACAATTCCAAAAATTCGCGCGGCAAAGTCGCGATAAACTGGACGATAAGCCCCGCGCTTGTCGATCTCGCGCCCCAAATGATGAACTACTACTATAATTCGGCGAAAGCGAACGATTATTTCGTCTGCGGCCCGTCGGGTATGGGCTACACCATGCCGACCAACACGCTTGAGGAGAACGGCGCCCCCGCGCGCGAATACATGAAGGACAACGACAAGCTGGCAAGCTATGTGTCGCTGACCGAACGCTATCTTGTCCGTTCGGGACTGCGTGTCATCACGGTCTGGGACAAGCTGTTCGACGATCAGAGAGAGGTTTACACGGCGAACGCGCCTTATCTTTACGGGCTGACCGTTCAGCAGTGGGGCGAGAGCAAGGTTACGCTTGACGGAGTTACGAACGGCAAATACATCACACAGCTGACACCCTGCTACGAGAGCGACTACAACGCCCTTTACGGCAATGTCGTAAACGCAATCGGCAGATGGAAAAAAGATTCGCCGCTCTTTATCTCATGTCAGATTTCGGTATGGAGTCTGTCGGTATCCGACATCAACCGTCTGTATAACGATCTTAACAAGAAATACGGAGAGGGCAAAGTCGAATTTGTCCGTGCCGATGAATATTTCACCCTTTACGGGCTGGCAAACGGGCTGAATGTCAATCTCGCGCGGCTCGAAGGTGTAACGGCATCGGCAACCGAGAACGCGGAGAACGCGTCAAAAGTCGTTGACGGAAGTCAGGCGGACGACTGCGGCTGGTCGTTTACCGAAAGCGGAGCGGCGGTAACCGTCGATCTCGGCGCGGTATGTGAGCTGTCGTCATACAGGCTCTATTTCTCGAAGAAAATTCCGAAGAGCTGGAAGGTCGAAGTCAGCGCCGACGGCGTGAATTTCACGGCGGCGGACAGCGTGTCGGGCGAGAAAGAGAGCGCGCAGCATGATTTTCCGGCGGCTGTATCGGCGAGATATGTCCGCATCACCTTCGAGAAGGGCGGAGAGTATATCCTGACCGATCTCGACATAAACGGCAAAAACCCAAAATCGTAGATTCTGGCTTAGATATAGTGAATTAGCAATGTGCAATGTGCAATGTGCAAACCCAAATCGGCGTTGCCGATTTGGCTTAGATATTTGCC
>CAVGEY010000049.1:0-2362 GCA_963628435.1 bacterium
CAAATATCTAAGCCAAATTGCCAAAGGCAATTTGGGTTTGCACATTGCACATTGCTAATTGCAAATTGCACATTGCACATTGCAAATTGCACATTACCTTTATCCCGTGCGGATATTTGCCGTATTCGGCTTTGCCGAATTAAGATCGTAAGACCTTAAGGCAAATATCCAAGCCAAAATGCCTTTGGCATTTTGGGTTTGAACTTTTTTTGAGGGGGTGGCTCACGATGGCCGAAATCACCGATTACGAGCGGAGAATCGCCGCCGAACACGCCGAAAACGCCGCCGAGCTTGAAAATATGCTGGACAGAGTTCGGGGCGGCGAGATGCTCGCCTACATCATCGGCGAGTGGTATTTCTACCGCCGCTATTTCAAAATAAACCGCGACTGCCTTATTCCCCGCCCCGACACCGAACGTGTCGTCGAACTCGCGGCCGACATTCTCGAAAAAGACGGAAAAATCGCCGACCTCTGCACCGGATGCGGCTGTATAGGGCTGTCGGTTCTCGATGAACGGCCCGACTGCCGCCGCGCTCTGCTTGTCGACATATCGGGAGGAGCGCTCGCCGCCGCCGCCGAAAACGCCGGAATTTTCGGATTTTCAGATCGCGCCGAGCTCAGAAAATGCGACATTCTGACCGAAAATCCGCTCGGGGATGAAAAATTCTCGCTGATAATCTCGAATCCGCCCTACATAAAGACGGCGGTTGTCGATGAAAGCGAAGAGCTTGCCGCCGAACCGCGCGCCGCGCTTGACGGCGGTGCCGACGGACTGATTTTCTATCGCCGCATTGTGGGCGGCTTTGCCGAAAATCTCAAAGACGGAGGCTCATTTATATTCGAAATCGGCTATGACGAGGCTGACGGCATAAAATCGATTGCCGCCGAAAACGGCTTTGGGTGCAAGGTTTTCAAAGATTATTCGGGCAACGACCGTGTCGCCCTCCTAAAAAGAGCATTTTAACCGCTTTTTCGCGGAAATACCCGTATTTTCGCGGAATTTGCGGATAATTTTATACGATTTTCAATTACCGAAAGGACTTTTTCAATGAAAACAAATCTTTGCGTGATATTCGGCGGTATGTCCTCCGAATACGAGGTGTCACTCTCCACCGCACATTCGATTATCTCGAATCTCGACCGTGAAAAATACGATGTGAAGATGCTCGGAATCACAAAAGAGGGGGTATGGTATCTCTATGACGGCGATCCCGACCTTCTCCCCGACAACAGCTGGTGCCGCGACGAAGAGCATCTCACCCGCGCATCTGTTCTCCCGTCAAGAGGAGTCGGCGCGATTGTACGCGAATCGGACGGCAAGAAATATCCGATTGACGTCATTTTCCCCGCAGTTCACGGCGAATATGCCGAAGACGGCAGCCTTCAGGGACTGCTCGAACTGTCGGGCATACCCTTTGTCGGCTCGGGATGCAAGGCATCGGCGGCGGCAATGGACAAAGCGACGACAAAAGCGGTAATTTCGCAGACCGAAGTGAAGCAGGCAGACTGCATAGTCGTATCCGGAGAGGAAATCGAGCGGGACATCGGCAAAATTCTCGCGAAAGTCGGGGCAAAGCTGTCCTATCCCGTGTTCGTAAAACCCTCATCGGCCGGCTCATCGGTCGGAGTCAGCAAGGTAACATCGCCGGAAAAGCTGGAAGCGGCGCTGAAGCTGGCGGCACGCACCGACAATTCGAAGGTGCTTATCGAAAAATTCATCAAAGGCAGAGAGATTGAGGTCGCTGTCATGGGCAATGACTCGCCGCGCGCATCTGTCTGCGGCGAAATCGATCCCGGTGCCGATTTCTATGATTACGAGACGAAATATCATGCCGACACCGCCTCATATTTCATTCCGGCGCGTCTTGACGAAGATGTCGCCGCCCGTGTGAGAGCATCGGCGCTTATCGTCTACCGCGCAATCGGATGCCGCGGTCTCTCGCGTGTCGATTTCTTTGTCACCGACGAAAACGAGATCATCTTCAACGAAATCAACACCCTGCCCGGTTTCACCTCGATCAGCATGTATCCGAAGCTGTTTATGGCATGCGGCATGACCTATCCGCAGATTCTCGACACACTTATCGGGCTCGCAAACCCGAATCGCCAAAGCGATTTGGCTTGAATATATACCGAAAACCTGCGGTTTTCGCCTTCGGTAGCCGCCTGACTTACAGACAGCGAAAAGCCCAAAGGAACGGGGCGTCGAGGACGTCGCCCCCTACACGCTTTTTCCAAAATGTGCCTTTGAACAGAAAATCGTGCGCGAAAATGGCGGTTTTTGCCGACATTTTTGTAAGCAAAACGCCATCGGCGTTTTGGTTTGGATGTTTGACTTAAACAATATCACGAGCGCGAAAA